>NZ_JBKGGV010000011.1:0-167949 GCF_052041965.1 Pseudomonas sp. SMSB3 | reverse complement strand
TTTTGCGTTGCCTGAACTATCGCGCGCTTAGAAGCCAAAGCAACAGCAACAGCAACAGCAACAGCAACAGCAACAGCAACAGCAACAGCAAAAGCAAAAGCAACAGCAAAAGCAACAGCAAAAGCAACAGCAAAATCGATGGCGATGGCGATGGCGAAGATTAAAGCTTGATACGCTGCGAAGGCACGGCGCCTGCAGAGTGTTATCAATGCGGATGCACGGTGATAGCCACCAGTTTCATCACTACTGGGCGCACCATCAACACACAAAAAAACGCCACCGGCATCGCCAACTGGTATGCCTTCAATACATTTCCCAGATAGTCCGGATTCACCCCGGCTGTCGCGGCGGTGATCACGAAACACATCAGCAGCGCCATGATCGACGACATGTAGAACGCGAACACATACGGCGTGGCGCCCGCACGCAGTTTACGCCGGTTACGGGTAGTGGACAGATTGCTCATGCGATCTCCTGATCCATTAGGCTGGAGATCGCAGGTTAGCAACCGTTGCACGCCCCCTGTAGACCCGCGCTACTGAGTTCTTTATAAAGAGAAACTTACGAATCCAATAGGCCCGCCATGGATCTGCTCAATGCCATCCGCAGCTTCATCAAGGTCGCCGAAGCCGGCAGCATCGCCGCTGCTGCTCGCAACCTAGGCCTCAGCCCGGCGGCCGTCAGCCAGAACCTCGCGCGTCTCGAAGCACACCTGCAAGTGCGCCTCATCAGTCGCACCACCCGTAGCCTGTCACTGACCCCCGCCGGGACCCAGTACTACGAACGCGTCCGCTACATCGAGCGCGACCTGGCACTCGCCGAACAAGCCATCAGCACACCCGAGGCCGAACCCCAAGGCCGGCTCTGCATAGCCTCCACCTCAGCCTTCGGCCGCCACATCCTGGCGCCCTTGATACCCGCATTCAGCGCCCGCTACCCTGCACTTTCGATAGAGTTGCTAACGACTGATCGCAAAGTCAATCACACACGTGAAGACGTTGACGTCAGTCTGCGCATCACCCCGCAACTCGAAGATCACCTGCTTGCCCGGCGCATCGCCCGTATCCCGTTCACCTGCTGCGCCTCCCCCGGGTACCTCGCCCGCATGGGTATCCCCACCACCCCAGAGCAACTGCGTGAGCACCGCTGCCTGGTGTTCCGCTACCCGGTCGATGGGCGCTTCCTGCGCTGGGGCTTCGTGCGCGACGGCATGCGCTTCGAGGCGCAGTTCGGCAACGTCCTGATCAGCGACGACATCGATGCCCTCACGCAAATGGCCCTCAACGATGGCGGCATCACCCGTCTGGCTGAATTCATCGTCAAACCGCACCTGGCCAGCGGCGCCCTGGTGCCGCTGTTCGAATACCGCGACAGCCGTCAGGTGTATGCCCAGACCGAGCCCATGGACATCTTCCTGTGTGTGGCAGACCGTTTCGCCATGACCGCAAAAGTTCGTGCCTTCATGGACTACCTGCGTGACTGCCTGGGCGAGGAGTGGCGCGTGCAAGCATGAAAAAAACCGCCACGCGGGCGGTTTTTCCGGTACAGCGGTACGGATCAGAAACGATAGGTCAGCGAAGCACCGACGCCGTGGGCGCTGTTCTCGTACTTGGCCTGGTAACGGCCCTTGGTTGCGCTGACCAGGTTGACCTTGGTGTCTTCTTCCCACAGGTAGGAATAGGCCACATCGATGGTCATGTCTTCGCTTGGGCTCCAGCCTGCGCCCAGGCTGAACACTTTGCGATCACCCGTCGGAATGCGCGGGGAGCGATCGGTGTTGTTGGTCGGCGACTGGTCGACGGTGAAGCCGGTGCGCAGTACCCACTCCTTGTTGACCTTGTACGACGCGCCGATGGCGTGCGCCCAAGTGTCATGCCAGTTCTGCTCTTCGGAAATGGTGCCGAACTGCCCCGCCAGTGGCGCCGGGACTTCGTTGTTGACCGTGATGTCCTTCAGGCGGCTCCAGCGTGTCCAGGTGCTGCCTGCATAGAGCGTCCACTGATCATCCAGCTCGTGGGTGACCGAGAGGTCCACCGACTCTGGCGTCTTGATCTTCAGCTTGGCGTCGAACTTGCTGCCGCTGAATGGCCCGATCAAGGCGTTGTTGATCTTGGTGTCGCCCTCGAGCTTGTAGTCGACCATCGAGTGATACGTCAGGCCGACACGCGTACGGTCAGTGGCCTGGACCAGCACGCCAATATTGTAGCCTACGGCGGTGTCATCACCCTTGATCTTCACTTCACCGTCGTTGCGGCCCGGCGTGAATGGGTTGATGGTGTTGGAACCCAACTCACCTTTGATGCGGTTGATGGTCGGACCGAAGCCGATCGACACCTTGTCATTGAAGGCGTAGCTGACGGTCGGTTGGAAGGTGATGACTTCGACGTGGCTTTTCTTGCCCCAGTAGCGTGCTGCGTCGCCGCTGCCGTAGTCGGTCACCAGGCCGAATGGCACGTAGACGCCGAAACCGACGCTCCAGTGTTCATCGATTGGTTTGACGTAGTAACCCATCGGTACACCGACGACCGGTACCATGTCACCGTCGGTTTCCCCTGGCAGCGGGCTGCTGCCGGCGCCGGAGATATCGGTCTTGGCGATGACGGCAGCGCCCCCTACGGTCATCTGCTGACGCTTGAGCCGGGACATGCCGGCCGGGTTGCCATACACGGTGCTGGCATCTTCGGCAGAGGAAGAACGACCCGCGAAACCTGTCCCCATGCTGCTGATACTTTGTTCATTGAGCGCGAAGCCCGCTGCGAACAGTTGGCTCGAGGCGAGCGCAACGGCTACGCCGAGGGAGGTTTTGAGCATTGCTTTTTTCATTATTAGAAACTCCTTGGGATCTCCGGGGCGAAAAGCTACCAACAAATCACGCGCTGCGCTATAGCCTGGATCACAGGAGATAGAGCGGTTTTGTAGGACAATCCGACCATAATTCCATTTTTAACGGCAACGTTGTAGGAAGCTTCTTAAGATGCCTGTGGTAATTTCTGTTCTATGCAGGCATGCCAGGCACCCGTGAAGTCGCGCAGGCGCCCTTGCGGATGGAAAATCTGCCGCCAGATCCGCGCCAGCCCAAGCAAGTCGTCGGCCGCTGGCAGCACCGTCATCTGCTGCTCGATGAGCATCCAGGCGATGGCAGTGGAGTACCGCAGGTTCACCGTCAGTTCCAGGTGCGGGCCGCCAAGAAAGGCATGCTGGCTGGCCAGGCCGCGGACCAGGCTGGCAAGGTCCGGATCATGGGCCAGAAATTGATCCCATACTGCTTGGTGCCGATGCTCGCCGATGCGGTACAGGCCATGGCCGCGGCGGTCGTGCAGCGCTGAGCCAAGCGCAGACTGGCTGGCCGCGATGCCCAGCAATAGGGCCTCGGCACTGGCACAGTGACGATTGAGGTAGACCAGGGTTGGTCGAATCACATACTGACACAATTCACTAGCCGCAATACCCATGATGGCCTCGAGCGATGAGGTACCGACGGGCGCTGGAGCTTGGCAGCTGGTGAGTGTTCAGGCCCGCCGGAAGCGGCAAGGGCCGCTCGAGTTGAAGTGTAGTGTGATAATCAGCACGTAAAGAGCTGTTTTTAAATCAATTGCAGCATGCTTCACTGGGCTATATGCCTTGCGGCAATTAGTCCAGGAAGCGCTTGACGGTGAAGGGAAAAGGCCATTCAGGCAGCGAATACCGCAGTATTCGCTGCTCACGCGGTCAGTGATTGGCGGGTGCGATCGATGACCGCCTGCAATGGCTCCGAGCGGCTGTACTGTTCAGGGTACAAGCGTTCGGTGTGGCAGGCGATGCCGTGCTCGTCCACCAGGGTAAAACTGAAGCTGCCTTTGCGAGGCGCGACGATAAGGCACTTCAACGGCGAGAAGGCCTGGGATAGGGTGCCAATGGCAGCCTGAATTTGATGATGAGTATGCATGTTGTTTGGAGGTTCCTGCTTGAACACGGAGGATGTGATCCGTGCATGATAGAAACGTTCCAGTGACGTCTTTATTAAGGGACGAGCGAACCTGACTGGAACAGGGCAGCCAGAGGGGGCGCATTCAATAGGTAGGCGCTTGGGCTGACTGGTAGGTACATCAGAAGGCAGGCAACACAACGGGGCCAAGGTTCTAGGCCGTCGGAGTTGAATCCTGATCAATCTGCTCGTGATTCAAGCTTGCACAGCGTGGGCTGGCGAAGGAATCATCAGTGGGCCGGTCCTGGTTTCAGCAGCGACCGCTTGGGGGGCGATGGGCTGCAAGGACGTAGTGGCCAGAATTGACTTTCAGCTGGGGTACTAACGAGACGCACCTTACAGAAAACGCCGTGCCAATGCAAGCACTGTGTTTTCTGCGCTGAGCCGAGCAGTATGCCGCGTCTGCTTGGCTCTGTGAAGAGGGGCGGAGGCTGGCTTGGCACGCCGTTCGATTAAACACGGGCGATGGCGTGAGCGCCCAGCGGGCAGTTGTCAACATCCGCGAGCTCAGTTGTATCGGCACGGCAACAGCTCGGACAGCACTCGCCAATGACTTGACTGGTGGTTTAAGTCAATGAAAAAAAACACTATTTTTTGCTGGTGAAAAAATCGTCAGTTTGACTGTAGGCCCCGTTATTCGGGGCTTTGCGGGCGCAATGAGGGTGTTGTCCACCGAGTTATCCACAGGAACTGTGGATTGTCCGGGGCGCTTGCTCTAGTGCGGGCGCGCCAGCCTCTCGAGGAACTGTCCGGCGATTATTGCGCACTGGTCGACCGTGCGGTCAGTGATGACAAAACGTCAAGAAAAGATCATTTAAAATTTTTTCCATGTTGGCCACCTTGGGTAGGTCAGGTTTGAAAAAAAGAGTAGAGTGGCGCGCTTTTCCAGCTGCCAACCCAGTCGGTCATGAAATTTCGTGGTAAATCGCTCGCCAGCTCCGTAGCTACTCTGCCAGCCCCATCGCCCAAGCGCTTCTCCCTGAAAGTCGCCCTGTGGTTGCTCGACACCCCGCGCCTGGGGGAAAACCAGCAGGTCAAGCACATCGCCGGGCGTCTGCTCAAACAACCTGCACGGCAGGGCGTGGTAGCGGCGCAGAGCCGGTTAGGACAGATGCTGTGCCGCGATTGCGGCAGTGCCCGTGATCGGCGCATTGGCCATGAATTGCTGCGCCAGGCAGCACGCGCTGGCGACCCGCTGGCCCAGCAAGAATATGCGCGGTTGTTCCAGGCCGATGAGCACGACCGGGCGTCCGAGCAAACAGACTGATAAGCTGCACGCACGTGTAGCAGTCTGATCGGGGTAAGCATGGCAGTTGATCTGACCAGCATCGTGCTGGGCTTGGTGGCGGGCGCCTTGCCTTGCCTGGGGTGGGCCTTGCACCTGCAGCGTCGGCACGCCGCCCGGTACAACGAGCAGGCGCTGCTGCAGGAGCGCTTGGGCAGTGCGCAACTGGCCCAGGCCGGTTTGCAGGCGCAACTCGATGCCAGCCGCGACGAAATCAGCGACCTCAGCGAGGCCAATGCGGCCAAGCAGGCGACCCTCGCCGCCCAAGGCCGCGAACTCGAGCTGTTGCAGATCGAGCGCGACAACGCCCGCGATGCCGCCCACGCCTGGCACCTCGAACGCGCTAACCGAGAGGCTGAATTGCGTCGGCTGGAGGCCCAGGCCGCGCGCCTGGAGGCGGAGTTGCGCGAACAGCAGGAAAGCCACCAGCAGCGCCTCGAAGACCTGCAGGAGGCCCGCGACACGCTGCGTGCACAGTTCGCTGACCTGGCCACGAAAATCTTCGATGAACGTGAGCAACGCTTCGCCCAGACCAGCCAGCAGCACCTTGGCCAGTTGCTCGACCCACTCAAGGAGCGCATCCAGGCGTTCGAGAAGCGCGTCGAGGAAAGCTACCAGCAGGAAGCGCGCGAACGCTTCTCGCTGAGCAAGGAGCTTGAGCGCCTGCAGCAGCTGAACCTGCGCCTGTCGGATGAGGCGACCAACCTCACCCAGGCGCTCAAGGGGCAGAAGACCCAAGGCAACTGGGGCGAGCTGATCCTGGAGCGCGTGCTGGAACATGCCGGGCTGGAGAAGGGCCGCGAGTACCGGACCCAGGTCAGCCTCAAGAGCGCCGATGGCGAACGCTTCCAGCCCGATGTGCTGATCATGCTGCCTGGCGACAAGCAGGTGGTAGTCGATGCCAAGGTCAGTCTCACGGCCTACCAGCAGTATGTCAGCAGCAACGACGAAACCGCGCTCAAGCAGCATGTGCAGTCCTTGCGCAACCACGTCAAAGGCTTGTCGAGCAAGGACTACAACCGCCTCGAAGGCCTGCACAGCCTGGACTTCGTGCTGCTGTTCGTGCCCATCGAGGCGGCGTTCTCGGCGGCCTTGCAGGCCGAGCCCAACCTGTTCCAGGAAGCCTTCGACCGGCAGATCGTGATCGTCAGCCCCACCACCTTGCTCGCCACCTTGCGCGTCATCGACAGCTTGTGGAAGCAAGAGCGCCAGGGTCAGAACGCTCGCGAGATCGCTGAGCGGGCAGGCTGGCTGTACGACAAGTTCGTGCTGTTCATCCAGGACCTGGATGAACTGGGCAACCGCCTGCAGCAAGTCGATAAAGCCTATGCGGCGGCGCGCAACAAGCTCTGCGAAGGGCGCGGCAACTTGGTCAGCCGCAGCGAGCAGCTCAAGCTGCTTGGTGCCCGCGCCAGCAAGAGCCTGCCGGCCGAGCTGCTGGAACGGGCACTGAGCGACGATGCCCTGGCGAGCCAGGCGCTCACTGAACCAGACTCAGATGTCGGTTGAGCAAGGCCCGCAGGGCGGCTGGCTTGACCGGCTTGGCTAGGTAGTCCAGGCCCGCGGCATGCACCGTGGCCAGGGTTTCCTTGCTGCCGTCGGCGCTGATCACCACCCCCGGCACGGGCTCGCCCAGCCGCGCACGTAGCCAGCCCATCAGCCCAGTCCCGGTTTCGCCGTCATCGAGGTGAAAGTCCACCAGCGCCAGGTGCGGGCGCATGCCCTGGGCCAGCAAAGCTTCGCATTCGGCCCGGTTGCGCGCGGTCCAGACCTGACAGCCCCAGCGCCTGAGCAGGCTGTTCATGCCGATCAGGATGCTGTCTTCGTTGTCCACGCACAGCACGTGCAAGCCAGCCAGAGGTTGACTCGCCGCCTCCGGCGCGACGGGGGCGGCCACCGCAGCCTGCCTGGCAATCGGCACCTTGACCCGGAACACCGTGCCCTTGCCAGGCCACGAGCGCACCTGCAGGGGATGACCCAGTACCCGGCACAGGCCGTCAGCGATCGCCAGACCCAGGCCCAGGCCTTTTTCGGCACGGGTCTGGTGGCTGTCCAGGCGCTTGAACTCCTGGAAGATGACCTGCAGCTTGTCGTCGGCGATGCCCGGGCCGCGGTCCCACACTTCCAACCACAGATGCTCGCCCTGGCGGCGCACGCCGAGCAGCAGGGGGCTCTTGCCGTAGCGCAGGGCGTTGGTGAGAAAGTTCTGCAGCACCCGCCGCAGCAGCTTCATGTCGCTATCGACGCGTAGCCGGCTGCCGCGCAGGCGGAACTCCAGGTCTTTCTCGGCGGCCAGCACCTTGAACTCGGCGCCCAGGGTGTCGAACAGCTCGTTGAGGGCGAAGGGCTTGGCATCGGGAGTGATCTTGCCGTTTTCCAGGCGCGAGATGTCCAGCAGGTCACTGATCAGCTCCTCGGCCGAGCGCAGTGAGCTGTCCATGTGCTGGACCAGCTGCCGAGCCTCGTCGTTCATGCCTTCGGCCTGCTGCGACAGGGCGGCGGAGAACAGCCGCGCGGCGTTCAACGGCTGCATCAGGTCGTGGCTGACCGCCGCCAGGAAGCGGGTCTTGGACTTGCTCACCGCCTCGGCCTGGCTCTTGGCTTCGGACAGCGCCTGATTGAGCTGCGACAGCTCATGGGTGCGCGCGGCCACGCGCTGTTCCAGCCCTTCATTGGCATCGCGCAACGCCTGCTCGGCCTCGCGGAAAGGGGTGATGTCGGTGAAGCTCATGACGAACCCGCCACCGGGCATCGGGTTGCCGATCAGCTCGATGACCCGGCCGTTGGGGAACAGCCGTTCCGACGAATGCGCACGGCCCTGGCGCATCCAGTGCAGGCGCCGGGCCACGTGGACCTGCGCCTCGCCAGGGCCGCACAAGCCGCGCTCGGCGTTGTAGCGAATGATATCGGCGATCGGCCGTCCGACGCTGATCAGTCCTTCGGGGTAGTTGAACAACTCCAGATAACGGCGGTTCCAGGCCACCAGGTGCAGGTTCTGGTCGACCACGCTGATGCCCTGGTTGATGTTCTCGATGGCGCCCTGCAGCAGCGCGCGGTTGAACTGCAGCACTTCGCTGGCTTCATCGGCGATGCGTACCACGTCTTCGAGCTGCATGTCGCGACCTTCGATAGCGGCCTTGACCACGGCGCGGGTCGATGAGGTGCCGAGCACCCCCGCGAGCAGCCGCTCGGTGTGCTCGATCCAGTCGCCGTCGGCGTTCTGGTTAGGGTTGAAGCCTTTGCCCTGCCGGTAGGCGAAGCGGATGAAGCTCTGTCGCGCACGCTCTTCGCCGACGAAGCGCGAGGCCAGTGTCAGCAGGTCGTCGATCTGCACCGCCAGCAGCGGTTTGCTGCTCGGGTGGGCGCTGGTCTGCTGGCCGATGAAGCGCCCGGCCTGCCAGTGCTCCGATACGCGCGTGCGCGACAGCATCGAAACCCAGGCGAACAAGGTGAAATTGCCGGCGAGCGACAACACCACACCCTGGGTGAGCGGCGTGATCGGCAGGTTCAGCGGGTTGCCATGCAACCAGGCAAGGCCCGGAAACAGCGCCAGCGACAGGCCCAGGCTGTGCGCGATGATCGGCAGCACCAGGGTGTAGAACCACAGGAAAATACCCGCCGTGAGCCCTGCGAACACGCCGCGGCGGTTGGCCTGCTTCCAGTACAGCGCGCCGAGCATGGCCGGGGTCAACTGAGTGACGGCGGCAAAGGCGATCTGGCCGATGGTCGCAAGGCTCGCCGTGGAGCCAAGCAGGCGGTAACTGACGTAGGCCAGCAGCAGGATCACCACGATGGTCACGCGGCGTACCGAAAGCATCCAGTGACGAAACACCTCGAACGGCCGTTCGGCGTTATTGCGCCGCAGCAGCCACGGCAGCAGCATGTCGTTGGAGACCATGGTCGACAGCGCGACGGCTTCGACGATGACCATGCCGGTTGCCGCTGAAGCACCGCCAATGAAGGCCAGCAAGGCCAGGCTCGGATGCGCCTGGGCCAACGGCAGGCTGATGACGAAGGAGTCGGATATCACCGTGCCGGGCAGCAGCATCTGCCCGGCCAGCGCGATCGGCACCACGAACAATGCCGCCAGCGCCAGGTACATCGGAAACACCCAGCGGGCCAGGCGCATGTCCTGTGCTTCGATGTTCTCGACCACGGTGACGTGGAACTGCCGCGGCAGACAGATGATCGCCATCATCGCCACGGCGGTCTGCACCACCATCGACGGCCAGTTGATGGTTTCCTGCCAATAGGTGTCCAGTTGTACCGACTGGCGTGCCTGGGTGAACAGGTCATCGAAGCCGTCGTACAGGTTGAACACCACGAACACGCCGACGGCCAGAAACGCCAGCAGCTTGATCAGCGACTCGAAGGCAATTGCCAGCACCATGCCGCGGTGGTGCTCGGTGACATCCAGGCTGCGCGTGCCGAAGACGATGGCGAACAGCGCCAACACCAGCGACACCACCAGCGCGGTGTCCTGCACGCGGGTGCCCGTGGCGTCGGCATTGGCGCCGATCAGCAGGTTGACGCCGAGCACGATACCCTTGAGCTGCAGGGCGATGTACGGCAGCACGCCGACCAGGCAGATCAGCGCCACCACCACCGCCAGCGACTGCGATTTGCCGTAGCGCGCGGCGATGAAGTCGGCGATCGAGGTGATGTTCTGCTGCTTGCTGATCAACACCATCTTCTGCAGCACCCAAGGGGCGAACAGCAGCAGCAGGATCGGCCCCAGGTAAATCGGCAGAAACGCCCATAGCTGCTCGGCCGCCTGGCCAACCGCCCCGAAGAACGTCCAACTGGTGCAGTACACCGCCAGGGACAGGCTGTACACCCACGCGCGCAGGCGCGGCGGCAGCGGGGTGCTGCGCCGGTCGCCGTAGAAGGCGATGGCGAACATGACGGCCATATAGGCCAGGGCGACCACGGCGATCAGCCCGCTGGACAACGACATGCAATCTCCGCAGCTATAAAGGTCACCTGCAAATGGGTCAGCGGCCCACCAGCCATTGGCAGCAGTCTGGCATGCAGACGGCGGTTAGTCAGCGCCGACGTTGGTCGCAGTGGCAGGTCGTCGCAGGCGCTGCGCCGGCAGGTCAAGGCCACGCATGCCGATCGTACCATCGCGTGTTTGATAGCAAAGCGACAGCCGGAGGATTGACAGCCTGTCGGGCACGGGGAATACTCTGGAAAAATTCATATATATGTCTATATAACAATATGAGAGTCGCCCCATGCCCCCACTGTCCGGTGATGCTCGACTGCCACGCTATCAACAACTGCGCGATCACCTGATCGAGCAAATCGCCAACAATCGTTGGCGCCCGGGCGAAGCCATCGCCACCGAGGCCGCGTTGGCCACCGAGTTCGACATGTCGGTCGGCACGGTGCGCAAGGCGGTCGATGCACTGGTCGCCGAAGGGGTGCTGGAGCGCCAGCAGGGCCGCGGTACCTTCATTCGTCGCCCGCAATTCCAGTCGTCATTGTTCCGCTTCTTCCGTTTCGAAAGTGCCAGCGGCGAGCGGCTCGTGCCGCAGAGCCGCATCCTGTCCATCGAAGCGGTCGTGGCGCCGTCAGCCGTTGCCCAGGCGTTGAGCTTGGCAGCCGGGGCCGAAGTGATCCGCATCGTGCGCACCCGATTGCTGGAAGCGCAACCGGTGCTGGCTGAGGAGATCTGGCTGCCGCGCCAGCCTTTCCAGGCACTGCTGGAGGTAGACCTGGACAGTCACGGCCCGCTGCTTTACCCCATTTTCGAGGCGTTGTGCGGCCAAGTGGTCGCCCATGCCGAAGAAACCCTCACCGCCGAGGCGGTCGATGCCGTCCACGGGCGCTTGCTCCAGGTCGCCCCAGGCAGCCCGGTGGTGGTGATCGAACGCCTGGCCCGTGACTACGCCGGCAAACCCCTGGAATGGCGCCGCTCGCGAGGCCATGCCCAGCACTTCCGGTACCGCGTCGAGATTCGCTGAGCCGGCCACCGGCCTTTCGCATTCACCTGTCTGCGCCGTTCTGCCACGGCGCAGTGGCTTCGCCTGCCCGGTTGCCTGCGCGCCTCGCGCCGTTGGACACCGTGCGTAACACACACAACTAGAAGGATAACAATCATGTTCAGTTGGTATCGCCAGATCACTTCACGGGAGCGCAAGACGTTCTGGGCCTGTTTTGGCGGCTGGTCGCTCGACGCGCTGGAAGTGCAGATGTTCGGCCTGGCCATTCCGGCGTTGATCGCCGCGTTCTCCCTGAGCAAAGGCGATGCCGGTCTGATCAGTGGCGTGACCCTGATCACCTCGGCCATCGGTGGCTGGCTCGGTGGCACCCTGTCGGACCGTTACGGCCGCGTGCGCACGCTGCAATGGATGATCCTCTGGTTCTCCTGCTTCACCTTCCTATCGGCTTTCGTCACCGGCTTCTATCCGCTGCTGTTCGTCAAGGCCATGCAGGGCTTCGGCATCGGCGGCGAGTGGGCGGCTGGCGCGGTGTTGATGGCCGAAACCATCAACCCGAAATACCGCGGCAAGGTCATGGGCACCGTGCAGAGCGCCTGGGCCGTGGGCTGGGGCCTGGCGGTGGCGCTGTTCACCTTGATCTACTCGCTGGTGCCGGCTGAATATGCCTGGCGCGTGATGTTCTTCGTCGGCCTGTTGCCATCGCTGCTGATCATCTGGGTGCGCCGTAACGTTCCTGAACCGGACAGCTTCCAGCGCCTGCAGAAAGACAAGGCGATTCCTGGCAGTTTCTTCAAGTCCATGGCCGGCATCTTCCGCCCGGAGCTGCTGCGCGTGACGCTGCTCGGCGGCCTGCTGGGCCTGGGCGCGCACGGCGGTTACCACGCCGTGATGACCTGGCTGCCGACCTTCCTCAAGACCGAACGCAATCTGTCGGTGCTCAACTCCGGCGGCTACCTGGCGGTGATCATCTTCGCCTTCTGGTGCGGCTGCGTGGTCAGCGGCCTGCTCATCGACCGCATCGGCCGGCGCAAGAACATCCTGTTGTTCGCCCTGTGCTGTGTGCTGACGGTGCAGGCTTACGTGTTCTTCCCGCTGAGCAACACGCAGATGCTGTTCCTGGGCTTCCCGTTGGGCTTCTTCGCCGCAGGCATCCCGGCAAGCCTGGGGGCGTTCTTCAATGAGCTGTATCCGGCGGATGTACGCGGGGCAGGGGTGGGTTTTTGCTACAACTTCGGCCGTGTGCTGTCGGCGGTGTTCCCGTTCCTGGTCGGCCACATGAGCGAATCGATGTCGCTGGGTAGCGCCATCGGCATCGACGCCGGTATCGCCTATGGCGTGGCCATGCTCGCCGCGCTGTGCCTGCCGGAAACCCGTGGCCGCGACCTCGAGGCCACTGCCGCGCCGCATGTGGCTGGCGCTGTTGCCAAGTAACCTGACTGCCTTGTGAAAACCATGCCCGACGCTCCTGCTTCACACCTGACCGCCATCGACAGCCACGCCCATGTGTTCAGCCGCGGGCTGGAACTGGCCACTGGACGGCGTTACGCGCCCAGCTACGATGCGCCCCTGGGCGATTACCTGGCGCAGTTGCAGGCGCACGGTTTCAGCCATGGCGTGCTGGTGCAACCGAGCTTTCTCGGCACCGACAACCGCTATTTGCTCAGTGCATTGCAGAGCGCGCCGGCCAACCTGCGTGGGGTGGTGATGCTCGAGCCTGACGTCGAGCCCGAAAGCCTGGCCGCGATGGCCAGCCTCGGGGTGCGCGGGGTGCGCCTGAACCTGATGGGCCAAGCGCTGCCCGACCTCACCGAGCCCCACTGGCGGCCGCTGCTCGAGCGTATCGGCGAGCAGGGCTGGCATGTCGAGCTGCATCGCCAGGTGGCCGATATGCCAACTTTGGTACGGGCGCTGGAGCCCTATGGCCTGGACATCGTGGTCGACCACTTCGGCCGGCCAGACGCGCGCCTCGGGCTGGGCCAGCCAGGTTTTGCCGAACTGCTGACCCTTGGCGGCAAGGGCAAGGTCTGGGTCAAGGTGTCGGGTATCTACCGCCTGGAAGGCACCGCGCAGCAGAACCTCGTCTTCGCCCGCCAGGCCCTGGGGGCGCTGGAGGCGCATTACGGTGCAGAGCGGCTGATGTGGGGCAGTGACTGGCCGCATACCCAGCATGAGGCCGCAGTCAGTTTCGGCTCGGTGCTCGAGCAGTTCGACGCGCTGGGTTGCTCGGCCGAGTTGCGCCGCGCGCTGATGCGGGAGACAGCCCAGGCGCTGTTCGGCTTCTAGAGCGAGGCCCTGCCCGGGTCGGCACCACGGCCGGCGCGGGCAGGGCGTGTCTCAGCGCTGCCTAGAAGCGAAAGCGGCTGATCATCTGCTGCAATTGGCCGCCCAGACGCGCCAGCTCGACGCTTGAGGCCGAGGTCTGCTGGCTGGCTTCGGCCGTCTGTTCGGAAATATCACGCACCGTCACTACGCTGCGGCTGATCTCCTCGGCCACCGCGCTTTGTTGCTCTGACGCAGCGGCGATCTGCTGGTTCATCAGCTGAATGTTCGATACCCGCTGGGTGATGCCTTCGAGCGCCACGCCGGCTTCGCGCACCAGCGCGACGCTGCTTTGCGTCAGGTTCTGGCTTTGCTCCATCAAGTCGCTGACCGAGCGGGTGCCGTCTTCCAGGCTACCGATGGCCGATTCGATCTCCAGGGTCGAGGCCTGGGTGCGTTGCGCCAGGCTACGCACTTCATCGGCGACCACGGCAAAGCCGCGACCGGCTTCACCGGCACGGGCAGCTTCGATGGCGGCATTGAGCGCCAACAGGTTGGTCTGCTCGGCAACCGCCTTGATCACATCCATGACCTTGCCGATACGCTGGCTCTCGCTGCGCAGCGCGCCCATCGCCTCGCCGGTGGCATCGACCTGGCTGGCCAGGCGGCTGATCTGCGCCACGGCGCGATTGACCACGCTGTCACCCTCGCGGGCTTCTTCATCGGTGGCGCTGGCGGCCGCCGACGCTTCGCCTGCGTTGCGCGCCACCTCGTGCACGGTGGCGGCCATTTCCTGCATGGCGGTGGCCACCTGGTCGGTTTCGACCTTTTGATTGTTGGCCCCGGCGCTGGTCTGCTCGGTGATCGCCGACAGTTCCTCGGTAGCGCTGGCGATCTGCGAGATGCCATCGCGGACCTGGGCGATCAGCTCGCGCAGGTTGCGCGTCATGCCCTGCAGGGCATTCTGCAACTGACCGACTTCGTCGCGCCGACGGCTGGCCGGTTGCTCACTTAAGTCGCCCGCGGCGACCCGTTCCATGGCTTGCAGCACCTGGCGCAGGGGCTGGCTGATCTGTCGGGCGATGAGCAGCGCCGCCGCAGCGCCGATCACCAGGGCGAGCAAGGTGGTGGCGATCTGCAGCGAGCGCGCGAACTGGCTGTCGCTGGCCACCAGGGTTGCCTGGTCGTCGAGCAACTGGCCGATCACGGCGTTGAGCGCGTCGATGTCCTTGGCCATGGCGGCGCGGTAATCGACCAGATGACCCACTTCGCCACGGAAAGCCTCGACGGCACTGGCGTAGGCCTGCACCTGCTGCTGCAACTGCTGGAACTGCTGCGGAAAATTGCCGTTGAAGCGGGCGATCAGGCCGGGCAGGTCGTCGACCGTGGTAGCGATCTGCGCGTTCATCAGGCGTTCGGTTTCGGCAGTGGTATTACCGGTGTAGCCACGTACGTGATAACGCAGCAGGATCAGGTTTTCGCGTATCTGGTTGATCGCTTCGCTGCGCACCACCCGTTGTTCGGCATCGGTCAACGCACGCACCTGGGTGCGAATCTGCTCGATGGTGGCGAACGACTGGGTCGCCAGCACGCCCATCTGCTTCTGTGCCGTGCGCATCTTTTCATAGGCGCCGAAGCTTGCCGCCTGGTTGGCGCTGTAGCCTTGCAGGGCTTGCTCGGCATTGCTCAGCAGCGCCTGGGAGCGTGGCTTGACCATCACCTCGCGCAGCTTGGCCAGGGTCGGCTTGAAAGCTTCCAGTGCCGCCTGCAGCTGCTTGGCTTCATCAGCGCCGCCGTTGGCCATGGCATGGCGCAAGCGTGCCTCGCGCAGGTCGCCCAGTGCGTCATTCAGGCGCGAGACATCGCTGACCACCTGACTGCGCCGGACCAGGCTGCCCATGCCATCCCAGCTGATCAGCGACTGAGCCAGGGTCAGGCACAGCACCAGGCCGAAACCCATGAACAGTTTGTGGGCGATCTTGAGGTCGCCGAACCAGGTAAACATATACTGCCGAGCTCCTTTTCTTATGCGTTGGAGGAGACCTGAGGTCCATCCCTTCTGTCAGATATAGTCGTCTATATGAATTATCGGCAGATGTAACAAAATCTGAATAGCGGCTTCGATGAAAATAATGTCACCGTGATATCAGTGCGCAGGAAAACCCGGCAGAACCTTGCCAGGCAGCGCCAAGCCATGCAGATTTGTGGCTTTTGCCGCAGTGCCGGCCTCCAATGACGAAAGCCCATCAGGAACAAGGACGATGAGTCACTCCTCGCAATTCACCTTGCTCGGCAAGCGACGTTTCCTGCCGTTTTTCATCACCCAGTTGCTGGGTGCCTTCAACGACAACTTGTTCAAGCAGTCGCTGATCCTGGCCATTTTGTTCAAGCTCAGCCTGGGTGATGGTGACCGCTCGATCTGGGTCAACCTGTGCGCACTACTGTTCATCCTGCCGTTCTTTCTGTTCTCGGCGCTGGGTGGTCAGTTCGGTGAGAAGTTCGCCAAGGACGCCTTGATTCGCGCCATCAAGCTGGCCGAGATCGCCATCATGGGCGTCGGCGCCATTGGTTTCGTCACCGATCACCTGGTACTGATGCTGGTAGCCCTGTTCGGCATGGGTACCCACTCGGCGCTGTTCGGCCCGGTAAAGTATTCGATTCTTCCCCAGGCCCTGCGCGAGCAGGAGCTGGTGGGCGGAAACGGCCTGGTCGAGATGGGCACGTTCCTGGCCATCCTGGTCGGCACCATCGGCGCCGGGGTGATGATGGCTCACGATAACTACGCCAGCGTGGTGGCTGGCGGCGTGGTCGGTACCGCAGTGCTGGGCTACCTGGCCAGCCGCTGGATCCCGCGGGCGGCGGCGGCATCGCCGCAGATGGCGCTGGACTGGAACATCTTCAAGCAGTCGTGGCTGATCCTGCGCATGGGCCTGGGCCAGACCCCCGCGGTGTCGCGCTCGATCGTCGGCAACTCGTGGTTCTGGTTCGTCGGCGCCATCTACCTGACGCAGATCCCGACCTACGCCAAGGACTGGCTGCATGGCGATGAGACGGTCGTCACCTTGGTGCTGACTCTGTTCTCCGTGGGCATCGCCGTGGGCTCGCTGCTGTGCGAGCGGCTCAGCGGGCGCAAGGTGGAAATCGGCCTGGTGCCGTTCGGCTCGTTCGGCCTTACGCTGTTCGGCCTGCTCTGGTGGTGGCACTCCGGTGATGTTCCCGCCGCTGCAACGCCGCACGACTGGCTGGCATTGCTGGGCATGCCGCAAGCTTGGTGGATCCTGCTGTCGATCGTCGGGCTCGGGGTGTTCGGCGGCTTCTACATCGTGCCGTTGTACGCGTTGATTCAGGCGCGCACCGCCGAAGATCAGCGCGCACGGGTGATCGCGTCGAACAACATCCTCAATGCGTTGTTCATGGTGGTGTCGGCCGTGCTCACCATCGTGCTGCTGAGCGTGGCCGAGCTGAGCATTCCACAGTTGTTCCTGGTGGTGTCGTTGCTCAACGTGCTGGTCAACGCGTACATCTTCAGCATCGTGCCTGAGTTCACCATGCGGTTTCTGATCTGGCTGCTCAGCCATTCGATGTACCGCGTACAGCACCGAGGGCTTGAGCGGATACCCGACGAGGGAGCGGCGCTGCTGGTGTGCAACCATGTGTCGTTCGTCGATGCGCTGCTGCTGGGCGGGGCGATCCGTCGGCCGATTCGGTTTGTCATGTATTACAAGATCTACAACCTGCCGGTGCTCAATTTCGTCTTCCGCACCGCAGGGGCCATCCCGATCGCCGGGCGCAACGAAGACCCAGCCACCTATGAGCGCGCCTTCGCGCGCATCGCCGAGTACCTGGCTGACGGTGAACTGGTGTGTATCTTCCCGGAAGGCAAGCTGACCGGCGATGGTGAGATCGACGTGTTCAAAGGCGGCGTCAGGCACATTCTCGAACAGACCCCGGTGCCGGTGATTCCGCTGGCCCTGCAGGGGCTGTGGGGCAGCTTTTTCAGTCGCGACCCAGGCAAAGGGCTGTTCAAGCGCCTGTGGTCGCGGGTGACCATCGTCGCCGGAGAGAGCATTGCGGCGCAGGCGGCTCAGCCTGAAGCGCTGCGCGAGCAGGTCAGCCGCTTGCGCGGCGACCTGCGTTAGGGCGGCGATTCAGCTGGCGCTGATTTTCAGGCCGACCAGGCCGGTCACGATCAGCGCCACGCTGACCAAGCGCATCAAGGCCATGGATTCGCCAAACAGGATGATGCCGGCGATTACCGTGCCGACCGCGCCGACGCCGGTCCAGATGGCGTAGGCAGTGCCCAGCGGCAGCTCCTTCATGGCCAGGCCCAGCAGGCCCAGGCTGATGGCCATGGCGGCGACGGTGAGAGCGGTGGGTAGGGGTTTGCTGAAACCGTCGGTGTATTTCAGGCCAACGGCCCAGCCGACCTCGAACAAGCCGGCGAAGAACAGGATGATCCAGGACATGTGCACCTCCATCGTGGCAATGAGGGGCCGTCCCCGAAGTGATCACGCGCTGCGTCGTGAGGTCGTCCTCACTGTGCCGATCATGGTGCACATCTGCCCGCTGGCGAGCAAGCCTGTGCTCGCCTTTTTGCGCCCAAGCAGCATCAAGGCTTGATTGGCTCCACCTCGTCGGCAGCCACAGGTGGGGCCTCCAGGCTGCGGAACCAGGTCGAGAGCAGCGCCCCGGAAATGTTGTGCCAGACGCTGAACAGCGCGCTTGGCACCGCCGCGAGCGGCGAAAAATGCGCTGCAGCCAACGCGGCGCCCAGCCCCGAGTTCTGCATGCCGACCTCCAGCGCCAGCGATTTGCGCTGCGCCAATGGCAGCTTGCACAGCTTGCCGGTCAGGTAACCGAGCAAGAAGCCAAAGCTGTTGTGCAGCACCACCACGGCCATGATCAACAGCCCGGACTCGGCAATCTTGGCCTGGCTGGCCGCAACCACTGCGCAGACGATCATGACGATGCTGACCACCGACACCAGCGGCAGCACCTGCACTGCCAGTTGCACCCGCGCGCCCAGCAAGCGCTGGGCAAGCACGCCGAGCACGATGGGCAGCATCACCAATTGCAGAATCGACCAGAACATGTCCATGAAGGACACCGGTAGCCAGGCTGAAGCCAGGAGCCAGATCAGCGTTGGCGTCAGCAGTGGAGCGAGCAGGGTGGTGACTGCTGCAATGGCCACTGCCAGAGCCAGGTCGCCCTTGGACAGCCAGACCATCACGTTCGATGCCGTGCCGCTTGGGCAGCAGCCAACCAGGATCACGCCTACGGCGATTTCCGCCGGCAGCTGGAACAGTTGGCACAGCAGCCAGGCCATGCCCGGCATGATCACGAAGTGTGCCACCACGCCCAGTGCCACCCGCCAGGGCTGGCGGGCGAGGGCGGCGAAGTCGTCGAGCTTGAGGGTCAAGCCCATGCCGAACATCACCAGCCCCAGGAGCGGCACGATGGCGACTTTCAGGGCAATGAACCACTGCGGCATGAGGAACGCCAGCACGGCAAACACCAGCACCCACAGGGCAAAGGTGTTGCCGACGAACCGGCTAAGGGCGGCGAGGGCACGCATGGGGGAACCTCCGGTTCAGCGACAAGCTACAAGTAGAAGCAGTGCGGGTTTGGGGCAGATGACGCGGCAAGCTACAAGCCGTACACCGCTGGTAGCCATGTCGCGCTACCGCTTTCGACTTTTCTTGCAGCTTGCAGCTTGCAGCTGCGTCAAACGCCCTGGGGGATTTCTTCGCCGCCGAGGGCTTCGAACAGCACCGGCAGGAACTCGCTGAAGGTCATCATCATCAGCTGGAAGCTGGCATCGAACTGCTGCGCAGCTTCATCGCCGCCGTCCTGTTCGGCCTGCTCTTGCAGCAACTCCTCGAACTTCAGGCGCTTGATCACCATCTTGTCGTCCAGCACGAACGACAACTTGTCCTGCCAGGCCAAGGCCAGCTGGGTGACTACCTTGCCCGTGCTCAAGTGCAGCTGTATTTCTTCGCTGGTCAGGTCCTGGCGCTTGCAACGCACGATGCCACCGTCTTCGGCGGTATCACGCAGCTCGCATTCGTCCAGCACGTAGAAGCCCTCGGCAGCCTGTTGCGACTTGACCCAATCGGTCATGGTCGCGGTCGGGGCGATTTTCACCGTGGCCGGGCGTACCGGCAGCGAGCCGATCACTTCACGCAAGGTCGACAACAGGTCTTCGGCGCGCTTGGCGCTGGCCGAGTTGACCAGGATCATGCCCAGGCGCGGGGCGATGGCGGCGAAGATCATCGAGCGGCGGATGAACGCACGCGGCAGGAAGGCCTGAATGATCTCATCCTTGATCTGGTCGCGTTCCTTCTTGTAGACCTTGCGCATCTGCTCGGTCTCGATTTCCTCGACCTTTTCCTTGACTGCGTCATTGACCACGCTGCTAGGCAGAATGCGCTCTTCCTTGCGCGCGGCGATCAGCAGGAACTCACCGCTGACATGCACCAGGGGAGCCTCTTCGCCCTTGCCGAAGGGCGCGATGAAACCGTAGGTGGTCAGCTCCTGGCTGGCACAGGGGCGGGCCGGCTTGCTGGCCAGTGCGGCTTCCAGCGCTTCGGCCTCGAACGGTACTTCCTGGGTCAGGCGATAGGACAACAGGTTCTTGAACCACATGAGGGGCAATCTCTCCTTAATGCATAAGGCGGGCATTATTCTCCGAGCGGCACCGCAAGGCCAACCCTGTCAGAGGGCCATTAGGTGATTTGCCGCAAAGAAACCCCTTGCTGTGCTAGGTCTTTGAAAGCCCTGGAGTTTTTTTTGAGGAAAGTTGAAAAAGTGCTTGCCAGGGTGAAAGGCCCTCCGTAGAATGCGCGCCACACCGAGACGAAGGGTGATTAGCTCAGCCGGGAGAGCATCTGCCTTACAAGCAGAGGGTCGGCGGTTCGATCCCGTCATCACCCACCACTCGATGTATAGCGCAGCGGTAGTTCAGTCGGTTAGAATACCGGCCTGTCACGCCGGGGGTCGCGGGTTCGAGTCCCGTCCGCTGCGCCATATTCCACTTCCAGGGCCCACTGAACACCCGGAAGTTACAAAGAAAGCGACCTTAGGGTCGCTTTTTTTGTGCCTGAAATTTGTTCATGATTTATTTTTAAAAAAACCTGCAAAGACCGCTTGCCAGGCTCTCGGTTGCTCCGTAGAATGCGCGCCTCACCGAGACGAATGGGTGATTAGCTCAGCCGGGAGAGCATCTGCCTTACAAGCAGAGGGTCGGCGGTTCGATCCCGTCATCACCCACCACTCGTTGAATAGCGCAGCGGTAGTTCAGTCGGTTAGAATACCGGCCTGTCACGCCGGGGGTCGCGGGTTCGAGTCCCGTCCGCTGCGCCATATTCCGCTTCCAGGGCCCACTGAACACCCGGAAGCAAAAAAAAGCGACCTTCGGGTCGCTTTTTTTATGGCTGCGCTGTCTGCCCTGGCCCTCAGGGCTGGCGCTCTTCTTCGCGCAACGTCAGCACTTCGACCCCGTCTTCAGTGACCGCCACGGTGTGCTCCCACTGCGCCGACAGGCTGCGGTCACGGGTGATCACGGTCCAGCCATCCTTCAAGCTTCGCGTGCCACGCCCGCCCTGGTTGATCATCGGCTCGATGGTAAAGACCATGCCCGGCTGCAGCTTCATGCCCATGCCGCGTTGGCCGTAATGCAGCACTTCCGGGCCTTCGTGCATCTGTTGGCCGATACCGTGGCCGCAATACTCTCGTACCACGCTGTAGCCCGCCGCCTCGGCATGCGCCTGGATGGCATGGCCGATATCGCCGAGGGTCGCGCCTGGGCGTACCTGGCCGATGCCTTGCCACAGCGCTTCATAGGTGGTGTCCACCAGCCGGTGCGCCTCGTCGCTGATCGAGCCGATTCGGTACATCTTCGAAGAATCGGCTATGTAGCCGCCCTGCTCCAGGGTGATATCGACGTTGACGATCGAGCCTTCCTGCAACACTTCGTCAGCTCTGGGCATGCCGTGGCAGACCACATGGTCCACCGAGGTGTTGAGCGAGTAGGGGAACCCGTACTGGCCCTTGCTTGCCGGGCGCGCCTTGAGCGTCTCGACGATGAACGCATCAGCGCGGTCATTGATCTGCAGGGTGGTCACGCCAGGGCCAATGAAGCGGTCAAGGTCAGCGAACACTTGCGCCAGCAGGCGCCCGGCGTTGCGCATCAAGTCAAGTTGGGCAGGGGTCTTGAGGATTACCTTGGACATGGTGGGCAGGCTGTAACTCTGGCGAAAAGTTGCTCCAGCATAGCGCCAGGGCGCGCCTGCTTGCCACCGTGTGGTGCGTGCCTGCCTGAACGTCGTGCCAACTGCTGGCGTTGGCCGCGCACCTGCAAGGCCGCAGGGGCTGGCCCGGTAATTGCTGGATCGAGGTCTACCCAGGGCCATCAACGTCGATGGCCCGATCCACTCACGACGACGGCGCCGTGTTGCCCACCTGCCTGGCAGGCTCGGGTGACCGGCGCCTTTTTCGTGCTCATGAAAAGGGAATACGGCCCATGACCACCACTGAAGTGCGCAGCGTCTGCCCCTATTGCGGCGTAGGGTGCGGCATCGTCATGCGTGTCGCCGCGGGCGAGGTCAGCAAGATCAGCGGCGACAAGCAGCACCCGAGCAATTTTGGGCGGCTGTGCACCAAGGGCCTGACCGCCCACTTGCCGTTGACCGCCGCCGGACGCATGCAGCACGCCCACTTGCGTTCGCAGCGCGGTCAGCCGCCCGTGCGGAGTGACCTGCAAGAGGCCATCAACCAGATGGCCAAGCGACTGCTGGGCATCATCGACGCCCATGGCCCTGATGCCGTGGCGCTGTATGTATCGGGGCAGATGTCGCTCGAGGCGCAGTACCTGGCCAACAAACTGGCCAAGGGGTACATCCGCACCCGGCATATCGAGTCCAACTCGCGGCTGTGCATGGCCAGCGCCGCCAGCGGCTACAAATTGTCACTGGGCGCCGACGGTCCGCCTGGCAGTTATGAGGACTTCGAGCACGCCGACGTATTCCTGGTCATCGGCGCCAACATGGCCGATTGTCACCCGATCCTGTTTCTGCGCTTGCTCGACCGGGTTCGCGCAGGCGCCAAACTGATCGTCGTCGACCCTCGGCGCACGGCAACGGCCGACAAGGCCGATCTGTTCCTGCAAGTGCGCCCCGGCACCGACCTGGCGCTGCTCAACGGGCTGCTGCATCTGCTGCATCAAAACGCTCAGACCGACCCTGCGTTCATCGCCGCGCACACCGAAGGCTGGGAGCAGTTGCCGGATTTTCTGGATGACTACACGCCGGCGCGCGTTGCCGCCATCACCGGGCTGAGCGAAGCGGACATCCGTCACGCCGCCGCGCTGATCGGCACCGCCCGAGCTTGGATGAGCTGTTGGACCATGGGCCTGAACCAGAGCGTGCAAGGTACCTGGCACACCAATGCGCTGTGCAACCTGCACCTGGCCACCGGCGCCATTTGCCGCCCAGGCAGCGGGCCGTTCTCGCTGACGGGCCAGCCCAATGCCATGGGCGGTCGCGAGATGGGCTACATGGGCGCGGGGTTGCCTGGCCAGCGCTCGGCCCTGGAGCCTGCCGACCGTGCCTTCGTCGAAGCGCAGTGGGGCCTGGCGCCAGGCAGCCTGCGCAATGAGGGCGGTGAAGGAACGATGGCGCTGTTCGAGCAGATGCGGGCCGGCCAGGTGAAAGCCTGCTGGATCATCTGCAGTAATCCGGTGGCCAGTGTCGCCAATCGCCAGCAGGTGATCGACGCGCTGCGCCAGGCCGAATTGGTGATCAGCCAGGACGCCTTCCTCGACAGCGAAACCAACAGCTACGCCGACATTCTGCTGCCTGCGGCGTTGTGGGCCGAGGGCGAAGGGGTGATGGTCAACAGCGAGCGCAACCTCACCTTGATGCCGCGTGTCGTCGCCCCGCCTGGGCAAAGCCTGGCCGACTGGCAGATCATCGCCAAGGTAGCCTGCGCCATGGGTTATGCCGACGCGTTCGACTATGCCGATGCCGAAGCTGTATTCAATGAAATCCGCCGCTTCAACAACCCGCTCACCGGCTACGACCTGCGCGGGATCGACTACCCCGCGTTGCGCCAAAGCCCGCGCCAGTGGCCGTGCCCCGAGGCCCGCGCCGGGCAGCGCAGCCCGCAGCGCTATGTGCAGGATGAAGGCCGCCAGCCACCCCCAGCCGATCGCCTGGGCCACAGGCCTGCGCTGGTCTTCCCCACGGCCACTGGCAAGGCGCGTTTCTACGCCCGACCCTGGCTACCGGCGCCAGAGCAGCCCGACGTCGACTACCCGCTAGTGCTCAATACCGGCCGGGTGCAGCATCAGTGGCATACCTTGACCAAGACCGGCAAGGTGCCGGCTTTGAATCGGCTCGACCCCGGGCCGTTCGTCGAACTGCACCCCGAGGATGCCGCTCGCCTGGGTATTGCCGACCAGGACCAGGTCGCCGTCCGCTCTCGGCGGGGCCAGGCAGTGCTGCCGGCGCGCATCAGCGAGCGGGTGATGGCGGGCAATTGCTTTGCGCCTTTTCACTGGAACGACCTGTTCGGCGCGCAGCTGGCGATCAATGCGGTGACCTCTGACGCGGTCGATCCGCTGTCGCTGCAGCCGTCGTACAAGCACTGTGCAGTGGCCATAGAGCGGGTGGCCGGGGCGCGTATCGCCACGCTCGAGCTGCAGGCCGACAGCGGGCAGCAGGCGGCGCCCTTGGCTGACGCCGCGCCCGCGCACTGGGTGGTGTGGGCTTCGCAAACCGGCAACGGCGAGGCGTTGGCCGCACGCTGCGCGCAGCACCTGCGCAGTGCCGGTCTGCGCATTCAGCTTCAGGAAATGGCGACGCTCAGCCCTCGGCAGTTGCACGGGGCCGCCAGCCTGCTGCTGATCACCAGCACCTTCGGTGACGGTGATGCGCCTGACAGCGCCACGCCGTTTTGGCACATGCTGCAAGGCGAGCAGGGCGGTTTTTGCCAGCATCTCCCGTACGCCGTGCTGGCGCTGGGCGATTCCAGCTACGAGCAGTTCTGCGGTTTTGGCCGTAAACTCGACCAGCGTCTGGCGCAGCTGGGTGGGCGGCGCCTGCTGCCACGGGTGGATTGCGAGCCGGACTTCGAGCACGCCTTCGCCAGTTGGCTCGAAACCTTGTTACCTGAGCTGGGCGGTACCGCTTCAGCGCCTGTGGCTCGCCTGGCGCAGAAGGGATCTGGTTTCACCAAGCAGCGTCCGTGGGCCGCGGCGCTAGTGAGCAATCGGTTGCTGAACGGGCCGGGGGCCAGTAAAGAAACCCGGCAGTTGGTATTTGACCTGGCCGGTAGCGGCTTGACCTACGCTGCCGGCGACGCGCTCGGGGTCTGGCCGCGCAATTGCCCGGCTTTGGTCGATGAATTGCTGGCCCTGATGCAACTCGATGGCCAGACGCCGGTGAGCGTGGCAGGCCAACCCGACCTGCCCCTGGCCGAAGCCATGACGACCCAGCTGGACATCACCCAGGTCACTGCGCAGCACCTGCAGGCATTCAGCGCCCAGTCCATCGACTTGCAGCAGTTGCTGCAACCGGCCTGTAAAGCCGAGCTGCAGCAGTGGCTGTGGGGGCGGCAACTGGTGGATGTGCTGCGAGCCTTCCCCCAGCGCTTGCCGCTGGCCACTTGGCTTGGGCTGCTCAAGCCACTGCAGCCGCGCCTGTACTCGATCAGTTCGAGCCCTCTGGCCCATCCACAGCAGGTGCACCTGACCGTGTCCGTGGTGCGCTATGGGCAGCGCAAAGGGGTCTGCTCCAGCTTCATGGCCGACCGCGCCGAGCACTGCAAAGTGGCGATCTTCCCGCAGGCCTCCAGGCACTTTCGCCTGCCCGAGGATGACCGGGTGGCGGTGATCATGGTGGGTCCGGGGACCGGCATCGCGCCGTTTCGCGCCTTTCTCGAAGAGCGCGAGGCGCGAGGCGCGGCAGGCGCTAACTGGCTGTTCTTCGGCGAGCAGCATGCGGCCAGCGATTTTTATTATCGTGAGCAACTGCAGGCCTGGCAGGCCAGCGGCCACCTGCGCCTGGACACTGCGTTCTCACGCGACCAGGCCGAGAAGATCTATGTGCAGCAGCGCATGCTCGAGCAGGGTGCGCAGTTGTGGGAGTGGTTGCAGGCGGGGGCTTGCTTCTATGTCTGCGGTGATGCCCAGCGCATGGCCAAGGATGTCGACGCTGCGCTGCGCCAGGTGATTGTCGAGCACGGCGCTGTCGATGCCGAGGCGTACATGCAGATGTTGACCCAAACCAAGCGCTATCGACGCGACGTGTACTGAATGTGCGCCAGAATGGGCAGGCCTGCACCGACGCTGTGCGCTGGCCACCCGGCTGGTCGGTTAGCGCCGGCTGACCGACCTGCCTACATGGCCCTCACCGCCCAGGTTTACTTGAGCGAGCCGCGTTGGCACGACTCCTGCTTCAGCCCTCGTCACAACCAAGCCCGCTGATCAACGGCGATCAACCAGGGCATACCGTGATGAACACAGGCAAAGACGCCTGGAGCTTCGGCTCCAGGCGTTTTTTTTTGGATCGAGGATCGGCTTATGAAGGCAACAGCGAACGGGCAACGGCAGCGTTTGATCATCGTCGGCAACGGCATGGTCGGTCACCACTGCGTCGAGCAGTTGATCGAGCGCGGCGCCCTGGCGCGCTTCGAGCTGCACGTGTTCGGCGAGGAGCGCCAGCGCGCCTACGACCGGGTGCACCTGTCGGAATACTTCGCTGGCAGCTGCGCCGAGCGCTTGGCCCTGTGCGGGCAGGATTACTACGGCGCGAACGGCGTGCAGTTGCACTTGGGCGAAGCGGTCGTCGCGATTGACCGTGAGCGTGGCGAAGTGGTGACCGCCGCAGGGCGCTACGCCTATGACCAATTGATTCTGGCCACCGGTTCCTACCCGTTCGTGCCGCCGATCGCCGGCTGCGAGGGTGATGCACGGCTGGTCTATCGCACCTTGGACGACCTGGATGCCATACGCACCGCTGCCGCTGCAGCGCGTCGTGGCGTGGTGGTGGGCGGTGGCCTGCTCGGCCTGGAAGCGGCCAACGCGCTGAAGTCCCTGGGCCTCGAAGCACATGTGGTGGAGTTCGCCCCGCGGCTGATGCCGGTGCAGCTCGACAGCGACGCTGGCGCTGCCTTGAAAGCGCAGATCGAGGCGCTGGGCGTGGGCGTGCATCTGGCGTGTGCGACCCAGTCGGTGACTGCCGGGCAGGACTATCGCTACCGCATGAATTTCGACGGCGCAGCGTATCTGGAAACCGACCTGATCGTGTTCTCTGCCGGTATTCGTCCGCAGGATGCCCTGGCCCGGGCCTGCGGTCTGGAGATCGCAGCGCGTGGCGGCGTGGTCATCGACAACCACTGTCGCAGCAGCGATCCGCGTATTTTCGCCATCGGTGAATGCGCGTCATGGAATGGCAGCGTGTTCGGCCTGGTAGCCCCTGGCTACAGCATGGCGCGCAACCTGGCAGGGCTGCTGCTGGGCGAAAGCGCCAGTGCCTTCAGCGGGGCCGACATGTCGACCAAGCTCAAGCTGCTGGGCGTGGATGTCGGCTCGATCGGCGATGCCCACGGCGCAACCCCCGGCGCCCGCAGCTATCGCTATATCGATGAAGCCAACAACAGCTATCGGCGGCTGGTAGTGGATGCCAGCGGCAAGCACGTGCTCGGCGCAGTGCTGGTGGGCGATAACAGCTATTACGACACCTTGCTGCAATACGCCCAGAACGCCATCGTCCTGCCGGACGATCCGGCCTCCCTGATCCTGCCGCAAGGCAACGGCGCGCCGACACTCGGCGCTGATGCGTTGCCCGCCACTGCGACCCTCTGTTCCTGCCACAACGTCAGCAAGGGCCAGGTCTGCACTGCCATCGACAACGGCTGTGGCGATCTGGCTGCGGTCAAGGGGTGCACCAAGGCCGCCACCGGTTGTGGCGGTTGCGCGGCGCTGCTCAAGCAGGTCGTGGAGCATGAGCTGAGTGCGCGCGGCGTGGCAGTCGACAAAAGCCTGTGCGAGCATTTCGCCTACACCCGCCAGGAGTTGTACGCCTTGGTGCGGGTTGGGGATATCCGCAGCTTCGATGCGCTGCTCGAGCGCCACGGGAAAGGGCAGGTGGGCTGCGCTAGCTGCAAACCGGTGGTGGGTTCGATCCTCGCCTCGTGCTGGAACCAGCCGATCATGGATCCGTCATTGGTGCCGCTGCAGGACACCAACGATACGTTCATGGCCAACATGCAGAAGAACGGGACTTACTCGGTGGTGCCGCGCATTCCCGGTGGCGAGATCACCCCGGACAAGCTCATCGTGATTGGCCAGGTGGCGAAGAAGTACGACCTCTACACCAAGATCACCGGCGGGCAGCGCATCGATCTGTTCGGCGCTCAATTGCATGAGCTGCCGCTGATCTGGGGCGAGTTGATCGAAGCCGGCTTCGAGACCGGGCACGCCTATGGCAAATCGACACGCACGGTCAAATCATGCGTCGGCAGTACGTGGTGCCGCTACGGTGTACAGGACAGCGTCGCCATGGCGTTGCACCTCGAGGACCGTTACAAGGGCTTGCGTAGCCCGCACAAACTCAAGTTCGCCGTGTCGGGCTGCACCCGCGAATGCGCCGAGGCGCAAAGCAAGGACATCGGCGTCATCGCCACGGAAAAAGGCTGGAATCTGTACATCTGCGGCAACGGCGGCATGCGTCCACGCCACGCTGAGCTGTTCGCCACTGATCTGGACGACCAGACGCTGGTGCGCCTGATCGACCGGGTGCTGATGTTCTACATCCGCACCGCCGATAAATTGCAACGCACCTCGGTGTGGCGCGAAGGGCTTGAGGGCGGACTGGACTACCTCAAGCAGGTGATCATCGAAGACAGCCTGGGCCTGGCGGGCGAGCTCGAAGCACAGATGCAGCATGTGGTCGATCGCTACGAATGCGAATGGGCCAATGCGCTGAAAGATCCGGAGAAGCTCAAGCGCTTCCGCACGTTCGTCAATGACCGCCGCGCCGACCCGGACGTGCACTTCGTGCGCGAGCGCGACCAGCGCCGACCGGCAACACCCCTGCACCTGATCCCAACCACCGAGGAGGCTGTCTGATGAATCAATCCGCTGTTGTCGCCAAGCGCTGTGAACGTTGGCAAACGGTCTGCCACACCGATGACCTTGTGGCCGATTCCGGTGTCGTGGCCTGGCTCGATGGCGCTCAGGTGGCGATATTCTATCTACCCGGCGTGGAGCCGAGTGTCTTCGCCGTGGACAACCGCGACCCCCGTTCCGGCGCCAACATCATCGGCCGCGGCCTGGTTGGCAGCCTGCAAGGCGAATTGGTGGTAGCCGCGCCGTTGTACAAGCAGCATTTCAGCTTGCTCAGCGGCGAGTGTCTGGAAGATGCGGGGCAACGGTTGCGTGTATGGCCAGTGCGTATCAACGGCACTGCCGTCGAGTTGGGCGTAGTTTGAGTTCGCTGGAGTCCAGCGCGCCACAGCATTCACTACCAGAGTATGAACGCGATCTTCTTTCGTGGGAGCGGCCTTGTGTCGCGAAAGGGCCGCACAGCGGCCCCGGCAATACCAGAAGTTAAACTGAAATCTGGATCGCGTGGTGCACGCCGTACCCATCAATAAGTTGAGCCCCAACTACCTCATAGTTGCTCGAAACCACTCGGAACGCTACGGGATTCAAGGTCCATCTCCGCTGGCCACTCGACTTTGGGAGCAAGCCGGTCGATTGGGTTGCGATGCTTCATGTTTTCCCGCGTGATAGGGTAAGGAAATTCATTCCAATCTTCCGGCGGATAAGCAAAGGTGGGAAGCGCCGCGGGACCCTCTTGCATGTAGAGGCGGGCGATGGCCCAATATTGAGCACCCTCTTCAAGATCGTCCGCGAGAAATAATCTATCGATGACCTGCTTGGTGCCGGGCAGGCACACGGACAGCATCACCCATTCTTTCAACCCTCCGTGGCCAGGACGAAAGACCCGATAGGCTTCTGCAGTGATGTCATCCCAGTCATAGGCAACAGGCTTGAGACCCCATCGGCTTCGGCTAAAGGGGAAGAGGAAGCTGAATCGGTATTGGTAAAAATAGACTTTCCGGCGAGGCCTGTTGAAGCGTATGGGCTCGTCACGAGGAAAGCCAAGTTCCGTGCGGATATGTGGAGTTAGCAAGATCACAGTTATTGCAGGTATGAATATCGAGGTTAAAATAATCTCCAGGTTTATCGATGGTTGTGTGAACACGTTGCTGTAGATTATTTCTATAGCATACAAGAGGTACCAAGCTATGAGCGTTGGGCCTGTTAGCAACCACGCCCCCCGAATTCTTATCGAGGAGCGCGGTAGTTCCAAGTAGACTTCATTTATCGTGTTAGGAGGAGGGTCTATATCAGGGCGAATCTCTCCTTGAGTGACCGGCGTCTCGGTGTTGGGCAGGTCATGCGTCCAGCCTGGGGCTCGATGTCTCAGGCTCATGCGTTCTCCTCATTTAAAATGTGTTCGGCGTAAGCGCTAGGAATGTCGCGATCCGGCCAATAAACTGTGACTAGCGAGGCGGTGATGATGCTGCGCGGCCTCGGGCGGAACGCCGGCCCTAGCCGCCTCCCGCCCCATCGGTTAGCGTTGCAACTGAAGCTGCGACGCTACCAAGGAACCCATTCTCCGGGCAGTTTGGCCCTTCCTAAACTGATGTAGGAGCTTTCCTTTCGTCCATCACCGCACCAGGCCTTGAGGTGTTTTCCCGGCGATACCAGAAGTTAAGCTAAAGTCTGAGCCGCGTAGCGCACTCCGCACCTATTAATAATTTAGCCTCAATTTACCTCATATTGCTCGTCACCACCCGGTGCGCTGCGAGATTCAAGGTCCATCTCCGCTGGCCATTTGACTTTCGGTGCTCTTTGCTCGAAAGGATTGGAGTATGTGCCTTCGTTCCAGGCCCAGGGTTCGTGCTCAAAGTGTGGTAGTCCCTCTAGGCCGTGCTCCATGAAGTGCTGCGCAAGTTCCCAGTACAATTGGCCTTTTTCGGGATTGCTGGTTAAGAACACTCGATCTATTACTTTGTCGCTGCCAGGCTTGCGCACGGAGATCATGATCTCCTCCTTCAAGCCCGCCGTTGGAACATAAATGCGGTACACCTCTGCTGTTAGATCTTCCCAGTTATAAGCAATTGGCTGCACGCCCCAGTTTTTTCGGCCGAATGGATGCAGGCGATCCATTCTATATTGATAGAAGTAAACCTTGCGGCGATGTCGGTTGAATCGGATAGGTTCGTCGCGAGGCAGTTCGAGATCAGCGCGAATGTACGGGGTCATTGTAAACAGTGCGGTCACCACGATGACGACAGTGATAGATAATTCTTCAAGGTCTGGTGTGTAGGATGTCGATAAGCACAGATATATCAAGAACATAGGAAGAAGCATACACGCGAGGATGCTTATGGATCCAAGCACAAATAAAATCCCTCTAGCGGGTAGCAGTGATCTAGGTATCTCTAGGTAGTTGCAATCAATTGTATTAGGGGGTGGATCCAGCTTGCCGTGAAGCGACTGGCGATTCAAAGGAGCCTTCAAGTAAGGAAGGTCATGGGTCCAACCGACGCGGCGGTGAGGTAGAGACATCAGAGGAGCTCCACTACGGAGTTTTCCGCCACGGCGTCCACAAGGCTGCGGTCTGGCCAGTAGGCAATGCTTAAGGTGGCTGCGCAGATGTCAGGCTTCACGACGCGGCTAGCGATTTCCAAGCTGGCTGAAATGATATGGCAGGAATCTTTGCTGATGGTTTCTATGACAAGCGATTCCGCTTTATAGTGAAGCCTTGATGCCAGCTCCGATGGCCGCAGTGAGGCAAGTTCAGAAGTCTTAGTGTGTAAAGGTGGAGCGAAGTGGCTCTTGTCAACAGCTGTCTCTCCCCGTTCAAAGATCGGGGAGCTACCGTCTTCTGGCCTATGGAGGATAAGAACCCAATGATAAGCGGATGTTTCCTCGATGAATTTAGGGAGTGTCAGGCGAAGCTTCAAAACTATGTTGATATCTGTTTGGACGAGTCCGCCTATCTTGGAGCCAATACCTGGATCTAATCTTGAGGATTCAAATTTCAGACCAAGGTCGAGTCCTAGTATCACTGAATTAAGCTGTGAAAATGCGATGTCAGCTTGGCTGGGAAGCTGCCAGTGAACGCGGGGTTTCTCGTCGGCTTTTCCGAAATAACATCTCCGAGTCCACGTTTCTAGTGGCGTCGATTCTGCTTTGCTCGCTTTTTTTTCAAAAGTGTAGGCCATGAGGCCAAGAACTATGGCAAGTCCCAATGGGCCCAATAGGTAGGGGGTCGTTATAGCTAGTATTGATGAGCCAGGACTAAAAAAACCGGCGACCCCAGCAGCTCTGTACCACCATGCGGCGTCGTCATCGCCCGCTCTATACGATCTTCTTATCGCAATTCCTGTCCTTAAAACATCGAAAAAGCTTGCGGCTGCATTGATAGCTATGCCGGCTTTCGCAATGGTCCTACCCAAGTTGTAGCCAGGGTCAGCGCCAAGCCTCTGCGGTATAAGTAAACCTACGAGTTCAATTCCGCCGCCGATGATACCTAGGCTTGCGCCATACAGAGCCATCATTGCTTCGCTAGAGGTGTTTCCGATCTTTTCGTCTGCCGCCTTCAAACTCTTGGCAAGACTGTCATTCATTAGGTAAATGCCGCCGACGGAAAGCAGCAACTCCCATCCCTTTCCCGTAGTGCGCAACCCCTCAAAACTCCCCTTAACCATCTGCGAAACCTGCCCCGCGCTAATCTGCATCCGTTGCAGCGCCTGCCGCGCCTGCGGTTCCAGTGTTCCTGCCGCCACCTTGATCTCGACCAACGCCGCCTTCGCTGCTTCGTTGAACTGGCCGGCACTGTGCTTCAGCTCGCTGACCAAGCGCTCGCGCACTTCATGCCCCTTGCCCTCGACCCACACGCTGACCGAAATCATCTGGTGGGCGATCTTCGGGTCGAGCACGGCGAGGCTCAGCAGGCCGGTCTGGATGATCGGTTTAACCCGGCCCACCGGCTTGAAGATGCCGGCGCGCACGTCGTCCAGGTCGGGCATCACCTGTTCGCGCAGCTTGGCCAGTTTCACGCTGGCGCTGTTCTGCAGCTCGCGCAGGTGCGCGCTCTGCAAGGCGTAGTATTCGCCGAGCTTCATCTGCACCTGCAGCTCGATCAGGTGTACACCGTTGTAGATCAGTTGATTGACGCTGTTCAGGTGGCGCACGGCCTGATGCACGCCAGGCGCCAAATGCGTATGCAGGCGCAGGCTGGCGCTATTGACGGCGCCTTGCAGGTCGGTGATCGCTTGTTTCAGCGCGCCTCGCAGGGCCGAGCCCAGGTCTTCGCTGGCGATCAGCTTGCTTGCGGCGCTGTAGAGCTTTTCGCTGTCGTTCCAGTCGAGCGCGCCGGAGGTGGAGAAGCTCGGCAGCAAGCCGGCCAGCAAGGCTTTATCGCGCAACAGCAGGGCGCGGTAGGGCGGGCTGTGCGGATCCTGCAGCCAGTCGCGCCACAGCGCGGCGCTGCTGCCAGGGCGTGGTGCATCAGGGGAGGGCGCTTCGGTGATGCCGCCCGCCAGGCATGCGGCCAGGGTCGTGCTGTAGGCAATGCCCGATTCGCGGTCGCGGCCGTCATAGTCGTGACGTTCGATCAGGCGAAAAGCAGCGCTTTCACACACCTGCGCGTAGTGGCTGGCATGCTCGTCGATGTGCGCCTGCAAGCGCGCTTCCTGGCGGTCGTAGTCTGCCTGAAAGGCCGCCCGGCGCGGTTCGTCGTAGCGCGCATCGAGCCGCTCATCCTGCTCGCGCTGCTTTATCTCGACCTGGCGTTGGCGCTCTGCGGCAGGGTTGGCAAAAATCGGTGGACCGTCGCCGGCCTGGGCCTCGAAGTTCGGCACCTGATGCGCCGCCCACTGGCGCTGGGTGGCGCGGATGATCTGCAGGATCTGCGAGGTCTGCAACTGGTAGGCGCGCAGCGGATCATCGCGCCAGGCCTGGCGCTGGACCACCCACTTCAGCCGCTGCTGGTTGTATTCCTGGGCCAGCCCCAGGCTGTCGTCGAGTACCAGCGCCAATACACCGTTGTGCAACTGGTGCTCGGCGATGGCGTTGGTCAGGTAGCCGCGCAAGGCGGCCTTGCGCAGAAAGCGGCTGTGAAAGCCGTGGGCGCTGTCGAACGGGCCGCTGAGCTGCTGGGCGTATTCGAACACCTGGCGGTCGACCTGCAGCTGCTCCGGGGTCATGGCCAGGCCGAGCAGCGCGGGGTTATCGCGCGCCTGGCTCAAGTCGATGCCCTCGAAGCGACTCGCCGGCGCCTGGCCGGACTTGTAGGCATTGAGCACACTCATCGGCCACGGGTCGCTGGCGAAGGCGATCCAGGCCGAGCCGTAGGTGACGGCGTCGAGGGTGAGAAACGCCGAGGGGATGTCATGGTTCTCGTGCACGCAGGTTTCGGGTAACGGCGGGGGCGGTCCAAGTGGCGGTGCATAAGGATCGAAACGGCGCAGGTGGCCGTGCTCGGTCACTTCGAAGGCCTGCCAGACGCGCTGGTCGAGCAGCACGTACAGGTAGCCGCTGCGCAAGGTGCGCAGGCCCAGGCGTGTTTGCGTGGTGGGGTCGCTGCCAAAACGCGTGTCGGGCACCAGCGCCCTGCGCAGCGGCAAGATCGGCAGGCCCTGGCGCTGACAGGCCTTGCAGCGGTGCAAGGGCAGGGAAGACTCGGCCACGGCGATGGCGATGCGTTCGGAGATGTTCATGGGCGGACCTCGGGCGGAACGCCGGCCCTAGCCGCCTCCCGCCCCATCGGTTAGCGTTGCAACTGAAGCTGCGACGCTACCAAGGAACCCATTCTCCGGGCAGTTCGGCCCTTCCTAAACTGATGTAGGAGCCTTCCTTTCGTCCATCACCGCACCAGGCCTTGAGGTGTTTTCCCGGCAAACACATCGACCAGACTGGCCACCACCATCTCGCCCATGCGCGTGCGGGTCTGCAGCGTGGCGCTGGCCCGATGCGGTTGCAACACCACGTCCTCACGCTCGAACAGCGCCTCGGGCGCGCGCGGCTCATCGGCAAACACGTCCAGTGCCGCGCCAGCGATTTCCCCGGCTTGCAAGGCGGCGAGCAACGCCGGCTCATCGACCAGCTTGCCGCGCGCGATATTGATCAGGTAACCCTCAGGCCCAAGCGCTTGCAGCACCTCGCGGGTCACCAGCGCCTCGCCTTTGTCGGCGGCGGCCGCCAAGATCAACGCATCGCAATCCCTGGCCAGTTGCAGCAAGTCCGCTTCGAAGGTGTAGGGCACCTCCAGCGCCTGCAGGTCGGTGTAGTGAATCGGGCACCCGAACGCTGCTGCGCGCTGGGCCACGGCGCGGCCGACCCGGCCCATGCCGACGATGCCCACACGCATGCCCGACACTTGCCGCGCCAGTGGTAGCGGCGCCAGGGGCGTCGGGCTGGTCGCCCAAAGGCCGGCACGAACGAAGCGGTCGCCGCTGCAGATGCCCCGGCAGACGCTGATCAGCAGGCCCATGGCCAGGTCAGCGACATCTTCGGTGAGCGCGCCGATGGTGGCGGTAACCTGGATCCCGCGGTCGCGCGCATAGGCCAGGTCCACTGCATCGGTGCCCACGCCATTGACGGCTACCACTTCCAGCTTCGGTAGGCGCGCCATCAAGTCTTGGCTGATGCCGGTATGGCCACCGGTGACCACGCCACGGATGTGCGCGGCCTGCTCGCTGACGTAGGCCTCTTTGTCGGCTTGCTCGAAGTAGCGGTGCACCGTGAACAGGCTTTCCAGGCGCTCGCGGATGTGCGGGATGAGGATAGGGCTCAGTTGCAGGATGTGCGGTTTCATCGATCGATTCCTCGTAAATAGCGGTCAGCCACGGCCTACGAACGGCATGTAGCTGGCCATCACGGTCATGTTGAGTACGTTGGCGTCCAGCGGCAGCGCGGCGATGTAGCGCACGGCGTCGGCCACGTGGCGCATATCGAGCATTGGTTCGGCGGCGATCTCGCCATTGGCCTGGCGCACTCCACGGGTCATGCGTTCGGACAGCTCGGTCAGGGCATTGCCGATGTCCACCTGGCTGCACACGATGTTGAACGCGCGGCCGTCGAGCGCCAGCGCCTTGGTCAGGCCCAGCACCGCGTGCTTGCTCGCGGTGTACGGGGCAGTGAACGGGCGGGGGGTGTGCGCCGAGATCGAGCCGTTGTTGATGATGCGTCCACCCTGCGGCTGCTGGCGGCGCATCAGGCCAAAGGCGGCGCGCGCGCACAGGTACACGCCATCGACGTTGGTGGCCATGACGTTGCGCCAATGCTCCAAGGCCAGTTCGTCGACCGGCACGGCGGGCGCATTCACCCCAGCGTTGTTGAAGATCAGGTCGAGACGGCCATGCACCTCCTCGATCGTGGCGAACAGCTGCGCGACACTCTGTTCGTCACGCACGTCGGTGGGCACGGCAAGCGCTTCGCCACCCGCTGCGATGGCCTGCTCGGCCAGCGCTTGCAAAGGCTCCAGGCGCCGCCCGGCGAGCACCAGAGAGAAACCGTCGGCCAACAGGCCCAAGGCGACGGCGCGACCGATGCCGCTGCCAGCACCGGTGATCAAGGCGATTTTCTTGTTCGGGTTCATGAAAGCTCCAGGGGGTCAGGCGGCACTGGCGGCTTGCGCGGCGGGGCGGGGGCCGATGTGCACGTGCAATTCGCCGATACCGTCGATGCCGGCGTGAATCGCATCGCCAGGCTTGAGCGGCGCCACGCCAGGTGGGCTGCCGGTCATGATCAGGTCACCGGGACGCAGCGGCAGTTGCCGCGACAAGCGGCTGATCACTTCGGCCAACGCCCAGGTCTGCTGGCTGAGCTCGGCACGCTGGCGCTCCTGGCCATTGACCTGCAACCACAGCGAGCCCTGCAACGGCCATGGACAGTCGCTGGCCGGCACGATCGCGGTCATCGGCGCCGAGGCCTCGAACACCTTGGCCGACTCCCATGGCAAGCCCTCGGCCTTGGCTTTGCGCTGGTGATCGCGACAGGTCAGGTCCAGGCCGACGGCGAAGCCGAACACATGCGTCAGGGCCTGCTCGGCGGCAATGTTGGCCCCGCCTGTGGCAATCGCTGCGACCAGTTCGATTTCATGGCAGAACTCGTCGCTGTGCGCTGGGTAGGGCAGCTCGCCCTGGGCGTGCACTACGTTGCTCGCCGGCTTCATGAAGAACACTGGCTCCTGTGGCGCCGGGCCGTAGGCTTGCGGCCAGGGGTAATTGCGCCCCAGGCAGAACACCCGGCCGACGGGAAAGCGCGCGGCGCTGCCACGAATCGGCAGGCTGACGATCGCGGGCGGATTGAACAGGTAGGTCATGACTCGATCCTCCGAAGTGGAGTGGCCAGCGTAAACAGCCGCTGGCCGGCAAAGTTGGACGAATGCGGGGTGGGCTTGGACTATCCGGGTAACCTGCACTGGCCGATTGCACCGCCTACGCTGCGCTTTTGAGCTCGATCCGGTACAGCTTGCCGAGCAACAACGAGTACGACAGCGTGCCCATCAGCGCCACGCCACCGATGAACCAGAACGCCATGGCGAACGAACCACTGGCATGCACGATGGCGCCGATCACGATCGGGGTGACGATGCCGCCGATGTTGGCCGCCAGGCTGGTCACCCCCCCGGTCAGGCCGATCAGTTGCTTGGGTGCCACCTCCGAGACCGCCGCCCACGACGACGACGCGATCCCTTGGGCGAAGAAGGCCAGGGTCAGGATGGCGATGCACAGCACATTGGAGTCGGTGAAGTTCACCAGCACGATCGACATGCCCAGCATCGAACCCACCACCAGCGGCAACTTGCGCGCGAACGACAGCGTGTAGCCCTTGCGGATCAGCAAGTCCGAAACGATCCCTGCCAGCAGAATGCCCACGGTGGCGCCAATGAACGGCATCACCGCGAAGATGCCGACCTTGATCAGGGTCAGCTGACGCTCTTCGATCAGGTAGGTCGGGAACCAGGTAAGAAAGAAATACAGCGCCGAGGTGCTGGCGAACTTGCCCAGGCAAATCGCCCAGACCTGCCGATAGCGGAACAGCTCGGCCACCTGCCGCCAATCGAAGCGGGTGCGCTCCTGGCTGCTCTTGACCAGGCCGCCGCCATTTTCGATATAGGCCAGTTCTTCCTTGCTGACTTTCTTGCAATTGAGCGGATCGCGGTAGAGGAACAGCCACACCACGCCGAACACGATGCCGACGATCCCGGTGCTGTAGAACACATGGCGCCAGTCATAGGTGGTGGCCAGCCACAGCAGGGCGCCAGTGAACAGCGCGGTGCCCAGGTACTGCCCGCACACATAGATGCTGCTGGCCATGCCGCGCTCGCGGGCAGGGAACCACACGGTCACCGCACGGCTGTTGGCCGGAAACGCCGGCGCTTCCATGGCGCCCACCGCCAGGCGCAGGCCGAACAGCGAGGCGAAGCCGCTGGCCAGGCCCTGGGCCACGGTCACCGCCGACCAGCTGATCAGCGAGACGCCATAGGTCAGCCGCGAACCGAAGCGGTCGGCGATGAAGCCGGCAGGCACCAAGGCCAGGGCATACGTCCAGGCGAACGCGGAGAAGATCAGGCCCATCTCGACCTTGTCCAGGCCCAGGTCCTTGGCCATGAACGGCGCTGCGATGGAGATGTTCACCCGGTCAACGTAGTTGATGATGGTCGCCACCAGCAGCAGCGACAGCATGAACCAGCGCCGGCGGGTGGGCAGGCGCTGGGCAGGGGCCGCGTCCAGCGCGTACGACGACGCGGTGCGGGGGGTAGGCGTGCTCGACATGAGTCGACCTCGTTTGTTGTTGTTGGTAGAGGTAGGGCTGCAGTCCCGCCTCTAAAGTGGTCGTACAACGTTGTGAATGCAATGGCCGGTTTAGACCGTTTTTTCCACAGCGGGCCATGTTGCGCTGCGCTGTCCAAAACATTCGCTGGCGAGGGTTTTTATATGTTTATCGGCGCAATACGCCGTGCTAGAGGCTTCGCCACGAATTAGGCTTGCGTCAGTTTTTGCAGACGGGGTTAAATTACAGAGTTTCGACATCGTACAACCTAAAGCCTGCATACCGGAGATTGCCCATGCCCCCCAAGCGCGAGGTCCCGACCTACGTCATGCAGCAGCGCAGCGAGCTGATGGACTTCTATATCCGCGACCAGCGTGGTCGTCCCGCCGAAACGGCACCTCACCGTCACGAGTACTTCCAGATCCAGATCAACCTCGGTGGCGATACGGTGCAGCACATTGGCAGCGTGCAGCGCCCGTTCAAGCGCAACACCCTGGCGTTCATCCTGCCCCATCGGGTGCATGTGATCCCGCATCCGCCGCACAGCGACTTCGTGGTGATCAACTTCTCCCAGACGTTCCTCCTGCCGCACCTGAGCTGCGATCCGATGGACCTGGAGGAGGTATCGATCCTGCAGGCGCCGGAGCTGTCGCCGTTTCGCTTTCAGGAGCATCTGGATTTCTGCCTGGACAGCGACGCGTTCGCCGAGGTCCAGCGGATCCTCGCGCGCATGCGCGAGCTGGACGCCAACCGCCGTTTTGGCACCCGGGAAATTCTCAAGGGCTTGCTCTTGCAACTGATTGGCCAGGTCTGTGGCTTGTACGCCGAACCCCTGCGCGAACTCGCCGAAAGCAACGCCGCGCAGCTCAGCCGGCGGGCTGCATTGGGGCGCATGAGCGACTACCTGCGGCGGCATATCGACGACCCTGACCTGAGCCTGCAGAAAGTCGCGGCCGCCACCTACCTGTCACCCAGTTACCTGACCCACTGGCTGCGCAAGGAAATCGGCAAGAGTTTCAGCGAACTGGTGCTGGAGCGGCGCATGCATACCGCGCGCAACTACCTGCTCAATGGCAGCCGCCCGGTGGGGGAGGTGGCGCGGCTGTGCGGATTCGCCGACGAGGCGTATTTTTCCAGGCGTTTTCGCCAGATTCACGGCCTGCCGCCAGGGCAGTTCCGGCGCCAGCAGCGCGACCCGGATACGCCGCAGGTGGCGATGCGTTAAGCTTGGCGGCATGAACCTCGACACCCGTATCAAGTACCGCCACCTACTGTGTTTCCTGGAGATTGCCCGGCAAGGCAGCCTGGCCAAGGCTGCCGATACCTTGGCGATCAGTCAGCCGGCGATTTCCAAGACCCTCAAGGAACTCGAAGATCTGCTCGAGACGCGGCTGTTCGCGCGCAGTCGCCAGGGCGTCGAGTTGACTGCAGCCGGCACCCGCTTCATGCGTTATGCCGGGCCCAGCGTGCAGGCGCTGCGCGATGGCGTGAGCAGCCTGCGCAGCCAGGCCCGGGCGCCCTCGCAGGTGCGCATCGGCGTGTTGTCGACGGTCGAGGGGTTGTTGATGCCCGAGGTGCTGTGCCGCTTGCACCAACGCCATGAAGCGCTGGTGGTCAGCGTGGTGACCGGGGTCAGCGCGCAGTTGCTGGGGCAGTTGCACCTGGGCGAACTGGAACTGGTGGTTGGGCGCATGACCGACAGCCCGCAGATTCAGGGCCTGTCCTTCGAGCACCTGTACAGCGAATCGATGGCGGTGGTGGTGCGCCCCGCTCACCCGTTGCTGGCCAGCACTCCGGTGCCGCGGCAGGCGGTTGCCGCGTACCCGTTGGTGCTGCCGCCGCCAGGCACCACCATTCGGCAACACGCTGACAGCCTGTTCGTGCAGTGCGCGATCGAACTGCCGGCCCAGCGCCTGGAAACCCTTTCGCTGGCATTGAGCCGGCGTTACCTGCTGGGCAGCGATGCCCTGTGGGTGGCGCCGCGCGATGCCGTGCTGCTGGATTTGCGCCGGGGAGAGTTGGTCGAACTCGACCTGGGTGTGCGTGAGCCGGGTGGCTCGGTTGGCGTCTGCCGAAATGCGGCGTTGCCACACAGTGTGCCTGCCCAGTGGGTCAGCGAGGTGCTGCGCGAAGTGGCGACCGAGTACCGCGAAAGCCGCTACCCCTGAAACGCTTCAGGGGTGCAGCCGGCCTGTGCATGAACAAGCTTTCACCTACTGAACTTCCTTACCAAAAGCCGCTCCTATGCCGGTAGCCATTGGTGATGGCCGCTGCTAAGCTCGCGGCTTACCCTGATTGCCCTCATGGCGCATGAACAAGGAAATAGCATGAAACAACATCGTCTGGCGGCTGCGGTTGCCCTGGTAGGCCTGGTACTGGCTGGCTGTGATCAACAGACCAGCAGCCCCGAGCTGAAAACTCCGGCACAGAAAGCCTCCTACGGTATCGGCCTGAACATGGGCAAGAGCCTGGCTCAGGAAGGCATGGACGACCTTGATTCCAAAGCCGTCGCCCTTGGCATCGAAGATGCCGTTGGCAAGAAGGAACAGCGCATCAAGGATGAAGAGCTGGTCGAAGCCTTCACCGCCCTACAGAAGCGCGCCGAGGAACGCCTGACCAAAGCCAGCGAAGAAGCGGCCAGCGCCGGCAAGAAATTCCTCGAGGAAAATGCCAAGAAGCCAGGCGTGGTCACCACCGCTTCCGGCCTGCAGTACCAAGTCGTGAAGAAGGCCGATGGCCCGCAGCCCAAGCCTACCGACGTAGTCACCGTTCATTACGAAGGCAAGCTCATCGACGGCAAGGTGTTCGACAGCTCGGTCGAGCGCGGCAGCCCGATCGATCTGCCCGTCAGCGGCGTCATTCCTGGCTGGGTCGAAGGCCTGCAGCTGATGCACGTTGGCGAGAAGTACAAGCTGTTCATCCCGGCTGAACTGGCCTACGGTGCCCAGAGCCCGAGCCCGCTGATCCCGGCCAACTCGGTTCTGGTGTTCGACCTTGAGCTGATCGCCATCAAAGATCCTGCGCAGCTGCAGGGCGGTGAAGCGCCTGAGGCTGCAGCACCAGAGGCGCAAGCGCCTGCAGACGCGCCTGCCCAGCAGTAAGCGCAAGCGTCGTCTCAACGCCCCGTCCCGACGGGGCGTTGTCGTTTCTGCGGCACTGCCTGCGAACCACGGGCGGTGGGTATTGTCGGAGCAAAGACAGCGTGCTGGCGCTGCCAGGCTGCGCGGCAAATCGTTTGCGTGGCTGTAAATACTGTGTAAAAAACGCCCGATCTGACCGCGAGCCTTGCCTTATAGGCGCCTGGCGTCAGAAACTTCACCCTGTTCACAAGGTTATCCACAATAAATGTGGATAACCTTTTCGCCGCTGGAGGCCGTATGAGCGCACCTTGGAATTTTGCCCGCTTCTTGCCTTTGGCCGAACGCCTGCTCAGCCGTGGGCGGTTGCCAGCGCTGCTGTTCGCGGTTGCCCGCAAGGGCCCGAAGCTCGGCCAACTACGCGATGACGTGAAGTTGCTGCAGTCGTTGTGCCTGGCGTGGTGGCGTGGCGAATACCGTGCGATCAGCCCCAAGGCGTTGGTGACCATCGTCGCCGGGCTGCTGTACTTCGTCAGCCCTATCGATGCCATTCCCGACTGGATTCTGGGCGTTGGCTTTCTTGACGACATCGCCGTACTCGGCTGGGTGCTCAAGACCGTAGGCGATGAACTGGCGCGCTTCAAAGCCTGGCGTGACAGCCAGGCGCCTGAGCGTCTGCGCGTGGTCGAGCGCTTGCCGGCGACCCCGCAAGCCCTGTTGCTGGAGCGCAATACACAGTGAAACCCGCCTGATCCTCACACACTTGCGTGGTTGGACATATAATTGGCATAAGGATTATGCCTATGGATTACATGTCGTGATCCTACGTGAGGGGGTTTTATGGGTATTCAGGTCATCAGCCGCGACGGTCAACCCGAGTACGCCGTCGTGCCCTGGGCGCAATACCAGGCTCTGCTCAAGGCGGCCGGACAGGCGCCGGCCGAGGCCGGGGCAGCGGAGCAGGAGCAGGCATCGACACCCGCGCAACTGCCAGCGTTCAGCGAAGTTGCACAGCTGCGCCAGGCCAAGGGTATCGCGCCGGAACAGTTGGCGCGCAACGTCGGCGTCAGTCCGGCGTACCTGGCCATGATCGAATCCGGCGAGCGCGAGCCGGACGCGGCCATCCGTCGTGCATTGGCCTGGCACCTGGGCGTGGCCGGTTGGAGCGAGGCGTCATGAGTCAGGTCAGGATCAGCCGACAGCATTGGCAAAACCTGCTGGACGAGCTCGACCTGGCCCGCCGTCAACGCCATCTGCTCACCTACCGGGCGCTGATCGAGCGCCTGCAGTTGCCCAGCCCAGCCATGCAGACCCTGACCGCGGCGCTGGAGTACCTGGCCCTGCTCGATGCCCGTGCCGAGCAGCCGCTGCGCAGCTCGCTGGTTATCAGCCAGGGCGCCAGTCGCCTGCCACGCACCGGTTTTTTTGAATGCGTGGAGCGGCTCGGGCGTTTTTCCGGTCCGGTCGACGGCATGGAAGCAGCCTCATGGCATGCCTCGGAGGTGGTGCGCGTGTTCGAGTACAGCTATCCCGAAGCGGTTTGAGCGCACGTTTGTCTGGCCCATGAAAAACGCCCGGTGTTTTGCACCGGGCGTTTTCGTAGGGGCCTTCAGGCTTGCGGTGGGGTCACGGGTTATTTCTTGGCGACCTTGGTGCTCGCGCTGAGGTAGTCGATCAGGATGCGACCGGTTTCCGACAGGTAGGCGTCGTCTTCGGGCTTGGTGTTTTCATCTTCGCTTGGCAGCGCATCCTCGTCTTCTTTTTTCAGTTCCTTGAGCGGCTCTTCACCCTTGGCCTTGCGCCGGGTATTTTCCAGCGCCAGTTGCTTGGCCTCGATCTCATCGTGGCGTGCGCGGCGCTCTTGCTCATTGAGGCTGACGGTCTTCTCGTTCATCAGCTTCTGGGTCAGCGCCAGGCGGTCACGGATGTAGGTGAACTCGGCATCCTTGTCGCTGCGTGCTTCGTGCTGCGCCATGAGCTGCGCCAGGTATGGCTTGAACGGATCGGACGCAGGCTTGACCACAGGGCGAATGGTGTCCCACGGCATCGCCTCGGGCAGGGCGCTTTCGCCGATTTCCTTGGTGTCGATGATCGACGGGTAGTCGATGTCCGGCAACACGCCCTGGTGCTGGGTGCTCTGCCCGGAAACCCGGTAGAACTTGGCCAGGGTCAGCTTCAACTCGCCATGGTTAAGTGGCTGGATGGTCTGCACGGTGCCCTTGCCGAAGGTCTGGCCGCCGATGATCAAGGCGCGGTGGTAATCCTGCATGGCGCCGGCGAAGATCTCCGAGGCCGACGCGGACAGGCGGTTGACCAGCAACGCCAGGGGGCCTTTGTAGAAGGCACCAGGGTTTTCGTCTTCGAGCACGTCGACGCGACCATCGCTGTTGCGCACCAGTACGGTCGGGCCTTTCTCGATGAACAGGCTGGTCAGCTCCGTGGCCTCTTGCAGCGAGCCGCCACCGTTGTTGCGCAGGTCGATGACCACGCCGTCGACTTTTTCCTTCTGCAGCTCGGTGAGCAGTTTCTTCACGTCGCGCGTGGTGCTCTTGTACTCCGGATCACCGGCACGGTAAGCCTTGAAGTCAAGGTAGAAGGCCGGGATCTCGATGATGCCGAGCTTGTAGTCACGCCCGTCCTGCTTGAGCTTGAGCACCGACTTTTTCGCCGCCTGCTCTTCGAGCTTGACCGCCTCGCGGGTGATCGAGACGATCTTGCTGGTCTGATCACTCGGCGCGTTGCTGGCCGGGATCACTTCCAGGCGCACGACCGAGCCTTTAGGCCCGCGAATCAGCTTGACCACTTCATCCAGGCGCCAGCCGACCACGTCGACCATTTCCTTGTTGCCCTGGGCCACGCCGATGATCTTGTCGGCCGGCGCAACCTGCTTGGTCTTGGCCGCCGGACCTGCCGGCACCAGGCGCACGATCTTGACCTGGTCGTTATCGCTTTGCAGCACCGCACCGATACCTTCGAGCGACAAGCTCATGTTGATGTCGAAGTTTTCGGCGTTGTCGGGCGACAGGTAGTTGGTGTGCGGGTCGTAGGACTGGGCGAAGGTGTTGATGTAGGCCTGGAAGATGTCCTCGGCGCGGGTCTGGTCCAGGCGCGCCAGTTGGTTCTTGTAGCGCTTGGTCAGGGTTTCCTGGATCTGCTTGGGTTCTTTGCCGGCGATCTTCTGGCGTAGCACCTCATCCTTGACGCGTTTGCGCCACAGCTCATCCAGCGCGGCCTGGTCTTTCAACCACGGCGCATCCTTGCGGTCGATCAGCAAGGTTTCCTGGGTGGTGAAGTCGATCTTGTCGACCCCTTTGCCCAGCTCTGCCAAGGCGAAGTCCAGGCGCTGCTTGACCCGATCGAGGTAGCGTTTGTAGATGGTGAAGCCAGGGTCGAGATTGCCACTTTTGAGGAAGTCGTCGAACTGCGTCTTCCACTTGTCGAACTCGGCGATGTCGGCTGCGGTGAAATAGCTGCGGGCCGGGTCGAGCAGCTTGATATAGCTGTCGTAGATGATTACCGAACGGGCGTCATCGAGGGGCGGCTTGCTGTAGTGGTGACGCTTGAGCAGTTCCACCACATTGAGGCTGGCGACGATTTCGTCGCGGTCCGGCTGCAGGCTGTCCCACTTGTTGGCGGCCGCCGCATTGCCGCCGAGCGTAAGGCTGCCCAGGCCGATCATCAAGGCGAGGGCGGTGCTGGGTAGGAAATGCTTCATGCTGATTCGACGTGGGGGCAATTGATCACGCATAGTAGGCCGTCTTTTCCGTTCGCCGGTTCCATCGGATCCGGGCAAATACTGCAAAAAGCCTGGGGAGCGGGCTCCCCAGGCTCAGTCATGTGATTCAACTATGGAGGCACTGTGAAGGCATTGCAAGGCGTTGACGGACATGTGGCCTGGGTCGAGGCCGAGCGCCCGGCGTGTGATGCGGGGCAGGTACGCATTCGGGTGGCCGCTGCGGGCCTCAACCGGGCTGATCTGTTGCAGATGAGGGGCCTGTATCCACCGCCGCCAGGCGCCAGCCCGTACATGGGCCTGGAATGCGCGGGGGTGATCGAAGAGGTGGGTGCTGGCGCTGCCTGGCGCGTCGGCGACCGAGTCTGCGCGCTGCTGGCAAGCGGCGCCATGGCCGAGCAAGTGGTGGTCGATGCGCGCCATGTACTGCCGGTGCCCGAGGGCTTGAGCCTGCATGAAGCGGCGGCCATTCCGGAGGTGTACGCCACGGCCTGGTTGAACATCTTCCAGCTGGGCGCGGTCAAGGCCGGGGAAAAGGTCCTGGTGCATGCCGGTGCCAGCGGTGTCGGCTCGGCGGCCATCCAGCTATGCAAGGCGTTCGGCAGCCCGGTGTGGGTCAGCGTCGGCTCTCAGGAGCGCCTGGATTACTGTCAGGCCCTGGGCGCTGCCGGGGGTGTGGTGCGCAACCAGAACCTCGATGCGCTGGACGCCATTGGGCCGTTCGACGTGATTCTCGATCCGGTCGGGGCCAGTTACGGCGAGCTCAACCTGAAGCTGCTGGCCCGCGATGGACGCTGGGTGATCATTGGGCTGATGGGTGGGCGCACGTTCGAGCTGGACCTTGCCCAAGTGCTGGGCAAGCGCCTGGAGATCACTGGCTCCACCCTGCGCAACCGCGACGACAGCTTCAAGGCGGAACTGCTGCGCGACCTGCAGCAGCAGGTCTGGCCGCTGTTCAGCGAAGGCCGGCTGTCACCCCAGCTGGTCGATACCTACCCGGTCGAATTCGCCCAGGCGGCGTATGCGGAGCTTGAGAGCAATCAGGTGTCCGGCAAGCTGGTGCTGGTGATCGACCCGAGCCTCACGTAACGCTGCGCAACACCCTTCGCGGGCAAGCCGGAGCGCCGAATCCACTGGGTCAGGCGCTGCCGGTGGCCGTGCACGGTGCGCTCAGGACCAGTCGAGGATCGGCCAGCCGTTGCGCTCGGCATGCTCGCGCAGGGTCGGGTCCGGGTTCACTGCATAGGGGTGATCCACCTTCAACAACAACGGCAGGTCATTGCGCGAGTCGGAGTAGAAACTCGCCCCTTCCAGGTTCTCCTGCTCCTGATCCAGCCACTCCAGCAAGCGCGTGATCTTGCCCTCGCGGTAGGTCAGCACACCGTGGGTCTTGCCGGTGAAGACGCCATTGACCGCCTCGAGCTCGATGGCCAAGTATTCGTCGACCCCCAGGCGCGCCGCGATCGGCCCCACCAGGTGCGCCCCAGAGGCAGAAATGATCAGGATGCGATCGCCACGCTGGCGGTGCTCGGCGATGCAACGACAGGCGTCGCCGTAGATGATCGGCTCGATCACCTCTTCCACCCACGGCTCGACCAGGTGCTCGATCTCTTCCAGGGTGCGCCCGGCGATCGGTTCCAGGCTGAAGTCCATGTAGGCCTCCATCTGCAAATGGCCCTTGCCGTACGCCTCCATCATTGCATGGTCGCGGCGCAGGAATTCCTTGCCATCGACCCAGCCCAGCCGGGCCATCTGCTCACTCCACAGCGATGCGCAGTCACCGTTGATGAGGGTTTCGTCCAGATCGAAAATTGCCAATGCCATCGTCTTGCTTCTCCTTAGGCCACTTCGCGCAGCGCCGTGGGGTCGATCGACAAGGATACCCGTTGGCCGTCGGCATGCAGGTCCGAGGGCGAGCGATTGAGCACGTCGACCACCAGTTCCACCTCGCGTACCTGTACGCGGTAGCGAATGACGTTGCCGAGCAGGCTGTGACTGCGCACCACGGCATCCAGTTCACCGATGAGCCCCAGGCTGATCGACTCGGGGCGGATGGCCAGGCGGCTGGTCACAGGGCGCTGCAACACCCGGCTGGCGCTGTCGGCATCGAGCAGGTTGTAGTTGCCGATGAAACCTGCGGCGAACAGGTCCACGGGCGCGGTATAGAGGGTTTCGGCATCACCGCTCTGGACGATGCGGCCCTGGTTCATCAGGAAGATGCGGTCCGACAGGGTCAGCGCCTCTTCCTGGTCATGGGTGACGAAGATGGTGGTCAAGCCCAGCTCGCGCTGGATCGCGCGGATCTGTTCGCGCAGGTGCTTGCGGATGCGTGCATCGAGCGCCGACAGAGGTTCGTCGAGCAGCAGCAGGCGTGGGCGGGTCACCAGCGAGCGGGCCAATGCTACCCGTTGGCACTGCCCGCCAGAGAGCTGATGCGGATAGCGCGCGGCGAAGCTGCCCAGTTCCACCAGCGCCAGCGCTTCGCGCACCCGCGCCTGGCTTTCGCTGCCCTTGACCTTCTGCATGCGCAGGCCGAAGGCGACGTTCTGCTCCACGGTCATGTTGGGAAACAGCGCGTAGCTCTGGAACACCATGCCGATGCCACGCTTTTGCGGGCTCAGCGGCACGATGTCCTGACCGTCGAGGAGAATCTTGCCAGCATCCACTGGGGTCAACCCGGCGATGCAGCGCAGCAGCGTCGACTTGCCGCAGCCGGAAGGGCCGAGCAGGGTGACGAACTCGCCGCGCTCGATCTGGCAGTCGATGTTCTCGAACACGCTGCTGGCGGCGTAGCTTTTTTGCAGGTTCTGTACGCTGACGAAGCTCATCTCAGGGTTTGTCCTTGTTCAGGCGGTTGGCGACCCAGGTCAGCACCAGCACGAAGGCGAAATACGAGATCACCAGCGCGCTGTTGAAGTGGCCGCTGCTGTTGCGCATGTTGTTCAGGTACACCTGCAGGGTTTCGTAGCGCGTGCCCACCAGCAGGTTGGCGAACACGAACTCACCGAACAGGAACGAGAACGACAGCAGTAACGCCACCATCAGGCCCTTGCGCAGGTTCGGCAGCACCACCAGCACGGCCGCCTGCCAAGTGCTGGCGCCGAGCAGTTGGGCGGCGTCCATCAGGTCGCGCAGATTGATCGCCTGCAAGTTGTTGGTGATCGCGCGGTACATGAACGGCAGGGCGATGGTGAAGTAGCAGCCGATCAGGATCCACGGGGTGCCGACCATGGCCATCGGGCCGCTGCCATAGAGCTGCAGCAGGCCGACCGAGGACACCACCGGCGGCACGGCGAACGGCAGCAGGATCAGGATGTTCATCAACGCGTCCAGGCGCGGGAAGTGGTAGTGCACAACGAACAACAGCGGCAGGATCAGCACCACCGACAGCAGCAGCGCGCCCACGCACACCAGCAGCGATTGGCCGAACGCCGCCAGGAAACGCGGCTCGCTCCACAGCGCGATGTACCACTTGAAGGTCAGTCCGCTGGGCAGCAGGCTGGCCGACCAGCTGGTGGCCAGCGAATAGAGCAGGGTGCCTGCCAGCGGCAGCAGCAGGATCAGAAATAGCAGGTACACCACCAACCGGTGATAGAGCCCGCCAGCGGTTCTTTCAGCGCGCATGGTAGCTCCTTTTCAGCAACCACTGATGGACCACGGTGACCAGCGTCATCAGGCCCACCAGCACCATGGCCAGGGCGCTGGCCAGGTTCGGATCGAGGCTGATGTCGCCGGCCACCAGCCCGGCGATGCGGATCGGCAGCACGTTGAAGTTGCCGGTGGTCAGTGCGTATACGGTGGCGTAGGCGCCCAGGGCGTTGGCCAGCAGGATGACGAAGGTGCCGAGCAGGGCCGGGGTCAGCACCGGCAGGCCGATGTACCGCCAGTACTGCCAGTGATTGGCCCCCAGCAGCGCCGCCGACTCGCGCCAGTCCTCGCGCAGCGCATCGAAGGCCGGGTAGAGCAGCAAAACGCCCAAGGGAATCTGGAAGTAGGTGTACACCAGGATCAGGCCGCTCTTGGAATAGATGCTGAAGTCCTCGAGCAGGCCGATCTGCTTGAGCAGCAGGGTGAGCGCACCGTTGAAACCGAGCAGGATGATGAAGGCGAACGCCAGTGGCACACCGGCAAAATTGCTGGTCATGTTGGCGAATGCACTGACGAAGTCGCGCAGCCTGGAGTCGACCTGGCGCAGGGAATAGGCACCCAGCGTTGCGATGACGATGCCGAACAGGCTCGACCAGAAACTGATCTCCAGGCTGCGCTGCAATGCCTGCAGATAGAATTTGGAGGCGAACACACGACTGAAGTTGGCCACGCCCCAGCCCGCTTCCGACTGCAGGCTGTTGACCGCCACCCAGGCCAGCGGGGCGATCTGGAAGATGATGAAGAACACCGCGAACGGCAGCAGGCAAAGCAGGGCCAGGTAACGCCTACGGCTACCCGTACTCACTTGAGCAGCTCCCGGCATACGCTCTTGTCGTGGGCGGCGCCGAGCAGCTCGCAGATCGTGCCGCACAGTTCGGTCTGCAACGGTTTGGCCGCCGGATCGAGGCTGAAGGCCTCACCGAAGACGAACAGCGGCACCTCGCGTTCCTCGGCCAGCAGGCCATTGTGCGAGCGATCGTTGTTCATGCCGTGGTCGGCGGTCACCAGCACCTGGTAGCCTTCTTCCAGCCAGCCTGGCAGGTAGTCGGCCAGGAGGATGTCGACACTGCGCGCCGCGTTGCGATACTGGCTGCTGTCCAACCCGTGACGGTGCCCGCTGTCGTCGATGCTCATGGGGTGCACCAGGAGAAAGTTCGGCGCATGGCGTCGGCGCAGGTATTCGCCATCGGCCAGCAGGTGCGAGTCGGGGTAGCGATCGTCCCAGTAGAACAGCCCGTGCTGGATGGGCAGCTTGGGTGCATGGGTATGCCGGTCGCGCTGGGCGTTGAAAGGGGAGCGGTTGTACAGCTCGCTCATCCAGTGATACGCCGCCGCCGCCGTGCCCAGGTTGGCCTCGCGGGCATAGTGAAACACGCTGCGCTGGTTGGACAGGCGGTTGATGTTGTTATGCACGATCCCGCTGTCGATTGGCGGCACCCCGGTGAGGATGCATTCGTAGAGCGGGCGCGACAGCGACGGCAGCTCGCATTCGACCCGATACAGCGCGGCCCGATCGGCTTCGACATAGGCATGCAGATGGCCCATGGCGTGGTGGGCGACCTGGTAGTTGAGGCCATCGAGCAGCACCAGGATGACGTTGTGCGACATGTTCTCTCCGTGTGGGGGGGAAGGGCAGCGGGCAAGCAGCGAGCCGCAGACTGCAAGCTGCAAGCTCCAAGCAAAGCGGTTTAGCTTTTGCTTCTGCTTTTATTTGCAGCGTGCAGCTTGCAGCTCGCTCCTCAGGCGCTACTCCATTTCGATGATCACCTGTTCCTGCCACATCTGCGGCAGTTTCTTCGAGGTGGTTTCCCAGACTTCGGCATTCTTGATCGGCTGCGCAGCGCCGTACTGCTCGTTAGGCAGCAGCTTGGCCTGCACGTCTTCTGGCAGCTTCAGGTGCTCGGCGCGGATCGGCCGGGCGTGGCCCTTGGCCAGGTTGATCTGGCCGGCGTCGCTGAAGATGTACTCGCGGGTCAGCTTGGCCGCGTTGGGGTGCTTGGCGTACTTGTTGATGATGGTGGTGTAACCCGAAATCACCGAGCCGTCCGAGGGAATCAGCACCTCGAAGCGCTTGGGATCGATCTGGTCACGGTAGCTCAGGCCGTTGAAGTCCCAGACCACACCCACCTCGACCTCACCTTTCTCCAAGGTCTGGATGGTCGGGTTGGCCAGCGACAGACGCTTTTGCTGGGCCAGCTTGGTGAACAGCTGCAGGCCAGGGGCGACGTTGCCTTCGTCGCCCCGGTAGGCGATGGCCGCAGCCAGCACGCCATTGGCAGCCTGCGCTGCAGTCCCCACGTCACCGATGGCGACCTTGTAGCTGCCGCGCTCCAGGTCGTGCCAGGTTTTCGGACGTTGGTCTTCCTTGACCAGATCCTTGTTGATGATGAACGCGATGGTGCCGGTATAGGCCAGCGCCCAATGCCCATCCTTGTCCTTGGCCCAGTCGGGAATCTGATCCCAGGTGCTGGGTTTGTAGGCTTGGCTGACACCCTTGGCCACGGCAATCGGGCCGAAGGCGGCGCCAACATCGCCGATGTCGGCACTGGCGTTGTCCTTCTCGGCTTCGAACTTGGCGATTTCCTGGGCCGAGCTCATGTCGGTATCGCTGTGCTTGAGGCCGTACTTGCTGGCCAGGTCGTCCCAAGTGCCTTTCCAGTTCGCCCAGGCGTCGGGCATGCCCACGCTGTTGACGCTGCCCTCCTTGCGCGCGGCGTCTTCCAGCGCCTTGAGGTCGGGACCGGCGGCCAGCGCCGAGGTGCACAGGGTAATGGCCGAGCCGAGCAGTGACGCCATGAACAACTTTTTCATCCGAAGCTCCTTGGGTGGGTGCCTAACGTGATCGTTGTTACGACAAACGCGGTGGTTCTGCTGAGTTGGTCTAGGTCAGCAAAGCTTGGGCCAAGGTAGGCGCCTGGCATGACAGTTTGATGTAGCACCAGGTCCGCACCGGCCTTGCTGCTACAGCGTAGACCAGCCACGGGCCCGGCTGGGCGGGCGCACGGCCTTGCCGCGCGCTCGCCGCGGCGGGCCTGTCATGCCATGTTCATCTGCTGTGCCTAGGCTTGCACCACGCTCCACAGGCCCTGACATGGGGCTGGACTAGTCCAGATAGGTAACTTTTCGATGCAATCGACGCCTCCGCGCGCGGTAACAGCCATCTGCCATGCCTTGCAGGAACAGATCGAGCACGGCCTGCTGGCGCCGGGAGGCAAGCTGCCGGCCGAGCGCCAGCTCAGCGAAGTGTTCGCCACCACACGCATCACCCTGCGTGAAGCGTTGCTGCAGCTGGAGGCGCAAGGCCTGATTTACCGCGAGGAGCGGCGTGGCTGGTTCGTCGCCTCGCAGCGCCTGAGTTATGACCTGATCGAGCGCAGCCACTTCCACGCGATGGTGCGTGCCCAAGGCCGGGTGGCCAGCACCGAGTTGCTGTCGGCGCGTCTGCAACCGGCCTCGGCGGCCATCTGCGCGCGCCTGCAGCTGCCGGCCTTGTCGAGCGTGGTGCGTATCTGTCGGCTGCGGCGCATTGACGGGCGCGCCGTGTTGTATGCCGAGCACTACCTGAACCCCCGGCAGTTCCCGGGCATTCTCGATCAGAACCTGGGGCAATCGCTTACCGAGGTCTACGCGCGGGTGTATGGCATCGGTTACGGGCAGGTGTGTTTCGAGGTCCTGCCGACCGCGCTACCCCTGGAGGCAGCGGCGGCGCTGAAAGTCTCGACAGGCAGCCCAGGGCTGCAGATCACCCGGGTCAACAGTGACCAGTATGGCCGGCTGATCGACTGCGACCTGGAGTACTGGCGTCACGACGCGATCTGCATTCGCGCCCACGCAGGCTGACTGCGGTCAATCCGCAGCGCCGGTTTCGGTCATCTGGCCGCCTCCCGCGGTGACCACCTGGACCGACAGGCGTGGTGTCGCCAGGTCCAGGCCGGCCTCGTCGAGCTGGCGCTTCAACGCCAGGTTGAATGCGCGCGACACTTCCCACTGCTTGATAGGCGCGGTCTTCAGGCGCGCCCGCAGGATCGCTGAACCCGACTCGAAGCTCTCCACGCCTTGCAGCTCCAGGGGCGACCAGATGTTGCGCCGCATCAGCGGGTCGTTGCGCAGTTTCTGGCCCACTTCGCGAATCAGCGTGATCGCTTGGTCGATGCCCATGTTGTGCGGGATGGCGACGCGGAAAATGGCGTAGCCGAATTCGCGCGAGTAGTTCTTGATGCTCTTGATTTCGCTGAACGGAATGGTGTGCACGATGCCGTCGATGTCGCGCAGGCGCACGGTACGAATGGTCAGACCTTCGACCGTGCCGAGGTGGCCGCCGACATCGACATAGTCGTCGATCGCCAGCGAATCCTCGATGATGATGAACAAGCCGGTGATCAGGTCTGCCACCAGCGACTGGGCACCAAAACCGATGGCCAGACCGATCACACCGGCACCGGCCAGCAGCGGCGTGACGTTCATGCCCATGTTGGCCAGGGCGACGATCACCGCGATGATGAAGATCACCACGAACATCACGTTGCGGATCAGCGGCATCATGGTCTGCGCGCGGGCGTTGGCCAGGCCGCGACGCGAGCGCACCAGGGCGTGGTGCACGGCGGTGTCGGCCAGGATCCACACCAGCCAGGCAACGATCAGCGTGCCAGCCAGGCCCAGCACGCGCAGGCTCACCTCGTGGCCGTCGCCGTCGGCGAAGCGGATCATCGACAAGCCCCACACGCGCAGCCCCAGTTCGATGAACACCAGCCAGATGAACAGGTGCACCAGCAGGTAACCGAAGTTGCGCAAGCGCTCGGCATACACTGCCTGGCGCTTGCTGGCGCGTTTCGGATTGGCCGCCTGCCGGCGCACCAGGCCATTGAGCACCATGCACACCACCACCAGCACCGTGCACATCAACGATTGACGCAGGGCCGTGCTGGTGTCACCGGCGGAAATGAAGGTGGCAAACAGCGAGATGGCGACCAGGATCAGCGCCGGCACGAACCAGAAGCTGCCGAGGATCTCGATGGTGTCGCTGAGCGTGCGCCGATTCAACCGCCGCGACAGCGGCTGGTTGCGAATCAAATGTGCGATTGGCCGGCGAAAGCGCAGGATGAACAAGCCCGAGGACAGCGCGGCTACCACATTGGCCAAGGTCGCCAGGGCGTGCGCCAGGTGCGTGCCGAGCGCGACCAGCATGCGCGGATCGCTCATGGCCTCGCCAAACGCGGCGAAACTGCCGATCAGCCACAGCGGGCGAAAGGCCTGGTGGCGCAGGATGTGCAGGGCGCGGTGCCGGTGCGGCCCGTCCAGCAGGGAAAAGGCGATCACGCAGATCGCCGAGAAGCAGGTGCCGACTACCAGCGCATAGGCCAGCACCATGGCCAGCGACTTGCCCAGTGACGGCGGCAAGGCAAAGCTCAAGTACACGGTGAAGATCAACGCCACCAACCAGGGCCCGAGCTTACGCAGGGCAAAGCGCACCAGGTCCCAGGTGCGCGGGTGTTGCGGCAGCTCGGCGGTCAGGCCAAAACGCACCCGCACGCGATGGCCGACCCAGTTGAAGGCGTAGGCCAGCAGGCTCCATACCGCGATCACCGCGGCAAAGCCAAACAGGATGGCCGGCCACTGGTGCACTGGCACGATCAGTTCAGCCAGCTCGGCATGGGCTTGTTCGATTTCCTGGGACCAGCGGTAGAACGGGCTCGAGTCGCCGCTGAACTGTTTTTCAAAATCGTGCAGCGCGCCGCCGATCAGGCCGAGCACCCCCTGCTCGACCGAAGGCTGCGATTGCTGCGTGGCATCGCGCAGCTTCTTCAGGTCGGCCAGCAGCTTAGCGCGCTGCTGGTCGTTCTCCAGGCTCTTGATCACCTCGTCCAGTGATTTGCCCAGCGGCTCGGTGGCTTCGGGCTGGGCAGGGGCGCTTGAGCCCAGCAGGCCGGGCAGGCCCGCAGCATGGGCCGGGGTGATGAACAGAAACAGCAGCAGGGCAAGGCAACGCAGGAAGGCTGGCACCGGAAAATCTACCTCAGGTCAAACGATGGACCGAGTGTAGAGGTTTACGTCGGCAGTTTCTCCAGGATCGTCCAGCAGGTCAGGCCAAAGATGCCCAGCGTGCCGATCCACATCATCAGCACCCCGACATTACGCTCGCGCAGGCCGAAGCCGATGGTCAGCAGCATCAGGAACAGAAATACCGGCACGAACAACGTGAGGAAGGGGGACATGGCAGGGGTCCTTCTGCGTGGCGTGGCTGTACCTCAAGCATAGCTGGCGGAGGGCGGTCGGGCGTGACATGCATCACGAAATGTTCAGTGCAGGAGAAATGTAGTGGATCTTTCCTACGCACTAATCAGACCACTTTCCTACATAGAAATTTGGGGACGGGCCGATACAGGAAATACCACAAATTGTGTGGTTTTTCCTTTGGAGGTCATTGTGACTTTAAATTCAAAATTCGGCGGTGCAGGGCTAGTGTTAATAGGGGCGCTATCCAGTGCTGGAGCCGTCGCTGCCAATAATACGGCTACTGTATTGATTGATAATAAAACTACAGATCCGGCTAAGTTTACTTACGAGCAATTGTCGGGTGCCGCTAAGCCGGTATTTAGCGAGGTGCCAGGAAACAAGATAGGCACCTTTGTTGTAACTAGCTTCACCGACAGCGCCTCAGGCATGCGATTCAGCTACAGCGCGGGGGCTAAAAAATGTCGATTCGTCGTCTCCCACACAGCGCCACCACCGTACTACGTCCCCAACTGGAAGAAAGAGGCAACTTCGACGGGCTCGGCCCGCGCCATCTGCACAGTAAAACTCGAGAAAATATCCACAAATCTACCGTACGACTACACGGTACGGTTCACGGTGCAGTGATTGCCAGCGGGCATCATTGATGTCCGCTTTATTATAAGAGGGTCGAATGATGAAAATAATGCCTACGGGGTCGACGTTCCACCTCCGCTCACCGGCCTCGCCTTCGCTACCCACTGGCTTGCCTGAACAGGAGCAGAGCCGTGATCAATCAGTCACGCTTTCCTCGCAGGGCCTGGAAAAAGCCAAGACGAGAAGCGATTTACTGGCTCAACATGCGCGTATCTATGGGAAGGATAGCTTGGCATCCCAGCTCCGGCAAGAGTACCTAGCGCTTGGCGAGGCGCGCTTCCGTCTTATCAGCCCACCCGAACATTACGGTGCCGCAGAAGTCCAGCGATTCAGCAAGACACTGGATTACCTAGTTTCTTTACAGAAGCTCACCGGCACAGAAACCAGATCCGACAAGAATCCGTTCTGGGAGATGAGCCGTGATGAATTAGCGGCGATCGAACTTGATGAAGAGCATTATTCAATGGAGGAGCGTAGTGCGGCACAAAGAGCCAAGTGGCAAAAAGATACTATTTACTTCACCCGCCTCATCGACTACGCCAACAGCACCCATGACTTGAGGCCACTGTATAAAGGCTACCTGGAGTTTCTCGACAATATCACCCCGGTGGAGCGGCTCAACTACCCAGACGGCGAGCGAGAGTCGGTGGCCGCCGAGCTGTTTCAGGCAGAAAAAGAACACGGACGCCTGCCGGAAGCGTTGTCACTATGGCAACTGATCGATTGGCCTGAGGACGGCAAGCTCAACACCGAGCATCTGCTGCAGCCGCCAGCTGCGGAACCCACCTCGGCTGTCGAGACGGGCCCCGCCGAGGGTCAAGGCAATTCGCGGCTGCGGTAGAAGGCGGTCAGCACTTTGACCAGATGCGCCAGGTCATGGCTGCCACACAGTTCGCGTATCGAGTGCATGGCAAAGGTCGGCAGGCCAATGTCGACCGTGCGCACACCTAGATGGCTGGCCGTGATCGGGCCGATGGTCGAACCGCACCCCATGTCGCTGCGTACCACGAAGCTCTGCACCGGCACTTCCTCGGCCATGCACAGGTGGCGGAAGAAGCCGGCGGTTTCGCTGTTGGTGGCGTAGCGCTGGTTGTTGTTGACCTTGATCACCGGGCCGGCGTTGAGCTTGGGCCCATGGTTGCCATCGTGCTTGTCGGCATAGTTGGGGTGCATGCCATGTGCGTTGTCCGCCGAGACCATCAGCGAGCGTTGAATGGTGCGTACATAGGCGTCGCCATCGGGCAGCAGGCGCTGCAAGGTCTGCTCGAGCATCGGGCCATCGGCGCCGCATGCCGAGCAGCTGCCGACTTCCTCGTGGTCGTTGCACACCAGCACGCAGGTCTCGTCGCTGTCAGCGGCGAGCAACGCCTGCAAGCCGGCATAGCACGACAGCAGGTTGTCCAGGCGCGCCCCGGCGATGAAGTCGCCGTTAAGGCCAATCAGTGCAGCGTCCTGTGTGTCGTAGAAGCTCAGTTCGTAGTCCAGCACCACATCGGCGTTCAGGCCGTGCTCGCGGGCCAGTTGCTCGGTGAGCACGGCGCGAAAATCGATGCGTTCATCGCCTGCGACCTGGGCCAGGATCGGCGGCAGCTCGGTCTGCGGGTTGATGTGCCAGCCTTCGTTGGCCGTGCGGTTCAGGTGAATCGCCAGGTTCGGCACGATGGCGATCGGCAGCTTGAAGTCGATCAGTTGGCTCTCGACCTTGCCGTCGCGGCGGAAGGTCACTCGCCCGGCCAGCGACAGGTCGCGGTCGAACCATGGCGCCAGTAGCGCACCGCCGTACACCTCGACCCCGAGTTGCAGAAAGCCCTGGCGCTGCAACTCAGGCTGTGGCTTGACCCGCAGGCACGGGCTGTCGGTGTGCGCGCCGACCATGCGAATGCCGTTTTGCAGCGGCGACTGCTTGCCGAGCTTGATGGCGATGATCGACGAGTCGTTGCGGGTCACGTAGTAGCGCCCGCCGGGTACCGTGGCCCAGCTGTCACGCTCGTCCAGGCGCTGGAAGCCGGCCGCTTCCAAGCGCTGGGCGAGGCTGGCGGTGGCGTGGAAAGGCGTCGGTGAGCCCTTGAGAAATTCGATCAGGCCAGTGTTCAGGGTTTCGCGCATATCTACTCCAGGGCGAACGGCAAGCTTCAAGCTTCAAGCCTCTAGCTGCAAGCTGCAAGCAAAAACAAGCTGCGACGCGGTCCGCCCTTGCTCTTCCTTGCAGCTTGCAGCCTGCAGCTCAAAAGGGTGCGGGGCAGTCGAACTTCAGGCGTTCGCCGCTGACCGGGTGGGTGAAGCTCAGCATCGAGGCATGCAGGCACAGGCGCTCATGGGCTGCCAAGGCTTCAGGGTTGGCGTACAGACGATCGCCGAGCAGCGGATGACCGATCGACAGCATGTGCACGCGCAACTGGTGCGAACGGCCGGTGATCGGCGTCAGCTCGACACGGCAGTGGTCGCCACAGCGCTCGACCACGCGCCAGTAGGTCAGGGCATGCTTGCCCTGCTCGTGGTCGACCACGTGCCGAGGCTTGGTCGGCGGGTCGTAGCGCAGCGGCAGATCGATGCTGCCGCTGTCCAGCGCCGGCTGGCCCCAACACAGCGCCGTGTAGGCCTTTTCGGTTTCGCGGTCGTGGAACTGGCGCGACAGCTCGCGGTGGCTGGCGGCATCGCGGGCGAGCAGGATGATGCCCGAGGTTTCCCAGTCCAGGCGGTGCACGATCAGCGCGTCGGGATAGCCATTGTCCTGCAGGCGGGTGATCAGGCAGTCCTTGTTGTCCTCGGCACGACCCGGCACGGACAACAGCAGCGTCGGCTTGTTGATCACCAAAATGGCGGCGTCTTCGTGAAGGATCTGGATGTTCGACAGCGGCATTGCAAGGTCTCGGTTATATCGGGAAAACCATTGGGGCCACTTTGCGGCCCATCGCGACACAAGGCCGCTTCTGCAGGGGAATGCGTATCCCCTGTAGGAGCGGCCTTGTGTCGCGACGGGCTGCAAAGCAGCCCCGGTTTTTTTGCCGGATCAGCGATCAGGCAAGGTGATGTTCAGCTCCAGGATCGAGCAGCTGCCCTGGTTCTCCAGCTCGATGTGTACGTCGTCGTTGCCGATGTTCACATACTTGCGGATCACTTCCAGCAGTTCTTTCTGCAGCGCCGGCAAGTAGTCCGGTTCGCTGCGCTGGCCGCGCTCGTGCGCCACGATGATCTGTAGACGCTCTTTCGCGACCGATGCGCTGGACTGTTTCTGTCTGCCACGAAAGAAGTCAAAAAGGTTCATGGTTTATTTGCCTCCAAACAGGCGCGCGAAGAATCCTTGCTTCGGCACTTCGATGAAACGCAGGGGTTTCTCTTTGCCCAGGAGGCGGTCGACCGTATCGCTGTAGGCCTGGCCTGCATCGCTCTGGTCGTCGAGGATCACCGGGATGCCCTGGTTGGAAGCCTTGAGTACGGCTTGCGACTCGGGAATCACGCCCTTGAGCTTGATCGCGAGGATCTCTTCGACGTCGGCGATGCTGAGCATTTCGCCTTTTTCGACGCGCTCTGGGTGGTAGCGGGTGATCAGCAGGTGTTCCTTGATCGGCTCCTCGCCGTTCTCGGAGCGACGCGACTTGCTCGACAGGATGCCCAGCATGCGGTCCGAGTCACGTACCGAAGACACTTCAGGGTTGGTCACGACAATGGCTTCGTCGGCAAAGTACATCGCCAGGTGCGCGCCTTTCTCGATACCGGCCGGGGAGTCGCAGATCACGTAGTCGAACTGCTCCTTGAGCTCCATCAGCACTTTTTCCACGCCTTCCTGGGTCAGCGCGTCCTTGTCGCGGGTCTGGCTGGCGGCCAGCACGAACAGGTTCTCCAGGCGCTTGTCCTTGATCAGCGCCTGCTGCAGGTTGGCTTCACCATTGACCACGTTGACGAAGTCGTACACCACGCGACGCTCGCAACCCATGATCAGGTCGAGGTTACGTAAGCCCACGTCGAAGTCGACGATGACAGTCTTGTGGCCGCGCAGTGCGAGGCCGGTGCCGATGGCGGCGCTGGTGGTGGTCTTGCCCACACCCCCTTTGCCGGAAGTGACGACGAGAATCTTGGCCAAGGTGTTTCACCCCTAAATAAGTTGGGACACAAGTCCCTGCAATAAGCAAATAAACGGCAACAGATAAAAAAGTTGCTCTAAAAATGACGGCAAGTATCCGTTAAAGACGGGTGATGTTCAACACGTCACCGGACAGGCTGACTTGCACGCCGGCGCCCCACAGCGGGTCGCGGCGCAGGTCTTCGCAAACCTTGTACTGGCCCGCGATCGAGACCATTTCAGCGGTCATCTGCTGACAGAAGATACGGGCCTTGGTATTGCCTTTTATGCCGGCCAGGGCCCGGCCGCGCATGGCGCCGTACACATGGATGTTGCCATCGGCCAGAAGTTCCGCACCCGGGCTTACCGAAGCCGTGACGATCAGATCGCCGCCCTGGGCGTAGATCTGCTGACCGCCGCGCACCGGCGAGGTGATGATGCGCGTGGGGCGCACGTCCGGCTCAGCGGCCACGGCCGGGGCCGGCGCCGGTTCCGGTTTTTTCGCTTCGGGCTCTGGCTCCAGCGGCCGTTCGCGCGCACCGGAGGGCGGCAGCACCGGCAGGTCGATGGCGATCGCCGCGGCGATGTCCTCGATGCGGTTGGCACGGATCGCCAAGGTTCGCAGGCCATGATGACGGCAGATACGCATCAGCCCCGGCAGGTCGACGGCACCCTCGTCGGCAGGCAGCTTGTCCAGCGCCAGCACCAGCGGCGTATTGCTGAAGAAGTTCGGGGCCTGGGCCACTTTCGCCGCCAGCTGGCGATCGAGGGCTTGCAGGTCGTTACGCCCCAGTTCCAGCACAGTGATGGCGAGCATGCTGCCCTTGAGCTGGAACACGGAGGCGGTGTCGGGTGTGTGGTTTGGGCTCATGGTCTGCATAGACGGCTTGTTGCGAAAAAAGTGCCCTGACTTATAACGATAAGACCGGTTGGCCGCAACCGGTGCCGATCCGATGTAGAATGCTCGGCCCTTGTCTTGCCGGAAGCTTCAATGGAACGCCCGCGTTTTCAACCCTATTTCCTCCATCCGCGCTTCTGGGGCCTGTGGTTGGGCCTGGGCCTGCTGTGGCTGGTGGTGCAGTTGCCTTACCGCGCCCTGCTGTGGCTCGGCAGTGCGTTGGGCGCGCTGATGTACCGCGTCGCCGGTGAACGTCGGCGTATCGCCGCGCGCAACCTCGAGCTGTGTTTTCCCGAGCTGTCCGACGACGAACGGCGGCGCCTGCTCAAGGCCAATTTCGCCTCCACCGGCATCGCCTTCTTCGAAATGGCCATGAGCTGGTGGTGGCCCAAGGCGCGCCTGGCGCGCCTGGCGCACATCGAGGGCATCGAGCACCTGCAGGCGGCGCAACAGGCCGGGCAGGGGGCGATCCTCATGGCCGTGCACTTCACTACCCTGGAAATCGGCGCCGCGCTGCTGGGCCAGGCGCATACCATCGACGGCATGTACCGCGAGCACGGCAACCCGCTGTTCGACTTCATCCAGCGCAGCGGCCGCGAGCGGCACAACCTCGACTCGCTGGCCGTCGAGCGCGACGATGTGCGCGGCATGCTCAAGCTGCTGCGTGCGGGGCGGGCGATCTGGTACGCGCCGGATCAGGACTACGGCGCCAAGCAAAGCATCTTCGTGCCGCTGTTTGGGATTCCTGCGGCGACAGTCACGGCAACCACCAAGTTCGCCCGCCTGGGCAAGGCCCAGGTGATTCCGTTCACCCAGAAGCGCCTGGAAGACGGCAGTGGTTATCGTCTGGTGGTGCATCCGCCGCTGGCGGATTTTCCGGGGGAAAGCGAAGAAGCCGATTGCCTGCGCATCAACCAGTGGGTCGAGCAGGTGCTGCGCGAATGCCCCGAGCAATACTTGTGGGCGCACCGACGCTTCAAGTCGCGCCCGCAAGGGGCGCCCCGGCTCTACGAGAAACGCCCGCGCTGATGGCTGCGGCGCCCGCCCGGGCGCCGCAGCGGCTCACTCGGCGATCTGTAGCTTGCGCGACTGAGTGTAGACGTAGCGCACTTTCTCGTACTCGAACGGCGAGTTGAGTTGGCCATAGCGGAAGTTGGTGGTGTAGCGCTTGTCGACCACGCGCAGGGCGAAGATTTCCGGGTAGCGTTTGCTGGCGTCGGCCACGTTCAGGTAGTTGGCTGCCTGCTCGCCGGCGTAGTCGACCACCAGGCCTGTGGTGTCGCGCAGGTTGGACGGGCCAAACAACGGCAGCATCAGGTACGGCCCATCGGGCACGCCATAGAAGCCCAGGGTCTGGCCAAAATCTTCGCTCTGGCGCGGGATGCCCATCTTGGTCGCCGGATCCCACAAGCCGCCCACCCCGATGATGGTGTTGAACATCAGCCGCGCAGTGATCTCGGCCGAACGCTTGGCCTTGAGCTGCAACACGCTGTTGAACAGGTTCGGCACGTCGCCCAGGTTGTTGAAGAAATTGCTCACTCCGGCGCGCACGAAGCTCGGCGTCACGTACTGGTAGCCGTTGACCAGGGGCAGCAGCACCCATTGGTCGAGACGGTAGTTGAAGTGGTAGATGCGCCGGTTCATCGATTCCAGCGGGTCATACACGTTGAGCGCTTCGAGGGTGGAGCGTTCGAATTCGCGTTGATCCAGGCCGGGGTTGAATTTCAGTGCACGCAGTGGGTCGAGGAAGCCATCGCTTTCCGGCGCCAGGGGCGCCTGGTCGGTGATTTGCGGGTCGCCTTCGACCACGCTGGCGCGCGGCGCGGTTTCCGCCGCCAGGGCATTGCCGGCAACGAGCAGGGCAGCGGCGAGGAGCAGTTTGTTAGCCACGGAAGAACTCCAGCATGGCGTCGCTGTTGACGCGGTAGTTGAGGTTGCCGCAATGGCCGCCATGGGGGTAGAGGGTCAGGCGCTCGCCGAACACCTTGCGCAGGAAACCGATATCGCCAGGGCCGAGGATCACGTCATCGGCGTTGTGCATCACGGCGATCTTGTCGCTTTTGTGCAGGTAGTCTTCCAGGGCGTACAGGCTGACCTGGTTGATCAGTTGCAGGATGCTGTTGCCGTCGGTGCGGGCGCGCCACATCGGGATCACCTGCTCGGTCATGTAGCAGTCGAAGTCGCATTGCAGCGCACGCTTGAAGAACGGTGTCAGGCTGCTGCCCTCGGTGATCGGAAACTTCGGCGGGATGATCAGCCCACGGCGGTTGATCAGGTCCGAGGTAAAGGCGATGTCGGCGGCCGAGAAGCGGAACGAGGTGCCGATGAGCATGGCCATCTGTTCGTTGGACAGGTGCTGGCGCGAGCGCTGGAAGTCATACAGCAGCGCGTCGTTGAGGTCGACGAAGCCCTTGTCCTGGAAATAGCGCGTCAGCTTTTCCAGCATCAGTTCATAGAAGGTGGTGCTGCGATCGATGCCCTTGACCTGGGTTTGCACCAGCTTGTCGAGGTTGTTGATCGAGGTGAACAGGTTGACCGGCGGGTTGAGCAGCAGCACCCGCTTGAAGTTGAAGCTGCGGCGGGTTTCGTCCAGGTGGCTGACGAAGGCGGCGTCCAGGGCGCCTAGGCTGTAGCCGGTCAGGTAATACTCGCTGACCGGTAGGCGCGGATGCTGGGCGCGTACGGCCTGCATCACCCGGTACATGTCCTCGGCGTCTTCCTTGCTGATCCCGGGGGTGGCGAAGCGCGAGGCAGCGCTCATGAAGTCGTAGCTGGTCGGTGAAGACAGTTGTACGACGTGGTAACCGGCTTGGTAGAACAGCTTCTTGAGGTATTCGTTGATGGTGCTGGAATACGGTGCCCCAGTCCCGGCGATGATAAAGATCAGCGGCGCGGCGTGGTCCTGGCGAGCCAGGCGATACTTGAGTTTCTTCACCGCCCAGAAGTTGTCGGGCAAGGTGAACTCGCGCTCCGGGCGCAGGGTAAGGCTGTAATCGGATTGGTCGATTTCATCGTCGCTGGGCAGCGTCGGGCGCTGTTCCGGCGGCGTGGTGGCGATGGTCGCCTCGAACGGGTTGGTCAAGGGGTAGCCGTAGCTGGCGGCGTCGATATCCCGCGCCGACGCGGCCGCAGCCATGAGCAGGCCACCAAGAAGGGCGGCGAGGCGCCAAGATCGAAGCATGTAGTCCCCCAGAAGGATCAAGGTCGAGCAGTATGCAGGCTAGGACCACGCCGGCCTCGGCAAAGTTGCCAGCCGTGATGGCCTTTTGTGTGCCTGTTATCTGCAACATAGCTGCAGGGTTGGCATTTTGCCTTACAACGGGGCTTGGGCGATCATGGATGCTTTCGATTACCGCTATTGGAGAAGGGCATGTCTCGAACGCTGCCGGCCGCTTGGCTTTTGATGGGAGTGGCGCTCTGGCTCGCGGCCAGTTATGGCTTGCGTTATGGCCTGATGGAAGACGCCCGGTGGGTCGGGTTGTGCGGCGCGCCGGGCGAGCATTGGCAATGCCAGGTAAGAGCCTGGTTGGGCTTGAGCATTCATTTCCAGATCATGGCATGGGCCGGGCTTGGGCTTGCCGTGCTGGCCCAGTTCGTCAGAGGGCGCGGTGGCTGGTGGCTGGCCGCGCTGGCGCTGCTGTTCGGCGTGCCGGCATTGGTGCTGTACACCGCCAGCATCGCGGTGTTCGCGGTAGTGCTGGCGGGTCTGCGGCTGGTCAGGCAGCCTGCTGCCTGAGGGCTGCGCGCGCTGTCAGAAGAAATCAAGGCTTGGGTGTGCGGCGCAAGCTACGCCACAGCGCGGCAGTCATCACCACGCTGACCAGCGCCCATGCCCACGCTTGCTGGTTCGCCAGGCCTTCCTGGTACAACTGAGGCAGGACGCCAGCGCCAATCATGAACGCCAGCAGCGCAGCTTCGGCGCGCCGGGTCGCGACCGGCCTGAGCACATACAGCAGGGCTGGCAATGCCAACGCCGCGGTGGGGAAACTGCGGTAGCGCGGGTCGAAGACCATCGCCAACATGCTCACCGCCGCGGCGAATCCAGCAGCCAGCACCAGCCAGCCCGCACGTGCCTGCAACGCGGCGTACAGCCGCTCGCGCCACCCGCTGCGCTGCGCCAGCGCCAGTACGCCGTGCAGCAGCACCAGGGCGTTCAGCCCTATCAATAGCGCAGCCCACAGCCATTCCCCAACGAAGCGTGCGTGGGTGCGCATCAACTCGCCCCACAGGCCCAGGCAACCGGCACCGAAGGCCGCCAGCAACGGCAGCCCCAGCGCTGCCAGCGGAGTCGCCGGGCGCCCGGCGAGCAGCACGGCAACCACCATCAGCAGCGCGCTTGCGAGCAACCACTGTGGCCAGTAGGCGAGGTTGCTCACCGGCCCCTCGAGCGCGCCTTTATCCCTGCGCTCGGCGTCGTACAGCCCCCAGTAACCGCCCACGGCGCCTTCGCTGGCGCGTTTCCAGGGCTGGTCGAAGGCTTCGATCAAGTTGTAGTGCCAGCCGTTGGCCTCGGCCATGGCGACGAAGCCACGGATGAACCGCGCCTCGTTGGCGCGGCTGGGGACGGCGGTCTCGCGCTGGCGGCCTTCGCTGGGCCAGCCGGTTTCGCCAATGAACACATCCTTGGGCGCGAACTGCGTGCCGAATGCCCGGCGCACCTCGGCGACATGGGCCAGGGCATCGTCGATGCCGCTTGGGTCGTCCTCCCAGTACGGCAAAAGATGGATGGTCAGAAAATCCACCGCCGGGGCGATCTGAGGGTGTTGCAGCCAGAATTCCCAGACGTCGGCGTAGGTGACCGGTACCTTGACCTGGCGTTTGACCCGGTCGATCAGTGCGGCCAGGCGTTCGCCGGTGACTTCCTTGCGCAGCAGGGTTTCGTTGCCGACGATGACCGCGCTGACCACATCCGGGTTGGCATTGGCGGCGGCGATCAGCGCTGCGACCTCTTTGTCGGTGTCGAGCGAATTGGCGTTGACCCAGGCCCCGAGCATGACTTTCAGCCCATGTTTGCGCGCCAGTGCCGGGATCGCTTCCAGACCGCTCATGGAATAGGTGCGAATGCACTGAAAACGTGCCGCCAGCAAGGCCAGGTCGGCGTCCATGCGCGCCGGGCGCAAGCGAAAAGGCTGATCGAACGGCGACTGGTCCTTGTCGAACGGGGTATACGACGCACACTGCAACTTATGCGTTGGGCTGGCCGCGTCGGGCAGCAGCACCGGCTTGCCCAGCCCGTACCAGAGCGTCCCCAGCCCGAGCAGGGCCAGCAGGCAGGCGAGCAGGTACAGCGGTAGCAGCAGGCGGGAGGCAACGGGCATCGGGCGGTCCATCTTCAGGTGCAAAGCGCTAGATAGTAGCCCGGCGCCAAAGCTTTGGCATGCAAGGATCGCGCAGACGACGCAGGGCCGTTGCCGCTAATGGCACAGTGCTGTCGCATATGGGGCGGGTACAGGTCGTAGCTGGAGCAGGTCGTCGCAGGTGGCAGGACGATGATGGAATCTCCAACACCTGACGAGGGGATGCATTGATGGCGAAGACAACAAGAATGCGACGTATCCTGGGCGTGGGCAGCGCCCTGGTATTGGCCATGAGCACTGCACAGGCAATGGCCAAGGAAGTCAGCATCGGCTACGTGGACGGTTGGGCCGACAGCGTCGCCACCACCAACGTGGCGGCACAAGTGATCAAGCAGAAACTCGGCTACGACGTGAAGTTGCAGGCTGTGGCCACCGGCATCATGTGGCAGGGGGTTGCCACCGGCAAGCTCGATGCCATGCTCTCGGCCTGGCTCCCGGTGACCCACGGTGAATACTGGAGCAAGAACAAGGACAACGTGGTCGACTACGGCGCCAACTTCAAGGACGCCAAGATCGGCCTGATCGTGCCCGAGTACGTCAAGGCAACGAGCATCGCCGACCTCAAGACCGACACGACCTTCAAACAGAAGATCGTCGGTATCGACGCAGGCTCGGGGGTGATGATCAAGACCGAGCAGGCGATCAAGGACTACGACCTGACCGGCTACAAGTTGCAGGCCAGCTCCGGCGCCGCCATGACCGCCGAACTGGGCCGCGCCTATGCCAAGCAGCAATCGATCGCCGTGACTGGCTGGGTGCCGCACTGGATGTTCGCCAAGTGGAAGTTGAAGTTCCTCGAAGACCCGAAAGGCGTCTATGGCGCGGCCGAAACCGTCAACAGCATCGGCAGCAAGGAGTTGGCGACCAAGGCGCCAGAAGTCGCGGACTTCCTGAAGAAGTTCAGCTGGCAGTCCAAGGATGAGATCGGCGAAGTGATGCTGGCCATCCAGGAGGGCGCCAAGCCCGAAGCCGCAGCCAAGGACTGGGTAGCCAAGCACCCTGAGCGGGTCAAGGAATGGACCGGCAAGTAACCCTTACATAACTACAATTCAATCGTTTTGGAAAAAATCCGCGCCCGCACCGGCGCGGATTTTTTCATGTTTGTTACAGCATTGGTAAAACACCGTTGCATCTAAGACTAAGGTCGTCTGGTTGGCGTGCCATGGCTGCATAAAGTAAGGGTGTGGGTTTTCTCCCTACTTGTGCTGCTAGGACAAAAACAATGAACGACAGCATTTACCTCTCGATACAAAACAGCCCGCGCTTCAAGGAGCTGGTGAGCAAACGTGAACGTTTCGCCTGGATTCTCTCGGCGATCATGCTCGGCCTCTATTGCGCTTTCATCCTTCTGATTGCCTACGGTCCTCAGGTGCTGGGCGCCAAGCTCAGCCCGGAATCGTCGATCACCTGGGGCATTCCCCTGGGCGTCGGTCTGATTCTTTCGGCATTCGTACTGACCGCCATCTACGTACGCCGCGCCAACGGCGAGTTCGATGAGTTGAACAAGGCCATCCTGAAGGAGGCGCAGCAATGATTCGCCACTGCAAAACATTGGCCGTACTGGCCTGCGGTGCCTTTGCACCCGCCGTGTGGGCTGCCGATGCCCTGACCGGCGAGGTGCAGAAACAACCGCTGAACGTCGCCGCGATCGCCATGTTCGTGGCCTTCGTCGCCTTCACCCTGGGCATCACCTATTGGGCCTCGAAGCGCAACAAGTCGGCCGCTGACTATTACGCCGCTGGCGGCAAGATCACCGGTTTCCAGAACGGCCTGGCGATTGCCGGTGACTACATGTCGGCAGCCTCGTTCCTGGGCATTTCCGCGCTGGTATTCACCTCCGGCTACGATGGCCTGATCTACTCGATCGGCTTCCTGGTCGGCTGGCCGATCATCCTGTTCCTGATCGCCGAGCGCCTGCGCAACCTGGGCAAGTACACGTTCGCCGACGTCGCTTCCTATCGTTTGGGGCAGAAAGAAATCCGCACCCTGTCGGCCTCCGGGTCGCTGGTGGTGGTGGCGTTCTACCTGATCGCGCAGATGGTCGGCGCCGGTAAGCTGATCGAGCTGCTGTTTGGCCTCGACTACCACGTCGCGGTCATCCTGGTCGGTATCCTCATGTGCCTGTACGTGCTGTTCGGCGGCATGCTGGCTACTACCTGGGTACAGATCATCAAGGCCGTGCTGTTGCTCTCCGGTGCCAGCTTCATGGCGCTGATGGTGATGAAGCACGTGGGCTTCGACTTCAACACGCTGTTCTCCGAAGCCATCAAGGTGCACGCCAAGGGCGAGGCGATCATGAGCCCTGGCGGTCTGGTCAAGGACCCGATCTCGGCGTTCTCGCTGGGCCTGGCGCTGATGTTCGGTACCGCCGGCCTGCCGCACATCCTGATGCGCTTCTTCACCGTCAGCGATGCCAAGGAAGCACGCAAGAGCGTGCTCTACGCCACCGGCTTCATCGGCTACTTCTACATCCTGACCTTCATCATCGGCTTCGGCGCGATCCTGCTGGTCAGCACCAACCCTGACTTCAAGGACGCCGCTGGTGCCCTGATCGGCGGCAACAACATGGCCGCGGTGCACTTGGCCGATGCGGTGGGCGGTAGCGTGTTCCTGGGCTTCATCTCGGCAGTGGCGTTCGCCACCATTCTTGCGGTGGTGGCTGGTCTGACCCTGGCCGGTGCCTCGGCGGTGTCCCATGACCTGTACGCCAGCGTCTGGCGCAAGGGCAAGGCCAACGACAAGGACGAGATCCGCGTGTCCAAGATCACCACGGTGGCCCTCGGCGTGCTGGCGATCGGCCTGGGCATTCTGTTCGAGAAGCAGAACATCGCCTTCATGGTCGGCCTGGCCTTCTCCATTGCCGCCAGCTGCAACTTCCCGGTGCTGCTGCTCTCGATGTACTGGAAGAAACTGACCACCCGCGGCGCCATGATCGGCGGCTGGCTGGGCTTGGTCAGTGCGGTGGGGCTGATGATCCTGGGCCCGACCATCTGGGTGCAGATCCTTGGCCATGAGAAGGCGATCTACCCGTACGAGTACCCGGCACTGTTCTCGATGCTGATCGCATTCGTGGGTATCTGGTTCTTCTCGGTCACCGACAAGTCCAAGGCGGCCGACGACGAACGTGCCTTGTTCTACCCGCAGTTCGTCCGCTCGCAAACTGGCCTGGGCGCCTCGGGTGCGGTTTCGCACTGATTCATCGCCCATAAAAAAACCGCGCCTAGGCGCGGTTTTTTTATGATTTCGCTAGATCATCCCGAGTAACAGCAACACCAGCAGTACGACCAGCACTGCACCGATGATGCCGGACGGGCCATAGCCCCAGCTGCGCGAGTGAGGGAATACCGGTAAGCCACCGATCAGCAACAAGATCAGGATGATGATGAGAATCGTGGTCATGGCGAAATCCTTGCGTGGTTAGGGGTCAAGGGCCTTGCAACACTGGCCGCTTGTTAATTCCGACCCGTACCGCTTGCAAAAGATTCCATCGCGCTGCGCCGGCCTGTGGCGCACCCGCTCATGCCCACCCATTCACTGCCTTGATAGACCCTGCTGCGCACCGTGGCCTTGATTAGACTCGACCTAACTCCAGTCAGAACAAGGCGTGCCACCATGCAAAATCGCATCATGATCACTGGCGCAGGCTCGGGCCTCGGCCGCGAGATCGCCCTGCGCTGGGCGCGCGAAGGTTGGCGCCTGGCGCTGGCCGATGTCAACGAAGGCGGGCTGCGGGAAACCCTGCAGCAGGTGCGCGAGGCGGGCGGCGAGGGCTTCGTGCAGCGCTGCGATGTCCGCGACTACAGCCAGCTGACCGCGCTGGCCCAGGCCTGCGAAGAGAAGTTCGGCGGCATCGACGTCATCGTCAACAACGCCGGTGTCGCCTCCGGCGGCTTCTTCGCCGAGCTGTCGCTGGAAGACTGGGACTGGCAGATCGCGGTCAACCTCATGGGCGTGGTCAAGGGCTGCAAGGCGTTTCTGCCGCTGCTCGAGCGCAGCAAGGGGCGGATCATCAACGTGGCGTCGATGGCGGCCTTGATGCAAGGCCCGGGCATGAGCAACTACAACGTGGCCAAGGCGGGCGTGCTGGCGCTGTCGGAAAGCTTGCTGGTGGAACTGCGGGCGCTGGATGTGGCGGTGCACGTGGTGTGCCCGTCGTTCTTCCAGACCAACCTGCTCGACTCGTTCCGCGGCCCCAACCCGGCGATGAAGGCGCAGGTCGGCAAGTTGCTGGAGGGCTCACCGATCAGCGCGGCGGACATCGCCGAATGCATTCACCAGCAGGTCGCGGCAGGGGACTTCCTGATCCTGCCCCACGAGGCCGGTCGCCAAGCCTGGTTGCTCAAGCGCGAGGCGCCGCAGCGGCTGTACGATGAAATGGCGCACATGGCAGATAAAATGCGGGCAAAAGCCCAGCCGCGTTGAGCTACAGGGGCATTTCTGTAGGAAAGTTTACCGCCCCGTGTAGGTCCGCTCTGAATTTGCGGCAAAGCCTTGTTCTGTGGAATAACCCCGAGCACTCTGCGGTCTTTTCCTGTTGCGAGGGACCGGAGCATGTTGGTGATCGGAAGAGAGGTGGGCGAAGTCATCCTCATTGGAGACGACATTCGCATCAAGGTGGTGGAGTCGCGTAACGGCATGGTGCGCTTCGGCATCATCGCCCCGCGCCACGTGCCGGTGCACCGCGCCGAAGTCTACCGGCGTATTCAGGAAGCGCAAAAGCGCAAGGAGCAATCCTGAAACGCCGGCATCGCCCCGCCGGCACGCGCCTGTTACTCGAGCAACTCGCGGGGCACGTCATGCCTGGCCAGCAGCTGGCACTGCTGGCTTTCCAGGTCGAAGAGGATGAACGCCTGACCCTTGGCCAACGCCTGGCGTACCCGCAGCACGCGGGTTTCCAGGGGCGTGTCGTCGCCGTTGTCAGTGCCATCGCGGGTGACGAAGTCCTCGATCAGGCGGGTCAGGGTGTCGGCTTCTAGTTGCTCGTAAGGGATCAGCATGGCTCGGGCACAAGTGGCAGGGTGGATAGCGCCATGCTACGCCATTGCGCGGCCATCAGCTTTTGTTTCCCAGCAGGCTGTCCACCGCTGGCACCCGGGTTTCGCTCTCCATTTGCGCATCGTGTTCAAGCTGGTGGCTGAAGCGCTCGAGCGAGGCGTTGGCCGGTTGCGAATCGCTGGCAAATACCGGCGGGCTCAACAGGTAGGCCGAAAGCAGGCGGCTGAGCGCAGCGAGGCTGTCGATGTGCGTGCGTTCGTAGCCATGGGTGGCATCGCAGCCGAAAGCCACCAGTGCGGTACGAATGTCGTGACCTGCGGTCACTGCCGAGTGGGCGTCGCTGAAGTAATAGCGGAACAGGTCGCGGCGTACTGGCAACTCCTGCTCCCCGGCGAGCTTAAGCAAATGCCGCGACAGGTGATAGTCGTAAGGCCCGGACGAATCCTGCATCGCCACGCTCACGGCATGCTCGCTGGAGGCTTGGCCCGGCGCGACCGGGGCGATGTCGATGCCGACGAACTCGCTGACATCCCATGGCAGCGCACCGGCGGCACCGGAGCCGGTTTCTTCGGTGATAGTGAACAGCGGATGGCAGTCGATCAGCGGCTGACGCCCGCTTTCCACCACGACCTTGAGCGCTGCCAGCAGCGCCGCCACGCCCGCCTTGTCATCCAGGTGGCGGGCGCTGATATGGCCGCTTTCGGTGAATTCAGGCAGCGGGTCGAAGGCCACGAAGTCGCCGATGCCGATGCCCAGGGCTTCGCAATCGGCGCGGGTCGCGCAGTAGGCATCCAGGCGCACCTCGACATGCTCCCAGCTGATCGGCATCTGGTCGATTGCGGTGTTGAATGCATGACCGCTGGCCATCAACGGCAGCACGCTGCCGCGAAACACACCGGTGTCGGTGAATACGCTGACCCGGCTACCCTCGGCGAAGCGGCTCGACCAGCAGCCGACCGGGGCCAACGCCAGACGCCCGTTGTCCTGCACTTGGCGGACACTGGCGCCGATGGTGTCCAGGTGCGCCGAGACTGCGCGGTCGGGCGAGCTCTGGCGGCCCTTGAGGGTGGCGCGAATGGTGCCACGGCGGGTCAGTTCGAAGGGAATGCCCAGTTCATCCAGGCGCTCGGCCACATAACGCACGATGGTGTCAGTGAAGCCGGTCGGGCTTGGGATGGCGAGCATTTCCAGCAGGACGCGCTTGAGGTACTCGAGATCGGGTTCTGGAAGTTGTTCGGACATGGGTACTCCTTAGGGTATTGCGCAGTGACTTCTACAGCTACGGCACACGCCGCGCGCCCACAGCGTCGCTGGCGCGCGGGGTGTGAAGGCCGTCAGGGATCTACGCCAATGCCTGGCTGTGCGGAAACAGCAGGTCGACGAAGCGTTCGGCCGTCGGCTGCGGCTCATGGTTGGCAAGCCCGGCGCGCTCGTTGGCTTCGATGATCACGTAGTCAGGCTGCTCGGCATCGCGCACCATGAAATCCAGGCCGACCACCGGAATCTCCAGGGCGCGAGCTGCCCGCACCGCCGCGTCAGCCAGCACGGGATGCAGACGTTCGGTGACATCCTCCAGCGTGCCGCCGGTATGCAGGTTGGCAGTACGCCGCACCGCCAATCGTCGACCCGGCTCCAGCACATCGTCGTAGTTCAGCCCAGCGGCCTGCAGCGTGCGTTCGGTTTCATCATCCATCGGGATGCGGCTTTCTCCGCCGGTGGCCGCCTGGCGACGGCGACTCTGCGCTTCGATCAGTTGCAAGATGGTGTGCTTGCCGTCACCGACCACCTGCGCCGGATGACGAATGGCGGCTGCCACCACTTCGTAGCCGATGACCACGATGCGCAGGTCGTGCCCGGCATGGAAGCTTTCCAGCAGCACCCGACTGTCGAAGCGGCGGGCGTTTTCCACGGCCTGGGTGACGTCTTCGATGCTCGTCAGGTTGACCGCCACGCCTTGACCCTGTTCGCCGTCCACCGGCTTGACCACGATGGCGCCGTGCTCGTCGAGAAAGGCCAGGTTGTCATCGGCATTGCCGGCCAGTTGCTGGGCAGGCACTTGCAGCCCAGCTTGCTGTAGAGCCTGCTGGGTCAGGCGTTTGTCCTGACACAGGGTCATGGTCACAGCGGTGGTCAGGTCGCTCAGCGACTCACGGCAGCGGATCCGCCGACCGCCCAGACTCAGGGTGAACAAGCCAGCCGCCGCGTCGTCCACGTGCACCTCGATACCGCGCCGCAAGGCTTCGTCGACGATGATGCGCGCGTAGGGGTTGAGGCTTGCCTCCGGGCCTGGGCCGAGGAACAGCTGCTGGTTGATGCCGTTCTTGCGCTTGACCGCGAAGGTCGGCAGGTTGCGAAATCCGAGCTTCTCGTACAGCCGCTTGGCCTGGCGGTTATCGTGCAGCACCGACAGGTCCAGGTAGGCCAGGCCACGGCTCATGAAGTGTTCGATCAAGTGGCGCACCAGTACCTCGCCCACCCCAGGGCGGGTGCACTGCGGATCCACCGCCAGGCACCAGAGGCTGCTGCCGTGCTCGGGATCGTCGAAGGCCTTGCAATGGTTCAGGCCCATGACACTGCCGATCACCGCGCCGCTGTCTTCATCCTCGGCGAGCCAGAACACTGGGCCGCCCAAGTGGCGCGGGGTGACCAGTTCAGGGTCGACGGGCAGCATGCCGCGCGCCTGGTACAGGGTGTTGATCGCCTGCCAGTCGCCGGCACTCTGTGCGCGGCGTACGCGAAAGCCGCGGAACACGCGCTGTGCCGGGCGGTAGTCGGTGAACCACAGGCGCAGGGTGTCGGAGGGGTCGAGAAACAGCTGCTGCGGCGCCTGGGCCAGCAGCTGCTGCGGCGCCGCGACATACAGCGCGATATCGCGCTCGCCAGGGCGTTCTTCCTGCAACGCCGCGGCCAGGCTGGCTGGGTCTGGGTAGGTATGGCCGATCAGCAGGCGCCCCCAACCACAGTGCAAGGCCCGCGGTTGATCGTGGGGCTCGCTGCCATCGCCGGCCAGGCGCGCCTGCAGGCGCTCATAGGACGGCGCCTGGCCGCGCAACAAGCGCTGGCCGTAGGCAATTTCATGGGGTTTCATCGGTCAAAGTCCTTGTTCGCTGAGCCACAGGTTCAGAGCCGCCAGTTGCCACAGCTTGGAGCCGCGCAGTGGGGTCAACTGACCATGCGGGTTGCTCAGCAGTCGGTCGATCGTTGCCGGGTTGAACAATCCACGGTCCTGGCTCGGGTCGGTCAGCAGGTCGCGGACCCAGCCAAGGGTGGCGCCCTCCAGGTGCTTGAGACCTGGAACCGGGAAGTAACCCTTCTTGCGGTCGATCACCTCGTGGGGAATGACCCGCCGTGCGGCCTGCTTGAGCACATGCTTGCCGCCGTCCGGCAGCTTGAAGCGTGCCGGGATTCGCGCCGACAACTCGGCCAGGCGATAGTCCAGGAACGGGGTACGCGCCTCCAGGCCCCAGGCCATGGTCATGTTGTCGACGCGCTTGACCGGGTCATCCACCAGCATCACCGTGCTGTCCAGGCGCAGTGCCTTGTCCACCGCATCCGGCGCACCAGGGCGGGCGAAATGCTCGCGCACGAAATCGCCCGCAGCGTCGTTATCCAGCTGCCACGGCGCCTGTACCGTGTCGCGATACTCGTCATGGCTGCGGTCGAAGAACGCCTCGCGGTAAGCCGCAAAGGGATCGCTGGCGCCGTCGACTTTCGGGTACCAGTGGTAACCGGCGAACAGCTCGTCGGCACCCTGGCCGCTCTGCACGCCTTTGCAGTGCTTGGCCACTTCCCGCGACAGCAGGTAGAAGGCGATGCAGTCGTGGCTGACCATCGGCTCGCTCATGGCGCGGAACGCCGCCGGCAGCTGGTCGATGATCTCGTGCTCGGCAATGCGCAGTTGGTGATGGCGCGTGCCGTAGTGCTTGGCGATCAGGTCGGAGTACTGGAACTCATCGCCACGCTCGCCGCCAGCGTCTTCGAAGCCGATGGAGAAGGTCGACAGGTCATCCACGCCGACTTCGCGCAGCAGGCCCACCAACAGGCTGGAGTCGACGCCACCCGATAGCAGTACGCCGACATCGACCGCAGCGCGTTGACGGATGGCCACGGCGTCGCGGGTCGCGTCCAGCACGCGGGTCGTCCAGTCTTCGAGGTCAAGCTCACGCTCGTCCGCGTTGGGGCCGTACTGCAATTGCCACCAGGTCTGGCGCTCGACTTCGCCGTGGCGATCGACGCGCATCCAGGTGCCAGGCTCGAGCTTCTGCACATTTGCCAGCAGCGTACGTGGCGCAGGCACCACGGCGTGGAAGTTGAGGTAATGGTTGAGCGCCACCGGGTCGATGACCGGGTCGATATCGCCGCCCTTGAGCAGCGCTGGCAAGGTCGAGGCGAAGCGCAGGCGCTCGCCGTTGCGCGACAGGTACAGCGGCTTGACACCGAGGCGGTCGCGGGCCAGGAACAGGCGTTGGTTGTCGCGCTCCCAGATGGCCAGGGCGAACATGCCGTTGAGCTTGGGCAGCATCGCTGCGCCCCAGGCGTGATAACCCTTGAGCAGTACTTCGGTGTCGCCATCGGACCAGAAGCTGTAGCCCAGGTCCTGCAATTCCTTGCGCAATTCAGGGAAGTTGTAGATGGCGCCGTTGAAAGCCAGCGATAGGCCCAGGGTGTTATCGGCCATCGGCTGCGCTGAGCCGTCCGACAGGTCCATGATCTTCAGGCGGCGGTGGCCGAGGGCGATCGGGCCGTGGCTATGGAAGCCCCACGCATCCGGCCCACGCGGCGCCAAGTGATGGGTGATGCGCTCTACCGCAGCCAGGTCGGCGGGGCGGGGCGCTTGATCGATGGGGGTGAAACGCAACTCTCCAGCTAATCCGCACATAGGTCCTTACCGGTTGTTCCGTTGGGGAATGAGTGCCCCGGATTAGGGCACCCTGTAAGGAACTGACCTGCGTGCAATAGCGGAGTTTTAGATCAATCTGTTATAACGGCGCGGTCAGGTTCCGCTTACCTGCGCGCCTTGCAGCGTGGCACATGGGCATGCGTTCAGGATTTGCCACGGATCAACTGGCGCAACATGAAGCGGTTCGGATGGCAGGCTTCGGCCACTGCCCGCGGCAACGGTAACGGTTCGCCGCTGGCCCACGCCGCGATCAATTCGCCGCTCAGGGGCGCGGTGATCAAACCGCGCGAGCCGTGACCGGTGTTCACATACAAGCCGTCGAGCCATGGGCAGGCGACGTCCGGTACCTGCCGTGCGTCCTTGCCGAGCCGCGCATACGCGTCGGTGAACCGGACGGGGTCGGCCAACGGCCCGACGATCGGTAGATAATCCGGGCTGGTACAGCGAAACGCGGCGCGCCCGTGCAACTGCGCTGGGTCCAGTGCTTCGACTGCCAGGCGAGCTGCCAGGTCGGCGGAGATTTCATCGAGCAGCGCCAGGTTGCCCTGATGCTCGGCCACTGTTGGGGTCAGGTCGTCGCTGTGAAAGTCGAAGCTGGCACCCAAGGTATGCTCATCGTCGCGAGGCGGCGCGACATAGCCCTCGGCGCATACCACCGTGCGCAGCGCGCGGCTGGCTGCGGTTGCCGGCAGGCGGGTGATCTGCCCGCGAATGCGTTTGAGCGGCAGCTGCGCACAGGGCGCGAAGCGGCGCACGTCGGCAGCGCCGGCCAGCACCACCAGCGGCGCACAGGCGAGCAACCGTGTGCCTGCCCAGGCCTGCCATAATCCATCGGCCTTGCGCAGTTCGATGGCCTCGACGTGCAGTTGCAGGTCGATGTTCGGCTGCCCCAGTTGCGCCCGGCACAGCGCCGGCGGATGCACCCAGCCGCCTTCAGGGTAAAACAGGCCGCCTGCCGCCAGTGCTACCCCGGCAAGCGCCTGGGCCTCAGGCTGAGACACAACGCGCAGCAGGCTGTCGTCGAAGGCCGCTGCCAGCTTGCCCTGGCGCCCTCGCTCCTTGTCATCGAAGGCCAGTTGCAACACGCCGCACGCTTCCCAGTCGCGGCCGCGCTGCAGGCGTTCGAGTTGGCGGCGGGTGTAGCCGAAGCCGGAGAGGATCATCTGCGACAGCGCGGTGCCATGGGCGGACAGCTTCAGGTACAGCACGCCCTGGGGGTTGCCCGACGCTTCCTGCGCCGCCTGGGCATGGCGCTCCAGCACCGTGACCTGCCAGCCGCGTGCCGCCAGGCTGGCAGCCGTGGCGCTGCCAGCCAGACCGGCGCCGATCACCAGGGCCTGACGAGGGCCTGCGAGCGGCGTCGGGCGGGCATACCACGGCGCCGCCTGGCCATGCGCCAGGGGACCTGTGTATTCGCCGCTCATCACCTCCCATTTCTTGCCGATGCCGGGGATCTTCTTCATCCGGAAACCGGCCTCGATCAGGCCCCGGCGAACCCAGCCGGTGGTGGTGAAGGTACCCAACGTAGTGCCGTCGTGGGCCAGCCGGGCCAGTTGCGCGAACAGCTCCGGGGTCCACATGTCGGGGTTCTTGGCCGGGGCGAAACCATCCAGGAACCACACGTCGACAGCAGCATCGAGTTGCGGCAACTGTTGCAGGACGTCGCCAACCAGCAGGGTCAGGGTCACGCGACCGTTGTCGAAGGTGAATTGCTGAAAACCTGGGTGCAGCGCCACGTACTGCCGCAGGAACGGCTCGGTGAACGCTGCCAGCTCCGGCCACAGACACACCGCGCGGGCCATGTCGTCGCGGCTCAGTGGGTACTTTTCGACGCTGATGAAATGCAGGCGCGCCTGGGGCGCGGCCAGTTCGGCGAACAGCTGCCAGGCGCAGAAGAAGTTCATGCCGGTGCCGAAACCGGTTTCGCCGATCACCAGGCAGGCGTGCGGCGCCAGTTCGGTGAAACGCTGGCGCAGGCGGGTCTGCTCAAGGAACACATAGCGGGTTTCCGCGGTACCTTCGTCACGCGAAAAATAGACGTCGTCGTACTGGCGCGAGTGCGGGCGGCCCTGGTCGTCCCAGTCGATCTGGGCGTGCTGGAGGAGGGTGGACATGATTGGCTCGGTTGCAGCGGATGGCCGATTTTATGCCATCTGCAGGTTTTGCGCAGGCCGAACTGGCAGCGCTGCGGTCAATACCGGCACAGCGCAAATCCGCTAGTCTTGCTTATCCATCACAGGAGCCCATGCATGTTCGAATCCGCGCAAATCGGTCACAGCATCGACAAGGACACTTACGACGCCGAGGTGCCGGCGCTGCGCCAGGCGTTGCTCGAGGCGCAGTACGAACTCAAGCAGCAGGCGCGCTTCCCGGTGATCGTGCTGATCAACGGCGTCGAGGGCGCTGGCAAGGGCGAGACGGTCAAGTTGCTCAACGAGTGGATGGACCCGCGCATGATCGACGTGCTCACCTTCGACCAGCAGACCGATGAGGAGCTGGCCCGACCGCCGGCCTGGCGCTACTGGCGGGCGCTGCCGCCGAAAGGGCGGATGGGCGTGTTTTTCGGCAACTGGTACAGCCAGATGTTGCAGGGGCGGGTGCATGGGGTGTTCAAGGATGCTGTGCTCGACCAGGCCATCAACGGTGCCGAGCGCCTGGAACAGATGCTCTGCGACGAAGGCGCGCTGATCATCAAGTTCTGGTTCCACCTGTCCAAGAAGCAGATGAAAGCGCGCCTGAAGTCGCTCAAGGACGATCCGCTGCACAGCTGGAAGATCAGCCCGCTGGACTGGCAACAGTCGCACACCTACGACCGGTTCGTACGCTTCGGCGAGCGGGTGTTACGCCGCACCAGTCGCGATTATGCGCCGTGGCATATCGTTGAAGGCGTCGACCCGTATTACCGCAGCCTGGCGGTTGGGCGCATTCTGCTCGAAAGCTTGCAGGCGGCGCTGGCCAACAACCCCAAGGGCAAGCACAAAGGCAACGTCGCGCCGCTGGGCCGGGCCATCGACCAGCGCAGCCTGCTCGGCGCGCTGGACCTGAGCGTGCGCCTGGACAAGCACGACTATCAGGAGCAGCTGGTGCTCGAGCAGGCGCGCCTGGCCGGCCTGCTGCGTGACAAACGCATGCGTCGGCACGCCCTGGTGGCGGTGTTCGAAGGCAACGACGCGGCGGGCAAGGGCGGGGCAATCCGCCGCGTGGCGGCAGCCCTGGACCCGCGCCAGTACCGCATCGTGCCGATTGCTGCGCCCACCGAAGAGGAGCGCGCGCAGCCCTACCTGTGGCGGTTCTGGCGGCACATTCCGGCACGCGGCAAGTTCACCATCTTCGACCGTTCATGGTACGGACGGGTGCTGGTCGAGCGGGTCGAAGGCTTCTGCAGCCCGGCCGACTGGTTGCGCGCCTACGGTGAAATCAATGACTTCGAAGAGCAATTGAGCAACGCCGGCGTGGTGGTGGTGAAATTCTGGCTGGCCATCGATCAGCAAACCCAGCTGGAGCGCTTCGAGGAGCGCGAGCAGACCCCGTTCAAGCGCTACAAGATCACCGAAGATGACTGGCGCAACCGTGACAAGTGGGATGACTACGTGCAGGCGGTGGGCGACATGGTCGACCGTACCAGCACCGAGATCGCCCCATGGACGCTGGTAGAGGCCAACGACAAGCGCTGGGCGCGGGTGAAAGTGCTGCGCACCCTCAACGAGGCGCTTGAAGCCGCGTTCGCCAAGCACAAGAAATAGCGCGGCGGCGCAGGCCGGCAGCACCGCCGAGCGCCCCAGCCATGCCGTAATCGAATGAGGTGATGAATTCTTTTCTCGCCACGCGGCGCCCGACAAACCCGTAGACTGCATGCACCCCCACCCTGGGATCGAACGGGAACGGTATGCATACGACATCTGGCCGCTGGGTCTACGGCCTGTTTCTGGCGCTGCTGACGGCGCTGCTCTGGGGCATCTTGCCGATCAAGCTCAAGCAGGTGCTGCAAGTGGTCGACCCGGTGACGGTCACCTGGTACCGCCTGCTGGTGTCAGGCGGGCTTTTGTTCGCCTGGCTTGCGGCGCAGCGCCGCTTGCCGTCGCCACGCCGGCTTTCAGCCATGGGTAAAGGCCTGGTGCTGGTGGCTGTGTGCGGGCTGATGGGCAACTACGTGCTGTACCTGATCGGTCTGAACCTGCTCAGCCCGGGGACCGCGCAGCTGGTGGTGCAGGTAGGGCCGGTATTGCTGCTGGTGGCCAGTGTGTTCGTGTTCAAGGAGCGCTTCAGCCTGGGGCAGGGGCTGGGGCTGCTGGTATTGATTGGCGGATTCGCACTGTTCTTCAATCAGCGCCTCGAAGAGCTGCTGACGTCGCTGAGCACCTACACCACTGGCGTGTTGACCATCTTGCTGGCCACCAGCATCTGGGTGTTCTATGCCCTGAGCCAGAAGCAATTGCTGACGGTATGGAATTCGCAGCAGGTGATGATGGTGATCTACCTCAGCTGCGCGGCGCTGCTGACGCCATGGGTACACCCCCTGGAGGCGCTGCAGCTCACCCCTGTGCAGGGCTGGTTGCTGCTGGCGTGCTGCCTGAACACCCTGGTTGCCTACGGCGCCTTCGCCGAAGCGCTGGCGCACTGGGAAGCCTCGCGGGTGAGCGCCACCTTGGCCTTGACCCCGTTGGTGACCTTCGTCGCGGTAGCGCTGGCGGCCCTGGTGTGGCCGGAGTATGTGCATGCCGAAGACATCAACGCCTTGGGTTACATCGGCGCAGTGACCGTGGTGGCGGGTTCGACCCTGGTGGCCTTGGGGCCGTCCTTGGTGGCCGGGTGGAGGGCCAGGCGAGCGCGCCTGGCCTAGCCCTGCTCATCGTCAGATCTACAGCGACCCTTCGAGGGACATCCCAACTTTGTGGAAGCAACTGCGCAGGGCTTTGGGCAGGGTCAGCCTTTGCCGCCGGGTGCCAGCATGTTTTCAGGCCTGACCCATTCATCGAACTGCTCGTTGGTCAGGTACTTCAACTCCAGCGCGGCCTCGCGCAAGGTCTTGCCTTCGGCGTAGGCCTTTTTGGCAATCTCCGCCGCCTTGTCGTAGCCGATGTGCGGGTTCAGCGCGGTTACCAGCATCAGGCCGCGTTCCAGATGCGCCGCCATCTGCTCGGCATCCGGCTCGATGCCGGCCACGCAGTGCTGCTGGAAATTGCGGCAACCGTCAGCGAGCAGGGTGATGGACTGCAACACGTTATGGATGATCACCGGCTTGAACACATTGAGCTGCAGATGCCCCTGGCTGGCGGCGAAGCCGATCGCTGCATCGTTGCCCAGCACCTGGCAGGCCAGCATCGACAGCGCTTCGCACTGGGTCGGGTTGACCTTGCCGGGCATGATCGAGCTGCCCGGCTCGTTGGCCGGCAGGCGCACCTCAGCCAGCCCAGCGCGCGGACCGGAACCGAGCAGGCGCAGGTCGTTGGCGATCTTCATCAGCGCCACGGCCAGGGTTTTCAGCGCGCCGGCAAGGCTGGTCAGCGCTTCGTGGCCGGCCAGGGCGGCGAACTTGTTCGGTGCCGTGACGAATGGCAGCCCGGAAAGCGCCGCCAGTTCCGCCGCCACCGCCTCGGCGAAGCCGTGCGGGGCGTTGAGCCCGGTACCCACGGCCGTGCCACCCTGGGCCAGCTCGTATACCGCTGGCAGGCTGGCGCGGATGGCCCGCTCGGCATAGTCGAGCTGGGCAACATAGGCGGAGACTTCCTGGCCGAAGGTGATCGGCGTGGCGTCCATCATGTGCGTGCGGCCCGTCTTGACCAGTTTCGGGTGGCGCGCCGCCAACTCTGCAAAGCCCGCGGACAGCTCGGCGACTGCCGGCAGCAACTGCTCGTGCACAGCCTGCGCGGCGGCGATGTGCATGGCAGTGGGGAAGCAGTCGTTCGAGCTCTGCGAGCGGTTGACGTGATCGTTGGGGTGTACCGGCGCCTTGCCGCCGCGGCCATTGCCGGCCAGCTCGTTGGCGCGCCCGGCGATGACTTCGTTGACGTTCATGTTGCTCTGCGTGCCGCTGCCGGTCTGCCAGACCACCAGCGGGAACTGATCGTCATGCTCGCCGTCGAGCACTTCATTGGCGGCCTGTTCGATCAGGCGGGCGATGTCGGCGGGCAGATCGCCGTTGCGGTCGTTGACCCGCGCTGCGGCTTTCTTGATCAAGGCCAGGGCGTGCAGCACCGCCAGCGGCATGCGTTCCTGGCCGATGGCAAAGTTGATCAGCGAGCGCTGGGTCTGCGCGCCCCAGTAGGCGTCATCAGGAACTTCGACCGGCCCCAGGCTGTCTGTCTCGATACGGCTCATGCTGCGTTCACTCCATTGTCAGTCAGAATCAGCAGTTTAGGCCCTCATGCGTGCGAGCGGTTCATTCCCTCGACGTGCCACTTGAGCGCTGCGCCCGTGCGGGAGCAGAATGCTCATCTCTGAGGTACCGCCTCCCCCTCCTGAAGGAAATGCAATGACCCGTCTCCGTGTCCTCTGTGCTGCCGTCGCCCTGGCCTGTGCCAGTGGCCAGGTACTCGCTGCCACCGCCAGCCACAATGCTGCCGCCGAGAAATTCCTGAGCCTGGCCAACGCTGACAAGTTGGGTACCCCGGTGTACATGCAGGTCCAGCAGATGTTCGCCCAGCGCTTTGCCCAGACCAAGGCCCCGGCCTCCAAGCAGCCGGTGCTCGAGAGCTACCAGGCCAAGGCCAACGCCGCGCTGGACAACGCCATCGGCTGGAACAAGCTCAAGCCGAAAATGGTCGACCTCTACACCCAGACCTTCACCGAGCAAGAGCTCAAGGACCTGGTCAAGTTCTATGAGTCGCCGCTGGGCAAGAAAGTCCTGCGTGAGATGCCCAAGGTTACCCAGCAGTCCGCCCAGCTGACCCAGACCAGCCTGGAGCCAGCGGTGCCAACGGTCAACAAGCTGCTCGAAGACATGACCAAGGAGCTCGACCCCAACGCTGGCAAGGCCGCCGCCCCAGCCAAGAAGTGAGTTGAGCCAATGAGCATGCAGCAACGCATCGAGCAGCAGCTGAGCGCATTGGCGCCGCAGCACCTTGAAGTGCTCAACGAAAGCCACATGCACAGCCGTGGCCAGGAGACCCACTACAAGGCGGTGATCGTCAGCGATCAGTTCGCCGGGCTCAACAGCGTCAAGCGCCATCAGAGGGTGTACGCCACCATGGCTGAGCTGATGGGCGAGATCCACGCCCTGGCCATTCATACCTACACCGCCGAAGAGTGGGCCAAGGTCGGCGTGGCGCCGGCATCGCCGGTGTGCGCTGGCGGCGGGCACTGAATCCTCTCTGTCGTTCTGGTACAATCCTGCGAAATCCGGGGGCCGCTTTGCGGCCCTTTCGCGATCCAAGGCCGCTCTTACTTAGACTAGGCACCGCCGGTAACCGCGGCGCCTTCTCTGTGGGAGCGGCCTTGGGTCACGATTGGGGCGCAGTGCGCCTCCATGCTTATCAAGTCATGCCCGGTCCACCCCTTACGAGGGTGACCACCTGGAGAACCGATTCAAATGTCCCAAGCTATCGTCGTGGCGGCGCTGTACAAGTTCGTCACCCTCGAAGACTACGTCGAGCTGCGCGAGCCGCTGCTCCAAGCCATGCTCGACAACGGCGTCAAAGGCACCTTGCTGCTGGCCAACGAAGGCATCAATGGCACCGTCTCGGCCAGCCGCGAAGGCATCGACGGCCTGCTCGCGTGGCTGCGTAACGACCCGCGCCTGGTCGATATCGACCACAAGGAGTCCTACTGCGACGAGCAGCCGTTCTACCGCACCAAGGTCAAGCTCAAGAAAGAGATCGTCACGCTGGGCGTGCCAGGCGTCGACCCGAACCAGGCGGTCGGCACCTATGTCGAGCCCAAGGACTGGAACGCCCTGATCAGCGACCCCGAGGTGCTGCTGATCGACACCCGCAACGACTACGAAGTGGCCATCGGCACCTTCAAGGGCGCCATCGACCCTAAGACCGAGTCGTTCCGCGAGTTTCCCGAGTACATCAAGGCCAACTTCGACCCGAGCAAGCACAAGAAAGTGGCGATGTTCTGCACCGGCGGCATCCGCTGCGAAAAAGCTTCGAGCTACATGCTCGGTGAAGGCTTCGAGGCGGTCTATCATCTTAAAGGCGGCATCCTCAAGTACTTCGAGGAAGTGCCCCAGGAACAAAGCCTGTGGGATGGCGACTGCTTCGTCTTCGACAACCGCGTCACGGTGCGCCACGACCTGAGCGAGGGCGAGTACGATCAGTGCCATGCCTGCCGTCATCCGGTCGATGCGCAAGACCGCGCGTCCGAGCACTACTCGCCAGGTGTGAGCTGCCCACATTGCTGGGACAGCCTCAGTGAAAAGACCCGGCGTAGCGCCATCGACCGGCAGAAGCAGATCGAGTTGGCCAAAGCCCGCAACCTGCCACACCCGATCGGTTACAACTACAAAGCCGAGGCTTGAGCCGATGACTGCCCGCCTGCTGTATGTAATGGACCCGATGTGCTCGTGGTGCTGGGGTTTCGCTCCGGTGGCCTCGGCACTCATCGAGCAGGCCGCGCAGGCGGGTATCGCCACGCATCTGGTAGCGGGTGGCTTGCGTAGCGGCGCCACGGCGCTCGATGCTGCGACCCGCAAGTACATCCTCGAGCATTGGCAGGCGGTCGCAGAGGCCAGCGGTCAGTCTTTTCGGTTCGACGGCGCCATGCCCGACGGTTTCGTCTACGACACCGAACCCGCCTGTCGCGCGCTGGTGGCCGCCCGTGGGCTAGACGCCGAACGGGTCTGGCCGTTGCTCGAGCTGATTCAACGCGCCTTCTATGAGCAGGGCGTCGATGTGACCCGCGCGCCGCAACTGGTCGAGCTTGCCGAGCAGGCCGGCTTCGAGCGCGAGCGTTTCGCCCAGCAATTTGCCAGCCATGATGCCCGCGCCGCGACGGCGGCGGATTTTTCCTGGGTGCAAGGCCTGGGCATTGCCGGTTTTCCAACCCTGCTGGCTGAGCGTAACGGCCAGCTGGCACTCTTGACCAATGGCTATCAGCCACTGGGCAACCTGCAACCCCTGTTGGGCCGCTGGCTGCAGCAGGCCGTCTGTGCTTGACCTGCCAGGGTCGCCCGACCCTGTACCAGGGAAACCCGCGGGCGTGGCCGAGCGCTTGAGCTGGGCGGAGATTCGCCGCCTGGCGTTGCACCACAAGAAACACCTCTGGACCGCCAACCTGGTTGCAGTGCTGGCCGCCTGCTGCAGCGTGCCGATCCCGTTGCTGCTGCCACTGTTGGTCGATGAAGTGCTGCTCGGCCATGGCGATAGCGCGTTGAAGTGGATGAACCAAGTGTTGCCCAGCGCTTGGCAGGTCGCGGCCGGCTACATTGGCCTGATGCTGGCGCTGACCCTGTGCCTGCGCGTGGCGGCGCTGGCCTTCAACGTGGTGCAGGCCAAGCTGTTCGCCGGCCTTGCCAAAGACATCGTCTACCGCCTGCGCGTGCGCTTGATCGAGCGCCTCAAGCGCATCTCGCTCAAGGAATATGAAAGCCTGGGCAGCGGCACGGTGACCACGCACCTGGTTACCGACCTGGATACCCTCGACAAATTCGTCGGTGAAACCCTCAGCCGGTTCCTGGTGGCCATGCTGACGCTCACCGGTACCGCCACGATCCTGATCTTCATGCACTGGAAACTGGCGCTGCTGATCTTGCTGTTCAACCCGCTGGTGATCTACTTCACCGTGCAGTTGGGCAAGCGCGTCAAGCACCTGAAGAAGCTGGAGAACGACAGCACCTCGCGCTTCACTCAGGCCTTGACCGAAACCCTCGACGCCATTCAGGAAATCCGCGCCGGCAACCGCCAGGGCTACTTCCTTGGGCGGTTGGGCCTGCGCGCCCGCGAAGTGCGCGACTACGCCGTGGAATCGCAGTGGAAAAGCGACGCCAGCGGACGCGCCAGCGGGCTGTTGTTCCAGTTCGGTATCGATATCTTCCGCGCCGCGGCGATGCTCACGGTGCTGTTCTCGGACCTGTCGATCGGCCAGATGCTGGCGGTATTCAGCTACCTGTGGTTCATGATCGGGCCAGTCGAGCAGCTGCTCAATCTGCAATACGCCTACTACGCTGCGGGCGGGGCCCTGAGCCGGCTCAACGAATTGCTCGCACGCGCCGACGAGCCCCAGTATGCGGCTGCCAGCGACCCGTTCGGCGGTCGTGAAACGGTGGGCATCGACGTGCGCGATGTGAGTTTTGCCTATGCCGACGAACCGGTGCTGGATCAGTTGAACCTGAGCATTGCCGCGGGTGAAAAGGTCGCGATCGTCGGTGCCAGCGGCGGTGGCAAGAGCACCCTGGTGCAGTTGTTGCTGGGCCTGTACAGCGCCCAGGCTGGCACCATCCGCTTCGGCGGTGCCAGCCTGCAGGAAATCGGCCTGGAAACCCTGCGCGAAAACGTGGCAGTGGTGCTGCAGCACCCGTCGCTGTTCAACGACAGCGTGCGCGCCAACCTGACCATGGGCCGCGATTGCAGCGATGAGGCATGCTGGCAGGCCCTGCGCATTGCCCAGCTGGACGCCACCATCGCCGCGTTGCCGCAGGGCCTGGACAGCGTGGTAGGGCGCTCAGGCGTGCGCCTGTCCGGCGGCCAGCGCCAGCGCCTGGCCATCGCGCGCATGGTCTTGGCCGAGCCGAAGGTGGTGATCCTCGATGAGGCCACCTCGGCCCTGGACGCCGCTACCGAATACAACCTGCATCTGGCGCTGGCGAAGTTTCTCAGTGGCCGCACCACCTTGATCATCGCCCACCGCTTGTCTGCCGTAAAACAGGCCGACCGTGTGCTGGTGTTCGATGGCGGGCGCGTCGCTGAAGACGGCGACCACCAGCAGTTGATCGCAGAAGGTGGGTTGTATGCCAAACTCTACGGCCACTTGCAGCAGAGTTGAGCGGCAAGCGGCAAGCGGCAAGCGGCAAGTAAAAGCAAAAGCAGAAGCAACGAGCGCGGGATGGCTTTTTCTTGTAGCTTGCAGCTTGCAGCGTGCAGCTGCCGTTCTGAGCTACGCTGTGCTTGTCTGGGTTGATTCTGGGTCTTATCTGCTCTGCGACAGGGACTAAATGAAGGGAAATCGCACTCAAGAAGCGCCAAGGTTGATAGGTATCATCTGGCCCTTCATCGCCGTGGTGGTGTTGCAGGTGCTGCTAGGTAGCCTCAGCCTCTACGCGCTATCGGCGGTTCGTGCCTACGTGGCCGGCGAAAGCCTTTGGTCCAAGGCGCAGAAAGACGCCATCTACTACCTCAACCTGTATGCCGACGACCGCGACGAGCGTACCTACCAGCGCTATCGCCAGGCCATGAGCGTGCCCCAGGGCGATCACGAAGTGCGCCAGTTGCTCGATCAACCGGATCCCGACATCGAAGGCGCTCGCCAGGCGGTGCTGCGCGGGGGCAACCACCCTGACGACGTCGAGCGCATCATCTGGTTCTACCGCAACTTCCGCCAGATCAGCTACATGCAGACCGCCATCGACTACTGGAACATTGGCGATGAATTTCTGCTCAAGCTCGATGTGCTCGCCCGCGAGATGCACGCAGGCTTTGCCGCCGGCCAGGTCGGCAGCGCTCGGCTCGATGAATGGAAAGGCCGCATCGTTGCCATCAACGAAGGCGTGACCCCGGCGGCAAAAGCCTTCAGCGACGCCCTTGGCGAGGGCTCGCGGATGCTTTTGCGCGTACTGCTGTTCACCAATCTGCTCACCGCGCTGTTCCTGATCGCCATCGCCTGGCGCCGCTCGAGCAAGCTGCTGGCCCAGCGTCAGGCATTCGCCAGCGCCCTGCAGGCCGAGAAGGAACGGGCGCAGATCACCCTCGAATCGATTGGCGATGCCGTCATCACTGCCGACGTCGACGGCAATATCGTCTACATGAACCCTGCAGCCGAGCAATTGACCCACTGGCAGTCCGGCCAAGCCCTCGGTTTGCCGCTGGGGGCCTTGTTCAACCTGCTCGACGAGCAGGAGCAGGGCCTTGGCTGCACCTTGGTGGAGCAGGTGCTCAGCGGCAGCCTCATGGGCGGCGCCGAACATGCACGGCTGATCCAGCGCCTGGACGGCAGCACGGTGTCGGTCAACCTGGTCGGCTCGCCGATCATCAACAACGGCCAGGTCGCCGGTATCGTGCTGGTGCTGCACGACATGACCCAGGAGCGCCAGTACATCGCCAACCTGTCCTGGCAGGCTACCCACGATGCCCTGACCGGGCTGGCCAACCGCCGTGAGTTCGAATACCGCCTGGAGCAGGCGCTCAACGGCCTGGCGCGGCAAAGTGCGCGGCATACCCTGATGTTCCTCGACCTCGATCAATTCAAGTTGGTCAATGACACCTGCGGCCATGCAGCCGGTGACGAGCTGCTCCGGCACATTTGCGCGGTGCTGCAATCGGCGCTGCGCGAAGGCGATACCCTGGCCCGCCTGGGCGGTGACGAGTTCGGCGTATTGCTCGAGAACTGCCCGCCCGACCAGGCTGAACGCATCGGCGAAAACCTGCGCCAGTCCGTGCAGAGCCTGCACTTCGTGTGGAAAGGCAGGCCGTTCGTGACCACCGTCAGTATCGGCCTGGTGCACATGCCGCAAGCCCCTGGCACGCTCGAGGCGTCGTTGCGTGCTGCCGACATGGCGTGCTACATGGCCAAGGAGAAGGGCCGCAACCGCGTGCAGGTCTATCACGCCGACGACAGCGAATTGTCCATGCGCTTTGGCGAAATGGCCTGGATCCAGCGTCTGCACGTCGCCCTCGAGGAAAACCGTTTCTGTCTGTACTGCCAGGAGATCGCTGCGCTGACGCCCATGGACGGCGCTGGCCATATCGAGATCCTGCTGCGCCTGCACGACGAAAGCGGGCGGACCATCCTGCCGGACAGCTTCATTCCCGCCGCCGAGCGTTACGGGCTGATGACTGCCCTGGACCGTTGGGTGGTGCGCAGCGTGTTCGAAGTCATTCGCCAGTGCCTGGACCAGGAGCGCGAGGGGCCGTTGTCGATGTGCGCCATCAACTTGTCCGGGTCGAGCATCGGCGATGACAAGTTCCTCGACTATCTGCAACGCTTGTTCGTCGAGTTCGACATTCCGCCGCGCATGATCTGCTTCGAGATCACCGAAACCAGCGCCATCGCCAACCTCGGCAGCGCGATTCGCTTCATCAATGAATTGAAGGGACTAGGCTGCAAGTTCTCGCTGGATGACTTCTGTGCCGGAATGTCGTCATTCGCCTATTTGAAACATTTACCTGTCGACTTCTTGAAGATCGACGGAAGTTTCGTCAAAGATATGCTCGACGACCCGGTCAACCGTGCCATGGTCGAGGTGATCAATCACATCGGCCACGTCATGGGTAAGCGGACCATTGCCGAGTTCGTTGAAACACCGTTGATCGAGCAGGCCTTGCAGGAGATCGGCGTGGACTACGCCCAGGGCTATCTGATCGAAAGACCGCAGGTGTTCACCTGCGACAGTCTGCAGCGCCAACGGATTGCCGCGCGGCCCTTGTTGCACCGGGCGCCTGGTACGTTTCGCTGATAACACGTCCGCTAAATCACAAGGATCAAGGAGCTGAAAGTGATTGATGCATTCGTACGTATCGGGCCCTTGATGGACCCGGCCAGCTATCCCCAGTGGGCCCAGCAGTTGATCGAGGACTGCCGAGAGAGCAAGCGCCGAGTGGTCGAACATGAGTTCTACCAGCGCCTGCGCGATGGCCAGCTGCGCCAGTCGACCATCCGCCAGTACCTGATCGGTGGCTGGCCGGTGGTCGAGCAGTTTTCCCTGTACATGGCCCACAACCTGACCAAGACCCGCTATGCCCGCCACCCTGGCGAGGACATGGCGCGGCGCTGGCTGATGCGCAACATCCGGGTCGAGCTCAACCATGCCGACTATTGGGTGAACTGGTGCCATGCCCATGGCGTGCACGTGCACGACCTGCAGGCGCAGGATGTGCCGCCGGAACTCAATGGCCTCAATGACTGGTGCTGGCGCGTGTGCGCCACCGAGTCGCTGGCCATCGCCATGGCGGCGACCAACTATGCGATCGAAGGCGCGACCGGTGAATGGTCGGCTGTGGTCTGCGCCGACGACACCTACGCCATGGGTTTCCCGGAAGACCAGCGCAAGCGCGCGATGAAATGGCTGAAGATGCACGCCCAGTACGATGATGCGCATCCGTGGGAGGCGCTGGAGATCATCTGCACGCTGGCCGGTGAGAACCCGACCCAGGGGCTGCGCAACGAACTGCGCAAGGCCATTTGCAAGAGCTACGACTGCATGTACCTGTTCCTGGAGCGGTGCATGCAATTGGAGGGGCAGCAGGGCCAGCAGCAAGGTCGCCTGCGCCCGGCCTTGGCCGCTGGTTGAACGCCACTGGGGCCGCATTCGCGGCCCCAGTTATTTTATGCTGCTACTGGGCGTTGAACGCCTGGCCGTTGACGGCTTTGCTGTCAGGCCCCATCAGGTACAGATACACCGGCATGATCTGCTCCGGCAGCGGGTTGTTCTGCGGGTTCTCGCTCGGATACGCCTGCGCGCGCATCGCGGTGCGGGTGGCGCCCGGGTTGATGCTGTTGGAGCGCACCGCCGCCACCCCTTCAAGCTCGTCGGCGAGGGTCTGCATCAGCCCTTCGGTGGCGAACTTCGACACCCCGTAAGCGCCCCAGTAAGCCCGCCCCACGCGCCCGACACTGCTGGAGGTGAACACCACCGAGGCGTCCTCGGAAAGCTTGAGCAGCGGCAGCAGTGTGCTGGTCAGCATGAAGGTGGCGTTGACGTTGATGTGCATGACGCGCATGAAATTGTCGCCGGACAGCTGCTCCAGCGGCGTGCGCGGGCCAATGATCGATGCGTTGTTGAGCAGCCCGTCGAGGCGACCGAACTGGGTTTCGATCATCGCCGCCAGCTCGTCGTACTGGTGAGGCAGGGCAGTCTCGAGGTTGAACGGAATGACCGCCGCCTGCGGATGCCCGGCTGCTTCGATCTGGTCGTAGACTTCGTTGAGGTTGGCTTCGGTCTTGCCCAGCAGCAGTACGGTTGCGCCCAGGGCTGCATAGGCCTTGGCCGCTGCAGCGCCGATCCCCCGGCCAGCGCCGGTTACCAGAATGATGCGCCCTGCGAGCAGGTCGGGACGCGCGGTATAGTCGAACATGATTCTGTCCTTGGCTTGAGCTGCAAGTGGCCTTGAGCTGCACGATGAAAGCGCTGGTGACTGCAGCTTTTCACGTGCAGGTCGCAGCTCGCCACTTGCCACTTTGGAGGTATCAGCAACCGCAGAGGGCGCCGTCGATGACCTTGCGCAGGTCTTGCGGATGGTCCACCACTACGTCGGCACCCCAGTTGTTCGGGTTGTCCTCCGGGTGAATGTAACCGTAGCGCACGGCGGCGGTGCGGGTGCCGGCATCGCGCCCGGATTCGATGTCGCGCAGATCGTCACCGACGAACAGTACGCTGGCCGGGTCCAGCTTCAGGGTAGTGCAGGCCAGGATCAGTGGTTCAGGATCGGGCTTGCTGTTTTTTACATGGTCGGGGCAGATCAGCAGGGCCGAACGTTCGGCCAGGCCCAGGCGCTGCATGATCGGCTCGGCGAAGCGCAGCGGCTTGTTGGTGACCACGCCCCACAGCAGGTTGCCTTTTTCGATATCGGCCAGCAGCTCGGCCATGCCATCGAACAGCTTGCTGTGCACCGCGCAGTCACGCTGGTAGCGCTCGAGAAACTCCAGGCGCAAGGCCTCGAAGCCCTCGGCGTCAGGGTCCATGGCGAAGGTCGCGGCCACCATGGCGCGCGCACCGCCGGAGATCACCCCGCGAATCAACTGGCCGTCGACCGCCGGCAAGCCGCGGTCGGCCAGCATGGCCTGGCAGATGGCGATGAAGTCTGGCGCCGTGTCGAGCAAGGTGCCGTCCATGTCGAAGAGTACCGCTCGCAAACGCATGCTCATTCCTCGCGCAGGGTCTGGATCATGTAGTTGACGTCGACGTCGCTGCTGAGCTTGTAGTGCTTGGTCAGCGGGTTGTAGGTCAGGCCGATGATGTCCTTGACCTCGAGCCCGGCCAAACGGCTCCAGGCGCCCAGCTCGGAAGGGCGGATGAATTTCTTGAAGTCGTGGGTGCCGCGCGGCAGCATCTTGAGGATGTACTCGGCGCCGACGATCGCCAGCAGGTAGGCCTTGGGGTTGCGGTTGATGGTCGAGAAGAACACCTGGCCGCCGGGCTTGACCAGGCGATGACAGGCGCGGATCACCGAGGACGGATCAGGCACGTGCTCGAGCATCTCGAGGCAGGTGACCACATCGAACTGCCCGGGCATCTCGTCGGCCAGCGCTTCGGCGGTGATCTGCCGGTAATCCACCTCGACGCCCGATTCGAGCTGGTGCAGCTGGGCCACTGCCAGGGGCGCCTCGCCCATGTCGATACCGGTGACGGTGGCGCCGCGCAGGGCCATGGCTTCGCTGAGAATGCCGCCGCCGCAACCGACGTCCAGGACTTTCTTGCCGGCCAGGGCGACGCGCTCGTCGATCCAGTTGACGCGCAGCGGGTTGATGTCGTGCAGGGGCTTGAACTCGCTTTCACGGTCCCACCAGCGGTGGGCCAAGGCTTCGAACTTGGCGATTTCTGCGTGATCGACGTTGCTCATTGAACAATCCTCTGGAACGGAGTCTGAGCGGCAAGTGGCGAGCTGCAAGCGGCAAGAAAAGACGGGTTGGCGCGCGTTCGGCGGTTTCTTGCAGGCTGTGGCTCGTAGCTTGCGCTCCAAAGGGTCGCAGTATACCCGAGCGTCTGCGGCCCAGGGTCGCTATAATCGCCCGCTTTTGATATCCAAACGACGGGGAGAGGCGATGCGCGAGCAACTATTGGCGGCGGAGAAGGTGACCGGGATGCGCTGGCAAGGCCGCGCCCTGCACCTGCTCGACCAACGCCTGTTGCCGTCGCAGGAGCGTTGGTTGACCTGCGACAATGTCGCGCAGGTGGTGGCAGCGATTCGCGACATGGCGGTGCGGGGCGCTGCCGCCATCGGCATCGCCGCCGCCTATGGCCTGGTGCTGGCCCTCGAAGAGCGCCTGGCTGAAGGCGGCGATTGGGAGATGGACCTGGAAGAGGATTTTCTCAGCCTGGCCGAAGCTCGGCCGACCGCTGCCAACCTGTTCTGGGCGCTGAACCGCATGCGCGAGCGTCTACAGCGCCTGCGTGGCGCAGAAGACCCGCTGGCAGCGCTGGAGGCAGAAGCCATCGCCATCCATCAAAGCGATCGCGAGGCCAACCTGACCATGGCCCAGTACGGCATCGAGCTGATCCGCCGGCACCAGGGCAATGAGCAGACCTTGCTCACCTACGGCAATGCCGGCGCCCTGGCCAGCGGTGGTATCGGCACCGCCCTGGGGGTGATCCGCGCGGGCTACCTCGAAGGCATGGTCGAGCGGGTGTACGCCGGCGAAACCCGGCCTTGGCTGCAGGGTTCGCGCCTGACGGCCTGGGAGCTGGCCAACGAAGGCATCCCGGTGACCCTGTGCGCCGACTCGGCGCTGGCTCACCTGATGAAGACCAAGGGCATCACCTGGGTGGTGGTCGGCGCCGACTGCATCGCTGCCAATGGTGATGTCGCCAGCAAGATCGGCACCTACCAGCTGGCTGTCGGCGCCATGCACCATGGCGTGCGCTTCATGGTGGTGGCGCCGAGCAGCAGCATCGACCTGAACCTGGCCAGCGGCGAGGATATCGCCCTGGAAGAGCGCGAGGCCGATGAGTTGCTCGACTACGCTGGCACCCGCGTGGCGCCGCCGGTGCAGGCATTCAATCCGGTATTCGACGTGACCCCGGCAGACCTGATCGACGTGATCGTCACCGAACGCGGCATCGTCGAGCGGCCCGATGCCGCCAAGCTGGCCCAGCTGGTGTGCCGCAAGCGCCTGCATTGATGGCTGGGTGCCGTCCCTGGTACGCACAAGCCAAGGGCGGCGCGCTGGATCGATACCGGTTCGCGGCCACCTGCCACATCTCCCCACCGCCCCGGCTTTGTGGTAACATCCGGCAGTTTCCAAGACCGCTCACACAGGCGGTCTTCATTGCGCAGATCCATGCAACAACTCATTGATTTGTCGTAAGTCGTCGCACCTTATGCGCTGCGGCAACGAGCTTCGTTCGGCCCTTGATGGAGCTGCGAAGTTTCACCAGAAAAAGGAATCAGGCTTCTCATGGGCGAACTGGCCAAAGAAATCCTCCCGGTCAATATCGAAGACGAACTGAGACAGTCTTACCTCGACTACGCGATGAGCGTGATTGTCGGGCGAGCGCTGCCCGATGCGCGTGATGGCTTGAAGCCCGTGCATCGTCGCGTCCTCTATGCAATGAGCGAACTGGGCAACGACTGGAACAAGCCGTACAAGAAATCCGCCCGTGTGGTCGGTGACGTGATCGGTAAGTACCACCCGCACGGCGACACTGCGGTCTACGACACCATCGTGCGTATGGCCCAGCCGTTCTCGCTGCGCTACCTGCTGGTCGACGGTCAGGGCAACTTCGGTTCGGTCGACGGCGACAACGCCGCAGCGATGCGATACACCGAAGTGCGCATGGCCAAGCTGGCCCACGAGCTGCTGGCCGACCTGCACAAGGAAACCGTGGACTGGGTGCCCAACTATGATGGCACCGAGCAGATCCCGGCGGTCATGCCGACCCGTATCCCCAACCTGCTGGTCAACGGTTCCAGCGGTATCGCCGTGGGCATGGCGACCAACATCCCGCCGCACAACCTCGGCGAAGTCATCGACGGCTGCCTGGCGCTGATCGACAACCCCGATGTCACCGTCGACGAGCTGATGCAGTACATCCCCGGTCCCGACTTCCCGACCGCGGGCATGATCAACGGTCGCCAGGGCATCATCGAGGCCTACCGCACCGGCCGTGGCCGCATCTACATGCGCGCCCGCTCGCAGATCGAGGACATCGACAAGGTCGGTGGCCGCCAGCAGATCGTGGTCACCGAGCTGCCGTACCAGCTGAACAAGGCGCGTCTGATCGAGAAGATCGCCGAGCTGGTCAAAGAGAAGAAGATCGAAGGTATCACCGAGCTGCGCGATGAGTCCGACAAGGACGGCATGCGCATCGTCATCGAGCTGCGTCGCGGTGAGGTGCCGGAAGTGGTGCTCAACAACCTCTACCAGCAAACCCAGCTGCAGAGCGTGTTCGGCATCAACGTGGTGGCCCTCATCGACGGTCGTCCACGCCTGCTCAACCTCAAGGACCTGCTCGAAGCGTTCGTCCGTCACCGCCGCGAAGTGGTGACCCGCCGTACCGTGTTCGAGCTGCGCAAGGCTCGCGAGCGTGGCCATATCCTCGAAGGCCAGGCGGTTGCGCTGTCCAACATCGACCCGGTCATCGCCCTGATCAAGGCTTCGCCGACGCCGTCGGAAGCCAAGGAAGCGCTGATCGCCCAGGCCTGGGAATCCAGTGCCGTGCAAGTGATGGTCGAGCGTGCCGGCGCCGAGTCGTGCCGCCCGCAGGACCTGCCCGAGCAATACGGTCTGCGTGACGGCAAGTACTACCTGTCGCCGGAGCAGGCCCAGGCCATTCTCGACCTGCGCCTGCACCGCCTGACTGGCCTGGAGCACGAGAAGCTGCTGGCCGAGTACCAGGAGATCCTCGAGCAGATCGGCGAGCTGATCCGCATCCTCAACAGCGCCCAGCGCCTGATGGAAGTGATCCGCGAAGAGCTCGAAGCCATCCGCGCCGAATACGGCGATGCCCGTCGCACGGAAATCCTCGATGCCCGTCACGACCTCAACTACGGCGACATGATCCCCGAAGAAGAGCGCGTGGTGACCATCTCCCACGGCGGCTATGCCAAGACCCAGCCGCTGTCGGCCTACCAGGCCCAGCGCCGGGGTGGCAAAGGCAAGTCGGCCACTGGGGTCAAGGACGAGGACTACATCGAGCACCTGCTGGTCGCCAACAGCCACGCCACCCTGTTGCTGTTCTCCAGCAAGGGCAAGGTGTACTGGCTCAAGACCTACGACATTCCCGAAGCTTCCCGCGCCGCCCGCGGTCGCCCGCTGGTCAACCTGCTGCCGCTGGAAGAAGGTGAGCGCATCACCGCCATGCTGCAGATCGACCTCGAGGCCCTGCAGCAGCAAGCCGACCCTGACGAAGAGCTCGAAGACGGTGATGACGGCGTCATCGAAGGCGTGCTCGAAGGCGAAATCGTCGAGCCTGAAGAGATCGACGAAGAAGACGGCGACACCCCAGAGTGGGCAGCCGAGCCAACCGGCGCCTACATCTTCATGGCCACCGCGTCAGGTACCGTGAAGAAGACCCCGCTGGTGCAGTTCGCCCGTCCGCGCTCCAATGGCCTGATCGCCTTGAAGCTCAAGGAAGGCGACACCCTGATCGCAGCGGCGATCACCGACGGCGCCAAGGAAGTCATGATGTTCTCCGACGCCGGCAAGGTGATCCGCTTCGCCGAAAGCGTGGTGCGTCAGATGGGCCGTACCGCCCGTGGCGTGCGCGGTATGAAGCTGGGCAAGGGCCAGCAGATCATCTCGATGCTGATCCCCGAGTCCGGTGCGCAGATCCTCACCGCCTCCGAGCGCGGGTTCGGCAAGCGCACGCCGCTGTCGAAGTTCCCGCGTCGCGGTCGCGGTGGCCAGGGCGTGATCGCCATGGGTACCAAGGGGCGTAACGGTCTGCTGATCGGCGCCATCCAGGTGCAGGAAGGCGAGGAGATCATGCTGATCTCCGACCAGGGCACATTGGTGCGCACCCGCGTGGGTGAAGTCTCCAGCCTGGGTCGAAATACCCAGGGCGTGACCCTGATCAAGCTCGCCAGCGACGAGACATTGGTGGGGCTGGAGCGGATCCAGGAGCCGTCCGAGGAGGAACTCGACGAGCTGCTCGAGACGGACGAGGAGGGCGTCGAGGCTCAAGCGCCAGACAACGACGACGCTGCCGGTGCCGAAGAGGCTCCGCAAGAGTAAGCAAGCGTAAAACCCGAACGGGGCGACCAAGGTCGCCCCGTTTGACTGAGTAGGGCCGCTATCACCTGGTTTTAGCAGCGCGGTGTGTGCAACAACGATTTAGTACCATTTGGCAGAGCGAGAGTGGATGTGAGCAAACGAGCCTTTAACTTCTGCGCAGGCCCAGCCGCGCTTCCTGACGCTGTGTTGCAGCGCGCCCAGGCCGAAATGCTGGACTGGAACGGCAAGGGCCTGTCGGTGATGGAGATGAGCCATCGCAGCGACGACTACGTGGCCATCGCCGAGAAGGCCGAGCAGGACCTGCGTGACCTGCTGTCCATCCCCTCCAACTACAAGGTGCTGTTCCTGCAAGGCGGCGCCAGCCAGCAGTTCGCCGAAATTCCGCTGAACCTGCTCCCGGAAAACGGCACCGCCGACTACATCGAAACCGGTATCTGGTCGAAAAAGGCCATCGAGGAAGCGCGTCGCTTCGGCAGCGTCAACGTGGCCGCCAGCGCCAAGCCCTACGATTACCTGGCCATTCCTGGGCAGAACGAATGGCAGCTGACGAACAACGCCGCCTACGTGCACTACGCCTCCAACGAAACCATCGGCGGCCTGCAGTTTGACTGGGTGCCGCAGACCGGTGACGTGCCGTTGGTCGTGGACATGTCCTCCGACATTCTGTCGCGCGGCATCGATGTCTCGCAGTACGGCATGATCTACGCCGGTGCCCAGAAGAACATCGGCCCCAGCGGCCTGGTGGTGGTGATCGTGCGCGAAGACCTGATCGGCCATGCTCGCAGCAGCTGCCCGACCATGCTCGACTACAAGATCGCCGCCGACAACGGCTCGATGTACAACACCCCGGCGACCTATTCCTGGTACCTCTCCGGCCTGGTGTTCGAGTGGCTCAAGGAGCAGGGCGGTGTCGAGGCCATGGAGCAGCGCAACCGCGCCAAGAAAGACCGCCTGTACGGTTTCATCGATGCCAGCGAGTTCTACACCAACCCGATCAGCCACAACGCCCGTTCCTGGATGAACGTGCCATTCCGCCTGGCCGACGAGCGCCTCGACAAGGCCTTCCTGGCCGGTGCCGATGCGCGTGGCCTGCTCAACCTCAAGGGTCACCGCTCGGTGGGTGGCATGCGTGCCTCGATCTACAACGCCTTGGGCCTTGAAGCGGTGGAAGCACTGGTCGCCTACATGGCCGAATTCGAGAAGGAGCACGGCTGATGTCCGAACAGGAACTCAAAGCCCTGCGCGTGCGCATCGACAGCCTCGACGAGAAGATCCTCGAGCTGATCAGCGACCGCGCCCGCTGCGCCGAAGAAGTGGCGCGGGTCAAGACCGCCTCGCTGCCGGAGGGCGAGAAGCCGGTGTTCTACCGTCCCGAGCGCGAAGCTGCGGTGCTCAAGCGGGTGATGGAGCGCAACAAGGGTCCGCTGGGCAATGAAGAGATGGCGCGGCTGTTCCGCGAGATCATGTCCTCGTGCCTGGCCCTTGAAGAGCCGCTCAAGGTCGCCTATCTCGGCCCTGAAGGCACCTTCACCCAGGCGGCGGCGATGAAGCATTTCGGTCATGCCGTGGTCAGTCGGCCGATGGCTGCCATCGATGAAGTGTTCCGCGAAGTGGCGGCCGGGGCCGTCAACTTCGGCGTGGTGCCGGTCGAGAACTCCACCGAGGGTGCGGTCAGTCACACCCTGGACAGCTTCCTCGAGCACGACATGGTGATCTGCGGCGAAGTCGAGCTGCGTATCCACCACCACCTGCTGGTGGGCGAGAACACCAAGACCAACAGCATTACCCGCATCTATTCCCACGCCCAGTCCCTGGCCCAGTGCCGCAAGTGGCTGGACGCCCATTACCCGAACGTTGAGCGCGTGGCGGTTTCCAGCAACGCCGAAGCGGCCAAGCGGGTCAAGGGCGAGTGGAACTCGGCGGCGATTGCTGGCGACATGGCGGCCAATCTGTACGGTCTGACCCGCCTGGCGGAAAAGATCGAGGACCGCCCGGACAACTCCACGCGCTTCTTGATGATTGGGCAGCAAGAAGTGCCGCCAACGGGCGACGACAAGACGTCGATCATCGTATCGATGAGCAACAAGCCAGGTGCCCTGCACGAACTGCTGGTGCCGTTCCACGAAAACGGCATCGACCTGACCCGCATCGAGACCCGTCCGTCACGCAGCGGCAAGTGGACCTACGTGTTCTTCATCGACTTCGTCGGCCATCACCGTGACCCGTTGATCAAGGCGGTGCTGGAGCAGATCAGCCAGGAGGCCGTGGCGCTGAAAGTGCTGGGCTCTTATCCAAAAGCAGTGCTGTGATCCGAGGTCGGCGGGCCTGTGGCAGCGGCCTTGCGTCGCGATGGGCTGCCAAGCAGCCCCAACGGGCTTCACTGACCGCCTAGATTTTTGAACAGGGTTCGCACCAGTGGTAAATGCAGCAAACACCAAACCCGCGCCTATCCTCGACCGCCTGGTCGTGGTGGGTCTGGGCCTGATTGGCGGCTCGTTCGCCAAGGGCCTGCGTGAGAGCGGCTTGTGCCGCGAAGTGGTTGGCGTCGATCTCGATGCGCCATCGCGCAAGCTCGCCGTAGAACTGGGCGTGGTCGACCGCTGTGAAGCCGACCTCGCCACCGCCTGTGTCGGCGCCGATGTCATCCAGCTGGCGGTGCCGATCCTGGCCATGGAAAAAGTCCTGGCGCGTCTGGCGCAGCTCGACCTCGGCGGGGCGATCATCACCGACGTCGGTAGCGCCAAGGGCAATGTCGTGCGCGAAGCGCGTGCTGTGTTCGGCGAACGCCTGCCACGTTTCGTGCCCGGTCACCCGATTGCCGGCTCCGAGCAGAGCGGGGTAGAAGCCGCCAACCCGAGCCTGTTCCGCCGTCACAAAGTCATCCTTACCCCGTTGCCGGAAACCGACCCGGCCGCCCTGACCTTGATCGACCGCCTTTGGCGGGCGCTGGAGGCCGACGTCGAGCACATGCCGGTCGAGCGCCATGACGAAGTGCTGGCCGCGACCAGCCACCTGCCGCACCTGCTGGCCTTTGGTTTGGTCGACTCGTTGGCCAAGCGCAATGAAAACCTCGAGATCTTCCGGTACGCTGCCGGAGGGTTTCGTGATTTCACCCGTATCGCTGGCAGCGATCCGACCATGTGGCATGACATCTTCCTCGCCAACCGCGAGGCCGTCCTGCGCACCCTGGACACTTTTCGCAGCGATCTCGACGCCTTGCGCGACGCGGTCGATGCTGGGGACGGGCACCAGTTGCTGGGGGTATTCACCCGCGCACGGGTGGCCCGCGAGCATTTCAGTAAAATCCTGGCCCGCCGGGCCTATGTGGACGCTATGAACGCCAACGATCTGATTTTCCTGGCCCAACCGGGTGGCCGCCTGACTGGGCGAATCCGCGTACCGGGCGACAAGTCGATTTCCCACCGTTCGATCATGCTCGGCTCGCTGGCCGAAGGCACGACCGAAGTCGAAGGCTTCCTCGAAGGCGAGGATGCCCTGGCGACCCTGCAGGCATTTCGCGACATGGGTGTGGTCATCGAAGGCCCCAACCACGGCCGCGTGACCATCCACGGCGTTGGCCTGCATGGCTTGAAGCCGCCACCCGGCCCCCTGTATGTCGGTAACTCCGGGACCTCGATGCGCCTGCTGTCCGGCTTGCTGGCCGGTCAGTCGTTCGATGTGACCATGACTGGCGATGCGTCGCTGTCCAAGCGCCCGATGAACCGCGTGGCCAATCCGCTGCGGGAAATGGGCGCAGTGGTCGAGACCGGCCCTGAAGGCCGTCCGCCGCTGACCATCCGCGGTGGCAGCAAGCTCAAGGCGCTGACCTATACGCTGCCGATGGCCAGTGCCCAGGTCAAATCGTGCCTGCTGCTGGCCGGCCTGTACGCCGAAGGCAAGACCACCGTCACCGAACCTGCCCCAACCCGTGACCACACCGAGCGCATGCTGCGCGGCTTTGGTTATGCGGTCGAAAGCAATGGCCCGGTTGCCTCGCTGCAGTCCGGTGGCACACTGACGGCAACCCGCATCGAAGTGCCTGCGGACATTTCCTCGGCAGCGTTCTTCCTGGTCGCGGCATCGATCGCCGAAGGCTCCGAGCTGGTGCTCGAGCACGTTGGTATCAACCCTACGCGCACCGGCGTGATCGACATCCTGCGCCTGATGGGCGGCGACATCACCCTGGAAAACCAGCGTGAAGTCGGCGGCGAGCCGGTGGCCGACCTGCGCGTGCGCGGCGCCAAGCTCAAGGGGATCGACATTCCTGAAGAACTGGTGCCGTTGGCCATCGACGAATTCCCGGTGCTGTTCGTGGCCGCCGCGTGCGCCGAAGGGCGCACCGTGCTGCGCGGCGCCGAAGAGCTGCGGGTCAAGGAATCGGACCGCATCCAGGTCATGGCCGACGGCCTGATCACGCTTGGGGTGAAGTGCGAGCCGACCCCGGACGGCATCATCATCGACGGCGGCCTGATCGGTGGCGGCGAAGTGCACGGTCACGGTGACCACCGCATCGCCATGGCCTTCAGCGTCGCCTCGCTGCGCGCCAGTGCGCCCATTCGCATTCACGACTGCGCCAACGTCGCCACCTCGTTCCCCAACTTCCTCACGCTGTGCGCCGACGTCGGCATTCGCGTTGCCGAAGAGGGCAAGTCGTGAATACCCCGGCCCCGGTCATCACCATCGACGGCCCGAGCGGCTCGGGCAAGGGCACTGTCGCCGGGCTGCTGGCGCGCGAACTGGGCTGGCGGCTGCTCGACTCGGGTGCGCTGTACCGCTTGCTCGCGTTCAATGCCAGCAACCACGGTGTCGACCTGACCAACGAAGAGCTGCTCAAGGCCCTGGCCGCCCATCTGGATGTGCAGTTCATCGCTGCCGAGCCAGGTAAGCTGCAGCAGATCATCCTCGAGGGTGAAGACGTCAGTAACGTGATTCGCACCGAAACGGTCGGCGCCGGCGCCTCGATGGTCGCCTCGCTGCCAGCGGTGCGCGAAGCCTTGCTGCAGCGTCAGCGTGCCTTTCGCGAAACGCCCGGGCTGATCGCCGATGGCCGCGACATGGGCACCGTGGTCTTTCCAGACGCGCCGCTGAAGGTGTTCCTCACCGCCAGCGCCGAGGAGCGTGCCCGTCGCCGTTACCTGCAGTTGAAGGGCAAAGGCGAAGATGTTAGTCTGTCGAGTCTGATAGATGAGATTAAGGCGCGTGATGAGCGCGATACCCAGCGCGCAGTGGCCCCGCTGAAACCAGCGGCCGATGCCATTCAGCTGGATTCCACCGAGTTGTCTATCGAGCAGGTGCTGCAACGTATCAGGAGCGAGCTCGCCCAGCGCGGCTTGGTCTGATAACCAGGAGAGCAGGCAGGGGCACCAGTCAACGTCCTGCCGGCTTTCCTTTACTTAAAACAAACCCACATTGTCTGGAATGTGGCGATGGGCGTCTGTTTCGCCCGAATCTACAGGAATTAAAATGAGCGAAAGCTTTGCAGAACTCTTTGAAGAAAGCCTGAAAACCCTCAATCTTCAGCCGGGTGCCATCATCTCCGGTATCGTTGTCGACATCGACGGCGACTGGGTTACCGTACACGCTGGCCTGAAGTCCGAGGGCGTCATCCCGCTCGAGCAGTTCTACAACGAAGCTGGCGAGCTGACCATCAAGGTCGGTGACGAAGTGCACGTTGCGCTGGACGCGGTCGAAGACGGCTTTGGCGAAACCAAACTGTCCCGTGAAAAAGCCAAGCGCGCTGAGTGCTGGATTGTTCTGGAAGCAGCTTTCGCCGCCGAAGAAGTGGTCAAGGGCGTTATCAACGGTAAGGTTAAGGGCGGCTTCACTGTCGACGTTAACGGCATCCGTGCGTTCCTGCCGGGCTCCCTGGTTGATGTCCGCCCAGTGCGCGACACCACCCACCTCGAAGGCAAAGAGCTGGAATTCAAGGTCATCAAGCTGGACCAGAAGCGCAACAACGTTGTCGTTTCCCGTCGCAGCGTGCTGGAAGCCGAGAACTCCGCCGAGCGCGAAGCCCTGCTGGAAACCCTGCAGGAAGGCCAGCAAGTCAAAGGTATCGTCAAGAACCTCACCGACTACGGCGCATTCGTGGACCTGGGCGGTATCGACGGCCTGCTGCACATCACCGACATGGCTTGGAAGCGCATCAAGCACCCGTCGGAAATCGTTAACGTTGGCGACGAAGTCGACGTACGCGTTCTGAAGTTCGACCGTGAGCGCAACCGCGTTTCGCTGGGTCTGAAGCAGATGGGCGAAGATCCGTGGGTAGCTATCACTTCGCGTTACCCAGAAGGTACTCGCGTACAGGCTCGCGTTACCAACCTGACCGACTACGGCTGCTTCGCTGAGCTGGAAGAAGGCGTTGAAGGTCTGGTACACGTTTCCGAAATGGACTGGACCAACAAGAACATCCACCCGTCGAAAGTCGTTCAGGTTGGCGACGAAGTGGAAGTCATGGTTCTGGACATCGACGAAGAGCGTCGTCGTATCTCCCTGGGCATCAAGCAGTGCAAGTCCAACCCATGGGAAGACTTCTCCGGCCAGTTCAACAAGGGTGACAAGATCACCGGTACCATCAAGTCGATCACCGACTTCGGTATCTTCATCGGTCTGGACGGCGGCATCGACGGCCTGGTTCACCTGTCCGACATCTCCTGGAACGAAACCGGCGAAGAAGCCGTACGTCGTTTCAAGAAGGGCGACGAGCTGGAAACCGTCATCCTGTCGGTCGACCCAGAGCGCGAGCGCATCTCCCTGGGCATCAAGCAGCTGGAAGACGATCCGTTCTCCAACTTCGTTGCTGTCAATGACAAGGGCGCTATCGTCAAGGGCATCGTGAAAGAAGTTGACGCCAAAGGTGCCATCGTCACCCTGGCCGACGACATCGAAGCCACTCTGAAAGCTTCCGAAATCAGCCGTGACCGCGTTGAAGACGCGCGTAACGTCCTGAAGGAAGGTGAAGAGATCGAAGCCAAGATCATCAGCGTTGACCGCAAATCGCGCGTCATCAGCCTGTCGATCAAGTCGAAAGACGACGCTGAAGAGCGTGAAGCCATCCAGAGCCTGAAAAACGCTCCGGAAGCGGCTGCCGACACCACCATGGCCGCGCTGCTGCGCGAAGCTATGGCCAAGCAGAACTGAGTTCTGTTTGATCGGTAAAAAGGGGTGGCCTTCGGGCCACCCTTTTTTTTCGCGCTGGAAATGTGTTTAGGGTTTGGGGGTCGCCGTGCGGGGGTTGGCGTTTGTGAGATTGAGCGCCGCCCATGCGGCGCATCGCGAGCTTTGCTCGCTCCTACGTTTGTTTGGGCCAGTAAAACCTGTCGCAGGCACGCGCGACCGCCTCGTTGGTGCGACGTAAAATCGGATGCGCGAAAGCGCACACCCACAAATATCCAGGAATCATTGGCCTGCGCGAACCGTAGGAGCGAGCAAAGCTCGCGATGCGCCGCATGGGCGGCGCTCGATCTCACAGCGCCATACTCCCCGACTGCACCCGCCAGCCACACCGCGTCCCAATGTGAATATTCCCCGATCCTTGCTCCTAGCAATGCCCGCGTTGGATTGGTAATGCTATACCTGGATCGTGTCCCGAGAAGTGGTGTAACTGAAGCAACCGAAGATGCCCTGCAGGCGAAAGAGGATGGTCATCGTAGTTCTAGGCTAACGTGAAGCAGTCAGCGATAATTCACAGGCCAGGCTTTAGGCCATGATCAACTAAACGGCAAACTCAATGGCCAGAGCCATGATGAGTTACACCACTTCCTTGGACACGATCCACCTATCCGACTTGTGACACTCTGAGCACTGTCAGTTAAACAGGCCACAGCGCCCACCGACGGGGCTAGGCATCCTTTTTTTAGCAATGCGTTCTTGAATTTTTTTATTAAGTCAAGACGCGCTCTGTTCAAATCCCTCCGAGCGTGCTACAACCTGATTGAGCAATGATCTAGCTGCTTGATAACGAAGGGAAAAATATGACGAAGTCGGAGCTGATCGAACGTATTGTCACCCATCAAGGGCTGCTCTCGTCCAAGGACGTGGAGTTGGCCATCAAGACCATGCTTGAGCAGATGTCCCAATGCCTGGCCACTGGCGACCGTATCGAGATCCGCGGATTCGGCAGCTTCTCACTGCACTACCGCGCGCCGCGCGTGGGGCGCAACCCTAAGACTGGCCAGTCTGTCGAGCTCGAAGGCAAGTTCGTTCCCCATTTCAAACCCGGGAAAGAGCTGCGCGACCGGGTCAATGAAGAAGAAGAGCACGAAGTTTAAGCAAGGAGCATCCCAATGCGTAACCTCAAGCGCGCCTTCGCGGCGTTGTTCGTGCTGCTGCTGGCGGCCGTAGTGATGTTCTTCGTACTGGAAAATCAGCAGACGGTGGCGCTTGTGCTGTTCGGCTGGTCAGCGCCGGCGGTGCCGGTAGCAGTGCCTGTGTTGGGAGCATTGGTCGTCGGCTTGGCAATTGGGCCGTTGCTCGGGGCATATGGTGTGCAGCGCAGTAAGCGCAAGATTCGTGCATCGGCTCGTCAGGCGGCGCTCAGTGGAAATTGAAGAATCTGCCTACCAGTATATAGGCAGACCTCAACTAGGCAGGAAAGCCGGCAAAGTGGGCTAATGGGCATCCTTTGCGCTGCCTCGACGAGCGTTTTGCCATGCCATTTCCCTGCATTTCACATCACGGTGGCACCGAAGGTGTTACGGGGTCTTGCCACCAACTCCACCTGAATCCGATGTTGAGCCTCCTGGTTGACTGCGGTCTAGCGCAAGGCTCGGACGCCCGGCCCGGAACCGATGCGGAGCCGGTCGGCTTCGAGATCAATGGTATATGCGCGCTGATCGTCACACACGTTCATCTGGACCATGTGGGTCGCATACCGGCGCTTCTCGCAGCTGGCTACCGCGGGCCGGTCATTTGCAGTGAACCCTCTGCAGCGTTGTTGCCACTGGTATTGGAAGATGCCTACAGGCTGACCATCAGCAACGATTCTGCTCATATCGAGCACTACCTAGGTATCGTTCGAGCGCTCATAGTGCCTTTAGCATACGACCGCTGGCATTTCGTGGTGCAGCGTGGTGACTTGTCGTGTGCCATACGCTTGAGGTGCGCTGGGCATCTGCTTGGTTCCAGCTATGTGGAATGCGATGTGCGGTCCCAACAATCGGACCTGCGGATTGTATTCTCTGGCGATATTGGGCCTCACGGCAATCCACTGCTGAATCCGGTACAGCCTCCCGAGCGGGCAGACGTTTTGGTGCTCGAGAGTACTTACGGCGATCGCCTTCATCCGCCTCGCGATTGCAGGCGCGAGCAGCTCGAGCATCTGATCGACCGCGCCCTTCAAGATCGCGGCACGATTCTAATACCTGCATTCAGCCTGGGCCGCACGCAGGAGCTGCTATTTGAGATCGAAGACATCCTTCATCAAAAAGCGTTGGTGGGAGATCCTCACGTCCTCATGGGTGCCGATGCATTCAGATGGTCACAGCTACCCATCATTCTGGACTCGCCGCTGGCGCAGCGAATAACGGCTGTCTATCGACAGCTGCACCAGCACTGGAATGAACAGGCGAGGACGAAGATCGTCCAGGGACGTGACCCCTTGGGTTTTGGTCAACTTGTGACAGTCGACAGCCATTCACGTCATCTGCAGGTTGTGAACTATCTACGTAGCACGGGGCGGCCGGCGATCGTTATTGCTGGAAATGGAATGTGTTCGGGAGGGCGTATCGTACGGTACTTGAAGGCGATGTTGCCTGAACCCCGCCACGAAGTGATGTTTGTGGGCTATCAGGTAAAGGGTACGCCAGGGGCCGCAATTCAGGCTAGCCAAGGTGCGCAAGGACCTGGGCGTGTTGAACTGGATGGAGAATTTGTTGAGATACAAGCCAAGGTGATGACCATGAGCGGGTATTCAGGGCATGCCGACCAAGCAGGGCTTTCACACTTCGCACTCTGCACCCTACGGCCGCCCAGCAGGATTGTCCTTGTGCATGGCACAGCAGGGGCCAAATCGGCGTTGCGTGATCGTCTTATTGGCATCTTTGAAAGCATGGGTCGGGAAGTTGCTGTCAGCATTCCTTGAGCTCGCGCGGGCGGGACGACTTGCTCTTCGCTGCGCTCGCGCACACGAAAGATGAGAAAAGGGAACTGAGCGTGAGGTCGGTGCTCGGATGCGGCATGCTCGGCCGCCAGGTGTTGAAGCGGACCGCTCAAGGTAGTAGGTTGTCTGGCTAAATTTTCCGTTTGCTCTTCACCTGTCTCCCTCAGCGATGTTCTAAAGGTGGCGGCTAAAGGACAACTGCAATAATATGCGCCGGTATCTGCAGCATCGCTAGCGTCAGAGTCTCGATGCTGGCCTCTCGATTTTTGATCCCTGCGCGCTGGCAGTCTTGGTACACGGATTTCACGGGCATCATGAGCTATTGCAAGACCCACAAGGATAAGCCGGCGTGACGCTGAGACCATTGAAAATTGCTGTCGTAAGCCAATATTTTTATCCCGAGAATTTCATCATCAACGATATCGTGCTCGAGCTCAGGGCATTGGGTGTCGATGTTGAGGTCTTTACAGGTAAGCCAAACTATCCTTCTGGCGAGGTTTTTTCCGGCTATTGCGCAGAAGGTACAGTCCAGGAGCAGTTCGCTGAGGCGATCACAGTGCATCGGGCCCCACTGCGCCCCCGCGGACCTGGCGGCGCAAAAAATCTGCTCTTGAATTACCTGTCGTTCGCAGTCAATGGTTCAAGACACTTTTGGTCTCACGCAAAGCGTGGTGAGTTTGATCTGTACTTCGTCTTCGCGCCCTCGCCGATTACTTCTGTCATACCTGCCTTGGCGATGAAGTGCGCGCGGCGCGCGCCGGTGTATCTGTGGGTGCAGGACCTATGGCCTGAAAGTCTGGAGGCGACCGGCTTCATTAAAAACAAATGGGTGCTTCGCGGCGTAGGCCAGTTTGTGCGGGCCTTGTACTGGGGTGTGGACGTATTGTTGGTCCAATCCAAGGCATTCATCGACCCTGTGAAGCGTTATGCCAAGGCTGAGAAGATTGTTTACTACCCAAATTCTTATCTTCAGCAAACAGCATCTGGCCAGAACAATTTGCTTCCCGCTTGGTTGATCGAGACGCTGCAATCAAGATTTTGCGTGGTGTTCGCTGGCAATTTGGGAAGCGCGCAGGCACTGCCAACCATCGTCGATGCGGCGCGCGCATTGAAAGCTCGCCAGTCACAAGCTGCGATTGTCGTAGTGGGCACCGGCAGCAGAGCATCATGGCTGCAAGAGGAAACAACCCGACTGGGGTTGGATAACTTGATTATTGCCGGCGCCTACCCGCGTGAGGCGATGGCGCAACTGTTTGCGCTCAGCGGTGCCCTGTTGGTCACCCTCAACCGTGACAAGATATTCGGCTTCACCATTCCAAGCAAAGTCCAGGCCTATCTGGCCGCGGGCCGACCGATCATCGGGTGCCTGGATGGCGAAGGCGCACGCGTTATCAATGAGGCTGGTGCTGGTGTAACGTGTCCTGCGGAAAATAGTGAACAGCTTGCGACGTGCATTAGCACGCTGCAGGCGTTGCCGGCTGAAGCGCGGGAATCTATGGGGGCTCAAGGGCGGGCCTATTTCTCAGAAAATTTTGAACTCAAGGCGCAGTGCATGGCACTGCTGCAGATGTTCGAGCAAAGGATTGGAAAGGACAGGGCTATACCATGAATGTTTTGGTTTTGGGTGTTTCTGGCATGCTGGGGAGTGCCGTTTTTCGGTATTTGTCAGCTAATTCTCCTCATCGCGTAACAGGCACCGTTCGATCGCGAGCCGCCGATAAGTTTTTCTCGCGCGCTGAGCAGGGCTGCCTATCGGCGGGTGTCGACGTTCTTGACCCGGATGCACTGGCAGCTGCTTTCGCCAAGGCCAAGCCAGATGTCGTGATCAACTGTGTGGGTTTGATCAAGCAACTGGCGGATGCTAAAGATCCGCTGACCGCATTGCCCATCAACGCCATGTTGCCGCATCGGCTGGCGACGCTCTGCAAGGTGGCGGGCGCACGGCTGATTCACATCAGCACGGATTGCGTTTTCTCCGGTAGCAAAGGTATGTACACGGAAAGCGATGAATCAGATTGCACTGATCTGTATGGCAAATCCAAATTCATCGGAGAGCTGCATCATCTAGATCACGCGGTGACGTTGCGTACGTCGATCATTGGTCACGAGCTGCAGAGCAGCGCCTCGCTGATCGACTGGTTCCTCTCGCAGGAAGGCAGCACCAGGGGCTTCACCAAAGCGATTTTTTCGGGCTTGCCCACTGCGGAATTGGCACGAGTCATCCTCGATTACGTCATTCCCAACCCTTCGCTGAAGGGTCTTTACCATGTGTCTGCCGAGCCCATCGACAAATACACGTTGCTTGAACTCGTGGCGCGGATTTACGGCAAGTCTATCGAGATCAGCCCTGATGCGAAGCTGGTGATTGATCGCTCACTGGACTCTACCCGCTTCCGCACCACTACTGGTTATCAGCCGCCGGCCTGGCCAGCGCTCATCGAATTCATGCACGCACAGCGCGTTTAACTAATTTATAAGGACTTATCTGTGTTCGATAACAAGATTCTCATGATTACCGGTGGCACTGGCTCGTTTGGTAATACCGTACTCAAGCGCTTTCTCAACACCAATGTAAAAGAAATCCGGGTCTTCAGCCGCGACGAAAAGAAGCAGGAAGACATGCGCATTGCTTTGTCCAATGACAAGGTCAAGTTCTACATCGGCGACGTCCGCGATTATCAGAGTGTGTCCGAGGCAATGGTAGGGGTCGACTATATCTTCCACGCGGCCGCCCTCAAGCAGGTTCCATCCTGCGAGTTCTATCCAATGGAGGCGGTCAAAACCAACGTGCTGGGTACAGAGAACGTGCTGAATGCCGCTATCGCCAACGGCGTCAAGCGTGTAGTGGTGCTCAGCACCGATAAAGCCGTGTATCCGATCAATGCGATGGGTATTTCCAAGGCAATGGCCGAGAAGCTGATGGTCGCGAAGTCGCGCATGATCCCTCAGCAAGGTCCTGTGATTTGCGCAACACGCTATGGCAACGTCATGGCCTCGCGTGGTTCGGTCATTCCGCTGTTCGTCGATCAGCTCAAGGCTGGTAACGAGCTAACTGTGACCGACCCCAACATGACCCGTTTCCTCATGTCGCTGGAAGACTCCGTGGATCTAGTGCTGCACGCGTTCGAGCACGCCGAGCAAGGCGATATTTTCGTACAAAAAGCACCAGCGTCCACCGTTGCCGATCTGGCAGAGTCGCTGAAGCAGCTGTTCAAGCGAGAGAACCCGGTGAAGGTGATTGGCACCCGCCACGGTGAGAAGCTGTATGAGTCGCTGATCTCCCGCGAAGAGATGGCCAAAGCGGATGACATGGGGCGCTACTATCGGATTCCAGCGGATAACCGTGACCTTAACTACAAAAAATATTTCGTCGAAGGCGAGCAGCATATTTCTGAGCTCGATGACTATACCTCGCATAACACGGAACGCTTGGACATCGAAGGCATCAAAACCCTGCTCTTGAAGCTCGACTACGTCCGGGAAGAACTCAATGCTTAAGGTTATGACGCTGGTCGGCACCCGACCTGAACTGATCAAGATGAGCCGCGTCATCGCGGAACTCGATGAGCAGACTCATCATGTACTCGTGCATTCCGGGCAGAACTACGACTTCGAGCTGAATCAGGTTTTCTTCGATGACCTCGGCATTCGAAAGCCTGACCATTTCCTGGGTGCAGTCGGCGCCACGGCAGCCGGTACCATTGCAGAGGTTATCGCCAAATCGGATGCAATCTTCGAGTTGGAAAAGCCCGATGCGTTGCTGCTGTACGGTGACACCAATACCTGTTTGGCCGTCATTGCGGCCAAGCGCCGCAAGATCCCGGTGTTCCACATGGAGGCTGGCAACCGCTGCTTCGACCAGCGAGTGCCGGAAGAGCTGAACCGCAAAGTGCTCGACCACCTCAGCGACATCAACATGGTCCTCACCGAGCATGCCCGTCGCTATTTGCTGGACGAAGGTATTCGGCCGGAGACCATCATCAAGACCGGCTCGCACATGCACGAAGTGCTCGATTACTACCGGCCGCAAATTGAAGCTTCGACCGTGCTTCAGAAAGAGTCGCTGGAGGAGGGTAAGTACTTCATCGTCAGCACCCATCGTGAAGAAAACGTCGATACTCCGCAAAACCTTCGAGACCTGCTGGCTTCCTTGCGAGCACTGGCCGACGCCTATGGCCACCCGATTATCGTCTCGACACACCCGCGCACGCGTAAACGTTTGGAAGATCTGGGCGAAAGCCTTGAGCATCCACTGATTCGGTTCGTCAAACCGTATGGCTTGCTGGATTACATTCGGCTGCAGATGGGCGCGCTCTGTGTGCTGTCCGACAGTGGCACGATTACCGAAGAGGCCTCGCTGCTCAATCTGCCAGCGGTAACCATCCGGAATGCTCATGAGCGCCCTGAAGGTATGGACGAGGGTACATTGATCATGTGCGGCTTGACCCCTTCTCGGGTGCTGGACGCTGTGCGCGTTGTGGTCAGTCAGCATGACCGTGGTGAGCGCGTGATCCCGGTTGTTCAGGACTACCTCGGCGGACCGGTTTCCAAGCAGGTTGTACGCATCGTTTATAGCTACACCGACTACATCAACCGGACCGTGTGGGCGAAATAGCACCTTCCTCTGCGCATCCCGGCAGGTCACTGCCGGGATGCGCGGGGCAGTTATGCGCCTCAATAGGTTGACCTTCTGCCTCTGGCGGGCCTCGTAGACACATGTCAGCCAAGGCGCTTGGCTAGTGACGCGAGGTTTGCTGCGCCTCACGATGGCACGAGTGCGCACTACTCATATTCGCATGGAGAATCTAGCAGCTCATGAATAAGTTGGTAGTGATTGGTGGCACGGGGTTCGTAGGACGGCATTTGCTCGCTGCGAATAACAGGCCGGCAGGCACTGAAATTGTGTACGCGGTTCACCGTAGTGAGCCGGACTGGCTGATTCAAAGCGACGTCCGTTGCGAACGTTTCGACGTGAGTGATCCGGGATCGTTGACCGCAATCCTGACGCCAGGATGTACAGTCCTGAACCTGCTCAGACCCGATGGCAGCGGTTGGTTCGAACCGGCCATTGTCAACATTCTTCAAGCCTGTGAGCGCTCGCGCATCAAGCGATACGTGCACGTCTCAAGTATCGATGTGTTTGGATCGGCAGCGGCTGATGTCGTGGATGCCCAAACGCCTATCGAGCCGAAAACGCCATATGAACGTGAACATGCAGGCGCCGAGGCGCTAGTGCGTGCCATCGCTGCAGACGCATTCGAGGTCGTAGTGGTGCGCCTTGGCGCCGTATTCGGCGAGGGCGGTTTGAACATCGTGTCCTTCGTCGATGAAGTGAGGCATGCCCCCGCCTGGAAGCTGGGGTTGCGTCGCGCGTTGTACGGCGCGAGGCGCATGCACCTGGTCAGTGTCCAGAAGGTAGTCCAGACGCTGCTCTTCGTGGCCCAGGTCCCGGCTATACGCCAAGGTGAAGTGGTGCTGGTGACCGATGATGCTGCGCCGGATAACAACTTCGGTTATCTGCAGGATGTGCTGATGCAGGCTTTCAATCGGCCTTCTGTAGGCTATCTGCCGCACTTGCCGCAATCTGTGCTGCGCGCGCTGCTGCGCCTGCGCAACATCAGTAACGCCAATCCGATGCGCAGATTCAAGGAGTCGCGATTGAATGAATGGCAGCAGCCTGCGACTGCAGACTTCAATCAGCAGTTACGCTTTTATATAGAGAAACTCAAGGAACAAGCATGAAAGTGCTTCTGGTCAATATCTCTCTGGATGCCGAAAGGGGCGGCGGTACTGCCGAGCGTACCCGCCATTTGGCGACCCATCTGGCCAAGGCAGGTGCATCCTGTGAAGTCATGGGCATGAATGGCAATTCATGGCAGAGTGAGTTCGACGGGCTTGGAGTGAAAACGTATATCACCGGTCACTTGGGAAACCGGTTTCCCTTGCCTTTGCTCAACCCCTGGCGCGCATGGCGGGCGGTGCGCAATGCCGATGTGATTCACATCATGGGGTACTGGAACTTGCTGAGTGTCGCCATAGGATTGCTAGCCTTGATAGGTAGGCGGCCCTATGTTTTGTGTCCAGCCGGCGAATTCGCTTCGGTGGGCTCACCGCGGCCGGTCATGAAAATCTTCCATTTGTGTCTTGGCCGTTGGCTGATAAAAGCTGCTTCGGGATTCATTGCTATCACCCAGCTAGAGCAGCAGATGATTGCTCGCGTCGCCGGCGTGCCACAGGAATCGGTCGCCATTGTCGGGAATGCCGTTTCCGAGCCTGAGGCGTCGGCCGTGGGCGCACCGCTCACGCTTCCAAGCGAGCCTTTCATCCTGTTTATGGGACGGCTTGCACCGGTCAAGGGGCCGGACCTTCTGATCCAGGCTTATATAGATACGCCCGAGGCGCACCCTTATCCATTAGTCATGGCCGGACCCGACTTTGGCATGCAGCATGACCTTCAAGCCCTGGCCAGCGCGTCCGGCCTTCTTGATCGGATTCATTTCATTGGATTTCTCGATGAAACGCAACGGACGCAGGCTTATCGTCGCGCAATGATGCTGGTCATTCCATCAAGGTCGGAGGCAATGTCGCTGGTGGCCCTTGAAGCTGGAGTCGTTGGTCTTCCGGTGTTGCTAACGGATACATGCGGTTTTGAGCAAGTTGAAGAAGTTGGAGGAGGGTTGGTTGTACCTGCCAGTAGCATGGGGATAGCGAAGGGACTGAGAGCAATGCTCGCAGATCATCAGGAACTCAAGTTGCGAGGCGATCGCCTGCGCACGTTAGTTATGGGTCAGTATACCTGGACTGCCACCGTTCAAACCTTGTTACGTCGTTTCCAATCGTTGATAAATAATCGATCGTTGATGGGCTGAAAGACCCGAATCGTGTCATCTATACAAAGCGCTTGCGCCGCCGTATAGCAGTGTTGGGTGATATCAGGTGGCGTAAAGGAATTTTTCGGATAGGGCGCCCGTTACCGGGCGCCTGACGCGCCCCGCTTGCAGCCGGTTATCGGCAGTCATACGGTCGAAGGTCTGGCAGGATTAGAAATCGTTCCGACTGTCAGGAAAGTTTGTTATAGCTGTTAACGATAGGGCGAAGACCCATTGTCTTGACCGCCCATACGCGCGCACGCTTTGAAGGCCTACGGCGCTCACTCCATTAAGGTGATCGGATAAGGCCTCGCCATCCAAGATGCCGAGGCCATTCTTGCACAGTGCCTGTGGTTAGCTCACAGTCATGCCGGTTGCGCTGCAGCAGCTCGCTTATGCCCCGATCTGGTCAAGAGCAAGCGTGCCACGTACAGCCCCGCGATGAATCCAAATATCTCGATCAGGAAGAAAAATTGGACTCTAGGGAAATTGGTTTGAACCACCAAGTAAGCGAGCGCTACGCCGATCGTCGCCTGTGTGAATATATTGCCGACCAGCTGCTTCGCCAAGCGCTCCATTAACGTCCCAGCCACGAATAGCAACACAAGACCTGCGGCCAGTATCGCGAAGCTGTCACTGTAAAGAAGTATCGCAATAGGGCCTGGGATGGTCATGAACGTGAAGTTCTCGTAGGCCGCGTATTGTGCGTTCGACATGCGCTGGTAGATCGCTTGCGTGCCGCTTTCAGGGCGCTCGCTCAGGCTGCGAACAAAAAGTGGCAATCCTTTTTCTGGATAACTTACAACCGTAAGAACGCCTTCGATTCCAACCCACCTATCCACTACAAGCTTGCTCAGCTCTGTGAGCATACCCTTCCAGCGTGCACGTTTGATCGCTTCAGTTTCTACCGGCGGTATCACTGGCTCTGGAATCAACACCGAGGCTGCAGCGGCCGGCGTCGCCGTTTGTGGCGTAACCTCGGGAGTTGGAGCTGGGAGTTCGGAATTGAACTGCAGTTCAAGCGGCGCAGGTTCGATGATCGCAGCCAGCATCTTGGTTGACTTGGTAGGATCGATGACTACCGTCTCAAACCGGGACGAGTCATAAGCAAGGCTGGGCTCGGGTTCAGGCGCCTCCTCTACGATCGTTATAGCGGGGGGCGGCGTTTCGACGGGCTTCGCTTGCGCAAAGGAGTGCACGCGATCAATAGAGACGAGCAGCAGTGAAGCGACAAACAACGCTGCAGTAACACACAGAATTCTGACCCACTGCACCGGCCGCAATAAGCTCACTAGGGCCCGGGCGTGAATCAGGTAGACTGCGAACGGCGCAGCGACATGAAGGATCATCTGCGCTCGACTGCCCATCGAAACGGCAGTGACAGCGCCTTCTAGGATGAGAATATAAAAAAGCGTTTCTAGCTTCATCTTCCGAGCTTGAACCAGCCAATAGCCCAAGGTCGCCAGAAGGATGAGGTTGCCCCATGCGATCATGAACGACACAACTACATAGATGTAGCTATGTAATTGAATGAGCGGTTCTGTACCTACTTTGAGAATGGCGAACTTGAAATTGAAAGCCAGCAGCAGTGCTGTAAAGGCAAGCGACAGCCACAGGGCCGGCTTCAGCAATGTGCCGTAGTAATCAGAGGACTTGGCGCCTGCCGTATGCCAGTGCGAGGTAATCCATTGGCAGCACAGCAGTGTCATAAACGCGACATTCGTTGCGAGCAAGGCCTCGTCCCAGCCTTGTGCGGAGTTATCGAATGTCCCGATGGGCTCAATGAACTGTGTGTCCAAAATAAAGTGCAGGACGAGTTTCGCCCAGCATCCTAGAATCAAGAAAACTATCAAGAAAAAAGAAAAAAAACTGCTGCGATTGTTGAGGACATTACGGACCAATAAGGCTGCCAAGCAGCCATTAATCAGAAAAGGGGCCAGCGCGCCGGGGTAGCTGAATGCCGCGGCTAGGGTCGCTACCGCGACGAGCAGTATCGCCACCAACTGCAGGTAACGATTACCCAGCAGGTGCCCTTGTACTATCTGAATCATTGAAACGCTCCGATGATGCTGTCTAGCTGAATGAAATCGGGCGCTAGACAGTGGTCCTATACTCTTGAATCACGCTCAGGCGCGGTGTTTTCCCGCGCCAGCTTTATGGGTAGCTTAACGTTTAGTTAGATTTTGGCTTGGGTCGACAGACGGTCACCACGTAGCTCACCATCTTTCGAGATAACACTGACGACGGATCCAATAAAGCAGCCTTGCCGATACGCGCGACGAACAGTGCATAACGGCCAGAGAAACCGTGCATGAACCCAGACAACATCAGTGCGTTGGCCGTGGCTTTACGTTTCCACCCCAGAATAGAAGAAGGAAGGTCGCGGCGCTCATAAAGACTTCTGATCACCCGCAGAGGCTCGTCCGCGCGTTGGGCATTACATGGATTGTAGGTGGTCGAGCCCGAGTGGATACGGAAGTCGGCAAGCGGTTGCGGCACGCGTTTGAATGGCCCGAATTGACACAACCGCAGGAAGAAATCCATGTCGGGGATGTTGCGCAATTCTGTGTTCCAACCACCGACTTTTTCCCACACGGTTCGGCGGAATAGAGCGCCTGGCCCGGGTAGGCACTGGAAATTGGCGATGAGCAGGCGCTCTTCGTATTCCGGTGTCGTTACGGTGCGCACGGGTTCTGAATGCTCGTCGATCACACAAAAATCTGGATAGGCCAACACCGCCTCCGGGGCACTGGCCATCGCCTCGACGATGACTTCGACCGCGTTGGGGTGCATGCGGTCGTCAGCACTCAAATAGCCCAGCAGTTCACCGCTGCTCTGTTGCCAGCCAAAATTCATCGCAGCACTCTGGCCGGCATTAGCCTGACGGAATCGGGTGAAATTTCCAGCGTGCTGTTGAAGCAGCGCTGAGGTGTCATCGGTGGAGCCATCGTCGACGACGATCAGTTCAACATTCGGATAGCTTTGCGCTAGCACGCTGTCGATGGCATCTAGCACATATCGCCCGGTATTATAGGTGGGGATGATGATCGAAACCTTGGGCATCATTTTACTAGCGACCATGTGAAACCTTTCGACGGTAATAGAAACGCGCGAAGCGACGTAGGGAGGAATAATTGGCTGTTGTGCTCAGGTCAAATTCCCGCCTGACGAAATAAATTTGAGCGAGTGACTGGCTAATGCCGCCCAGGCTGTATACCACGGCCAGCCCAATGATTCCATAAAGCCACATCGCCAACATGCCCGCTACGATCATGCTGACCCCGCTGATTACTGAGATTCGCATGGCAATGTGCTGTTTCTGAAGCATCATCAGCACAAATCCGGCGGTTCCGGCGTAAGTCTGCATCAATTGTGACGCACCGAGTATGGCGAAAATGTAGTACGCGTCGCTGTAGTCGCTCGACCATACATGGGACAGTACGAATTGGCCGCATAGAAGAAAAACGGCATAGCCCGCCAGGCCCAGGGTGGTTGCGGCGCCCGCGCCCACGCCAAGCACCCGCTGCAGGTACCTTTTTTTGCCTCGTACCCAGATGCGTCCGATGGACGGCGCGACGACGGTGTTGATCACCGCAAGAGGAATAAGAACAAGCGCAGCCAGTCGTGACGCCAAACCATAAATCGCCAAGCCTGCGGCGTCGCCAAACCAAGCAATGATCCAGAGGTCCGCCTGGGCCATCACGAATAAAACTACTGTAGTAGTCAGGTTGGGGCGGGTTTCACGCAGCAGGCCCAGGTAGCTGATGCCTAGTTGAGGCTCGTTGACTGGTTGAGTGCGATACCAGCGGGTGAGGCTGTAACTGCCAAGAACCGTGGTCAGACCGGCTCCTACCACCCCGGCTAGTACGACTGCGTCGAGATCGAGGCTGATCTGACTGCGCCACGCGATCGTGACCGTCGCAGCGCTTGCCAAGCTGGCGCCGGTGGTCAGGAAACTGGCTTGTACAAAATGCCCCAGAGCTCGATGTTGCTCAGAAATAATGGTGCTGAAAGCGGCGAGCACCATGCTTATGGACACTAGCGGCGCAATTCCGTACAGCATGTTGAGCAGATCATCGCCCTCAAAACGCGATAAGACTTCCATGAACAAATTGAAGCCCACGGCCACCGATACGGTGGAAAATATCGCGAGCAGGAGGCTTCGGCGTATGACTAGCTTGACCCGCCCGGTATCGCGACGTCCTTGAGCCGTGGAAATCCCAGCCGGTGCCGTGATGCTAAGCCCAAGCTGCCCTAAGGTTGCCAGTGCCGCGATCAGCGATTGGGCTAAAAAAAACAGGCCCACCGACTCCTGCGGCATGGTCAGTGGGATGATTACTCCTGTCAGGGCGCCAGTGCCAAGCAAGAGAAACCGTCCTCCGACTGCCGCAATACTGGCTGCGATTGGAGACGACAAGGCGTTAGTGACTTTCCCTTTGGACATGTGTAGTTAGAGCTAACCTGAGAGGAGGCGGGGATTTTGTTGTGTTTTGCTTACCCTGTCTATCCATTCGTTGCCGGGCCCAGCAGCGTTGTTTTGATATCTAGCGATTATTTTGCAATCATCGGCAGAATGTCGCTGTCCTGGCTCTGGTAAGCCTGGTCAAAGGTTTGTGGTAGATTGTCGCGATAGACCGCGCCCTTTGCTGCGTTGAAATCGAGCACACAGCCGTCCCCCTTCGCCCGTCCGATCAGCCAGATCAGCCAGATCAGTCCGATAGGGAGGTCAAAAATCTAGATCCATAGGGTGATCATGAAAGTTATTCTTACAGGTGCGTCTGGCTTCGTGGGCGCCGCAGTATTGAAGGCCCTATGCCGCGATGCCGAAACGCAGGTCATATTGCCTTTACGATCGCCGTTGCGCCAAGCGCCGGCCGAAGTCATTACCTATCAGATCGGCGATTTGACCGATGATCAATCGCGCGCCTTGGAAACTCATCGTCCTGAGGTCATCATCCACTGTGCGTCTCGCGTCCACGTCATGGCCGATACTTCCGAAAATCCGTTGGCCGAATATCGGCGGACCAATGTGGATGGCACGTTGTCGCTCGCGCGAGCAGCCAGCAAAGCAGGTGCCCGCCGCTTTATCTTTGTCAGTTCCATCAAGGTCAATGGGGAGCAGACGCCACCGGGCAAGCCTTATCGTGCCGACGATCAGCCTTGCCCCGTGGATCCTTACGGTATCTCCAAACTTGAAGCGGAACGCGGCTTGCTTGCCCTCGGGGAAGAAAGCGGAATGGAGATCGTGATCATTCGCCCGGTGCTGGTGTATGGCCCCGGTGTTAAAGCCAATTTTTTGAACATGATGCGCTGGCTTGATCGTGGGGTACCGCTGCCTTTGGGTGCAATTCACAATCATCGCAGTCTGGTCGCACTGGATAACCTCGTCGATCTGATCATAACCTGCGTGGATCACCCAGCTGCTGCCGGTCAGGTCTTCCTGGTAAGTGACGATGAGGATCTGTCGACAACCGAGCTGCTGGCGCGCATGGCGGGTGCTTTGGGTAAAACCCCTCGCTTGCTGCCTGTTCCTGCACGCGTCCTGCGCGCAGTCGCCAGCGCTATGGGCAAAACCTCATTCTCCCAACGGTTGTGCGGATCATTGCAGGTCGATATCGGCAAGACCCGAGACCGCCTCGGTTGGCAACCTCCTGTCAGCGTCGATTCGGCCCTTCGAGCTACAGCTAAGTCTTTCCAGGAAAACGACAAGAAATGATGCTTTTGTGGTCGGTACCCGTTGTCTTGATCTTATCCTTCGTAGTGACCGCCGGCCTTCGACGGTACGCATTAGAACGTAGCGTGATAGACATCCCAAATGCGAGAAGTTCACACACTGTTCCGACGCCTCGTGGGGGAGGGGTAGGCATAGTGCTGTCCTTCCTGCTAGCACTTTTCGGCTTCATGCTGACCGGCACGTCGCAAATCGATGCCTTGGTGGCGTTGGGTGGTGCAGGGTCGTTGATCGCGGTCATCGGCTTCATGGACGACCATGGCCACATCGCCGCTCGCTGGCGGCTATTGGGGCACTTCATCGCCGCTGGGTGGATGCTGGTATGGCTAGGCGGCTTGGCTCCATTGACCATCTTCGGCTGGCAAGTGGATCTTGGCTGGCTTGGCGGCCTGCTCGCTGCCGTTTACCTGGTCTGGCTGCTCAACCTCTATAACTTCATGGATGGCATCGACGGCATCGCCAGTGTGGAGGCGATCACAGTCTGTCTAGGTGCGGCGCTCCTCTATGTGCTGGCAGGTCTTCACGCCTTTACCGCGTTGCCACTGCTGCTGGCAGCCGCTGTCGGTGGCTTTCTTTTTTGGAACTTTCCACCGGCCAAGATATTCATGGGGGATGCTGGCAGCGGTTTCCTGGGGATCGTTCTGGGCGGCTTGTCGCTGCAAGCTGCCTGGCTGTCGCCGACATTGTTCTGGTGCTGGCTGATATTGCTGGGCGTTTTCATCGTTGATGCGACCTATACGCTGATCAGGCGAGTGATGCGCGGCGACCGGGTTTATGAGGCGCATCGCAGCCATGCTTACCAATTTGCTGCCCGTGAATACGGCAGGCATTTGCCCGTGACGCTTGCGGTGATGGGCATCAATTTGTTCTGGCTTCTGCCGATCGCGGTATGTGTTTTAGAGTTCGGTCTTGACGGCGCCGTTGGGCTGTTGGTGGCCTACGTTCCTTTGGTTGCGCTGGCGGTGCGGTACCGTGCAGGGACGCTTGAGCAACCTCATCAAGGTTGAAGGGCTCAAGCTGTCAAGGATAGGAAGGTTTCTAGAGGAGTTATGGAAAAGGTGCGTACTAAACTGCTGGCTCTGCCGCGGCGACATAAACGTCTGCTGCAGGTAATGACGGACATCGTCCTCATATGGGCGGCCTTGTGGCTTGCATTCGTAGTGCGCCTGGGTATCGACGATCTGGCGAATCCGCTCACCGATCACACATGGCTGTTCTTGTGTGCGCCCCTGGTGTCGATTCCATTGTTTATCCGTTTCGGCCTTTATCGTGCGGTGATGCGCTATTTCGGTAACGACGCGCTTGTTGCCATTATCAAAGCCGTGACGCTCTCGGCATTGATACTTGGATTCATCATCTACTGGTCCAGTAATCACGAAAATGTCGTGCCACGCTCGATCACGTTCAACTATTGGTGGCTGAGCCTGATTCTGATTGGCGGCTTGCGTCTGGCGATGCGTCAGTACTTCCTCGGCGGCTGGTTCACTGCTGCCGTGCAGCATGTACCCTTCGCCAGTCGTGATGACGGGCTGCCTAAAGTTGCCATCTATGGTGCCGGCACTGCGGGCAACCAGTTGGTTGCCGCTTTGCGCATGGATAAAGTGATGCGTCCGGTTGCTTTCATCGATGATGACGCGAGTCTGACCGATCGGGTGATTGCAGGGCTGCAGGTCTACCATCCCGAGCAGCTACAGCGGATGATCGAAGATACGGATGTCCAGGAGATTCTGCTGGCCATTCCATCCTCCACTCGCACACGCCGCCGAGAGATCCTGAATTATCTGGAACGTTTTCCGCTCCACGTACGCACCATCCCGGGATTCATGGACCTGGCCAGCGGAAAGGTCAAGGTCGACGACATCCAGGAGGTCGACATTGCCGACTTGCTCGGGCGCGATGCCGTGCCAGCTCAGAGCGACCTGCTCGAGCGCTGCATCGTAGGCCAGACGGTATTGGTAACCGGTGCCGGGGGCTCGATTGGCTCGGAACTGTGCAGGCAGATTCTGCGTCAGGCGCCCAAGACCTTATTGCTTTTCGATCACAGCGAATTCAACCTCTACAGCATCCTTTCAGAGCTTGAACAGAAGGTCCGGATCGAGTCGCTGTCAGTGTGTGTGGTGCCCATCCTGGGCTCGGTACGCAATCAGGCGCAGTTACTAGACATCATGAAGACCTGGCGCGTCGATACGGTGTACCACGCTGCGGCATACAAACATGTGCCTATGGTGGAACACAACATCACCGAGGGACTGCTCAACAATGTCATCGGCACCTTGCACACGGCGCAGGCAGCCCTGCAGGCGGGCGTCGACAACTTTGTGCTGATTTCAACCGACAAGGCCGTACGGCCCACCAATGTCATGGGCAGCACCAAGCGTCTGGCAGAAATGACGCTTCAGGCGCTCAGTCAGGAGCTGGCGCCGGTTTTGTTCGGGGACGCCGGCAACGTATCGCAGGTTAACAAGACGCGCTTCACCATGGTGCGCTTCGGCAATGTGTTGGGCTCCTCAGGTTCCGTCATTCCCCTGTTCTACAAACAGATAAAGGCGGGTGGGCCGTTGACGGTCACCCACCCCAAGATCACCCGTTATTTCATGACCATTCCTGAGGCTGCACAGTTGGTCATTCAAGCAGGCTCGATGGGTAAGGGCGGGGATGTGTTCGTACTCGACATGGGCGAACCGGTGCGCATCGTCGAACTTGCCGAGAAGATGATCCACCTGTCGGGATTCAGCGTTCGCAGTGAGCGTAATCCCGTTGGTGATATCGCCATCGAGTTCACTGGCTTGCGCCCTGGCGAAAAACTCTACGAGGAGCTGTTGATCGGTGACAACGTTCTTGCGACCGGTCACCCGATGATCATGAGCGCCAACGAGGACTATCTGCCGTGGGATGAACTCAAGGACGCGTTGCAAGCATTGTTGGAAGCTGCCGCCAACGACGATTTCGTCCGCGTCAGGCAACTGCTGCGTGAGACGGTCAGCGGCTATGCCCCAGAAGGCGAGATTGTGGATTGGATTTACCAGCAGCGGCGGCTGGAGCCCTGATAAGCCATGGGCTGGACGCTTGCTCTTTGCGCTCAGCCCTTCCCGCCGGTGTTGCCCTTTCCCTGTGCGATCGGTCGTCGGGATAACCAGGCCTGAACACCTCACCTTTCAACTAAGGTTACTGAAACGCCGACTTCAGCAAAAGCTGCATTGCCCAGCCCCGAGGTTGCTCGGATGCACGCGCCATTGCGTCTACACTATCGCCAGCCACTCATTAGCCCTGCCTTGGACGACTTGACTCATGACTATTCTGGTTACCGGCGGAGCCGGATTCATTGGTGCGAATTTTGTGCTCGATTGGACCAGCGCCTCGCCTGAGACGGTCATCAATCTCGACAAGCTCACTTACGCCGGAAATCTTCAGAGCCTGGCTACCCTCGATGGCAATCCACAGCACGTCTTCGTGCGCGGAGACATCGCCGACTCGGCGCTCGTTGCTCAGCTACTGGCGAAGCATGAGCCGCGGGCCGTGCTCAATTTTGCTGCAGAGTCTCATGTGGACCGTTCCATTCATGGGCCTCAGGCGTTCATTGAAACCAATGTGGTCGGTACGTTTTCACTGCTCGAATCAGTACGTGCGTACTGGCAGACGCTGGAAGGGGCGAAGCGCGAGCTGTTTCGCTTCTTGCACGTTTCGACAGATGAAGTATACGGCTCGCTAACGGCAGACGAGCCCGCCTTCACTGAAAACCACCGGTATCAGCCTAACAGCCCCTATTCGGCCAGCAAGGCAGCCAGTGACCATTTGGTGAGGGCTTACCACCATACTTACGGACTTCCAGTACTGACCACCAATTGTTCGAACAACTATGGCCCGCTGCATTTTCCAGAAAAGCTCATCCCACTAATAATCGTCAATGCACTGCAAGGCAAAGCGCTGCCGATCTACGGCGACGGTCAGCAGATTCGCGATTGGCTCTATGTGAAAGACCACTGCAGCGCTATTCGCAGCGTCCTCGAGGGCGGGCGGGTAGGGGAGGTTTATAACGTGGGTGGGTGGAACGAAATGTCCAACATTGACATCGTCACCCACGTGTGTGCGTTGCTGGACGCGTTGCGTCCCAGGGCGGACAGGAAGTCATACGCGGAACAGATAACCTATGTGAGTGATCGTCCGGGTCATGATCGCCGCTACGCCATCGATGCCCGGAAACTTGAACGAGAATTGGGTTGGAGACCTGCTGAGACCTTCGAATCTGGTATACGCAAGACAGTCTCGTGGTACCTCGATAACAATCCGTGGGTAGAAGCTGTGTTGTCCGGGAGTTATCGCTCTTGGGTCGAGAAAAACTACCAGGATCGTGGCTGATGCTAGAATTTTCGTTGATAGCAAAGAGCTAGCAAGCTGCGCACCCTCCATCCACCACGGTTCTCTATCCCAATGACCATGCTGAATCGAAAAGGCATCATCCTTGCGGGGGGCTCCGGCACCCGCTTGCATCCGGCCACCTTGGCAATTTCCAAGCAGCTGCTGCCCGTCTACGACAAGCCGATGATCTACTACCCGCTGACCACCCTCATGCTGGCGGGCATCCGCGACATTCTGATCATCTCCACCCCCCAGGACACGCCGCGCTTCGAGCAATTACTGGGCGATGGCCACAAATGGGGTATCAACATCACCTATGCGGTACAGCCCACACCTGATGGACTGGCCCAGGCTTTCATCATCGGTGAAGACTTCATCGGGAACGACCGATCGGCGCTGGTACTGGGTGACAACATCTACTACGGCCATGACTTCCAATCGCTGCTGCTCGATGCCATGGGTCGCAATGAGGGTGCGAGCGTATTCGCCTATCATGTGACCGACCCAGAGCGCTATGGGGTGGTCGAGTTTGACAGCAGTGGCAGGGCAATTAGCCTGGAGGAAAAGCCCCTCAAGCCCAAGTCCAACTATGCGGTCACCGGCCTGTATTTCTATGACCAAGATGTGATCGAGATGGCCAAGGGCCTCAAACCCTCGTCTCGCGGCGAGCTGGAGATCACCGACCTCAATCGCCTGTACCTCGAGCGTGACCAGCTTTCCGTTGAAGTCATGGGGCGTGGATACGCCTGGCTGGACACCGGCACCCATGACTCGCTACTTGAAGCCAGCGGCTACATCGCGACCATCGAGCGGAGGCAGGGCCTGAAGGTCGCCTGTCCCGAGGAGGTGGCGTATCGTCAGCGCTGGATCGATGCCGAGCAGTTACAGAAGCTCGCAGCACCCATGACCAAGAATGGCTATGGCCAGTATCTGCAACGAGTGCTACGCGACACTATCTTCTGATGCAGAAGGACAAGTGCACATGCGCCGTGGGGGCATTCCCACAGCGCGTGCGCAACATACGGTGACGTCTAATTTGGTAACCATTCCCGTTGAAATCATGCTGGGATAATCGCAGGTGAGAGGTTAGTTTGAATGCGCAGCCATGGAGTCCGCTGCGCTTAACCTAACTCACAGGAGTGCCCTCATGCGAAACAACGTCCTTAGCTACCTGCTGCTGCCACTGTTCGCTGGCCTTTCATTCTCACTCAGCGCTGCCCCAGCTTCGACCGCTCCAGTGGCCGAACCGGTGCCGATCGTTAGTCAAGTTCAAAGCCAGTCCGCGACGCTCAACCTGAATACCGCAGACGCCTTGACCTTGCAGAAAGAACTCACTGGGATTGGTAAGGCAAAGGCAGAATCCATCGTTGCCTATCGTGACGCCAATGGCCCTTTTGCATCGGTAGACGAACTGCTGGAGATCAAGGGCATTGGTAGCGCGTTGCTCGAACGCAACCGCGGCAAGCTCATGGTCGACTAGGGGAGGTGACCGGGGTTGGCTCAAACAACCCCGGTACCGTTTGAACAGGGCTAGCGATCCTGCGCGTCCTTGGCATCCGCCTCAGCATTGCGCTCGCGCACTTTGCGCAGTTGCTCTTCAGTCAGTGGCAATTTCTTCGCCGTATCGCGCAGCATCATCAGCCCGCCCACGATCGACCCTATCGCTACGACGAGTATCAGCCAGGCATACCAAGGCATGTCGCATCTCCTTTCTTTACGTTGCCGCATATATAGATGTGATCAGCCACTCAGTCATTTGGTTCAAACAAGGCTATCGCAGTCGCTCTAGTCAGGTATCGACGTTGAGTTTGCGCATTCTTCGCCGCTGCGTTTGATCAGATAACATGGCCCACTTCGTCAAACCTCAGCGATGATTACCTAGCTGAGGACCCGCAGAGTTGGAATTGGGTGATGGTCTGTGAGCCATGGCTCTAGACAGCGCGGTGCCGTAGGTTCTGAGCGGTGTTTCGATCATGCGATAGGAAAGATCGGCAAGCAGAAGCGTCACTGAAAGCGCTATCAGAAGTGAAACGCACTGAGCGGTTGACGATGTCAGGTCAATGGTGCCCCTGGCGAGGAAAGCCTCTCTCGTGAATGCGAGAACCGGATTATGCACTAAGTAAATCGAGTACGATCTGGCACCTACATACAAGGCGATCCGCTGTAGCCTGCGCGCTTGCCCGCTAAGGTTGAGGTTAGCCGACGCTACCAAAACCGCCCAGCTAGCGCTGAGGGCGACAAAACCCATGTAGTACTTGAACCAGGTTGGCTGCGCTAAAACAACAGGCAAGGGCAAGCTAAGCAAGAAAACAGCGCTTAACGTGGCTCTGTTCACTGCCGTGAATATCGACATCAAGCGAGCCCCGTAGTAATGCCAAAGCAGCGCAATGATCACCCCATACAATAACGCATCGCTGCGAATGAACCACAGAAGCGAACCCCAGGGGCGTAGATGAAATGATTGTAAAAGTGCCAAAGCCAGTGCGGGAAGTATGAGGAGTTTCTTATTGCTGATCAACGCAAGTGCAATAGGCAATAGCACATAAAATTGCTCTTCGAGCGATAAACTCCAGTAGTGCCACAGCGGCGTGGGAGGCGCGCCTGAGCTGCCCACTAGCCAGATGTGGATGTTTTGCAAGTTAAGGGCTCCGTACAACCACGAGTCAAAGACCGCGGTGGCGGGGGCGAATGTTTCCGACAGAGGCACACTGTATGTGATGCCCAGCGTGAGACTTGACCAAAACAATGCAGCAGGCCACAGCCGGAATATTCGACGCACCCAGAATGGCCCTGCGATGGCGCAAAAAGAGGCGCCTTGCGAGCAGGCTTTGAGGAGTGTGCCGGTTATCAATAGACCTGATATGGCAAAAAATAGATCGACGCCCCCGCCTAGCCAAAAGTAATTCGACCAGCTGTACCATGAAGGATGTAGCACCCCTAGATGGGCTACTACCGTGATTGTAATGGCGCACGCTCGAAGGACTTCTATATCAAGGTTTTTGGAGGCGAAAGTTTGCGCAGTCATCATTGCTCGGCGGTGTGATGCTTAGGTGTGCGCATTTATACACATTCCCAAATGCTCGTCACCTTCAGATTTGATCGACGGGCACGAATTCTCGGCACTCAGGCTGTTGGCCTCATCCAGTCTGTGACCTGCACTTTGTCCGGCTCTCAGGCAGCACCGTGTATCCATTGGTCAGTGATCTTTGCCCCCTACGGACTGTGACTTCGTTTACAATGCGCGCCGTTTACGACTTGCCAAGAGAACCCGCCCATGTCCGCCTGCCAGACGCCCCTGATCGTCGCCCTGGATTTCCCTACCCGTGACGCCGCCCTGCAGCTGGCCGACCAGCTCGATCCTGCCCTGTGCCGGGTCAAGGTTGGCAAGGAGCTGTTCACCAGCAGCGCAGCTGGCATTGTCGAAACCCTGTGCGAGAAGGGCTTCGAAGTATTCCTGGACCTCAAGTTCCACGATATCCCCAACACCACTGCCATGGCTGTGAAAGCTGCCGCTGAAATGGGTGTGTGGATGGTCAACGTGCACTGCTCCGGTGGTCTGCGCATGATGGCAGCGTGCCGTGAGGAACTGGCCAAGCGCAGCGGGCCGCAGCCGCTGTTGATCGGTGTGACGGTGCTGACCAGCATGGAGCGTGAGGACTTGGCCGGTATCGGTCTGGATGTCGACCCTCAGGAGCAGGTGCTGCGCCTTGCCGCCCTGGCGGAAAAAGCAGGGATGGACGGCCTGGTATGCTCGGCCCTGGAGGCGCCGGCCTTGAAGGCTGCTCACCCAGGGCTGCAGCTCGTCACGCCAGGCATTCGCCCAGCGGGCAGTGCTGTCGATGACCAGCGTCGCATCCTGACCCCACGCCAGGCTCTGGACGCAGGTTCTGACTACCTGGTTATCGGCCGCCCGATCAGCAAGGCCGCCGATCCAGCCCAGGCGCTGGCGGCGGTGGTCGCAGAAATTCGCGGCTGAAACGGATGCATATAGAAAGGGCTGCATTGCAGCCCTGTTTCGTTGGTGCGTGCAGCATCACCCGTGGGCAGTCGACCAATCGATCCAGCCAAACTGCCAGGTCGCCAGGATCAGCAACCCAAACACGATGCGGTACCAGGCAAACGTCGCGTAGCTGTGGTGGGCGATGAACTTGAGCAACGCGCGCACCGCGATCATGGCGAAGATGAACGAGGTGATGAAGCCTACGGCGAACACCGGCAGATCACTGGGCTGGAACAGGTCGCGGTATTTGTAGCCCGAGTAAACTGCCGCTCCAACCATGGTCGGCATGGCCAGGAAGAACGAAAACTCGGTGGCCGCCGTGCGCGACAAGCCAAACAGCAAACCGCCGATGATGGTCGAGCCCGAGCGCGACGTACCTGGGATCATCGCCAGGCATTGCACGAAGCCGATCTTCAATGCGTGGCTCCAGCGCATCTGCTCGACGTGATCGATCGTCACTTCATGCTGACGCCGCTCGGCCCACAGCATGATTACCCCGCCAACGACCAGTGCCGCAGCGACGGTGATCGGGTTGAACAGGTACTCATGGATAAGATCGGCGAACAGCACGCCCAGCACCACCGCCGGCATGAACGCGAGCAGCAAGTTGCCGGTAAAGCGACGGGCCTTGGGCTCAGTGGTCAGGCCGAACACCACTTCAAGGATCTTGCCGCGAAATTCCCACACCACTGCCAAGATCGCTGCCAGCTGGATGATGATGTTGAAAGCAATGGCGCGTTCGCCATCGAAGTCGATCAGGTCTGCGACGATGATCTGGTGGCCGGTACTTGAGATAGGCAGGAACTCAGTGATTCCCTCTACTACTCCCAGAATGAGTGCCTGGAAGGCCGTCCATAAATCCATTGAATCCCCCGGTTGCAGCGCTGCGAATGCGCGCAGCGCATGTACTTGATTTGCTTATCGTTGTGACGCGAGACGGTGTTAGATCCATCGCGAGCGGGGATCCTAGCAGGGCAGTTGTTAAAAGATCGTGTGGGGTTGTAACAGATGTAAAAAAAGGCCGACATACGCGGTATGTCGGCCCTTGGTTAATCGCGTAACGATCAGGCAATAACCAATGGCGAGAACCCTTTCACCAGCTCATCCAATGCCTTGATCTGCGCCAAAAACGGCTCCAGCTTGTCCAGCGGCAGGGCGCTTGGCCCATCGCACTTGGCCTGGTCCGGGTTCGGGTGAGCTTCCAGGAACAACCCCGCCAGCCCAACCGCCATTCCAGCACGGGCCAGGTCGACCACCTGCTCGCGACGACCACCGGACGCTGCACCGGACGGGTCGCGGTTCTGCAGGGCGTGGGTCACGTCGAAGATGATCGGCAGGTTGTCGCAGGTGCGCTTCATCACGCCGAAACCGAGCATGTCGACCACCAGGTTGTCGTAACCCATGCAGGTGCCACGGTCGCACAGGATCAGCTGGTCGTTACCGGCTTCCTTGAACTTGTGCACGATGTTCTGCATCTGCGAGGGGCTGAGGAACTGCGGCTTCTTGATGTTGACCGGCTTGCCGGTCTTGGCCAGGGCCACCACCAGGTCGGTCTGGCGGGCGAGGAATGCCGGCAGCTGCAGTACATCGACCACTTCGGCCACCGGCGCGCACTGATGGATCTCGTGTACGTCGGTGATGATCGGTACGCCGAACTCGGCTTTGACCTTCTCGAAGATCCGCAGGCCTTCTTCCATGCCGGGGCCGCGGTAGGAGTGGATCGAGGAACGGTTGGCCTTGTCGAAGCTGGCTTTGAACACGTAGGGGATGCCCAATTTCTCGGTAACCCGCACGTATTCGGCGCAGGCGGTCAGGGCCAGGTCCTCGGACTCGAGCACGTTGATGCCGCCAAAGAGAACGAACGGGGCGGTGTTGGAGCACTCGATGGTGGGGGTGATCTTGATCATGGTCATCTCTGTAAATCCCAGTCACTGGTTTCAGTGGCGATGGGGAATATTACAAGATCTGCACTGCCCGTGCCGGCCCTTTCGCGGGCCTGCACGGGCGCTGCACCGCGGTCAGACCTTCAACACCAACTTGCCGAAGTTCTCGCCGTTGAACAGCTTGAGCAGGGTCTCGGGGAAGGTTTCCAGGCCCTCGACCACGTCTTCCTTGCTCTTGAGCTTGCCGCTGGCCATCCAGCCGGCAATTTCCTGGGCTGCCTTGCCATAGTCCTTGGCGTGGTCCATGACCACGAAGCCCTCCATGCGCGCACGGTTGACCAGCAGCGCCAGGTAGTTGGCCGGGCCTTTGACCGCTTCCTTGCTGTTGTACTGGCTGATGGCGCCGCAGATGACGATGCGTGCCTTGAAGTTGATGCGGGTGAGCACGGCATCGAGGATCTCGCCGCCGACGTTGTCGAAATACACATCCACGCCTTTCGGGCATTCGCGTTTGAGGCCGGCCAGGACATCTTCGGCCTTGTAGTCGATCACCCCGTCGAAGCCCAGCTCGTCCTTGAGGTATTGGCATTTCTCGGCGCCGCCGGCGATGCCCACCACGCGGCAACCTTTCAGTTTGGCGATCTGCCCGACGATGCTGCCGACAGCGCCTGCCGCGCCGGAAATCACCACGGTGTCGCCTTCTTTTGGCTGGCCGACCTCGAGCAGGGCGAAGTACGCGGTCATGCCGGTCATGCCCAGCGCCGAGAGGTAGCGTGGCAGCGGCGCCAGGCTCGGATCGATCTTGTGCAAACCCTGCGGTTCACCGGTGAAGAAGTCCTGCACGCCGAGGGCACCGCTGACATGGTCGCCAGGCTTGTAGTCGGGGTGATTGGAGGCGACCACTTCGCCCACGCCGAGCGCCCGCATCACTTGGCCGAGGGCCACGGGCGGGATGTAGGATTTGCCTTCGTTCATCCAGCCACGCATGGCCGGGTCGAGCGACAGGTACAGGTTGCGTACCTGGATCTGGCCATCGGCGGGGGCTTGAACCGCAACGGTTTCGAACGTGAAGTCGTCACGGCTCACTGCGCCATGCGGGCGCTTGGTAAGCAGGAAGCGGCGATTGGTCTGGGTCATGGCAGGTCCTTATGGGCAATGGGGCACAGCGGTCAATTTAACCTGCTGATGCAAGTTGGTCCGCAAAATCACTGGCAAGCATAGTAGCTCAACCGCTGCCTTGATGATGCTGCCCGGCGGATGCAGCAGCTGGCTAGACTCCGACTCCATTGACCCCCTTCAGGAGCAGACGATGAGCATGACCTTTTCTGGCCAAGTGGTTCTGGTCACCGGTGGCGCAGCCGGCATCGGCCGGGCGACTGCCCTGGCCTTCGCTGGCGAGGGCTTGAAGGTGGTGGTGGCCGACCTCGACGCAGTAGGTGGCGAGGCCACGGTAGCGTCGATTCGCGCGGCCGGTGGCGAGGCGCTGTTCGTTGCCTGTGATGTCACCCAGGAGGCACAGGTTGGTCAGCTGCATGAGCGGGTCATCGAAACCTATGGCCGTCTCGACTACGCCTACAACAACGCTGGCATCGAGATCGAAAAGGGGCGCCTGGCCGAAGGCAGCGAAGCCGAGTTCGATGCCATCATGGCGGTCAATGTCAAGGGCGTGTGGCTATGCATGAAGTATCAATTGCCGCTGCTGATGGCCCAGGGCGGCGGCGCGATCGTCAATACAGCGTCAGTGGCAGGCCTGGGCGCTGCCCCGAAGATGAGCATCTATGCAGCCTCCAAGCATGCGGTGATCGGCCTGACCAAGTCGGCGGCGATCGAATATGCCAAGAAGCGCATCCGGGTCAATGCGGTGTGCCCGGCGGTGATCGACACCGACATGTTCCGCCGCGCCTATGAGGCAGACCCACGCAAGGCCGAATTCGCCGCTGCCATGCACCCGGTCGGGCGCATCGGCAAGGTCGAGGAGATCGCCGGTGCGGTGCTCTACCTGTGCAGCGACGCGGCAGCCTTCACCACGGGGCACAGCCTGACCGTCGATGGTGGTGCTACCGCCATCTAGGCAGGCATCAGCCGCGCAGGCTCAAGGCTGGCCGAGCGCGTACGGCTGCGCACTGGCGCGATACAACGCCCAGGCCACGCTTGCGCAGCCGATCAGCAGTACGGCCCCGAACCCCAGCAACGCCGCGCCCGACCCCAGGCGATCGCTCAGTACGCCAGTCAGCACCACCGGCAGGCTGAAGCCCAGGTACGCCAGCAGAAAGAAGCCGGCACTGGCGCGGGTCTTCTCGGCGCCGGCCAGTTCATTCACCGCCGCCAGCCCGCCCAGGTAGACGAACCCGTAGCACGCGCTGCTGGCTGCCACCGCGCCGGCCAGCACCGCCCATAACCGGCCGCTGTCTGCGCCAAAGGCCAGCAATCCATAGCTGCATGGCAGGATCGCCAGGCCCAGCAAGGTCGCGCTGCGGCTGGGCATGCGCTTGGCCAGCGGCTGAAACAGCAAGCCGCAGCTAATGACGCAGAACGTCGAGAACCCCGACCAGCTGCTCAGGCCCTGCTGGCGCAGGATGCCGGGCAGCAGGGCGATGACCAGGCCGACACAGGCCCACGCCAGCAGAATGGCAAGGCCATGGACCACGCTGCCGGGTGGGTAGCTGGGTAGGCGCAGCATGGCGCTGGGTTGGGCTGGGCGCGGGTCGGGCAGGCGCCACACCAACAGCACGGCGGCGGCCGCCAGCAGCAGTTGCACAGGAAAGCTCGCTGGCGCAAGGCTGGCACCGCCCAGCAGGCACAAGCTGGTAAGCGCTGCGCCCAGGCCGAAACCCAGCGAAGTGCTGGCAGTGACCCAGCTGGCAGCCCGTTGCGCGGCGCCATCACCCATCAGTTCGGTCATGTAGGCCGTAGCGGTGGCCGAGGCCAGACCGGTTCCCAGCCCCAACAGGAACCGCGCCACGCCTAGTGTCGGCAGGCCTGGCGCGAGCAGCATCAGCCCGGTGGCGAGCATCGATAACAGCAATGCAGCCACGATCAGCGGCCGCCGGCCGACCCGATCGGCCAACCCGCCCAAGGCCAGCAGTACCGGCAATACGCCGAGCACATAGCCGGAAAAAGCGACTGCCGTAGCGCCGGCGCCCTGGCCGGAGAGGTCGGCATAGGCGATGTACAGCGGCGCTTGCAGATTAACTGCCAGCGTGATGGTACAAAGGGCGAAGGCGAGTAGGGCGGGGGCGTTGCGTGAGGGCATGGGGCGGTCCTGGTTTCTGCAAGTGTCAGCGGCGGCATGCACGGCGGCCGTTCATCGAACAGTGCCGCTGCCTGCGCCTGGCGACAAGGCACACCAGGCGCTCATTTATGCTTAACTGTTTGCCCGAAATTGACAAACACCTAGCCCATGCACTTTTCCCTTGATCGCTTGAGCCCAACCCCGCTGGTGCGACAGCTGACCGAGCACCTGCAAGCCTGGATCGAACATCAGCGCTTGCGCCCCGGTGCGCGTTTGCCATCGATCCGGGCCCTGGCCCGCGAGCAAGCGGTCAGCGCCTCGTGCGTGATCGAGGCTTACGACCGTCTGGTCGCCGGCGGCTGGTTGGAGGCCCGTCATGGCAGCGGGTTTTTCGTCGCCGCGCGCAAAGATCTCAGCGTCCATGACGCTTTGCCTGTGTGGGGGGAGAGTAACGAGGGTAGCTGGCGGCAGTTTCGCGAAGGCCATGAGCAGATGCTCAAGCTTGGCTGCGGCTGGTTGCCCAACAGCTGGCGTGCCGAGGCCGAGCTGGCCCAGGCGATTCGTCAAGTCAGCCGCGGCGATGCGCAGGACCTGTTCGACTATTGCCCGCCCCAGGGCCTGGCCAGCCTGCGCCAGCAGGTGCACAAGCGTCTGGCGCGATTGGACATCGCTGCCGCTCCCGAGCGTATCCTCACCACGCAAGGCGCCAGCCACGCGCTCGATCTGCTGGTACGCACGCTGCTGCGCCCAGGCGATAGCGTGCTGGTGGAAAACCCCGGTTACTACAACCTGTTCAACCTGCTGCGCCAGCAGCAGGTGACGATGTTGGCCCTGCCACGCACGGCCTGCGGCCCGGACCTCGAAGTGCTCGAGCACCTGCTGATGCGCCATCGCCCACGCTGCCTGTTCATCAACAGCCTGTACCACAACCCGACCGGCACCAGCCTTGCGCCCAAGGTGGCCTACCGCTTGTTGGAACTTGCCCGTGAACACGACCTGCGAATAGTCGAAGACGATATCTATGCCGACTTCCAGCAGGGCCCGGCCACACGTCTGGCGACCCTCGACAGCGAGCAGCGGGTGATCTACCTAGGGAGCTTTTCCAAGACCTTGAGCAGCTCGCTGCGGGTGGGCTACCTGCTCGCCGACGACGCGCTGATCGCACGTACGGCCGAGCTGAAGATGGTCAGTGGCATTGGTACCTCGCGCTTCGCCGAACAAGTGGTCAGCCACATGCTGGGCAATGGCAGCTACCGCAAGCACGTGCAGCGGTTGAACGTACGGCTTGGCCAGCACATGGCCAAGCTTCTGGCGCAACTCGAGCAGTATGGCTGGCAGGTGTTCTGCGAGCCGTACGGCGGGATGTTCGTCTGGGCCCGTGTGGCAGGGCAGGATTTTGCCAGTCTCGAGCGTCTGGCCTTGCAGCACGAGGTCTTGCTCACCCCCGGCAGCGCCTTCGATTACCAGGGCACCGCCAGCGACTGGCTGCGCATCAATGTCGCCTATGGGCAGGACGCCCGGGCCCAACGGTTCTTTCAGCACGCAGTACGACCTTCAGCTAGCTGATCGCGACACACTCATAGCCATTTGACACCATTTGTCCGCATGCCCCTTGTGGGTCGCTGCGCAAGCGCGCCACGCTTGCGCTTGGCAAACCTTCGGGGAAGGGGATCGGCGATGGCGGCGAGCGGGCGCGGTATTCTGGCCAACCTGGGCATGGCCCGTAAGTTGGCGCTGGGTTTTGCCTTGGTGTTGCTGCTCACCGTAGCGGTGGCGGCCATCGGTGTCGCCGCGCTGCACAGCGTGGGTCAACGCTTCGAGGGCTTGCGTCAGCTCAGCCAGTTCAACACCGACCTGCTGCGCCTGCGCGCGCATGAGCAGGCCTTTGCCTTGCGCTCCGACGCCAAGGAGGCCGACGCACTGCGCAGTGGCCTGCAGGGGCTGATCGAGCGCGCCCGCGGCCTGCCTGCACTGGCCGCTGCCGAAGCCGACCTGAGCGCCTATGCTCAGGCCTTTGAAGCCTTTGTCCAGGCGGTACAGGCCAAGGAGCTCGCGCTGGACACCGCCAGTTGGTCGGTCTCGAGCGTTGCCAACAACCTCGATGTGCTGCAGGCCGGGCTCGCCGACGACGGCACCTACACGCTCAAGCAGTCCCAGGGCCAGCAAGGCAGTGAATTTCTCGAACAGGCCACGCAGGTGGCCCAGGTTTCGCGTTTGATGCTGCAGGCCATGGACGAAGCCCGGGTGCGTCTGGAGCAGAGCCGCAAGGGCGAACAGCCAGACGGCCAGGGTCGTATTGCACAGACGCTCGAAGCTGCGCAGTTGGTCGAGCAACTCAAGGCTGCGGTGACTGACCCTGGGTATCAGAGCGTGCTTGGCGAGGTGGCCGGGCACATCGCCAGTTTCTCCGAAAAGCTCAACGAATACACCGATCTGCTCGGCCAGGAGCAGGGTATCAAGACCCAGCTGCAAGCGCGTGCCGAGCAGGTCACAGGCCAGGTCGACCGCGCCTACGCCGCCGAGCAGCAAGAGATGCAGGCGCAACTTACCCGCAACAGCCTGGCCATTGTCCTGGCCACTGCGCTGGCCCTGTTGGTCGGCCTGCTCGCCGCCTGGCTGATCCCGCGCGCCGTGATCGGGCCGCTCAAACGGGTGATTGCGCGGGCCCAACGCATTGCCGCTGGCGAATTGAGCGTCGAGCAAGAGGCCGCGCGTCATGATGAAGTCGGGCAGTTGACCCAGGCCATGCAGCAGATGGCAGCGGGTTTGTCGGGCGTGGTCAGCGGCTTGCAGCAGGGCATCGAGCAATTGGCCGGCAGCGCCCAGGCGCTCTCGGCGGTTACCGAGCAGACCAACCGTGAAGTCGGCAGCCAAAAGGAAGAAACCGAGCAGGTGGCCACTGCCATGCAACAGATGACCGCCACCGTGCACGACGTGGCGCGTAATGCCGAACAGGCTGCCCAGGCTGCGCAGGCGGCCGATGACACGGTCGACGCTGGCCAGCGCGTGGTGCGTCAGAGCATGCAGCGCATCGAGCAACTGGCGAGCGCTGCTGAAACCGCGAGCGAAGGCATCGACAGTCTGAGCGCAGAAATCCACACCATTGGCGATGTGCTGGCGGTGATCAAGAGCGTGGCCGAGCAGACCAACCTGCTGGCCCTCAATGCCGCCATCGAAGCTGCCCGAGCCGGTGAGCAGGGGCGGGGTTTCGCGGTAGTGGCCGATGAGGTGCGGGCGCTGGCCCGGCGTACCCGCCAGAGCACCGATGAAATCGAACGGTTGGTGGCCAGCCTGCGCGGCAATGCCGAGCAATCAGTGGCGCAGATCCGTGGCAGTGCCGAGCTGGTGCGTCTGGCGGTGACCGATGCGCTGCACACCGAAAGCGCGCTGGGCAGCATTGCCTCGGCCGTGTCGCTGATCCAGCAGATGAACCAACAGATCGCCGCCGCCGCCGAGCAGCAGAGCTCGGTAGCCGAAGAGATCAGCCGCAGCGTGACGCAGATTCGCGGCAGCGCCGACCAGGCGGCGCTGGCGATGCAGGACAATGCCCGTTCCAGCATCGAACTGGCGCAACTGGGCAATGACCTCAAGGGCATGGTCGGTCACTTCAGGCTTTGAGGGTTTCTGCCTTGCTGAATAGCTTATGCCCAGGACGACGTTGCAGGCGCAAAGGGCCTTTGTTTCGAGCGTGAGCGCGTATTTTTTACCCGCAATATGCCCATCAAGGCTTCATGCCCTGCGCGGATTGAGGATCAGCAACGTCACCACCCCTGCGACGATCCCCCAGAACGCCGAGCCGATCGAGAACAGGGTCAGCCCGGAGGCCGTCACCATGAACGTGATCAACGCCGCCTCCCGCTCCTTGGCCTCGCTCATGGCCACGGTCAGCCCGTTCATGATCGAACCGAACAGCGCCAGTGCCGCAATCGACAGCACCAACTCCGTGGGCAACGCGGCAAACAACGCCGCCAAGGTGGCGCTGAAGGTGCCGGCGATGCCGTAGAACACGCCGCACCATACCGCTGCCGTATAACGCTTGCGCTTGTCTTCGTGGGCGTGCGGGCCAGTGCAGATCGCCGCACTGATCGCGGCCAGGTTGACCCCGTGCGCACCGAACGGCGCCAACAGCAGTGAGGCCAGGCCCGTGGTGGTGATCAGCGGCGATGCCGGCACCTGGTAACCATCGGCCCGCAACACCGCCACGCCCGGCATGTTCTGCGAGGTCATGGCGACCACGAACAGCGGGATGCCGATGCTGATGGTCGCTGCCAGCGAGAAGCTCGGGCTGGTCCACACCGGCGTCGCTACCTCCAGTCGAAAATCACTGAAGTCCAGCAATCCCAGTGCCCCCGATAGACCGCTACCCACCACCAGCGCAGCCAGCACGCAGTAGCGCGGCGACACGCGCTTGATCAGCAGGTAAGTGAAGAACATGCCCAACACCAGCACGGTGCGGTGCTGGGCCGCGACGAAGATCTCGCTGCCGATCTTGAACAAGATACCGGCCAGCAGAGCCGATGCCAGCGATGCCGGAATGCGCTTGACCAGCCGCTCGAAGCTGCCGGTCAGGCCGCAGACCACCACCAGCAGCGCGCAGGTGATGTATGCCCCGATGGCCTCGCCATAACTCACCCCGCCCAGGCTGGTGATCAACAGTGCGGCGCCCGGTGTGGACCAGGCCACGGTGATCGGCGTGCGGTAGCGCAATGACAAGCCGATGCTGCATACCGCCATGCCCATCGACAGCGCCCAGATCCACGACGAGATCTGCCCGCTGCTCAAGCCGGCCGCCTGGCCGGCCTGAAACATCAGTACCAGCGAGCTGGTGTAGCCGGTCAGCATGGCGATGAAGCCTGCCACCAATGCAGAAGCCGAAGTGTCTGCCAGGGGCCGCAAAGGCGCGGAGGTGGCGTCGTTCATGGGCGCAGGTCCTTGTCCAGATGTAAGCATTTTTTTCAGCCTAGCGCGCATGCGCTCGATCATTGCCATACAGCAGGCATTGCTTTTAGCCGTACAGTCGCCAACTATTGGGCGAATGTGCGCAATTGCGTGGAAAGGGGAAGGGCGATGTTCAAGGTGTATGGCGACTACCAATCGGGCAACTGCTACAAGGTCAAGCTGATGCTCAGCCTGCTCGACCGCCCGTATGAGTGGCACGCGGTGGATATTCTCAAGGGCGAAACCGAAACCGCGGAATTTCTGGCCATGAACCCCAACGGCAAGGTGCCGGTGCTCAAGCTCGAGGACGGGACTTGCCTATGGGAATCGAACGCCATCCTCAACTACCTGGCGGACGGCAGCGAATATCTGCCCACCGAGGCGCGGCTGCGTACCCAGGTGCTGCAGTGGCAGTTCTTCGAGCAGTACAGCCACGAGCCGTATATCGCCGTGGCGCGGTTCATCCAGTTCTACCTGGGCCTGCCCGATGCGCGCGTTGAGGAATACCGCAAATTGCACAAAGGCGGTTACAAGGCACTCAAGGTGATGGAGCGCCAACTGCAGATGACGCCTTACCTGGTGGGCGAGCAGTACTCGATCGCCGACGTTGCGCTGTATGCCTATACCCATGTCGCCCACCAGGGCGGTTTCGACCTGAGCGATTACCCGGCCGTACGCGCCTGGCTGGCGCGTGTGGCCAGCCATCCTCGGCATGTGCCCATGGTCGAGTGAACCGCTGAACCGCGCTTGGCTCAGGCGAAGCGCTGGTCCAGGTAGGCGATGATCGCCTTGGATTCATACATCCAGGTGACCTCGCCGTTTTCTTCGATGCGCAGGCATGGCACTTTCACTCGGCCACCGCCTTCGAGCAGGGCCTGGCGATGCGCGGGGTCGTGCTTGGCATCGCGCAAGGCCACCGGCACGTTCAAGCGGTGCAGGGTGCGGCGGGTCTTCACGCAGAACGGGCAGGCGTGGAACTGGTAGAGCGCAAGGCGCTTGGCCTCCTGCTCGACTTGCGCTTGAGCGGCGGCATCGCGCTTGCGCTTGGCTGGGCGGCTGATCCAGTCGCCGAACACGATGAGCTGGCCGAGGCCGACCCGCAGGGCTTTGACGATCATGGGCTACTCCTGAAATGCACAAGCCGACCCCTGGGGGCCGGCTCGGGTCTGGCGCCGATCACTTGATCAGGCTGAGGAACTCGCTGCGCGTGGCGGCATTGTCACGGAACTCACCGAGCATCACCGAGGTGAGCATGGTCGAGTTCTGCTTCTCGACACCGCGCATCATCATGCACATGTGCTTGGCTTCGATCACCACGGCAACGCCGGCAGCGCCGGTCACCTGCTGCACGGCATCGGCGATCTGCCGGCTGAGGTTTTCCTGAATCTGCAACCGGCGGGCGTACATGTCGACGATCCGCGCGACCTTGGACAGGCCGAGCACCTTGCCCTTGGGCAGGTACGCCACGTGAGCCTTGCCAATGAACGGCAGCATGTGGTGTTCGCACATCGAGTACAGCTCGATGTCCCGGACCAGCACCATCTCGCTGTTATCGGAAGTGAACAGCGCGCCGTTGGTGACTTCTTCCAGCGTCTGCTCATAACCGCGGCAAAGGTACTTCATCGCCTTTGCAGCCCGCTTGGGCGTGTCGAGCAGGCCCTCACGGGAGACGTCCTCGCCGATCTGGCCAAGGATCTCGGTGTAGTTCTGTTCCAGGGACATGTATCTACCTGTGGGAAAAATCGCAAAAAAGGAAGGGTAAGGCGGCGCGGGCGGCGCTGCAAGCACGGCGTTACTCGTCGCGGCCTTCCATCATGGTTCGCTTGAGCATGACATACACAGCCCCAGTGCCACCGTGACGCGCCTGACACGAGGTGAATCCCAGCACCTGGGGATGCTGGCGCAGCCAGGTGTTGACGTGGCTCTTGATCATCGGGCGCTTGCCGTCCAGGCGCGCGGCCTTGCCGTGGGTGACCCGCACGCAACGCACTTCCAGCTGGGTGGCTTCGGCGATGAAGGCCCACAAGGTTTCGCGTGCCTTCTCGACACTCATGCCATGCAGGTCGAGGCTACCCTCGAAGGCAATCTGGCCGAGCTTGAGCTTGCGGATCTGGGTTTCCTGCACGCCGTCGCGGCGCCACATCAGCTCGTCTTCGGCACCGACGTCGATCACGAACTGGTCGGACAGGCCGTCGATCACCAGCGCCTGATCGCTGCGCACGGTCGCGGCCTGGCGCAGGCCAGCCAACTGCTTGCGGTCGGTTTTCGGTTTGCCCACCTCGGCGCGATCGTGCTTGATCGGCTTGACGCCGCGCACTTCGGCACTGAACAGGGAAAAATCGTCGTCTTGCATGGTGCCTCCACGTGGGCGGCGTAGTTTACGCGATCAGCCTGGTGGCGTCAGTACCAGGCGTTTTGCGAGGCAACCCGGCAAACCATCAATCATGCTTTTTCATCAGGTGCGGCGACAGGTTCAGTTCACGGCCGCGGCGCAGACGGATGCGGCTGCGCCGCCAGAAGCGCACGCCGAAGTACAGCATCAGCAACCCGGCGCCGGCAACGATCGCCGCCAATGGGCGATTGGCGTTCAGTTCGGCCAGCGCTGCGTAGTTGCCCAGCAGCCCGGCGAAACCAGCCATGACCAGCAAGATGCCCAATGTCGCGATGAGGGCCGCCAGGCCAGCGGCGATGCGTGCAGCCCAATTGGCCGGTTGGCGCTGGCGCAGACGCTTGGCGTCGAAACTGCCTTTGAGCTTCATTTCAGTTTCCTCGGTGGACCTGCGCAATTGGACTCGAACCCGGCCTTGCGGTTCCGCCCGGTGGCCGGGCGGCACGGGGCCGCGAAGGCTCAGATCAGGCTGGCGGTGGGGGCGACGCAGGCGAAGTTGTCGGCCATCACGGCCATTTCGCAGGCGTGGATCTGGGCGGCTGGGATCACCTGGTCCTTGAGCGCCAGGTCACGGGTTGCCGAGGCGTCCTCGACCAGGGTGCAACGGTAACCGTAGTCCTTGGCCCGGCGCACCGTGGTGCTGACGCTCGAGTGGCTCATGAAGCCGCACACGATCAGGTCCAGGTGCCCCAGGCCTTGCAGGGTGTCGTGCAGCTTGGTGTTCTTGAAGGCGTTGGGCATGCGCTTTTCGATGACGATCTCGCCGTCTTGCGGCTCCAGGCCAGGGATGAACTCACCGGCCGGGCCCTGCGGATCGAAACGCCCGCCAACGGTGCCGAGGTGGCGAACATGGATGATCGGACGGCCAGCCTGGCGGGCGGCGTCGAGCAACCGGGCGATGTTGGCCACGGCCTCGTCCATGCCCGACAGTTGCAGGGGACCACTGAGGTACTCCTTCTGCGCATCGATGATGATCAGGCTGGCTTGGCTCAGCTTGGCCGGCGGGTAATCGCGGCCAGTGAGGCGGAACATCGTGGTTGGAACGGACATCAAGGGCTCCTTGGGTAGGGCTTTTGTGGACCTATTCTCCTCTGCCTTGACGCCAATGGGAATGGTTGACAACGCAAGCGGCGTGATTACTGGCCTGTGGCCAACCATCGGGTCATCGGCAGGAACATTTGTGCGGGTTGGGCTGTTAGACTTTTGTACGGTCTGAATAGGAGTACCCCGTGATCACATCCCGTCTGCGCACGCTGCGCGACCACATTCGCTGGGCGGTCAGCCGCTTCCACGAGCACGAACTGTTCTTCGGCCACGGTGCCGACAATGCCTGGGACGAAGCGCGCCTGCTGGTACTCGGTGCGGTGCACCTGCCGTGGGAAATCGCCGACAGCTACCTGGACTGCCAGCTCGAGGACGACGAGCGGGTACGCCTGCAACACCTGCTCAAGCGCCGCATCGAAGACCGCGTACCCACCGCCTACCTGTTGGGCGAAGCCTGGTTCTGCGGCATGTCGTTCATCGTCGATGAGCGCGTACTGGTGCCCCGTTCACCGATCGGCGAGCTGCTGGAAAAACGCTGCGAGCCGTGGCTTGCCAGCGAGCCTGCGCGCATTCTCGACCTGTGCACCGGTTCAGGCTGCATCGGCATCGTCGCCGCCGAGGTGTTCCCGCAGGCCGAAGTGGTGTTGGCCGACCTGTCTTTCGACGCGCTTGAAGTGGCTAACCAGAACATCGAGCGCCACGGCCTGGAAGAGCGCGTATTCACCGTGCAAGGTGACGGCTTTGCCGGCTTGCCGGGCCAGCGCTTCGACCTGATCGTGTCGAACCCGCCTTACGTCGACGCCGAAGATTTCGGCGACATGCCGGCTGAGTATCACCACGAGCCGGCGATGGGCCTGGCGTGTGGCAACGATGGCCTTGATCTGGTGCGGCGCATGCTCGCCGAGGCGGCCGATCACCTGACCGAAAAAGGTTTGCTGATTGTCGAAGTCGGCAACAGCCAGGTGCACGTCGAGGCGCTGTACCCGGAGGTGGACTTCGCCTGGCTTGAGTTCGAGCGCGGCGGGCACGGGGTGTTCATGCTCACCGCCGAGCAGTGCCGCGCCCATCAGGGGTTGTTCGAGGCGCGCATCTGAAGACCACCCGGCCCGCAAGGCGGCGCCAGCCGCCTTAGCGCGTGGCGATCCAGATCAGCAAGCCTGCCTGGAACACCGCAAAGGCCACCAGGCAGGTAATGGTGAAGCGCAGCCCGCTGTCTTCCCGGCGGTATTTGGCTACGCGCTCATCGCGTTCGCGCAGTTGTCCTTCTTTTTCCTGCAGCAGCTGTTCGGCCTGTTGCAGCATGCCCGCCGCTTCGAGAATGCCGACCTGCTGGACCTTTTCGGTGTTCCAGCCGCCCTTGAGTTGACTGACTGTGGTGTCCAGCGTGCGGCCCTTGAGGTGCTGCGGGTCGGCGTATTCCACCTCAAGCCCGGTGGCGGTCAGGAAGCGGTCGCGGCGCAGGCGGGTGTCTTCGTTGAGCGCGTCCTTGTTGGCCAGGGCGGTGCCTTCGACTCGATAATTCGACCAGCGCCGCTGCAGCCACTGCACCGCCTGGCCGAGCATGAAGCGGCCCAGCCCGCGGTTCAGCGGTTCCAGTTGCAGCCCGCTGTCGCCCCCAAGGGTGACCCGGCGTTCGGCATGGTCGACGCGTACGTCGAGCTGATTCTGCTCCTTGCGTACTTTTTGCCCTGGCAGGCGAATTTCCATGCGCAGCAGGCTATGGGCCTTGTCATGCCGCTCGGCATAGGCGAATTCGACGAAGCGCAGTGGCCGCCCGCCGCTGTTGCGGTCGGTGGTCAGCGGCGCCAGGCGCAGCAGCTGGAAGTGCTCCACCACCAGGTCGGCCCAAGGCAGGGCGGCAGGTTCCGGGGCGTGCGGCTCTTCGGCCGGTTCGACGGCAGCGGTGGCATCGGTCATCTAGGCGTTTCCTCATGGACGGGCGGCGCTGAACTGACGCGCGCCGGGCAGCAACTGCCGGCGAACGCGCAAATGGGCCATGCAGCGGCCCGGATGCAGCACCAATACCGCGTTATCGGCAGCGTTCGCCGATGATTGAGGGCTAAGCCGATGGCAGCTGGCGAATGAAGCTGACCACCCGCTCGCCGAGTTCGCGTGCCAGCGGCAGCTCTGGGTTCAGGTAACTGTCGCGCTGCAGGTGCATGTCCTTGGGGCTGATACGCAGCATGTGGTTCATGCCGTCGATCAGCACCAGCTCGGCATCGGGCTTGGCCGCTTTCAGGCGTTCGGCGTCGGCGACATCGACCTGCACGTCATTGCGCCCCTGGACGATCAGCGCCGGCATCGGCAAGCGGCCGAACGCCTGCGCCGGGTCCTGCTGCAGCAAGGTGATCAGGTAGGGCTGCACGCTGGGGCGAAACACCTGACGCAGCGGAGCAGGCACGTCCAGGCTGGTCTGCCCGGCCTGCAGGCGCTCGAGCAGGGCGCTGCCAGCGGCCAACTGAGCCGGTGGCAGACGCTGGGCCAGTTGCTCGCGCAACACCTCGGCCAGCGGCCGGCCCATGCCGGCCAGGGTAATCACCGCACTGGCCCCGGCCCGCTCGGCGGCCAGGCTGGCGATCAGCGCGCCTTCGCTGTGGCCCACCAGGATCAGCTGGCCGAAGCGCGGATCGGCCTTGAGCTTGCGGCTCCAGGCGACCACGTCGTCGACATAGCGCTGCACGCTCAGGTTGCGCTCATCCGGGGTCGCCGGCTGGCTGGCGGCGACCCCACGCTTGTCATAGCGCACGCTGGCGATGTGTTCGTTGGCCAGCAACAAGGCCAGACGCTTGAGGTTGTCGACCTTGCCCCCGGCCGGGTTGTTGCCATCGCGGTCGGTCGGGCCCGAGCCTGCGATGATCAGCACCACCGGCGGCGGTGTGCCCTGCTGGGGCAACAACAGGCTGCCGTGCAGCACGCCCTGGCCGGTGTCCAGGTCGATGGGACGTTGCAGGACAGTGGGAGCGGCGGCCTGGGCCAGGCCAGTGCACAACAGGAGCAACAGGGCAACGAAACGCGGCATCATGCGGTACTACATGGGGAGGTGATTTTTCGACCTGGGCGGCGCGGGAAGGTTCTCCAGCACAGGCAGCCGAACCATCTGTATACTGCGCGCTTTCGATCACTTCAGGCTGATTTCGCGGAGCGCTCATGTCCGGCAATACCTACGGCAAGCTGTTCACTGTCACCACCGCTGGCGAAAGCCATGGACCGGCGTTGGTCGCCATTGTCGATGGGTGCCCACCGGGCCTGGAGATTTCCCTGGCCGACCTGCAGCACGATCTCGACCGGCGCAAGCCCGGCACCAGCCGGCATACCACCCAGCGCCAGGAAGCGGACGAAGTGGAAATCCTCTCCGGCGTGTTCGAGGGGCGCACCACTGGCTGCTCGATCGGGCTGTTGATCCGCAACACCGACCAGAAGTCCAAGGACTACTCGGCGATCAAGGACCTGTTCCGCCCCGCCCACGCCGACTACACCTACCACCACAAGTACGGCGTGCGCGACTACCGCGGCGGCGGGCGTAGCTCGGCGCGCGAAACCGCGATGCGGGTGGCGGCCGGTGCCATCGCCAAGAAATACCTGGCGACCCAGGGCATTCGGGTGCGCGGTTACATGAGCCAATTGGGCCCGATCGACATCCCGTTCAAGACCTGGGAGTCGGTCGAGCAGAACGCCTTCTTCAGCCCAGACCCAAGCAAGGTGCCGGAGCTTGAAGCGTACATGGACCAGCTGCGCCGCGATCAGGATTCGGTCGGGGCCAAGATCACCGTGGTCGCCGAAGGCGTGATGCCGGGCCTGGGCGAGCCGATCTTCGACCGTCTCGACGCCGAACTTGCCCACGCACTGATGAGCATCAACGCGGTCAAGGGTGTAGAAATCGGCGCAGGCTTCGCCAGCGTGGCCCAGCGCGGCACCGAACACCGCGACGAGCTGACGGCCGAGGGCTTTCTCAGCAACAACGCCGGTGGCATCCTCGGCGGCATCAGCTCGGGTCAGCCGATCGTGGCGCACCTGGCATTGAAACCGACCTCCAGCATCACCACCCCTGGGCGCTCGATCGACGTCCACGGCAACCCGGTCGATGTCATCACCAAGGGCCGTCACGACCCGTGCGTGGGCATTCGCGCCACGCCGATCGCCGAGGCCATGATGGCGATTGCGCTAATGGACCACCTGCTGCGCCATCGCGCGCAGAACGCCGACGTCAAGGTGGGTACGCCGGTGTTGCGTCAGCTCTGATACCGCCAGGTCCGATGCCTTCGCGCTCGTCTGAAGAGCGCCTGCAACTTGCGCTCAAGGGCTCGGACCGGCCACACAAGGCTTTGCCCATGCCTGCGATTCCCTACTGGCGGCTGTCCAGTTTCTACCTGTGCTATTTCGCGCTGCTGGGCGCCACGGCGCCGTTCCTGGCGTTGTATTTCGACCACCTGGGCTTTTCGGCGGCACGCATCGGCGAGCTGGTGGCCATCCCCATGCTGATGCGCTGCGTCGCGCCCAACCTGTGGGGCTGGCTCGGCGACCGCAGCGGTCAGCGCCTGTTGATCGTGCGCCTGGGCGCATTGGCCACCCTGGCGAGCTTTTCGCTGATCTTCTTCGGCACGAGCTACGCCTGGCTGGCGCTGGTCATGGCGCTGCACGCCTTCTTTTGGCATGCCGTACTGCCGCAGTTCGAAGTCATCACCCTGGCTCACCTGCATGGCCAGACGTCGCGCTACAGCCAGGTGCGGCTATGGGGCTCGATCGGCTTCATCATTACCGTGGTCGGGCTCGGGCGGCTGTTCGAATGGTTGAGCCTGGACATCTATCCGGTCGCGCTGGTGACCGTGATGGCCGCTATCGTCGCCGCCAGCCTGTGGGTACCTAACGCACACCCCGTCGAGCATGTCGAGCGGCCGGCGGCCGGCGGCTTTTTGCGCCAACTGGGCGCTCCGGGAGTGCTGGCGTTCTATGTGTGCGTGGCGTTGATGCAGCTGAGCCACGGGCCTTACTACACGTTTCTCACCCTGCACCTCGAGCATTTGGGCTACAGCCGGGGAGCCATCGGCCTGCTGTGGGCATTGGGCGTGGTTGCCGAAGTGCTGATGTTCATGCTCATGGGCCGGGTATTCGCCCGCTTCAGCGTGCAATCGGTATTGCTGGTCAGCTTCCTGCTGGCGGCATTGCGCTGGTTGCTGTTGGGCAATCTGGCCGATGAGCCGGTGGTGCTGATTGTCGCCCAGCTGCTGCACGCAGCCACCTTCGGTTGTTTCCACGCCGCAAGCATCGCCTTCGTCCAGTCCAGCTTCGGCGCGCGCCAGCAAGGGCAGGGGCAGGCGCTGTATGCCGCGCTGTCCGGCACCGGCGGCGCGCTGGGCGCGCTGTATTCAGGGTATAGCTGGAAACAGCTGGGGCCGGCCTTCACCTTTGGTATGGCCAGTGCCGCAGCGCTGGCTGCAGCCGTTATCATTGCCACTTGTTTGATTGCCACCAGGACCCGTAGCCGATGAGCATCCTTTGCGTTTTTCATGCGTCCAGCCCGGGCTTGCCGAACAAGGTGCTTACGCACCTGGACGACATCGCCAATACCCTGGCCCAGGCTGGCTTGACCTTCAGCCACACGCCGATCGAACTGCGCGTGCGTCCCGGCGGCAGCGACGCGCACGTGCTCGATGCCTGTCGCGTGCATCTCGACCAGCTGATGGACAGGCACGGGAGCGCGGCCTGCAGGCTAATCAACCGTGACGGTGTCGATGCTGCACAGGCGGATCTGCGCGCCGAGCACGTCATCGCCAGCGACGAGGTATTCGCGGTCGTCACGGGGCGTGCGCAACTGGCAGTGCGAGTGGAGGATTGGGTGTATGCGGTAGTGTGCGAGAAGGGCGATCAGTTGCTGGTGCCAGCAGGCGCTAGGCGTTGGATCGAGCTAGGGGATAACCCGTTCTGTGTGGCGGTGCGCTTGACCAAGGATGAGCAGGGCGCTCAACTGGCGTTCACGGGCGATGAATCAGCCCGGTTGTTTGCCGGAATCGATGAGTTTTAGTGTCTGACCGGGCCCTTCACGGGTAAGTCAGCTCCTACGCAGGTACCCCGCCATCCCTATGGGCACTGCAGTATCTGTGTAGGAGTTGATTCACATCGCGAAAGGCCGGTACAGACAAAACTCAACGGTAGGTCGGCAACGCGAAACGCTGCTGGCTTTGCAACATCGAAATAACGGGCAGCTCGCTGGCCTGTTCAGCCAGGTCCCGGCGGATTGCACTGATAGCCCAGGACAGCTGCTCGGCACTGTGCAGTTGTCCATAGGTCAGCACGCGGCGAGTGACTTTGCCATCGGCGGCGCGCAGGGTCAGCAGTACGCCACCATCAGGGCGAGGCTGGGTGGCGACTTGGTAGGCCGGGAACACCGAGACGAATTTTTCCTGGATGAGGTCCATATCAACTCCTGACTGTTAGGTTGGCAGACATGAGTGGATAGTTGCAGCGACCGTGCCAAAAATGGCGATCCGGTAAAACCCTTTAAAATCAGTTGGTTGAGAGAATTTTCAGAACCCCTTGCCGTGCAGCCTGCAAGGTCGTGCAATTTGCACAGTGCAATTTGCACGGGTCAGGCGTTTGTCTATCAGGCCCATAGATTCGGAACCTTTGACGGCAATGGCATGCCTGACAAAGACTTGGGCAACATTTACTACCAGGAGGTTCCCTCATGTCCGCACAACCCGCCGCCGTTGCCATGACCGAAGATGAAGCCGCAGCCTTTGCCGATCAAGTCTTCGAGCGTGCCCGCCAAGGCGATGCCCAGATGCTTGAACGCCTGCTGGCCAGCGGACTGCCCGCCAACCTGCGCAACCACAAGGGCGACACCCTGCTGATGCTGGCCAGCTACCGTGGCCACCACCAGGCCGTGCAGGTACTGCTGGCGCATGGGGCCGATCCCTTGATTGCCAACGACAATGGCCAGTTGCCGATCGCCGGCGCCGCCTTCAAGGGCGATATGGCGATGATTCGCTTGCTGCTCGACAGTGGCGTGCCGGTCGATGCTGCTGCTGAGGACGGGCGCACGGCATTGATGCTGGCGGCGATGTTCAACCGCCTCGAAATCCTCGACTATCTGCTGGACCAGGGCGCTGACCCAGCGCGCCAGGACGCGCGCGGTGCCACGGCGCTGATGGCGGCGCAGACCATGGGCGCGGTCGATGCGGCAGCTCGCCTGCAAGCGCTGGCCGGCTAACGGTTCGGGGGCTTTTGCGGCTATCCTTGGCGACTTTTCCGCGCCGCAGGTCCCTTCATGAAAATCCAGTTGCTCGAATTCATTCGCCTCATCGGCGCCGGTTGCATGCGCGATGAGGAGATCGAGCGCATCGCCGAGGAAGCCGTCCAGGCCTACGCCGATCCGGCCGCTTTCCTCGCCGCCAATCCTGATATCAACTACGACGACAGCTTCCCGATACCCCTCGGTGAATGGGTGGTGCTTGGCAGCTTGCCCGATACCGTGGTGTTTCAGGCCGACAGCTACCAGGAGCTGTTCCAGCACATCAGCGAGTCCTTCGACAAGAGCGTGCCGTTCACCCTCAAGCCCAAACAGCTGGCGCGCACCGAGCCTTTGACCGCTCTCAACCGCATCCAGGTGCAGATGGGCGCGTTGAACAAGGAAGCGGGCGGCTACGTGCTGCTCAATTTCAGCCAGCTATTGGATGACGAACTGCAAATGGTCATGGTCGGTCAGCAGGATCTGCAGCGTGTCCTGGACCTGGGCGCAGAGCTGGGTATCAAGGTCGAACCGGCACTGGAAGCGCTCAAGGTCGCGGTGCACGTCTGAGCCGCGGGGCTGCCTGTCACCCTCAGCCCAGCGCGGTGTCGAGAAACATCATCACCGCAAAGCCACCCATCAAGCCCAAGGTCGCCGACGTCTGGTGGCCATGGCGGTGGGTTTCCGGGATCACCTCGTGGGACACCACGAAGATCATCGCACCGGCCGCCAGGCCCATGCTGATGGGGTAGGCGAGGGCAAAGCCGGTCGAGATGCCCAGGCCGATCACCGCGCCCAGCGGCTCCATCAACCCGGAGCCCACCGCCACCAGTGCAGCTTTCAGGTTCGACAAGCCGGTCGCGCGCAACGCCAGTGCCACGGCCAGGCCTTCTGGAATGTCCTGAATGGCAATGGCGCTGGTCAGCGGCAGGCCGATGTTCATGTCGCCATTGGCGAAACTGACGCCGATCGCCATGCCCTCGGGCAGGTTGTGCAAGGTGATTGCCAAGACGAACAACCAGACCCGGTTGATGCGCTCGGCATCCGGCCCACAAGGCCCGGTGCTTTCATGCTCGTGAGGGGTGAAACGGTCCAGGCCGAGCATCAGCAACACGCCAAGGCCCATGCCCAGTACCACCGTGAATGCAGCGCCAGGGCCGCTGCCGGTGATCTCCCGGGCGGCATCCAGGCCCGGCAGAATCAGCGAAAACGAGCTGGCCGCCAGCATCATGCCGGCAGCGAAGCCCAGCATGACGTCCTGGCTGCGCGTACTGACGTCGCGCAGTACCACGGCAAGCCCGGCCCCCAGCGCAGTCGCCGCGAAGCCCGACAGCCCGCCCAGCAGCGCCAAGTGCAGGTTGTCGGCATGATCGCCGTTCACCGCGTTCCAGAAGCTCGCTACCAGCAGCACCAGCACCGCCAGCAGGCTGGCCCCCAGGCCCGCGCTGAGCCAGGGCGTGCTGCGCATCTGCTGGCGCCAGGCGCTGCGCATGGAAGAGGGTGGGACGGCGCTGTCGGTGTGGGCGGGGGGCATGTAAACCTCGAATCCATGAATGCGAGCAGTTTATTCAGTGACCTGTGGGTGTGGCCAAGGATTCCCTTCTATTGGTTCGATAGACGCGTATGCTGCCAAGCCTTTCATGGAGGAGCTGGCGAATGAGCGCTGCATTCAACGACCTGGTTGGCCTGGCGCTGCTGGGCTTGAGCCTGTGGGCGATCTACAACGTGTTGCGCAGCGCTGCCACGGCGGTCGTCAAGACGCTATGGGTGCTGCTGATCGCACTGCTGCCCGTGCTCGGGGTGATCATCTGGGCCATCGCCGGCCCGCGCTGCAGCGCGGGCGCCCGGGGGGCGGGCTCGACAAAGTCAGCAACAGGGTCGTGACAAAATTTTCACATTGGTTTAAAGAGAATCCGCACCCGCACAATGCTGCGCTGGGTAACGCCCGGCGCCCTCTTAGCAACCCGCAATCCTAGGACTTCCTCTTTCATGGCTAACACGGATGCCTTGAAGCAACAGGGCGCGCGAGCTTTCACGCCGACCTTGAAATCGCACCTGGCCTACACGCTGCTTTGCGCCCTGGTGATCATGTTGATGCTGAGCCTGGTGCGCCTCGCGCTGCTGGCCTACAACAGCGACATGATCGGCGACACCCCCTATTCGACGGTTGCCGAGGGCTTGCTCAACGGCCTGCGTTTCGACCTGCGGGTGGTGGTGTACCTGAGCATTCCCTTGCTGCTGGCCATCCTCAGCCCCTGGCTGATGGCGCGGCGCGGCCTGTTCCGCTTCTGGCTGACGCTTACTTCCAGCGTGGTGATGTTCCTCGGCCTGATGGAGATGGACTTCTACCGTGAATTTCACCAGCGCCTGAACGGCCTGGTGTTCCAGTACATCAAGGAAGACCCGAAGACCGTGCTGAGCATGCTTTGGTATGGCTTCCCGGTGGTGCGCTACCTGTTGGCATGGGCCTTCGGCACTTGGTTGCTGAGCCTGCTGTTCAAGGGCATCGACCGCGCCACCCGCGGCATTGGCCAGCGCCCGGTGGCGCCATGGTACAACCGCCTGGCGGTGTTCATGGTGATTCTGCTGGTGGCCGTGGTCGCCGCCCGTGGCACCTTGCGTCAAGGCCCGCCCATGCGCTGGGGCGATGCCTTCACCACTGACTCCAACTTCGTCAACCAGCTCGGCCTGAATGGCACCCTCACGCTGATCGACGCCGCCAAGAGCCGCTTCGGTGAAGACCGCGCCAACATCTGGAAGCCGGTACTGGAGCAGGCGCTGGCCACCGATACCGTGCGCAAGCAGCTGCTGACCGCCCACGATACCTTGGTCGATGCCGATGAAGCCGCCGTGCGCCGCGACTTCCTGCCGCCAGCCGAGCGGACGCTGCCGATCAAGAACGTCGTAGTCATCCTCATGGAAAGCTTCGCCGGCCACTCGGTGGGTGCGTTGGGCAGCCCGAACAACATCACCCCGTACTTCGACAAACTGGCCAAGGAAGGGCTGCTGTTCGACCGCTTCTTCTCCAATGGCACCCATACCCATCAGGGTATGTTCGCCACCATGGCCTGCTTCCCCAACCTGCCAGGCTTCGAGTACCTGATGCAGACCCCAGAGGGCGGCCACAAGCTGTCTGGCCTGCCGGCACTGCTCGGTGCGCGCGACTATGACGATGTGTATGTCTATAACGGCGACTTCGCCTGGGACAACCAGTCTGGTTTCTTCGGCAACCAGGGCATGACCACCTTCATCGGTCGTAACGACTTCGTCAATCCGGTGTTCTCCGACCCGACCTGGGGCGTGTCCGACCAGGACATGTTCGACCGCGGTAACGAAGAACTCGCCAAGCACGATGGCAAGAAGCCGATCTACGCGCTGTTGCAGACCTTGTCGAACCACACTCCTTACGCCCTGCCGGCTGACCTGCCGGTGGAGAAAGTCACCGGCCAGGGCCGCCTCGATGAACACCTGACGGCCATGCGCTATTCCGACTGGGCCTTGGGGCAGTTCTTCGAGAAGGCGCGCAAGGAGCCCTATTTCAAGGACACCTTGTTCGTCATCGTCGGTGACCACGGCTTTGGCAACCACCAGCAAGTCACCGAGCTGGACCTGGGCCGCTTCAACGTGCCGCTGCTGCTGATCGCCCCCGGTATTCAGGAAAAATTCGGCGCCATCAACCATACCGTGGGCACCCAGGTCGATATCGTGCCGACCATCATGGGCCGTCTGGGTGGCCAAGCCCGCCATCAGTGCTGGGGCCGCGACCTGCTCAACCTGCCGCAAGGCGATCAGGGCGTGGGCATGATCAAGCCGTCTGGCAGCGAGCAGATCGTCGGCCTGGTCAAGGGTGATCAGTTGCTCATCGAGTCCAAGGACATGAGTCCGCGTCTGTATCGCTACCAACTGGGCCGCGAGTTCAAGGCCGAACTCATCGAAAGCCCAGAGCAGCCACAGATGCTGCAGCAGCTCGAGGCGTTCATTCAGACCGCGACCAAGAGCCTGCTCGACAACACTGCCGGTGTAGTGCACGGCACGCCTAAATGAAGAACGACGAAGGGCCGCACTGCGGCCCTTTGACTTAATGAACAATCACCGAGGGCCAAGGTCAGCTTTAACAGGCACTACATACCTGTTGTTCCTTGATCGAGAGGGCGCGTTCGATGAAAGAGTGGGAAGTCATCTTTGCTGATCAGAAAGGCGTGCCAACGTCGTTGCTTTTGCATGCGGAGCACTGCCCCAGCGAGGAAGACGCTGCGCGGGCAATACGAACTCATTTGTTTCCGGTAATGGACGAGCTGGATCTCAACGACTTTCAGGACCGCACGGTTTCGCCCACGGCGCGTTGGCTCAAGGAGCACAGCGGCGTGACCATCACGACCATTCAGGAGGCGCCCTGACACACCCCTTGGCGTAGCCCCATCGCAGGCGCTACGCTTGTAAGGCGCGGGCCTTGTCTGCCAGCCTGCGCTGTCTTTGTTCGCGTCTTGCATCAGCTCGGACTGCCAGGGGTACTGGCAGGTGCGTAGTGCACGGAAAGTCTATCCATTGTTTTATTCGGGAGGACGATTCATGAGCAGCCAAAGCGACGATATCAGCAGCAATGTGCTGCGCCAGATGAAAGCGGGTGGTTTTGACTTCACCCGCATCCACCCCATCGAGTTCTATGCGGTATTTCCAGACGAAGCCGCCGCCAGGCGGGCTGCCGGGGAGTTCGTGGGCGAATCGCTCAATGCGCAGGTCCACGAAATGGACGATGGCGCCTGGCACCTGGAGTTGAGCAAGGTGATGTTCGCTACCTACGGCGGCATCGGCGACTTCGAGGAAGCTTTCGAGCAAGTGGTTTCGCCCCATGGCGGTGAGGTCGAAGGCTGGGGCGTCAAACAGGAGCGCATGATGGCCTAGGCCATTCACAGGCCTGCACTGCTGCTTGGGTGCAGGATGCGCAAAGGGGGCTGCTTGGCAGCCCTCATTTTTTTGCCGGTCTACGGCCTGCCATATGGCTCAGGTAGCCCAGCAAGGCGTCCAGTTGCTCATCGCTCAATACCGCTTCGGCAAACCCTGGCATACGCGCCTGCGGCCAATGGCGCAGGCTTTGCGGATCGCGGATGTATTGGCGCAAGTACTGCGGCTGAAAGTACTCAGTGGGGTTGTGCGGCACGTTCAGGTCCGGGCCGAACTGCGCATCCCCAGCGCCATTCAATCGATGGCACACCAGACAATTTTGCTGGAACAGGGCAAAGCCCCGGCGCACCGGGCTCTCAGCAGGTAGCTGCGGATCGGGCAACAGCGCTGGAAAGCGCTGCTCGACCGGTGCCAGGCGGCGGATAGTGCTGATCTGAAACGGCCACTGCTCTGGTCGGATGCCGCTTGCCTGCGGATCGGTCCATACCAGGTAGAAGGGCCCGGCGCTAGGTTTGCCCTTGGCCAATGCCGGCCACGGCTTGGCCGGGTCCTCCACGGCAAGCCATGCGCGCGCAGGCCCATTCTGCAGCAATGGCCCCGCCGGCATTTCTGCCGCGAAGCCGTCCAGGGCCACCCCCTGCAAATGGTCGCTCGGCTGCACCCCTTGCAGCAGCGCCGAGAGGGGCACGGCGCGGTAGCGCATGCTGCGTTTGTACGACACATCGTGCGCGATGGCGATGTCGCGGGCCTGAGGATGCTCGAGCAACGCTTGACTGGACCACTGCCGGGCGCCATTACCCAGTTCCAGGTTCAACTGCGCCGCCAACGGTGATTGGCTCAGCAGCAGCGCCATCAGGGCGATGCATCGACGCATGGGGCATTCTCCGCACATGAAAATGCGCAGGTTAACCCAAGCGTGGCCAGAAGCGTCAGCCGAACAGGCGTGTGAGGTTGGGCAGAATCAACAGCAACGTGGTTGCGAAGAGAATCAGCCCGGCTTGGCGAATTTTCGATTGTCTGAACATGGCGGACCGCCTTTTTGTTGTTATTCCTGAATACCCGGTGGCTTCCTTGTCGGGTCTGCTTGCCTCATGTATGTGGATATAAACCACTCAAGCGGCCAGCGTCTTCCTGGGTCGAGAACGCTTTGTACTAAAAACCTAAACATCAATTGCGATGGGTTATTAAGCCCGCTGGCGCCATGCTCACATGCTCTGCCTAGACGCCTGGCGTGCCGCTGAACCAACCCAGACAAAATGTGACCGTTCGTCAGTGCACCCTACTTGCTTGTACGTGTCTTTCGCGTCAGGCTCTATAGCTGATTTCCACTCACGTCGTTCAGGACTATCCCTATGTCGTTACGCATCTGCATCCTTGAGACCGATGTCCTGCGACCGGAGTTGACCGCGCAGTACCAGGGCTACGGCAGGATGTTCGAGCAGCTCTTCGCGCGTCAGCCGATCGCAGCCGAGTTCCGTGTATTCAACGTCATGAATGGCGTTTACCCGCCCGAGGGCGAGCACTTCGACGCCTATCTTGTGACTGGCAGCAAGGCTGATTCGTTCGGTGACGACCCCTGGATCCAGACCCTCAAGGCGTATCTGCTCAAGCTCTATCAGCGTGGCGAAAAACTGCTGGGTGTGTGCTTCGGTCACCAGTTGCTGGCCTTGACTCTCGGTGGCAAGGCCGAGCGTGCCGAGCAGGGCTGGGGCGTGGGCACCCACCGCTACACCCTTACCGCACATGCACCCTGGATGGACCCCGAGGTAGGCGAGCTGACCTTGCTGATCAGCCACCAGGACCAGGTGACCGAGGTGCCTGCCGGCGCTACCGTGATAGCGTCGAGCGAGTTCTGCCCCAACGCTGCGTACTACATCGCCGATCAGGTGCTGTGCTTCCAGGGGCACCCGGAATTCGTCAACGACTACTCACGGGCACTGCTCGATGCGCGCCAGCAGTACCTGGGCGATGAGGTCTACCAGAAAGCCATTGCCAGCCTTGCCACCGAGCACCAGGGCGACCTGGTCGGCGAATGGATGCTGCGTTTCATCCAGCAGCCAAGCAAGGCTCGCGACAGCGCCGCCTGATTGCGCAAGGGCTGCTAGAGCCAGCCAGACTTCTTGAAGCTGGCGTACAAGCCAGCGCAGCCCAAGCCGATCACCCCGAGCACGGCATAGTAGCCGTAGTGCCAGCCAAGCTCGGGCATGTTCTGGAAGTTCATCCCGTAGATACCGGCAATTGCCGTGGGGAACGCCAGGATCGCCGCCCAGGCGGCGAACTTGCGTTGCACAATGCTCTGCCGCGAAGCTTCCAGCAGCATGCCGATTTCGATGGTCTGGCTGGCGATGTCGCGAATGCCGGACAAGTCTTCCATCTGCCGGGTGACGTGGATCTGCACATCGCGAAAGTACGGGCGCATGTTCTTGTCGATGAACGGAAAGCTCAGGCGCTGCAGCTCCTCACTTACCTCCACCATCGGCGCCACGTAGCGACGCAGGCGCAGAATGTCCCGGCGCAGGCTGTGCAGGCGGTGGATGTCTGCCTCTTGCAGCGAGTTGCTCAGCACGCTCTGTTCGAGCGCTTCGATTTCGCTGTGGATCGCTTCGCTGACCGGCTGGTAGTTCTCGGTGACGAAATCGAGCAGGGCATACAGCACGAAATCTTCGCCATGTTCGAGCAGCAGCGGCCGCGCCTCGCAGCGTTGGCGCACCAGCGCATAGGACTTGGAGTGGCCGTTGCGGCAGGTGATGACGTAGCCGTTGCCGGCGAAGATATGGGTTTCGATGAACTCCAGCCTGCCCTCGAGGCGCACTGGAGAATAGGTGACGATGAACAGCGCGTCGCCGAATGTCTCGAGTTTGGGCCGGCTGTGTTTTTCCAGGGCATCCTCGATGGCCAGCTCATGCAGATTGAACTGGCACTGCAGGGTGGCCAGCTCCTCGGCGTTGGGTTCCTCCAGGCCGATCCACACGAAATGGCCAGGCTTGCACGCCCATTCACGGCCCTCGTTGATGCTGATGTTGGTCACTTTCCTGCCTGCGGCGTACACCGCCGATGCCACGACTCGACCCATGGTTATCCACTTGTTCGGTTGTAATCGCTGTACAGCTTGGGCCGAAGCGGCCAGCAGAGCAACCTAGCGCTGCTGCAGTTCGTTTTCCATGCGGTCGATGCACTGTTGCATTTGCGCGCGGCACTGCTCGATCAAGGCCGGCAGGTCCTGTTGGCTGAGGCCTTGGGTAGCGATCGGCGGCAGCGAGCGGACGATCACGGTGCGCCGTCGCCAGCTGTTCAGGCTCATGCGTCGGGCATAGCGGCTGACACATACCGGCACGATCGGCACGCCGGCTTCAATGGCCATGTGAAACGCGCCTTTCTTGAAGGCCAGCAGTTGCTCGCCCGGGTTGCGCGTGCCCTCGGGAAAGATCCAGATCGAGGTGTCGTTGCGCAGGGTGCGCGTGGTGGTTTGCAGGGCCTTGCGCGCCTGGTAGGCATTCTTGCGATCGATCAGCACGTTGCCGCCCAGCCAGAACAGCTGCCCGAACAGCGGGATCCAGCCCAGGCTCTTCTTGCCGATGGCCACCGTGCGCGGCGGTACCACATGGCCAAGAATGAAAAGATCGAAATTCGATTGATGGTTGGCGACGATCACACAGCCGGGCGGCTGATCCCACAGCGGGCCGACCTGTGCCTTGACCTTGATGCGCATCAGCCAGGTAGCCGGCACGCTGTACAGGCGCGCGAACACGCGGCTGTTGTCAGGGTTGAACGGGCGCAACAGGCCGATCACCAGGCCCACCAATCCGACCAGGATGAAGTGCAGACCCAGCAGAAACATACGAAGCACATAAAGCATGGTACGACTCACACCAGACAGTCGCCGGCCAGTGTACGGCTGTGCACTGGTTGGGGCAAACCTTGGCGTGAGCCGTCATGGCGGCGTGTAGGGGTCAGCCCATGTAGCCCTGATCGAGCGCGATGGCCTCGTCCAGTGCATCGAGCAGCGCCTTGCGCACCTTGAGTTTGGTGTTCTTGTGCGCTTGCATGTTCAGCTTCTTGAGCTCGTGGGCGATGTCGTGGGCAGCGTCGAGCAGTTGCTCGGCGGGCACCACTTTGTCGAGGAAGCCGGCCTTGAGCGCTTCTTTGGGCTCGAACATCTCGGCGTTGATCACCGAGCGCTGGAAGGCTGAACGGCGCAGGCGGTCACGGGCCAGCTCGATACCGGCGTGGTGCATGGTCATGCCGATCTGCACCTCGTTCAGGCCGATCTTGTATGGCCCTTCGACGCCGATACGGTAATCGGCCGACAGCAGCAGGAAGGCCCCTTTGGCCACGGCGTGGCCTGGGCAGGCAATGACCACCGGGAAGGGATGTGCAAGCAGGCGGCGGGCCAGGGTCGAGCCGGCGGTCACCAGGGCGACTGCTTCCTTCGGGCCAGAGGTCATAACCTTCAGGTCGTAGCCACCGGAAAGGATGCCGGGCTGGCCAGTGATGACGACCACCGCGCGCTCTTGAGTGGCGCGATCCAGGGCGGCGTTGAAGGCGCTGATGACATCGGGCGAGATGGCATTGACCTTGCCGTTGTTCAAGGTCAGCGTGGCGATGCCGTCTTCGGCGTGGTAGGAGATCAAGTCGCTCATGGCAAAATCCTTTGGGTGGCGTGGCGCTGACGTTACCCAGCACGGCCGGCCAGGTAAAGCAGCAAGACTGACTACTCGGTCAGCCGGCCGGCGCTATGCTGCGCCAGGTCTAGGGCAGGGCGGCTGCCTGGGTAAAAGCGCTGGCGAGAATGGCAGCATTGCCTTGGCCACGGTCACATTTCGTCAGGATGGCTTAAATACATGAAAAAACTAAAAAAAATGCTTGCCAAAGAAAAGCGCTTCCACTAAATTAGCGCGCCTCGACAGGGTGAATGCCTTGAAGAGAAACGGTGAAGTGTCCGAGTGGTCGAAGGAGCACGCCTGGAAAGTGTGTATACGAGAAATCGTATCAAGGGTTCAAATCCCTTCTTCACCGCCACATTCTGCGAAAGCCCCCGCGCTGAAAAGCTCGGGGGCTTTTTGCTTTCAGCGCAGCCTGTCCATGTCGCCAGCGCACGGCCGATGCCGCTTTGCGCGCTGGCGCCAGGGCCTATGCGCTCGCTAGAAGCTTACCGACGCCGACAGGCGCGCCGTACGCGGTGCGCCTTGGAACAAGTAGTTGTCTCCCAGGTAATCGCCTACGTCGCGCCAGTAGCGTTTGTCGAAAACATTGTCGACGGTCAGCCGCAGCACCGTTTGGTAGCCACCTACCTGCGTGGTGTAGCGGCTGCCCAGGTCGAACACCGTATAACCGCCCACCTGCACAGTGCCGGCCTGGCTGGCGTACTTGCTGGCGCTATAGCGTGCGCCAGCGAGCAGCGCCAGCCCCGGTAGCGGCAGGGCATACTCGGCATGCAATGCCGCCCTGAGCCGCGGCACATTAATGGCCTGATGGCCTTCGTAAGCGTCGGTGCCGCTGTTTTGCACCCGAGCACGTATCGCCGCGGCGCTGGCGTGGATCTGCAGGTCGGGCGTCAACCAGCCGGTGGCGCCCAGCTCCAGCCCGAGGTTCTTTTGTTGGCCCTGCTGCACATAGGTGAAGCTGCCTGCGCCATCGGGACGCGCGTATTGATACTCTTGGCGAATCTGGAACAACGCGGCGTTGAAGCTCAGGCCCTGCCAGTCACGCTTGATGCCCAGCTCCAACTGGTGCGACAGCGTCGGGGCGAGGATGTCAGCGGCATTGCTGGTGTACCACGGCGCCGTCGCGCCGGCGGACAGCCCCTTGGCGTAGCTGGCGTACAGCGTAGTGTCCAGGTCGGGCTTGAACATCAGCGCCGCGTTGGGCAGCAACTGATACTGACGAGTATGTCGCCCAGGCTCGCCGGTCTCGTCCCAGGTTCGCTCGTCAAGGCGCACTTCGCGGGCGCCCCATACAGCCTGCCAGTGTTCGTCGAAGGTGATCCGATCGCTGAAAAACAAGCCGTACTGGCGGCTGTCCAGGCGCTTCTGACTGGCGCCGATCGGCTCGTCCGATGGCGCTGCGAAAGGTGCGCCGGCGTCTATGTTGCCGCTGCCGACCAGCACGTTGTAATAAGGCCGCTGGTTTAGGGTGCGGCGTTGGGCGCTGGCGCCCAGGGTCAGTTCATGCTGCACACCCAGGGCGGCGAAGCGGCCGTTGAGCAAAGCCTGGGTTTCATCGGTGCGGCGGGTGTCGTCGGGGCTACGAAAGTCATAGATGTCGTAATCGCCGGCAGCGCTGAAATGCGCTTGCATGCCGTTTTCGCTGCCCCAGGCGAATGCACTGTAGTCGTCGATCACCACCTTGCTGCGCGAGGCGCTCAGGGTGCCGGTCCAGGCCTCGTCGAAGCGGTACTCAAAGCGCCCGCCAAGGTTCAGCGCATCGTTCTGCACAGGCTTGGCCCAGGGTTGGTACGCCAGGCGGTCGCTCGGGTCGATGCCATGCGGCAACGCGCTGCCAGCGAGCAATTGATAGCCCGGCACCGAACGTTGTTCACGGTGCTGGTATTCGGCGTCCAGCTGCAGGCTGGCTGCCGCGCTCAGCTGCCAGTCGAATGCCAGCGACGCGAAGTCGCGCGTGCCATCGGCATGGTCGACATAAGAGCGTATGTCTTCGTGGGCGAGATTCGCGCGCAGGCCAAACTGGCGTTCGCTACCAAACCAGCCGCCCAGGTCGGTGGCCAGGTAGCGCTCGCCCTGGGCATTGCTCGCCAGCGTCACGCTGCGTACGTCAGCGGCGCGCTGGGTGACATAGTTGATCAACCCGCCCGGCTCCGACACACCGCTTTGCAGGCCGGACAGGCCTTTGAGCAGTTCGACCTGCTGCTTGTTTTCAAGCGCCACGTTTTGCTCGCCGGCGATGGTCTGGCCGTTGATGCGATAGCTGCTGGCAGCGTTCAGTTCGAAGCCGCGCACGTTGAAGTTCTCGTAATAGCCAACTGGCGCGTAGCTTTCGCCCACCGAGGCATCGCCTTGCAGCACTTCACTGAGCAAGCGCACCTGACGGTCTTCAAGCAGCTGCTGACTGAACACGCTCACCGAGGCGGGGGTGTCGAGCAGTGTTGCAGGCGCAAAGCCGCCGACCGAGGCTTCTTTTGCCGCGTAGCCGTCGCTGGCCAAGGTATCGGACACCTGCACGGGGGCGAGCTCCACGTGGGTGTCTGCCCAGCCTTGCAGGCTGTGCAGCGCCAGGCCCAGGCTGAGCAGGCTCAGGGGCAGGTGGGGGCGAAGCAGGGGCATGCCGAGGTGTCCTTGGACGAAACCTATTCAGCGACCCGTGCGCTGCGGGCACGCTTGGCTCACGGCAAGGGCGAAACAGGCTGATAAAAAGGGGGCGCCATCCTAGCATGTCGCCCGTTATCAGGCGCTCAGGCAATGGCGACGATAAAGAAGATCTGCGCGCCCAGGCTTACCTCATCGTCAACCCGTCTACCCAGCAGCTGTTGGCCCAAGGGGGCACGCGGGGTGATCACGGTAACCTGCTGCGCACCCTCATCGATCTTCAGCCCAGCCGCCTCTGGCCCTACGAAGAACAAGCGCCGTGCGCCGTGCTCATCTTCAAGGGTCACCAGACTGCTCACCTGCACGCCCCGCGCCGGGTCGTAGTCGCGCAGCAACAATTGCTGGTAAGTCAGCAGCGCTTGACGAATTTCCGCGGTGCGCCGAGCTTGGCCGGTGGCCAGGTAGGAGGCTTCCAGGCCTAAGGTGTCGTACTTGTTTTCGGCAATGTTCTCTTCGGCTGTAGCGGCCTCATAGGCGGTTTGCGCTGCTCGTTGCAGCACCTGCATGTCGCTTTGGAGTGTGGCGACGATGCGCCCGAGCAATAGCACCTTGTCCATGTCAGTAACAGAACTCCAACACGTTGGCCTGGCTCTTGTCGGTCGGCGCCGTGCGGTTCTGCGCGAGCCAGAACTGGCACTTGGGATTGTTGAGGTGGCGCGGATTGCCTTGCGCGGCGTCAGCGGCCTGCTGCGATTGCTGTTGCTGCAGAATCTCCTTGTAGCGTTCGAACATCTCGCCCTGGGCATCGCCGGGCGGGGCGGCGGGCGGCGTTGGTTGGCTCAGCGCAGGTGCCAGCGCCTGGGCGACCGGGGCGACTTGCGCAGGCCACAAATGCAGCGCCAGCCACAGGCTCAGGGCAATCGCCATCGCACCGAGCCACAGGCCCAGCGCCACGCAGATGATCAGTTGCAGGGGTTTGAGCGTTACCTTCAGTTCACGACGGCGGATCATGACGCCTCCTGGCAGGGCGGGCAGGGTAGTCATTGTCGCATGGCCCCGGCCTTTTTTCCGTGCGATGCTTTCGTCCGCGCCCATTTATCCGCAGAATCCGCGACTTTTCCCAGGACAAGGCAGGGCCACATGAAAACTACTTGGGACATTTTTTGCACCGTCGTCGACAACTACGGCGACATCGGTGTGACCTGGCGCCTGGCCCGCCAGTTGGTCGCCGAGCATGGGCTGGCCGTGCGCTTGTGGGTCGACGACCTGAATGCCTTCGTGCCACTGTGCCCAGGTGCTCAACACGATGCCGCGCGGCAATGGCAGCAGGGCGTGGAGGTGCGCGCGTGGCCTGGCCAATGGCAGCCGGTCGAGCCTGCGGATGTGGTGATTGCTGCGTTTGCCTGCCAATTGCCTGCGGCGTATGTCGAAGCCATGCGCACCCGGCGGTCACCCGTGCTGTGGCTGAACCTTGAGTACCTCAGTGCCGAGGATTGGGTGCAGGGCTGCCACGGCTTGCCGTCCCCCCAGGCCAACGGCCTGCGCAAGGTGTTCTTCTTTCCAGGGTTTACCGAGCAAACCGGCGGCCTGCTGCGTGAGGCCAGTCTGCTTCAGCAGCGCCAGGCGTTCGAGCAGTCGACTCAGGCGCGCACGGCGTTTTTGCAGAGTTTGAGCGTCCATCCGCAGCCTGGCGCGTTGTTGATTTCCCTGTTCGCCTACGAAAACAGCCAGCTCGGCAGCTGGCTCGACGCGTTGGTCGAGGAACCCAGCCCGGTGCATCTGCTGGTTCCTCAGGGGCGCATTGTCGGGCAGCTGGGTGAGTGGCTGGGGGAGCGGCAACTGCAACCTGGGGCGCTGCATCGGCGCGGTGCATTGACCGTGCAGATCCTCCCGTTCGTCAGCCAGGAGGCTTATGATCGGCTGTTGTGGAGCTGTGACTTCAACGCCGTGCGCGGTGAAGATTCCTTCGTGCGTGCGCAGTGGGCGGCGCGACCGATGCTGTGGCACATCTACGTTCAGGATGAAAACGCCCACTGGGAAAAGCTCGAAGCGTTCCTCGGCCTTTATCGACACGGCCTGTCGGACGCGGCCAGCGACGCATTGATGGCGTTGTGGCGCGCCTGGAACATGGATCGCGACATGGCCCAAGCCTGGCAAGGCGCCCGTAAACATTGGGCGGAACTGCAGCGGCATGCGCGCGATTGGGCTGCCCGCCAGGCCGCTCAGCCGGACCTTGCCAAGGCGCTGGTACAGTTTTACCGAAATTGGCTATGATATGCGGCCTCGATTTTTATAAATCCATCCAGATTCGGATACTTCGTAATGAAAACTGGTAAAGAACTGAAACCCGGTACCGTGCTGCGGATCGACAATGACCCGTGGCTGGTTCAAAAAGCCGAGTTCACCAAATCGGGTCGCAACAGCGCGATCATGAAGACCAAGCTGAAAAACCTGCTGACCGGCTACAAGACTGAAACCGTCTACGGTGCAGACGATAAGCTGGACGACGTGATCCTGGATCGCAAAGAAGCGACCCTGTCGTTCATCAACGGTGATGAATACACCTTCATGGACACCACCGACTACACCATGTACGAACTGAACGCCGAGGACATCGAAGCCGTTCTGCCGTACATCGAAGAAGGCATGGAAGACGTCTGCGAAGCGGTCTTCTTCGAAGGCCGTCTGGTATCGGTTGAACTGCCGACCACCATCAGCCGTCAGGTCGTCTATACCGAGAACGCTGCACGTGGCGACACCTCGGGCAAGGTCATGAAGCCTGCCAAGCTGAAGAACGGTACCGAAATCTCGGTTGCCGACTTCATCCAGATCGACGAGTGGATCGACATCGACACTCGCGACAACAGCTTCAAGGGCCGTTCCAAGAAGTAAGCTTCTTGCAGAACGCAAAAAACCCGGCACATGCCGGGTTTTTTTATACCTGTGATTACACGGTCACGTGCAGGCGCACATCGACGTTGCCGCGGGTGGCGTTGGAGTACGGGCAGACCTGGTGGGCCTTTTCGACCAGGCTCTGGGCATCAGCCTGCGCCAGGCCGGGCAGGTTGATGTGCAGGTCGATATCCAGACCGAAACCGCCCGGGATCTGGCCAATGCCGACCTTGGCAGTGATCGACGAGTCGGCGGGCAGGGTTTTTTTCTCCTGACCGGCGACGAATTTCAGCGCGCCAATGAAGCAAGCCGAGTAGCCAGCGGCGAACAGTTGCTCAGGGTTGGTGCCCTCGCCGCCGGCGCCGCCCAGCTCCTTCGGGGTGCTCAGCCTGGCGTCGAGCTTGCCATCGCTGGAGCGTGATTTGCCGTCGCGACCGCCAGTGGAGGTGGCTTCTGCGATGTACAGCGGAGTGACCTTTTGCATCTTGAGCCTCGCTAGTGTGCTGTGCGCCCCCGGGATCGGGTGGCGTCAAGTGGGTACGGAATCTAAATTAGCTCGCAATTATTTTGCGCGCAAGATAAATTTCAACCGTTGGTCCGAACGAGCATCACACAGCGTAGCCCCTACAAGTTTTTTTGCAGGCTTTCGCGCAGTTCCAACAGGTCTGCCTGCAGGTGTTGCAGGCGTTCAAGGCTGCGCCCACTGGCCTTGAGTATGCAGGGCGGCACCTTTTTCGCCTGGTCTTGCAGCGCTCGGCCTTTGTCGGTCAGTTGCACCAGCACCACACGCTCGTCTTCACGGCTGCGGTTGCGCTGCAGCAGGCCTTCGCTCTCAAGGCGTTTGAGCAGTGGGGTGAGCGACCCTGGGTCGGTTAATAGATGCTGGCTGATTTCACCCACGGTGAGGCCATCCTGTTCCCACAGCACCAGCATCGCCAGGTACTGGGGGTAGGTCAGGCCCAGTGCCTGGAGCAGGGGCTTGTACACCTTGGTCATCAATAACGAGGTCGAATGCAGGGCGAAGCAGACCTGGTTGTCCAGCAGCAGCTCGTCACAGGAAGCGTGGATAGTGGCGTTCATGCAGGTCCTTGAATGTCATCAATGGAGAAATCTAGCACGCTGAAGGTTAGTGCGCTCAATTCCAGCGCAGCTCACTTCGCAAAGCCTGATCCCACGGTGGCACCGGGCTGAAGCGGCTCTTGAGAAATTCGAGCAGCAAACGACTGCGAGAGTTCGTTTCATGTTCAAGGCGCAACGCATAAATGCCACTGCTCTCGGCGGGCGGCAGGCCGTTGTCGCAGAAAAGCGCTAGCAGTTCACCGCGCAGCAGGTAGTCGCTGACCAGCCAAGTGGGCAAATGGGCGATACCCAGGCCGGCCAGGGCCCCGAACAACAAGGCCTCTGCATTGTTGGCAGTCATGCGCATGCGTGATGGACGATACAGCCGCACGCCGTTTTCGAGCGCAAAGCGCCAGGCGAACGGCGGCGCCAACCCGTCCCAGTCCAGGCCATCATGTTGCGGCAGTTCGCTGGGGCAGGCAGGCACCCCGCGGCTGGCCAGATAGGCCGGGCTGGCGCAGGCGATGCGCACCATGTACGCCAGCGGCGTGGCGACCAGGCGCGTATCGGCGAGTGGCCCTGCGCGCAACACCAAGTCCACCTCGCCGAGGTGGCTACCGTGCAGGTCGACGAAGCTGTCGATCAGGCGCAGTTGTACGTCCAGGCCAGGGTAAGCCACCAGGAAATCGGCGATGGCCGGCGCCAGATGTCGTCGCCCGAAGGCAGCCGGAGCGTCGATGCGTATCAGTCCTTCGGGTGCACTGCTCAGTGATACCGCCTCGGCGCGGGCCAGGCGCAGCTCTTCAACGATACGTCGGGCACGCTCGGCGAACGCCTTGCCGGCCGGCGTTGGCCGTACGGCATGCGTGCTGCGGGTGAACAGGCGGCTGCCCAGGGCGCTTTCGAGATTGTCGATCCGCCGCGCGACCGCAGAGGGGGTCAGTGGATAGCGGCGCGCGGCGGCCGAGAAGCTGCCGCTTTCAAGTACATCGAGGAACAGGCGCAGTTGGTCGGTCAGGGTGTCGGGGCTCATGGCGGGCCTTGCAGAGATGCTGGTTGTGCGTCAAGCGCATAGCCATTGTGCGTTGCTGTGCGTTTCGCTGCCAGCCGTGGTTGGTTAGCATGCGTGCAATTAAATTGGCTGGGTGGACCCCTGATGATCGAGTGGTTGCTGTATATCGTACTGGGCGCGGGCCTGGGCACGATGGGTGGGTTGTTCGGCATTGGCGGCGGGCTGATAGCCATCCCAGCCCTGGGTGTGTTGTTCGGTCTTGACCAGCAGCTGGCCCAGGGGACGGCGCTGGTGATGGTTGTACCTAACGTGCTGCTGGCGCTATGGCGTTACCATCAGCGCAACCGCATTGCCTTGCGCCATGCCGTGCCGCTGTCGTTGTGCAGCTTTGTCTTTGCCTGGCTGGGGTCGATCTGGGCGGTTGGCCTGAACGCCCACGCCATGCGCCTGGGTTTCGTCGGGTTCCTGGTGGCATTGGCAGTCTGGAACGTGCTGCGCATGTTCCTCAGGGCCTCTCCGCCCAGTGCCGAGATGCGCTATGCCTGGCCGTGGCTTGGCGTGCTGGGCAGCTTCGCCGGCACCATGGGTGGGTTGTTCGGGGTGGGTGGGGCTGTGGTGGCCACGCCGATTCTGACCAGTGTGTTCGGTACCACGCAGGTGGTGGCGCAAGGTCTGTCGCTGGCCCTGGCTGCACCAAGTACGGCGGTGACGTTGTTCACTTACGGCGTGCACCATAGTGTTGATTGGGCGATCGGCATCCCGCTGGCGATTGGTGGCTTGCTGAGCATCAGCTGGGGCGTGAAGCTGGCCCACGCGCTGCCGGAGAAGGCGCTGCGGGCGCTGTTCTGTGTATTTCTGGTGGTGTGTGCGGTGATGCTGGGCTTCGAACTGTAGCCCGCACGCCAGTCTGGCTGCTCCCTCACTGAAAGCCTTGGGCGATATAGTCGGCCATGGCGTCGATGATCGGAGACTGGCTGTGGCGGTTGCGCAGCAGCATGACGTTGGCCACCGGTAGCTGTGGCAGGCCGTCCTGTTCGCCAAGGATGCGCAGGTTGCCGCTGATCAGGCTCTGCAACTGCGCCGTCACCGCCAGGCCGGCGCCGACGATAGCGAAGATTGCGGCAATGCTGGGGCTTGTGTAGGCGGTGCGATAGTCGATGCCCTGAGCTTCGAGGGCGTTGCAGGTCCAAGCACGGCAGAAGCAGTCGGTGTTGAACAGCGCCAGGGGCATGGGCCGTTGTTCATGTGGGCAAAAGCCTTCGGCAGCGGCCCATACCATGCGTTCTTGTCGTAACAGCTGGCCGACTTCGTTGCCAGGCTCGCGGGTCACGATGGTCAGGTCGAGGTCTTGGCGTTGCATCAGGTACTTGGAAGATTCGCAGTGCACTTCGACCTGCACGAGAGGGTAGGCCTGGGCGAAGCTTGAGAGGATGGTGGGCAGATAACGCATGGCGTAGTCATCGGGGGTGCCAACCCGCACCACGCCGACCATGTGTGGCATGCGCAGGGTATTGAAGACTTCGCCATGCAATTTGAGAATGCGCCGCGCGTAGCCCAGCAGTACTTGGCCTTCGGCAGTCAGGCGCACCTGGCGGCCATCGCGTTCGAAGAGTTGGCGCTGGAGGATGTCTTCTTCCAGGCGTTTCATTTGCATGCTCACGGCCGACTGGGTGCGGTTGACGATTTCGCCGGCACGGGTGAAACCGCCTTGTTCGGCGATGGCGACGAAGGTGCGAAGCACGTCGGGGTCGAGGCTTTGGTACTGTGACATTGCATCAATCTCCGAGATGCATTGCATAAGAAACATTCGTTGGATTGATCTTAAGCCTGGGCAGAGACTGAAGCCATCGATACGGAGGGCTTCACGATGAAAGGTCAGCTTAGTGGCTTGCAGCAATCCACCATCAACATCACTCCCCTTTGGCAGCAGCTGGCGCGGCGGCCAGCGCGCTGGATTGAGTTGTATCGGCAGCGGCGGCAGTTGGCGAGTATCAGCGATGCCATGCTGCAGGATTTGGGTTTGAGCCGTGCGGATATCCTGCAGGAGACTGAGCGGCATTTTTGGGACGATCCATTGGCAAAATAATCTGAGCAGAGCGCTTTGCTTCTGCTTCTGCTTCTGCTTCTGCCTTTGCTTTTGCTTCTAAGCGCGCGGAAGTTCAGCCAACGCGAAACGCGACCTCAGGAGGCCGAACGTAGACGTCTGGAGGGCCCAGGA
>NZ_JBKGGV010000010.1:0-178147 GCF_052041965.1 Pseudomonas sp. SMSB3 | reverse complement strand
TTTAATTTCATCTATTTGCGACCAGCCGGACATGCCCTCTCATGCCCGCCGAGCAGCCTTGCTGAACAACCGTGGCAGTGATCGAGACACCACCGGCACGCGCAACCCCATCAACAGCACGGCGATGACAGCGTAGATCGCCCACTCGCGCAGGTCCGAGCGCACGATCCATAAAAAGTGCAACAGCCCCAGTCCGAGCACCACGTACACCAACTTGTGCAGTTTCTTCCAGCGCGCGCCCAAGCGCCGCTGACTGTATCGATTAGAGGTCGCTGCCAGCGCCAGCAACCCCATAAAGCCAAGAGCGCCGACGATGATGTACGGCCGCTTACGCAGCTCGACCGCCAATTGCCCCCAATCCAACCCCAGGATAAAGAATAGATAAGCCAGGATGTGCAACACGATGTAAGCGAACACCCATAACCCCAACTGCCGACGCACCACGATCCAGCCCGACCACCCTGACACTTTTTGCAGCGGCGTCATGCCCAGCGTCACCAGCAGAAAGGTCAGCGCCCCAAGCCCGAGCCGGTCCATCAGGATCTTGCCAGGGTCTGGTCCCAAGGCGCCTACCGCCGCCTCGTACAGCCACCACGCCGGGAGCAGGCAGCCCACCACGAAGATCGCCAGCCTAAACCAGGGATAACGCATCAGTAGTTCTTCCGCAGATCGAGCCCGGCGTACAACGAGGCTACTTCGTCTGCGTAGCCGTTGAACATTTGCGTTTCGCGCACATTCGGGCTGAACAAGCCACTGGGCAAGCGCCGCTCGCGCGCCTGTGTCCAACGCGGATGGTCGACGGTCGGGTTGACGTTGGCATAGAAGCCATACTCCTCCGGCGCCAGCCCCTGCCAGGTAGTGCCCGGCTGCTCTGCGACCAGACTGATGCGCACGATCGACTTGATGCTCTTGAACCCGTACTTCCACGGCACCACCAGGCGCAAGGGTGCGCCGTTCTGATTGGGCAGCTCGCGGCCATACATACCCACCGCCAGGATCGCCAAGGGATGCATGGCTTCGTCCAGGCGCAGCCCTTCTCTGTAGGGCCAGTCGATCAAGGCGAAACCTGAACGCTGCCCCGGCATGTGCTGCGGATCGCTCAGCGTTTCGAAGCGTACATAACGCGCCTTTGACGTGGGTTCAACTTGCTTGAGCACGTCGGCCAACGGAAAACCCAGCCACGGAATCACCATCGACCAGGCCTCGACACAGCGTAGTCGGTAGATGCGCTCTTGCAGCTGGTAGGGTTTGACGAAGTCTTCGAGGGCATAGCGCCCCGGCTTGCCGACCTCCCCATCGACCACCACCGACCACGGCTCGGTCTTCAAGCTGGCGCCATTGGCTGCAGGGTCGCCTTTGTCAGGCCCGAACTCATAGAAGTTGTTGTAGTGGGTAGCGTCCTTGAACGGGGTGATCGCCTCGTTCTTCACGGTGACCGCCTGCCACTGGGCAGACCTGAGCTTGTCGGTGAACCAAGCCGGCGCTGCGCCGGCGCTGACGTCGGCATAGCGCGAAGCGTCGGCCGCCGTCGCTGCACCCGGCAATGCAGCCAAGGCAACACCTGCGAGCGAGCCGCCCAGCAGCGTGCGACGGGAGAGATAGAGACTTTCTGGCGTGATCTCCGCTGCCTGGCAGTCGGAGGGTTTGGCAAGCTTGATGAGCATGGGCGGCTCCACAGCACAGGGAACGAATGTACCTGTAAGACTGTGGAGCCGGAGGGTTATTCCAGCATTAAGCGATTTTTACCCTTTGCGTCGACGCGTGCGCAGCAGGAACTGGATCGGACCCGATGCCGCGTAGGCAAGGAAGATCAGCAGCAGGATGCGCGGCGGGTCGCTGAACACCACGGCGAACACCAGCACCACGGCCAGGATCGCGACAAAGGGTACACGGCCCTTGAGATCGAGTTCCTTGAAGCTGTTGTACTTGATGTTGCTGACCATCAGCATACCGGCGGCAGCTACCAGCAGGGCCACCAGGAACGACAGCTTCGACCCCTGGATGCCGAAGTCGCTGAACGCCCAGACGGTCCCTGCCACCACACCGGCCGCTGCCGGGCTGGCCAGGCCGATGAAATAGCGCTTGTCGGCAGTACCGACCTGGGTGTTGAAGCGTGCCAGGCGCAGCGCTGCGCCGGCCACATAGATGAAAGCGACCATCCAGCCGACCTTGCCCATGTCACCCAGCGCCCAGCCGAAGGCCAGCAGCGCTGGCGCGACACCGAAGGCAACCATGTCCGACAGCGAGTCGTACTCGGCGCCGAAGGCGCTCTGGGTATTGGTCATGCGCGCTACACGGCCATCCAGGCCGTCGAGCACCATGGCCACGAAGATGGCGATGGCTGCAAAGGCGAAATACTTGCTCGCTTCGCGCGGGTCACCGGCGCTCAGGGCGCTCTGCGCGTTCATCGAGCTGATGATGGAATAGAAGCCGGCAAACAGGTTGGCGGTGGTGAACAGGTTGGGCAGCAGATAGATGCCGCGGTGGCGCACCTTGCGCCCCTCGTCGTCATGCCCTTCTTCAACGTGCTCATCGACAGGTAGCAGGCTTTCGGCGTCGGAGGGCTTGTTCGGCTCTTCGTGACGTTCGCTCATGGAGGGTACCTTGCAGCAGGATGGAAAATGTTCGACACGGGCCTGCGAAACAGGTTCTGACAGCAGGCCACTGGTCTGCTTTATACCAGATGCTGGCTGCCAGAACGAAAAAACGCGGCCGAAGCCGCGTTTTTCATGTGGCGATGCGACTTAGTTCTTGGACTTGTCGACGATCTTGTTCGCCGAGATCCAAGGCATCATCGAGCGCAGCTGCTCGCCGATGATCTCGATGCCGTGCGCGGCGTTGTTGCGACGCTTGGCGGTCATCGATGGGTAGTTGGTCGCGCCTTCGGAGATGAACATTTTCGCGTATTCGCCGTCCTGGATGCGCTTCAGCGCATTGCGCATGGCCTTGCGGGATTCTTCGTTGATGACTTCCGGGCCGGTGACGTACTCACCGTACTCGGCGTTGTTGGAGATCGAGTAGTTCATGTTGGCGATGCCGCCTTCGTACATGAGGTCAACGATCAGCTTCAGCTCGTGCAAGCACTCGAAGTAGGCCATTTCTGGGGCGTAGCCCGCTTCGACCAGGGTTTCGAAACCGGCCTTGACCAGTTCGACGGTACCGCCGCACAGAACGGCCTGCTCACCGAACAGGTCGGTTTCGGTCTCGTCCTTGAAGGTGGTTTCGATGATGCCGGTACGGCCGCCGCCGACGCCAGCAGCGTACGACAGGGCGACGTTCTTGGCGTTGCCCGAAGCGTCTTGGTAGATGGCGATCAGGTCAGGGATGCCGCCGCCTTTGACGAACTCGGAGCGTACGGTGTGGCCTGGGGCTTTTGGCGCGATCATGATCACGTCCAGGTCAGCGCGTGGCACGACCTGGTTGTAGTGGATCGAGAAACCGTGGGAGAAGGCCAGGGTTGCGCCTTTCTTGATGTTCGGCTCGATCTCGTTCTTGTACAGGGTGCCCTGGAATTCGTCCGGGGTGAGAATCATGACCAGGTCAGCAGCGGCGACGGCGGAAGCCACGTCGGCAACTTTCAGGCCGTGGGCTTCGGCCTTGGCAACGGTAGCCGAACCTTTACGCAGACCGACGGTGACGTCTACACCGGAGTCCTTCAGGTTGCACGCCTGGGCGTGACCTTGGGAGCCGTAACCGATGATGGCGACTTTCTTACCCTGGATGATGGAAAGGTCGCAGTCTTTATCGTAGAAAACTTTCATGAAATACCCCTGGTTATATCTCGGCCCCTGCGGAGCCATTGCTAATTGTTGAATTTAGATGCTGAGCACTTTGTCGCCCCGGGCGATGCCGGTAACGCCGCTGCGCACGGTTTCGAGAATCGATGCAGTGCCGATGGCCTGGATGAAGCTGTCCAGTTTGTCGCTGGTGCCACTCAGTTGCACGGTGTACACACTGGCGGTCACATCGACGATCTGGCCACGGAAGATGTCCGTGGTGCGCTTGATCTCGGCACGCTGGGCACCGGTGGCCTTGACCTTGACCAACATCAGTTCACGCTCGATGTGAGCGCTTTCCGACAGGTCGACAAGCTTGACCACTTCGACCAGCTTGTTGAGGTTCTTGGTGATCTGCTCGATCACTTCGTCATGGCCCACGGTGGTCAACGTCAGACGCGACAGGGTCGGGTCTTCGGTCGGTGCCACGGTCAGGCTTTCAATGTTGTAGTTGCGCTGGGAGAACAGGCCGACCACGCGGGACAAAGCACCGGGTTCGTTTTCCAGCAGCAGGGAAATGATGTGCCGCATATCAGGTACGCTCCGTCTTGCTCAGCCACATGTCACGCATCGAGCCATCCTTGATCTGCATCGGATAGACGTGCTCGCTGCGGTCGACCGCGATGTCGATGAACACCAGACGGTCCTTCATCGCGAACGCCTCTTCAAGCTTGGGCTTGAGATCCTTCAGGCTGGTGATGCGGATACCCACATGACCATAGGCCTCGGCCAGCTTGATGAAGTCAGGCAGCGACTCGACGTAGGAATGCGAGTGACGACCGTTGTAGGCCATGTCCTGCCACTGGCGGACCATGCCCAGCACCCCATTGTTGAGGTTGACGATCTTCACCGGCAGGCCGTACTGCATGCAGGTCGACAGCTCCTGGATGTTCATCTGGATGCTGCCCTCGCCGGTCACGCAGGCCACGTCCTGATCCGGGAAGTTGAGCTTGATGCCCATCGCCGCGGGGAAGCCGAAGCCCATGGTGCCCAGGCCACCGGAGTTGATCCAGCGGTTCGGCTTGTTGAAGCGGTAGTACTGCGCCGCGAACATCTGGTGCTGACCCACATCGGAAGTGATGAAGGCATCGCCATGGGTCACTTCGCTGAGGGTCTCGATGACCTTCTGCGGCTTGATGACATTGCCGTCGCCCTTGTCATACGGGAACAACTCACCATCACCACGCCATTCGTCGATCTGCTTCCACCAGGCATCGAGCGCCGCCTTGTCAGGCTGCTCGCCGATTTCCTTGAGAATGCCGAGCATCTCGCTGAGCACGCTGTCGACCGGGCCAACGATCGGTACGTCGGCCTTGATCATCTTGGAGATCGATGCCGGGTCGATATCGACGTGGATGATCTTGGCGTTCGGACAGAACTTGGCCGGTCCATTGACCACACGGTCGTCGAAACGCGCGCCAACGGCGAAGATCACGTCGGCGTTGTGCATGGCCATGTTGGCGGTGAAGCTGCCGTGCATGCCGAGCATGCCGAGGAACTGGCGGTCGCTACCGGGGTAGCAACCCAGGCCCATCAAGGTGTTGGTAACCGGCAGGTTCAGCGAACGGGCGATTTCGGTCAGCGCATCGGAGCCGCCGCCGAGGATGACGCCACCGCCGGCATAGACGATCGGGCGCTTGGCCGCGAGGAGCATTTCGGCGGCCTTGCGGATCTGACCGGAGTGGCCACGAACAGCCGGGCTGTAGGAGCGCAGCTTGACCTTCTTCGGGTAGACGTACTCGAACTTCTCGGCCGGGTTGGTCATGTCTTTTGGAATGTCGACCACGACCGGACCTGGACGACCGGATTGCGCCAGGTAGAAGGCTTTCTTGAGTACTTCGGCAATCTCGGTCGGGTGCTTGATCATGAAGCTGTGCTTCACGATCGGCCGCGAGATACCGATCATGTCGGTTTCCTGGAAGGCATCGGTGCCGACCATGGTGCTGGGCACCTGGCCGGACAGGATGACCATCGGGATCGAATCCATGTAGGCCGTGGCAATGCCGGTGATGGCATTGGTCGCGCCTGGACCGGAGGTCACCAGCACGACACCGGCCTTGCCGGTGGCGCGGGCATAGCCGTCGGCCATGTGGGTTGCCGCCTGCTCATGGCGAACCAGGATGTGCTCGACTTCCGGCTCTTTGAACAGCGCGTCGTAAACATGAAGGAGAGCACCACCAGGGTACCCGTAGATGTGCTTAACGCCTTCGTCACGCAAGAAGCGGACGACCATCTCAGCGCCAGATAAAAGCTCCACGTTGTTCACCTCTAAAACGCCAGAATACCGCCCTCTTGGACGGGTCTTAATAGGTTTACTGCCAAGCAGAGCATGAGCGAACGTCAGCACTGACTGAGCAAGTATTGGGAGCGCCCCAGAGTGTTGCGGGGTTTTCCCACCCAGCGCGAGGTAACGCGTTGCGGGGTGTAACAGGTCGGCGCGGGTGTGCGCCTCATGATCTGCCTAGCGGGTCTGCTTCTGGCAGTCCCTCTACAGCGGAAACTGGATTCTTGTGATTTGGCGCCTACAAGTCAAGAAAAATTATTGCCAATTTTTCCTCAAGATGAATCACCGCCACCACGAAAAACCATGTCAGCAGCAGGAAAAATAACTTTTCCATAAAAAAGGGCCACAATCTGCGGCCCTTGACGGAAAAACCGAAGAAATCAGGCGGAAGGCGCGATCAATTGGTCGAATGCTGCCAACAGTCGGCGCAGCTCACGGCTCTGCTCCGGCCGATCGACGAACACCGTTTCCGCCATCACCAGGATGCTCGAGGCATTGGGCAGCGGATGGCCGAGCTCGATGATGATCTTCATGCGCGGCAGGAAAATCCACTGCAGCCACTGCTCGAAGCTGAGGGTGTCGACCGCGAACGGCACCGTGCTGGCCAAGGCTTCGTCGCTTGGCGGCTCGTCTGCCCACCAACCCTGCACCTGCAGCTCTCGCTCGATGAGCAGCAGGTGATCGGCGATATCCAGCACGCGTTGTTCGACCTTCATGAGCTGACCCGCGCCTTTTGCCGGGCCAACGCAGCACCGGCACTGTCGCCCTGCTTCTCACGGGCTTGGGCGATGGTGTTCCACAGCTCGGCCTGCAAGTCCGGGCGACCGTTGGCGTAGGTCAGGGCACGTCGAGCGAGTTGCTCGGCTTGCGCCGCGTCGCCTTGGGACAGGCGCACCTGGGCCAGACGGAACAGCACCTGCGGCTCGCGCGGGGCGATGCGCTGGGCGCGTTCCAGGCTCGAGGCGGCGCCATTGAAGTCGCCGCTGCCTTGCTGGCTTTGCGCCGTGGTCAGCAATGCCAACACCGGGCCGTCGAGCTGCTCATCGGCGGACAACCCACCCGCAGGCGCGGTAGTGCGTGGAATCCCGGTCGGGGCACTGGCCGCCGGGGCGGTGCTGTTCATCGACGCGATGTCGAACGGCTCGTCGGCGATCGGGTTCGGGTTGGTGGTCATCGGAGCCGAGGTCACCGGCCCCGGGGTGATCGGCGCCGTGCTGATCGGCGTTGCGGCGTTGCCTGCCGGGAACGTCTGAATACCGCTGGCGCCAGCGCCCTGGGGAATCATCACGGTCACGCCGGAATCCTCGGGCAACGACTGCGCTCGCGCTGTGCCGGTGTTCGCGCCTGCCGCGCCGCGGGTGGCCTGGACACGCTCACTGTTGGACACCCGCGTGCTCGAATCCACTACCGGAATGTTGCCACGTTGCACGGTGGAGCAACCTTGCAGCACCACCAGTGCCGTCACGGCAGGAAACAGCCACTTATTCAATTCACACCTCATCAATGCTGTTCAAGGCTCAGTTCATCCAGCCCTTGACCCAGTCCATCACCGAATCCACGGGAGTCTGCTCGCCGCCGCAGGTTGCCCCGGCCGGCGGTTCGCTGCCGCGAATATACGGCATCTGCACCGCGCCCGGACAGCTACCGTCGGAACCTTGGCCGCTGTAGGGATCGATCCAGGCCTGCACCACGTTATCCGGCTGCGGCATGTCCAGCGGCAGCGGGTCGGCCTTCTTCATGAAGCTGGTCCAGACCTGCAGCGCACCGGTGGCACCGGTGAACGGCGTCTTGCCGTTGTCGTCGCGGCCCATCCACACCACGGCCAGCAGGTCCTGGCTGAAGCCGGAGAACCAGCTGTCACGCGAGTCGTTGCTGGTGCCGGTCTTGCCCGCCAGGGTCAGGGTCTTGGGTAGCACATTGTAGACCGAGCGCCCGGTGCCCTCGCGCATGACCCGCTGCATGGCGTTCTGTACCAGATAGATGGAACCTGGGTCGAAGGTCTGCTGGATCTGGAACGGATAGCGCTTGAGCGGCTCGCCCTCGGCCGTCAGCACGCTGCGGATACCGCGCATCGGCGTGTTGAAGCCGCCGTTGGCGATGGTCTGGTACATGGTCGCAACTTGCATCGGCGACATGCCGCCGGCACCGAGCAACATGGCCGGGAACGCCGGCCAGTCGACATTGACACCCAGGCGGCCAATGGTCTTGATCACGTTCGGCACGCCCACTTCCAGGCCGAGCTTGGCGGTAGACAGGTTCAGCGAGTTGGCCAGGCCCTGATACAGGTAGATGGTGCCGTGGGCACGCCGGTCGTAGTTCTGCGGACGCCAGACCTGGCCGTCGGCGCCCTTGACCGAGAACGGTTGATCCTGAACCCAGCTGGTCAGGGTGTACTTGCTCGGCTGCTCCAAGGCCGTCAGGTACACGGCCGGCTTGACCAGCGAGCCAATGGGACGCACCGCATCGATGGCCCGGTTGAACCCGGCGAAGCCCGACTGACGGCTGCCGATCAGGGCCTGCACCTCACCGGTTTCCGGATTGGTCACGACCATCGCCGATTCCACCTCGTCGGCACCCTTGCGCCCCGCCAGGCGCTTGAAGGTTTCGCTCATGGACGTCTCGGCCTTCATCTGCAGGATTGGGTCGAAACTGGTGAAAATGCGCAGGCCTTCTTCGGTCAAGTCTTCATCACGGTAGTCCTGGCGCAGCTGCCGCTTGACCAGGTCGAGGAAGGCCGGGAACGAGCTGTCGGCAAGGCTGCCGCGCTTGGTCACGCCAAGCGGCATCTTCTTCGCTGCATCGACCTCGGCCTGGCTCGCTACGCCTTGTTCGGCAACCAGGTCGAGCACCAGGTTACGCCGCGCCAGCGCGCGTTCCGGGTAGCGCCGTGGGTTGTAGTAGGAAGGCCCCTTGACCATGCCCACCAGCAAGGCGATCTGGTGCAGCTTGAGTTCTGCCAGCGGCTGGCTGAAGAAGAACTGGCTGGCCAGACCGAAGCCGTGCACCGCGCGCTGACCGTCTTGGCCGACGAACACTTCGTTGAGGTAGGCCTCGAGAATCTCGCGCTTGTCGTAGTGCATCTCCAACAACATGGCCATCATCGCTTCGGTCAACTTGCGCGTGAGGCTACGTTCGCTGGTCAGGTAGAAATTCTTCACCAGCTGTTGGGTCAAGGTACTGCCGCCCTGGCGCATCGAGCCCGATGAGGTGTTGACCCACATGGCACGGGCGATGGACTTGGGCGACACGCCGAAGTGGCTGTAGAAGTCCCGGTCCTCGGTGGCTACCAGGGTTTCCAGCAGATACGGTGGCACCTGGTCGATCTTGATCAGAATGCGGTCTTCGAGGTTTTTCGGATAGATGCCACCAATCATCAATGGCTCGAGGCGCACCACGTCGAGCTTCTTGTCATTGGCCCCGGCAAGGCCTGCCACGTAGTCGCCAGAGAAGCGCACGCGCACGAACTGCGCCGGTTCCATGCCCTCGTAGAACTGGAAACCGCGGGTATTGAGGTCGACCGTGTTGCCATTGACCGCCGCAGCGCCCGGGCCATTGGCGGCGCTTTCACGGCGATAGCCAAGGGCGTCCAGCTCAGTGAGGAAGTCGGCCTTGCTCAGTTTCTGGCCGGTGAACAGCTCCAGCGGCCGGGCATACACCTTGGCCGGGATGGTCCAGCGCTTGCCAGAGAACTTTTCCTGGACGACGGCATCTAGGTAAACCGCGAAGCCAGCGATGATCACCAAACCGACCAGGCTGAGCTTCAAGGCCCAGCCCAGCCAGGCGCGGGAGCGGCTGGTCGGGCGTTTCTTGGGGGTACGGGAATTTCGAGTTCGAGTCATGGCCGCGGATTATACGCACTTTATAAAGGGGAGGCAGGCGCCCTCTGGCGGTAGGCAGGGACGGCACCATTGACCATAATGGCGCATTCGAATTCCCTGCCCGGAAGGATTGCCCGTGAGCCAAACCCTGATCAACGCGTTGCAGAACCCTGCCCTCTATCCCCATCCCGTGGACGGGTTCCAACTCATCGAGACGCATATCTCCTGGGTTCTGCTCACCGGCGAATACGCCTACAAGGTCAAGAAACCGATGAATTTCGGCTTTCTCGACTTCACCGGCCTGGACCAACGCCAGCATTTCTGTAACGAAGAATTGCGCCTGAACCAGCGGCTCACCGAGGGCCTGTACCTCGAAGTACTGCCGATCACCGGGAGCGTCGAAGCGCCGCAACTGGGCGGTGACGGCGCGCCGATCGAGTATGCGCTGAAGATGCGTCAGTTCCCGCAAGGCCAGATGCTCAGCACCTTGCAAGCCAATGGCGAGCTGCACACCGGGCATATCGACCAGATGGCCAGGCAGATCGCCGAATTCCACCTGCAAGCGCCAAAGGTCTCGCCGGAGCACCCACTCGGCACGCCTGAGAGCGTCATGGCGCCGGTGGAGCAGAACTTCGAGCAGATCCGCCCGTTCCTCACTGACAAAGCCGACCTGCAACAGCTGGACAACCTGCAAGCGTGGGCGCGCAGCAGCTTCGAACGCCTGCACGGTCTGCTCGAAACGCGCAAGGCCAATGGCTTCATTCGCGAATGCCATGGCGACATTCACCTGGGTAACGCCACGCTGATCGACGGCAAGGTGGTGATCTTCGACTGCATCGAGTTCAACGAGCCGTTCCGTCTGACCGATGTCTACGCCGACGTCGGCTTCCTGGCCATGGACCTCGAGGATCGCGGCCTGAAGTGCCTGGCACGCCGATTCATCAGCCAGTACCTGGAACTGACCGGTGATTACGCGGGCCTTGAGCTGTTGAACTTCTACAAAGCCTACCGCGCCCTGGTACGGGCCAAGGTCGCCCTGTTCAGCCTGCCGGCCGATGCCGAGGGCGTACAGCGTGCTACCACCCTGCGTACCTACCGCAACTACGCCAACCTGGCAGAAAGCTACAGCGCCATTCCATCGCGCCTGCTGGCCATCACCCATGGTGTTTCCGCCGTGGGCAAAAGCCACGTGGCCATGCGCCTGGTCGAAGCACTGGGAGCGATCCGGGTGCGTTCGGACGTCGAGCGCAAGCGCCTGTTCGGTGCGCAGCAGCAACAGGACGCCGGCCAACTGGCCACGGGCATCTACGACCGTGACGCCAGCGTGGCGACCTATCAGCGCTTGCACGAACTGGCCGCGACGATCCTGCGCGCCGGCTTCCCGGTGGTGCTCGATGCCACCTACCTCAAGACTGAACAGCGCCAGGCAGCAGCAGCCGTGGCCAGCGAGACCGGCGTGCCGTTCCTGATCCTCGACTGCCATGCCCCTGACGCGGTGATCGCCAGCTGGCTCGAGCAGCGCCAGGGCGAAAACGCCGACCCGTCGGATGCCACGCTGGAAGTGGTCAAAGCCCAACAAGCCAGCCGCGAACCGCTGACTGCCGACGAGCTGAGCCACAGCACCCGCGTCGATACCCACGAAGCGGCCAGCATGGACCAGGTGATCGAGCAGATTCGCCAGCGCTTGCCGGGTTTGTAAGCGGTTTGCCTGCCAGTGCCTGCAGCTTGCCGGGCACTGGCAGCTCGTCGTCGTCGATGGCAAAAGGCCGCGCGATTTCCATCCCCCGCTACACTCCTGTGAAACCTGCTCGCGATTTATCCCTACGACCCGTTCAGCCATCGCAAGGAGGCTCGATGAACGATGAATTGCAGCACCTGAAGAACCTCGGCAAAACCTCGGCGCAGTGGCTGCATGCGGCTGGCATCCATAGCGCATCGGACCTGCGCCGGCTGGGCGCGGTAGGTGCCTACCAGGCCGTGAAGACCCGGGGGTTCCGAGCTTCCAAGGTGTTGTTGTACGCCATTGAAGGCGCGTTGCTGGACGTGCACTGGAACGATTTGCCGGCCGAGCGCAAGCAGGCGCTGAACCAACAGCTGGACGCGAAAAGCCCTGCGCAAAAAAATCCGAAATAAATGCGTCAGAGGGATTGACGCTGAAATGAGAATCGTTATGATTATCACAACTGGTCGCGAGACTGGTTGGGTAACCTAAGCGTCCCTGGTTCGGATGCTAGATTATCTCCTCATCAGGCTAATCACGGTTATTGACCCGGCTTTTTGCCGGGTCTTTTTTTGCCTGCGCAACAGCATTGTTTTGCGCTTGATCCGTGTCTCGACTGAGCACTCGAGCCGAGCTACTGGCCGCACCTTTCAGCGAGTGATGATCAGCGGGTGAGCCCGCTCAGGATGAGGCAGCACCAATACGTCAATGCCGAACACCGCTTCGAGTGCGCCAGGCGTGAGCACCGCCTGGGGTGTGGCCAGGGCGTGACAGCGGCCTTGGTGCAGCAACAGGATACGGTCGCAGTAACGCGCCGCCAGGTTGAGGTCATGCAGAATCACCAGCACCGCCGCGCCACGGTCAGCAAAGCTGCGCACCGCCTGCAATGTGGTGTGCTGATGCAGCGGATCGAGCATCGAGGTCGGTTCGTCGAGCAGCAGCGTGCTGCCCTGCTCGCCCGGCCACAGTTGAGCCAGGACGCGGGCCAGGTGTACCCGCTGGCGCTCGCCCCCGGACAGCGCCAGGTAACTGCGCTCGACCAAATGCCAGGCATCGGCCGCGCGCAGCGCCGCCTCGACGATCTCGCGATCGCGCTGCTGGCCGCTGGCATGGGGCAGACGGCCCAGGCCGACCACCTCCTGAACACTGAAGGCAAAGCCCAGGCTCGATATTTGCGGCAACACCGCCAGGCGCTGGGCGCGGGCTGGCCCGGGCCAGGCGTCCAACGCCTGGCCCTGCAACGTCACCCGCCCCTGATCGGGCGTCAGCTCGCCGCACAGCACACTCAACAGGCTGCTCTTGCCAGCGCCATTAGGCCCCAGTACGCCGAGCACCTGGCCAGGCACAAGTTGCAGATTGATATCCTGCAGCACCTCATTGTTGCCGCGGCGCAGGTGCAAACCTTGTACTTCAAGCATCAATGACGCCCTCGCACCAACAGCAACAGAAAGAACGGCGCGCCGATGAAAGCGGTGACGATGCCAATGGGCAGTTCGGCCGGTGCCAACGCCAGCCGCGCGATCAGGTCGGCGAACAGCAGCAACGCCCCGCCCGCCAGCAGCGAAGCCGGCAGCAATACGCGATGATCCGGTCCAGCCAGCAGTCGAACCAGGTGCGGCACCACCAGGCCGACGAAGCCGATCAGCCCCGCTGCCGCTACCGCTGCGCCAACGCCCAGTGCCGTGCAGAACACCAGCTCGCGCTTGAGCCGCTCGACCTCGATGCCCAGGTGCCGAGCTTCCGACTCGCCAAGCAGCAGGGCATTGAGCGCCTGGGCGCGGCGCGGCAGCCACAGGGCGACGCCGGCAGTGATCAGCAACAACGGCCAGAGGCGCTCGTAGCTGGCGCCATTGAGGCTGCCCAGGTTCCAGAATGTCAGGGTACGCAGGGTGGCATCGTCAGCCAGGTAGGTGAACAACCCCACCGCCGAGCCGCCCAATGCCGTCAAGGAAATGCCGGCGAGCAACAGGGTGGCGACATGGGTCTGCCCGTCGCGCCGGCCCAGGCGATAGACCAGCGCGGTCACCCCAAGCCCGCCGATGAACGCGCACACCGACAACAGATACGGGCTGAACCAGGGCGCCACGCCGCCGAGCCAGCTGCCGCCGACGATCGCCACGGCAGCACCCAATGCCGCGCCGCTGGCGACGCCGACCAGCCCTGGGTCGGCCAGGGGGTTACGAAACAAACCCTGCATCGCCACCCCCGACAGCGCCAGCACCGCGCCCACCGCCAAGCCCAACAGGGTCCGCGGCAGACGGATCTGCCCGAGGATCATTTCAGCCTGTTCAAGGCCTTGTGGCGCCAGCGGCAGCCCCAGCAGGCGCAAGCCGGCGCGCAAAGTGTCCATCAGCGGCAGGCTCACAGGCCCGAGGGCCAGCGACAGCCAGACCGCAAGCAGGCACAGCGCGCCAAGGATGACAAACAGCGTGCGCGGTCGAATCCGCTGCTTCATTGAGCAGCGCTGGTCGGATAGAACGTCGTGACCAGCACCTGCAGGGTGGCCGGTAGCCGTGGACCCAGCCCGCCCACCAGCAGCGTCGGGTCCAATGCCACGACGCGTTTGTCCCGCACCGCGCGCGATGTCGCCAGCGCCGGGTTTTCCTTGAGCAGCGCCGGCAAGGCCTGCTCACCGTCGAGCGCTCGGTCGGACACCACCAGCACCTGCGGATCGAGGGCCGCCAGGGCCTCACTGGAGAAGTTCTTGTAGCCTTGATGCTGGGCCAGGTTGCGCGCGCCGGCCTGACGCAACACCCAGTCGCCCGCCGTGCCCTGCCCGGCGATCAGTGGCTTGGTGCCGGCATGCCCTACCAGTAACACCACCCCTGGCGCCTTGTGCTGCTGTTGTGCCTGCCTGACCTGCAGCTGTACGGCCTCGATTTGCTGATGGTAACGCGCCGTCAGTTGCGCAGCGGTGTCCGCCGCACCCAGCAGGGTTCCCAACTGCTCAAGGTTGTGATCCAGCGCCGTCAACGTCGCCTGGCTGGACAACACCTCGACCTGCACGCCAGCCTTGCGCACCTGCGCCAGCACCGGGGGCGGGCCCATTTCATCGCTGCCCACCAGCAGGTCGGGGCGCAGGCTGAGAATGCCTTCGGCCGAGAGCTGTCGCTGATAGCCGACACTCGGCAGGGCGCGCAGCGATTGCGGGTACTGGCTGGTGGTATCGACACCGACCAGGCGAGACTCACCGCCCAACGCGCTGATCCACTCGCTCAACGCTCCACCGGCACTGACCCAGCGCTGCGGCAGGTCGGCAGCCACGGCCTGGGCAGATAGCGCCAGGGCAGTACACAGGGCAAGCAAGGCGGCAGGTCGGCGCATCATCGAATTCCTTCTGAAGGCGGGCCGCACGCCTTGTAGCGCGCGGCAAAACTACGCAGCATAGGCGGCTGGCGCAGCGCGTGCGGAGATTTGATAATTGTTCGCATTGACGCGTCAAGCTACCCTTTGTTCGATAGGCCTTTGCAGTCATGCACCTTGTTTGTCTTTCAGCGGCGCTGCCCGAGGGCCATAGCCGCGCCTTCAGCGTAGCCGGCATCGAGCTGTTCGGGGTGCGCCGCCACGGCCGCGCCTATCTGTACCGCAACCGTTGCCCGCACCGAGGCATCGCGCTGAACTGGGCGGACGATGGCTTTCTCGACCCCAGCGCCAGCCTGATCCACTGCGCTCACCATGGGGCGCAGTTTCTGATCGAAAGCGGCGAATGCGTGGCCGGGCCCTGCGAGGGCGACAGTCTTGAGCCGCTCGACTGTCACGAAAACGCCCAGGGTCTCTGGCTCACGTCTCCAGTATGACCGGCAATGGCCGGTCGATGATGATGTGCGCCGCGTCCAGGCGCACGCCGTAGGCCAGCACCTGCACGCCGTCAGCCACCGCTGCGCGCAGGGCATCGGCATAGGCAGCATCGATCTCGCCCGCCGGGCGCACTGCATCGACCCCGGTCAGGTTCACACAGTACAGCTGCACAGCACGGATGCCCTGGCGCGCCAGCGCTGCCAATTCGCGCAGGTGCTTGGCGCCGCGTTGAGTCACGGCATCAGGGAAGGCAGCGACCGGGCTGTCGGGGTAACCCAGGGTGACACTCTTGACCTCGACATAGGCCGGGCCGTCGGCATACTCCAGACGGAAGTCCACGCGGCTGCCCTCCTGGCCATAGGCGACTTCACGCTTGAGCGCGGTAAACCCGGCCAGCTCCTCGATCACCCCGGCGCGCAAAGCCTCTTCTACCAGGGCATTGGCCCTGCCGGTGTTGATGCAGGCCAGGCGGCCCTGGGGCGTTTCGCTGATCTCCCAGGTGCCGGGCAGTTTGCGCTTGGGGTCATTGGAACGGCTGAACCACACCTGCCCGCCTTCGCGCATGCAGTTGAGCATGGAACCGGTGTTGGGGCAGTGGATGGTCAGCTGTTCGCCGTTGGCCAGCTCGATATCCGCCAGGAAGCGTTTGTAGCGACGCAGCAGGCGCCCTTGCTCAAGTGCCGGAAAGATCATCGCTGTTCCTGCCAGCTGCGCAGGCCGCGGGCGATGCGCTCGACCGCCTGTTCAAGGCGCGGCAGGCTCTGGGTGTAGGCGAAACGCACGTGATGCCCGGCCAGGTGGCGACCGAAATCCAGCCCGGGGGTGAAGGCCACATGCTCGGTTTCCAGGAAGTGCCGGCAGAAACTGAACGCATCGCCGCCAAAGGCGCTGATATCGGCATACAGGTAGAACGCCCCCTGAGGCTCGACCGAAATGCCAAAGCCCAGCTCGCGCAAGGCGGGTAACAGGTAGTCGCGGCGACGCGCGAACTCGGCGCGGCGCTGTTCCAAGATTGCCAATGTCTCAGGCTGGAAGCAGGCCAAGGCGGCATGCTGCGCCATGCTCGGAGCACTGATGTACAGGTTCTGCGCCAGCTTCTCCAAATCGGCCACGGCGCCAGGTGGCGCCACCAGCCAGCCGAGCCGCCATCCGGTCATGCCGAAATACTTTGAAAAACTATTCAGGACAAACGCCTGGTCATCCACTTCAAGCACGCTCGGCGCGTCCATGCCGTAGGTCAGGCCATGGTAGATCTCATCCACGACCAAGTGACCGTGTCGCTCCCGCGTGGCCTGGGACAGGCTGGCCAACTGATGCCGATCCAGCACCGTACCGGTCGGGTTCGCAGGCGAAGCGACCAACGCTCCGACGCTATCGCCATCCCAGTGCCGCGCGACCAGTTCGGCGGTCAGCTGGTAGTTGACCTCTGGCCCCACCGGTACCAGCTGCGCGCCGCCTTCGACCAGCCGCAGGAAATGGCGGTTGCACGGATAGCCTGGGTCGGCCAGCAGCCAGTGCTTGCCCGGATCGACCAGCAAACTGCTGGCCAACAGCAGCGCGCCCGAGCCGCCCGGGGTGATGAGAATCCGTTCAGGGTCGATGCCCAGGCCGTAGCGCTGGGCATAAAAGCCCGCGATGGCCTCGCGCAGTGCGGGCAAGCCACGGGCAGCGGTATAGCGGGTATGCCCGGCGGCCAAGGCGGCCTGGCCGGCGGCGACGATCGGGGCGGCCGTGGTGAAATCCGGCTCGCCGATCTCCAGGTGGATCACATCGTGCCCGGCCGCTTGCAGTTCATTGGCCCTCGCCAGCAACGCCATGACATGGAAGGGTTCGATGGCGCGGCTGCGCGCGCTGTAAGGGTGGGCCATGACCTTCTCTCAATCGGGACTAGATTGTGTATTTTACCTTTGCACGGCACCGAACGTGCGGCGCGCACTGCTGTCAACACCTTGGATCGGGCGGGCTAGCGCAACCCCCGATCTATCTGGTAAGTTCGGCGGCTCGCAGTCGCAGGGCCGGCGGGTGCCGGAGATGGAGCAGCCTGCGCATTGGATCAGATGAGTGAGAGGCGGTCTATTCATGTCCACCGTAGAAAAGCAAAAAATCGGTCAAACCATGTACGGTGTCGAGCCCTATAAAGAGACCAAGGGCGAGGAGTACATGGGCGAGCCCATGAAGAAGCACTTCACCAAGCTTCTCAATGCTTGGAAGGGCGAGCTCATGCAGAGTGTCGACCGTACCGTAGACCACATGAAGGACGAAGCCGCTAACTTCCCGGACCCGGCCGACCGCGCCAGCCAGGAAGAAGAGTTTGCCCTTGAGCTGCGCAACCGCGATCGCGAGCGCAAGCTGATCAAGAAAATCGACAAGACCCTGCAGAAGATCCAGGACGAAGAGTACGGCTGGTGCGAATCGTGCGGCATCGAGATCGGCCTGCGCCGTCTGGAAGCCCGCCCAACCGCCGACCTGTGCTTCGACTGCAAGGAAATCGCCGAGAAAAAGGAAAAGACAGTCGGCAAAGGCTGATTGTTCTTCCATCCGAACGGGGCGCACATGCGCCCCGTTTCATTTATATGCCCTGCCCAACCATGAACGACTCACGCTATATCGGGCGCTTTGCCCCTACCCCCAGTGGTTTTCTGCATTTCGGCTCGCTGGTCGCCGCCCTCGCCTCCTGGCTCGATGCTCGCGCTGTCGGCGGTCGCTGGCTGCTGCGCATGGAAGACACCGACCCGCCTCGGGAAATGCCCGGTGCGCGCGATGCGATCCTGCAGACGCTCGAGCGCTACGGCCTGCACTGGGACGGCGAGGTGGTGTTCCAGAGCCAGCGCCACAGCGCGTATGCCGCGGTGGTCGATCGCCTGTTCAGCATGGGCCTGGCCTACGCCTGCACGTGTTCGCGCAAGCAGCTCGAAGGCTACAACGGCATCTACCCAGGTTTCTGCCGCGATGCCGGGCACCGGCGTGAAGGCGCGGCGATTCGCCTGCGGGTACCCGAACTGACCTACCGTTTCACCGACCGCGTGCAGGGCGAGTTTCAGCAGCACCTGGGCCGAGAGGTGGGCGATTTCGTCATCCAGCGCCGCGACGGGCTGTACGCCTATCAGCTGGCGGTGGTGCTCGACGATGCCTGGCAAGGCGTCACCGATGTGGTGCGCGGCGCCGATCTGCTCGACAACACGCCGCGCCAGCTGTACCTGCAAGAGCTGCTGGGCTTGTCGCAGCCGCGGTACCTGCACATTCCACTGATCGTCCAGCCCGACGGACACAAGCTGGGCAAGACCTACCGCTCACCGCCGCTGCAAGCCGACCAAGCTACGCCGCTGTTATTGCGAGCGCTGCGGGCACTGGGCCAGCCGTGCGATCCAACGCTGCTGCAGGCCACACCGGCGCAGGTGCTCGACATCGCTCGCCAGCAGTGGCGACCCGAAGCGATCGCCCAGCGCACAACCGTGCCAGAGGCGGATTTGCACTGAATGCCCCCTGTGGCCGGCGCAACCCTCACTGCCCTGCTGACAGCCGGGTCTGCGCACCAACAAAAACCCCTGAATTCAAAGTCTTGGCCAACAACACCGATTCCCGCTAGCATCCGCCCCGCCATTTGCGCCAATAATAACTCCAAGCCCACAGCGCCCAACCATCGAGGCCAGCATGTACATCTATCGTTTGGTCCTGCTTCTGGTCGTGGGGATCTACCTGTTCTCCCCGGCCATCATGGACTGGTGGATCGAACCAACCGGTGCCTGGTACCGCCCGTACCTGCTCTGGCTGATCCTGATCGTCGTGACCTTCATCCTGCAGAGCCAACGAGATGCCGATGAGCTTTAGCCTCACCCAGATGATCCTGATCAGCGCCGGCTACCTGATGGTGCTGTTCGGCGTAGCCTGGATCAGTGAGCGCGGGTTGATCCCGCGTTCGATCATCCGCCATCCGCTGACCTACACCCTGTCGCTGGGGGTATATGCCAGCGCCTGGGCGTTCTATGGCTCGGTGGGCCTGGCCTATCAGTACGGCTACGGCTTTCTGGCCTGTTACCTGGGGGTTTCCGGGGCGTTTCTGCTGGCCCCGGTGCTGCTTTACCCGATCCTCAAGATCACCCGTACCTATCAGCTGTCGTCGCTGGCCGACCTGCTCGCGTTTCGCTTTCGCAGCACCTGGGCCGGGGCGCTGACGACCATTTTCATGCTGATCGGCGTGTTGCCGCTGTTGGCCCTGCAGATCCAGGCGGTGGCCGACTCCATCAGTATCCTGACGGGTGAGCCGGTCAAGGCACGGGTGGCATTCGCCTTTTGCACCTTGATCATCCTGTTCACCATCTTCTTTGGCTCGCGGCACATCGCCACCCGTGAGAAGCACGAAGGGCTGGTGTTCGCCATCGCCTTCGAGTCGGTGATCAAGCTGCTGGCGCTGGGCGGTATCGGCCTGTATGCGCTGTACGGCGTGTTCGGTGGCCCACACGAGCTGGAAGTGTGGCTGTTGCAGAACCAGACGGCACTTGCGGCGCTGCATACCCCGCTGCAAGAGGGGCCGTGGCGCACCCTGCTGCTGGTATTCTTCGCCTCGGCGATCGTCATGCCGCACATGTACCACATGGCTTTCACCGAAAACCTCAACCCGCGCGCCCTGGTCAGCGCCAGCTGGGGCCTGCCGTTGTTCCTGCTGCTGATGAGCCTGGCCGTGCCGCTGGTGCTCTGGGCCGGGCTGCGCCTGGGCGCCAGCACCAACCCTGAATACTTCACCCTGGGCCTGGGCATCGCCGCCAACAACCAGGCACTGGCGCTGCTGGCGTACGTCGGCGGGCTGTCGGCAGCCAGCGGGCTGATCATCGTCACCACCCTGGCGTTGTCGGGCATGGCGCTCAATCACCTGGTGCTGCCGCTGTACCAGCCGCCCGCTGAAGGCAACATCTACCGCTGGCTGAAATGGACGCGGCGCGCGTTGATCGTCGCGATCATCACCGCAGGGTTCATGTTCTACCTGACCCAGAGCAACCACCAGAGCCTGGCCAACCTGGGCATCGTCGCCTTCGTCGCCACGCTGCAGTTTTTGCCTGGGGTGCTGTCTGTGCTGTACTGGCCGACCGCCAACCGCCGCGGTTTCATCGCCGGCCTGCTCGCCGGCACCCTGGTGTGGATGGTGACCATGCTGCTGCCGCTGCTGGGCAACCTGCAGGGCTTCTATATCCCGCTGCTGGACATGATCTATGTGCTGGACGACACCAGCTGGCACATGGCAGCGATCGCCTCGCTGGCCGCCAACGTGTTGCTGTTCACGCTGATTTCACTGTTCACCAATGCCAGTACCGAAGAGGTCAGCGCCGCCGAGGCCTGCGCTGTGGACAACGTGCGTCGGCCGCAGCGCCGCGAGCTGTATGCCGCCTCGCCCCAGGAATTCGCCACCCAGTTGGCCAAGCCACTGGGCGCCAAAGCGGCGCAGAAGGAAGTCGAGCAAGCGCTGCGCGACCTTTACCTGCCGTTCGACGAGCGCCGTCCCTATGCCTTGCGTCGCCTGCGCGACCGCATCGAGGCCAACCTCTCCGGCCTGATGGGCCCGAGCGTGGCGCAGGACATGGTCGAGACCTTCCTGCCCTACAAATCCGGTAACGAAAACTACGTCACCGAGGACATTCATTTCATCGAGAGCCGCCTGGAAGACTACCATTCGCGCCTTACCGGCCTTGCCGCCGAGCTGGACGCGCTGCGCCGCTACCACCGCCAGACCCTGCAGGAATTGCCCATGGGCGTGTGCTCGCTGGCCAAGGATCAGGAGATCCTGATGTGGAACAAAGCCATGGAGGAGCTGACCGGGATCGCCGCCAAGCATGTGGTCGGCTCGCGCCTGGTCACCATCGGTGAGCCATGGCGCGGCCTGTTGCAGGGTTTCATCAACGTGCCTGACGAGCACTTGCACAAGCAGCGCCTGGCGCTGGACGGCCAGCCGCGCTGGCTGAACCTGCACAAGGCGGCGATCGACGAGCCCTTGGCGCCGGGCAACAGTGGCCTGGTGCTGCTGGTCGAGGACCTGACCGAAACCCAGGCCCTGGAAGACAAGCTGGTGCACTCCGAACGCCTGGCCAGCATCGGCCGCCTGGCCGCCGGGGTGGCTCACGAAATCGGCAACCCGATCACCGGCATCGCCTGCCTTGCGCAGAACCTGCGCGAAGAGCGCGAAGGCGATGGCGAGTTGATCGAGCTGTCCAGCCAGATTCTCGAGCAAACCAAGCGTGTGTCGCGCATCGTGCAATCGCTGATGAGTTTCGCCCATGCCGGCGGCAGCCACCAGAACAGCGAAGAGCCGGTGTGCCTGGCCGAAGTAGCCCAGGATGCCATCGGTCTGCTGGCCTTGAACCGGCGCAATTTCGAAGTGCAGTTCTTCAACCTGTGCGAACCCGAGCACTGGGCCGAAGGCGACCCGCAGCGTCTGGCCCAGGTGTTGATCAACCTGCTCTCCAACGCCCGTGATGCCTCGCCTCCAGGCAGCGCCGTGCGGGTGCGCAGCGAAGCCAACGAGCACACCGTCGATCTGATCGTCGAGGACGAAGGCAGTGGCATTCCGAAAAACATCATGGACCGCCTGTTCGAACCGTTCTTCACCACCAAGGACCCAGGCGAAGGAACCGGACTGGGGCTCGCTCTGGTCTATTCCATCGTGGAAGAGCATTATGGGCAAATCACCATCGACAGCCCGGCCGACATCCAACGGCAACGTGGCACCCGGATCCGCGTGACCCTGCCCCGGCATGTCGTAGCGACGTCCCCTGAAATTCGAGACCGTCGAGAGAATTGAATCAATGCCGCATATTCTGATCGTCGAAGACGAAACCATCATCCGCTCGGCGCTGCGTCGTCTGCTCGAGCGGAACCAGTACCAGGTCAGCGAAGCCGGCTCGGTGCAGGAAGCCCAGGAACGCTTCAGCATTGCCACCTTCGACCTGATCGTCAGCGATCTGCGCCTGCCCGGTGCGCCGGGCACCGAGCTGATCAAGCTCGGGCAAGGCACGCCAGTGCTGATCATGACCAGCTATGCCAGTCTGCGCTCGGCGGTGGACTCGATGAAAATGGGCGCGGTGGACTACATCGCCAAACCTTTCGACCACGATGAGATGCTCCAGGCGGTAGCGCGAATCCTGCGCGACCGGCCGAGCACCGCGCCTACCGCACCGGCAGCGCCAGCTGTCGCCGAGCCGCGCGCCGGTGCCAAGGCGGCCGCGGCCGACAAGGCCAGCAATGCGGCCAATGGCGACATTGGCATCATCGGCTCATGCCCGCCGATGCTCGACATGTTCAGCAAGATCCGCAAAGTTGCGCCCACCGACTCCAATGTGTTGATCCAGGGCGAATCCGGCACCGGCAAGGAGCTGGTGGCCCGCGCCCTGCACAACTTGTCGCGGCGCGCCAAGGCGCCAATGATCTCGGTGAACTGTGCGGCCATCCCGGAAACGCTGATCGAATCGGAGCTGTTCGGCCATGAAAAAGGCGCCTTCACCGGTGCCAGCGCTGGCCGTGCCGGCTTGGTGGAAGCCGCCGACGGTGGCACGCTGTTCCTCGACGAAATCGGCGAGCTGCCCCTTGAAGCCCAGGCGCGCCTGCTACGGGTGCTGCAGGAAGGCGAGATCCGCCGGGTGGGTTCGGTGCAGTCGCAGAAGGTCGATGTCCGCCTGATCGCCGCGACCCACCGCGACCTGAAGAACCTGGCCAAGGCCGGGCAGTTCCGCGAAGACCTTTACTACCGCCTGCACGTGATCGCCCTGAAATTGCCAGCCTTGCGCGAACGCGGCAGCGACGTGAACGAGATTGCCCATGCGTTCCTCGCCCGCCAAAGTGCCCGCATCGGCCGCGACGACCTGCATTTCTCGGCAGAGGCCGAGCAAGCGATCCGTCACTACAGCTGGCCGGGTAACGTGCGCGAACTGGAAAACGCTGTGGAGCGCGCAGTCATCCTCAGCGAGAGCGCGGAAATCTCCGCAGAGTTGCTGGGCATCGACATCGAGCTGAGCGACCTGGAAGAAGACGACATCCTCGACAGCGCCCTGGTTGCGGCCAGCAGCGGCAGCAGTGCCAGCCATGAGCCGACCGAGGATTTGTCACTGGAAGATTACTTCCAGCATTTCGTGCTCGAACACCAGGACCACATGACCGAAACCGAGCTGGCGCGCAAGCTCGGGGTCAGCCGCAAGTGCCTGTGGGAGCGCCGCCAGCGCCTGGGCATTCCACGGCGCAAGAGCAACGCCACCAGCGACAACTGATCGCGCTGCACAGCGGGGGCAGCTCAATGCCCTCGCGCAGCGTGTGACGCCACCCCTTGTACCTCCGGTAACACCTTCCCCCCTGCACAAATCTGTTACCCAAGCTTTCCGGCGTAACAATCCCCGAGGCGTACGGTAACGAAATTTCTACATTTCAGACTGTGCAGCACGCTACCCAATCGCTCAAACCCCTGATTTATAAGGCTTTGCCAAAGTTGGCACGGCACCTGCTATATCTTTGGTACAAGAACAATAACAAGCACAGCAACTCAGAATAAGAACAAGACGAAACGGCTCACGCACAATAAAAACAAGACGGCGGAGGCGCAGCTAACTGATTCTTTTGGAGAGGATGCGTGTTTGGGGCTTGCCCCACGATCAGGCAGAGAACAACAAAAACTGCACTTAAAAGCAGCACCTGTACTGGTTGGATCTAAGGATCAACGTGACATCAGCGGCCAAAGCAATCCGTTTGCTCTTTACCCCTGGATTGGGGGTCGTCCACAAGCTTCGAGATTTGTGGGCAGGGCACTCAACAAAAACAAGAAGCCCAGCAAAAAAACAATAAGAGCACGCAACGACTTCTTGGGGAGCTTAGGCTCCCCTTGTCGTTTCTACCCTTCAGCAGGGCCACCTGCGACCGCCTACACCATTCCCCGAGTAAATGCTAGAATCCCCGCCCATCATGCGGCCATTCTCCTATTGTTGGCCGAACATTCCTTCAAACAGTGCATCCCATGCTGAAGAAGCTGTTCCAGTCGTTCCGCCCTCCCGTACCGGGCCAGCACCACCGGCGCACCACGCCTGAGGTGATCAACAAGAGCCAACACTCGCTGCAGCGCCAGCAGTTCAGCCGCCATGCGGTGAACATCGTCGAGCGCTTGCAGAGTGCGGGCTACCAGGCATACCTGGTCGGCGGCTGTGTCCGCGACCTGATGCTGGGCATCACGCCCAAGGACTTCGACGTCGCCACCAGCGCCACGCCCGAACAGGTGCGCGCAGAGTTTCGCAATGCCCGGATCATCGGCCGGCGTTTCAAGCTGGTCCACGTGCATTTCGGTCGCGAAATCATCGAAGTCGCCACTTTCCGCGCCCACCACAGCGAAGACGACCAAGGCGATAGCCACCGTTCGTCGCACAACGCCAGTGGTCGTATCCTGCGCGACAACGTCTACGGCACCTTGGAAGAGGACGCGCAGCGCCGCGACTTCACCATCAATGCGCTGTATTACGACCCAGTCAGCGAACGCATCCTCGATTACGCCAACGGCGTGCACGATGTGCGCAACCGCCTGCTGCGCCTGATCGGCGACCCCACGCACCGCTACCAGGAAGACCCGGTGCGCATGCTGCGGGCCGTGCGTTTCGCCGCCAAGCTCGACTTCGGTATCGAGAAGCACACGTTCCAGCCGATTCGCCAGCTGGCTCCGCTGCTGCGCGAGATTCCGCCGGCGCGCCTGTTCGAGGAGAGCCTCAAGCTGTTCCTCTCCGGCCAAGGTGCCATGGCCTTCGAAATGCTGGTCGATCTCGAACTGTTCGAGCCATTGTTCCCGGCCAGCGCCCAGGCGCTCATCGATCGCCCGACCTACACCCACACCCTGATCAGCCAGGCGCTGAGCAACACCGACCTGCGCGTCAAACAGGGCAAGCCGGTGACCCCTGCCTTCCTGTTCGCCGCGTTGCTCTGGCCGGCCTTGCCGAGCCGCGTGCTGCACTTGCAGAACCAGGGCGTGCCACCGATCCCGGCCATGAACGGCGCCGCGCACGACCTGATCGCCGAGCAATGCGCGCGCATCGCCATTCCCAAGCGCTTCACCCTGCCGATCCGCGAGATCTGGGACATGCAGGAGCGCCTGCCGCGTCGCAGCGGCAAGCGTGCCGACGTGCTGCTCGACAACCCGCGCTTCCGTGCTGGTTACGATTTCCTCCTGCTGCGCGAGAGCGCCGGTGAAGAAACCGACGACCTCGGCCAATGGTGGACCGACTACCAGGAAGCCAACGACAGCGAGCGTCGCGAGATGATTCGCGAACTCGGCAGCCGTGACGAAGGCAGCAGTGCCGGCCCGCGCAAACGCAAGCGCAGCGGCAGCAAACGCAAGCGCAGCGGTGGTGACGAGGCCTACGAGTGACCACTTGCGCCTACATTGGCCTGGGCAGCAACCTGGACGCACCTGCCGAGCAGCTGCGCAGCGCCCTGCAGGCGCTGGACCAGGTGCCCGGCACGCGCCTGGCCGGCGCCTCGGCCCTGTACACCAGTGACTCGCTACTGCCGGGTCAGCCGCGTTACACCAATGCCGTGGCGGCGCTCGACACCTCATTGAGCCCACTGGAACTGCTCGACGCCTTGCAGGCCGTCGAGAACGAGCATGGCCGCGTGCGCACGGAGCGTTGGGGCCCGCGCACCCTTGACCTGGATATCCTGCTGTTCGGTGACCAGGTCATCGACATGCCGCGCCTGCAAGTGCCGCACTACCATATGCACGCGCGCCCGTTCGTGCTCTACCCCTTGGCTGAGCTGGTGCCCGCCGATTTCCGCCTGGCCGACGGCCGCCCCCTCGCGCAGCTTCTGCAGGCGTGCCCGTTCATCGGCCTGGAGCGCCTGTAAGCCACGGCTTGCAGACGTTACAACCGCGCCAGGTAACGCCAGTAACACCCTGTTAGTAACAATGCGGTAACAGGGTGATTGACTTCCCCCACCTCGCTCACGACTATAGGCGTCCCGTGTGGCCGCACGCCGCCACATACCCGTATTTAGGCCCGGACGGACCTGTGCCCGAACATCACGCGCGATGATGTGCCGCTCCGGAAGATGACTACACGCGTTGGTTGCAGTCGTTTTTCACAGCGCCTGAACGAGGATTCTCTACATGCCTGAAGTAACCCTGACCACCCTGCATGGCCTCAAGGCCAAGGGTGAAAAGATCACCATGCTGACCTGCTACGACGCTACCTTCGCCAAGGCCTGCAGCCAGGCCGGCGTCGAAGTGCTGCTGGTGGGCGACTCCCTGGGCATGGTCCTGCAAGGCCATGACAGTACCCTGCCCGTGAGCACCGCCGACATGGCTTACCACACCGCCTGCGTCAAACGCGGCAACCAGGGCGCGCTGATCCTCGCCGACCTGCCATTCATGGCTCACGCCACCCCGGAGCAGGCGTTCAGCAACTGCGCCACGCTGATGCAGGCCGGTGCTCACATGATCAAGCTCGAAGGTGCGGCCTGGTTGGCCGAGACCATCCGCCTGCTGGCCGAACGTGGCGTCCCGGTGTGCGCGCACATGGGGCTGACCCCGCAGACGGTCAACGTGCTGGGCGGTTACAAGGTGCAAGGTCGCCAGGAAGCCCAGGCCCGGCAAATGCGCGCCGACGCCATTGCCCTGGAACAGGCCGGGGCGGCCATGCTGCTGCTCGAATGCGTGCCCAGCGAGCTGGCCGCGGAAATCAGCCAGGCGGTGAGCATTCCGGTCATCGGCATTGGCGCCGGCAGTGCCACAGATGGCCAAGTGTTGGTACTGCACGACATGCTCGGGCTATCGCTGAGCGGTCGGGTGCCGAAATTCGTCAAGAACTTCATGGACGGTCAGCCCGACATCCATAGCGCCCTGGTCGCCTACGTCGCGGCGGTCAAGGCGGTCACCTTCCCGGCCACCGAGCACGGATTCAGCGCATGAACACAGTCAAGACCGTTCGCGAGTTGCGTGCCGCCGTTGCCCGCGCGCGCGGGGAAGGCAAGCGCATCGGCTTCGTGCCGACCATGGGCAACCTGCACAGCGGCCATGCCGCGCTGGTGACCAAGGCTGCCCAGCGCGCCGATTTCGTGGTAGCCAGCATCTTCGTCAACCCGCTGCAGTTTGGCGCCAACGAAGACCTCGACAAATACCCGCGCACCCTTGCCGCCGACCAGCAACGCCTGCTCGAGGCCGGCTGCCACCTGCTGTTCGCCCCCACCGTCGAAGAGATGTACCCCGATGGCATGGCCGTGCAGACCCGCGTCAGCGTCCCCAGCCTCTCCGATGGCCTGTGTGGCGCGAGCCGCCCAGGGCATTTCGAAGGTGTGGCCACGGTGGTGAGCAAGCTGTTCAACATGGTTCAGCCCGATCTGGCTGTGTTCGGCGAGAAGGACTACCAGCAGTTGGCGGTGATCCGCGCCATGGTGCGGGACCTCAACCTGCCGATCCAGATCATCGGCGAGCCGACCGTGCGCGCCGACGACGGCCTGGCCCTGTCTTCACGCAATGGCTACCTCACCCCCGAGCAACGCGCCACCGCGCCCGTGGTGTACCGCACGCTGAAACAGCTAGGTCAGGCCCTGGCTCGCGGCCAGGTGGATTTCACCGCCTTGACCGACCAAGGCAAGGCCGAGCTGGCGGCAGCCGGATTGCGCCCGGATTATCTGGAAATCCGCCACGCCCTGAACCTGCGCCCGGCCACCTTCGGTGACCGCGACCTGGTGATTCTGGTCGCCGCTTACCTAGGCACTACCCGCTTGATCGACAACTTGTACCTGCACCTGGACGAGCAATCGGCCTGACAGCATCCGCGCGAAGCGCCCACCGTTGCCAACGGTAGGCGCCTGTGGCGATCAGGACGACAGGTAGGAAGAGCGGGTCAGGCCCAGGCGCAAGGCATCGAGGAACTGCGTGCGCTCACGGGTACTGATGTTGGCGCTGGCCACCTTGTCGCGGTAGTGGGTCATCAGCTCCTCGGGCGACAGGTGCACATAGCGCAGCATGTCTTCGATGGTGTCGTGGGTTTCGATACCGGCGTGGTACACGCTGCCATCAGCGTTCTGGTAGATGTTCACCGAGTCGGTATCACCGAACAGGTTGTGCATGTCGCCCAGAATTTCCTGGTAAGCGCCGACCAGGAACACGCCCAGCAGGTAGTCCTCGCCTTCGTTGACCGAATGCACCGGCATGCTGGTTTCGATGCTCTGCTCATCGACGTACTGGTTGATCTTGCCGTCGGAGTCGCAGGTCAGGTCCTGCAGCACCGCGCGTCGCATCGGTTCTTCGTCCAGGCGGTGCAGCGGGATGATCGGCAGCACCTGGCCGATGGCCCAGGTGTCCGGCAGGCTCTGGAACACCGAGAAGTTGCAGATGTACTTGTCGGCCAGCTTGTCGTTGAGCTCATCCAGCACCTGGCGGTGCGAGCGCTGACGCGCCTTGAGCGAGTTGTGCAGGCGCCGGCACACGGCAAAGTAACACTGCTCGGCCAGGGCCTTTTCCGCCAGGCTGATCTTGCCATCGGCATACTGCGCGGCCACGTCGCCCAAGTAGTGCGTGGCGCGCCAGTAGGTTTCGGTGACCATCTCGATGTCGGTCGGACCAAGCAGGTCGACCAGCCACTGCACGGTTTCCGGCAAGGCCTCCTTGTTCTCGATGGTCGGCACATCGTCGTTGTGCTTCTCGACATCAGTGACCTGGATCACCAGCATGGCGTGGTGCGCGGTCAGGGAACGGCCGCTTTCGGAGAAGATATGCGGATGCGGCAAGCCCTGCGCGTCGCAGAACTCCTTGAGCATACCCACCACGACGCCGGCGTAGTCGTCCATGTCGTAGTTGATCGAGCTGGCATTGCGCGAGTGCGTGCCGTCGTAGTCCACACCCAGGCCACCGCCCACGTCGATATGATCGACCGGCAGGCCCAGCGCACGCAGCTCGCCGTAATAGCGAATCGCCTCCTTGAAACCATGCTGGTAGTCGGCCAGGTTGGCGATCTGCGAGCCCATGTGGAAGTGCAGCAAGCGGATGCCTTGATCCAGCCCGGCATCGCGGAAGCGTTGCACCACGGAAATCAGCTGCGCCGCCGACAGACCGAACTTGGACTTCTCGCCACCGGTATCGGCCCACTTGCTCGATGCCAGTGACGACAGCCGCACGCGCAAGCCGATCTGCGGCTTGACCTTGAGTTCGGCGGCTTCGTCGATGACCAAGGCCACTTCCGACTCTTTCTCGATGACGATGAAGACATTGTGGCCGAGCTTCTGGCCCATCAGGGCCAGGCGGATGAACTCGCGGTCCTTGTAACCGTTGCAGACGATGGTGCCGCCCTTGGGCGCCAGGGCCAGTACCGCCAGCAGTTCGGGCTTGGAGCCTGCTTCCAGGCCGATCGAGACGTTCTGCGTGGCGATGATGTTCTCCACCACCGCTTCCTGCTGGTTGACCTTGATCGGGTACAACGCGGTGTACTGGCTCTGGTAGTCCAGGCGCGCGATGTTGGCATCGAAGGCGCCGGTCAGCTGGCGCACGCGGTCTTGCAGGATGTCGGGGAAGCGTACCAGCAGTGGCAGCGACAAGCCGCTCTGGCGCAGCTCGTCGACCTGCTCGTAGAGGTCGATCGGAGCGCTGCCCGGGCCGTTGGGGCGCACTTCGACGCGCCCGGCTTCATTGATGGCGAAATAGCCTGCACCCCAATGGCGGATACCATAAACGCTGCGGCTGTCGGCCACGGTCCATTGGCTGCCATCGTCTTTGCGTGTGCGTCGTACGGACATTCAAGTCCCCTATAGATAAGTCGAGACACTGCTGCACATCGTTGCGGGCGCAGTGTAAAAGGCAAAAATGACGATTCGTCCGTGCTTTGGGTTAGGACCCTGCTCACGGCGACGAGTTTAGAAAGCGATTGGGGAAAACGCCCGTGGCCATCAGCCGCCGGACTTTTTCGCCTTGAAGCCCTGCTTGGTCAATTCACCAATCAACAGCTCGACATGGTCGCCCTGGATCTCGATGACGCCGTCTTTCAAGGCGCCGCCGGTGCCGCAGCGCCGCTTGAGCGTCGAGGCCAACTCCTTGAGCTGATCGAGAGGCAACGGCACGCCGCTGACGGTGGTGACGGTCTTGCCGCCACGGCCTTTGCTTTCACGGCGTACGCGAGCAATGCCGTCGCCTTCGGCGATGACCGACTGTTTGCAGGTGCAGGCATCCACCGGCTGTGCGCAGTCGGGACAGTGCCGGCCGGCATCGGTGGAGTAAACGAGACCGCCAAGGGCGGCGAAGGAAGAAGCTTTCTTGGCCACTTTTGTTCCTCGGTGCTGAGGACAAAAACTGGTCGACCGCCTTGCACAGGCACCGACCGCGAAGCCCCACTCTGGCAGGGGCGGCGCTACTGCCGCAGGTGTGTCACGGCAGCCCGAAAAGGGCGCGCAGTGTAACGATAAATCCAGGCGTTGCTAAGTACCGGAATGCGGCATTTTCTCACGGTTTTGCGACCAGCCGCTGATAGCGCTCGAGCGCTGCCAGCGAGTCCGGGCAATACGGCTGGAGCCGGCTGGCGGCAAGTACCTGTTCGACGCTGAGAAAGCGCGCCTCGATCACCTCTTCAGGCTGCAAGCGCAGCGGCGCATCGGATACCGCAGAATACACCGCGCACCACACCCGATTGTCCGGTTGATCGAAGTAGAACCGCTCGTGAAAGCGCAACTCGGCATCCACGATGCCCAGCTCCTCGGCCAACTCGCGCGCGGCCGACTCGGCATAGGATTCGTGCGCAGCCACCATGCCGCCGGCGGCCACATCCCAGAACCCTGGATACAGCGCCTTGCTCAGCGCCCGCCGATGCACGCAGAGTTCACCGGCAGCGTTGAACAGCAAGATGAAAGTGCAGCGGCCGATCAGGCCACGGCTGCGCAATTCGGCCCTGGGCCGTGCGCCCAGGAGCTGGTCGCGCTCATCGACCCAGGCGACCTGCTCGCGATCAGAGGCGGCCCGATGAGCCGCCTCCTTGGCACTGATGGTCATTTTCAGCCTTGCGACAGCAGCTGGCGCAGGTCGATGACTGCCGCGTTGGCACGGGAGATGTAGTTGGCCATGACCAGCGAGTGGTTGGCCCACATGCCGAAGCCGCTGCCGTTGAGCACCATCGGGCTCCACAGTGGCTCTTGCGACGCTTCCAACTCACGAATGATCTGGCGCACGCTGACGGTGGCGTTCTTCTTCGCCAGCACGTCGGCGAAGTCGACTTCAATGGCGCGCAGCAGGTGCGACAGGGCCCAGGCCTGGCCACGGGCTTCGTAGAAGACGTTGTCGATCTGCAGCCATGGAGTCTCGACCACCTCTTCATCCACCTGCGGCGCCTGACCGGCGACCACCGACTCGGTCTTCAAGGTGGTGTTGAGCTTGACCCGACCCACGCTCGCCGACAGGCGCTGGGACAGCGAACCCAGACGGGTGGCGACGTCGCCCAACCAGTTGTTGAGGTTGTCGGCGCGGGTGTAGAAGATCGCACCCTTGTCGCCCGACGCCAGGCGCGCCTGATAGCGGCTCAGCGACTTGATGCCCTCCTCGAACTCAGATTCGCTCGATGGCAGGATCCAGCTCTTGTTGTCGAAGTTGAAGCGCGGCTCGGCCTTGGCCAGGTCGGCGTCTTCGGTGGACTGCGATTGCGACCGCGCGAAGTCCTTGCGCAACGCCCGCGACAGGTCACGCACCTGGACCAGCACGCCATATTCCCAGCTCGGCATGTTGTCCATCCACAGCCCAGGCGGGAAGCGGTCATTGGAAATGTAGCCGCCGGGCTTGCTGAGCAGGGTATCGGCAACGCTCTTGAGGGTTTCGATGGTGGTGTAACCCACTACCATCTGCTGGCCGTTGCGTTCAGCCGCGGCCTTGGCATTCTGCTGGACCGGGAACAGATCCGGCTCCTGACTCCAGTACCAGCCCAGGCCGATGCAGACCAGCAGGTACAACCCGACCACGGTCAGCAGGGCACGGCTCCAGAGGCCGCCAAAATAGCTGCGGGCTGCGGCGCCGCGGCCATCCACACGTTCGCGGGGCTCGGCTTTGGCCTCGCGGTTTTTCCAGTCCAGCATGGCGTTGTCCTTAATCAGTCACGACGGTTCAGGGGCTTGGACCACAGGCCTGCGCCAGGGTGCCACGGCAAGCCCGCGTCGCAGCACTATAAAGCAGACACCGCCATACGCATAAGCGACCAGTGGGTAGGGCGCTGGAAATTCGTGGCGAATTACTACCAAGCCAGCGCTCGTCATCATCCAGTCACACAAGCGCAATAGCTTCAGCCACCTACCTCCACCGCCCCGCAGGAAATCAGCGGCTATGCGCCTGAAGTGGCTGACCAATCTCAATACCCTGTTACTGGTAACCGTCTGTGTCGCCTTGGGCCTGACCCTGTGGTGGTCGCAACGCGCCCTGGAGCGGCCCTATCAGATGATGGAGCGCTACCTGACCTTGTCGCAGCAGTTTCAGCGCCAGGCGGCAGGCAACATTCAGGCGTACCTGAACGGCGGCGATGCCCTGCGCCATGCCGCCGCCGTCGACGCCAACAGCGCGCTGTTGCAAGCCATCGAGCAGTGGCCGGCGCCGCTGGCTGAACAGTTGCGACCCAGCCTTGCGGCGCTGCAAGCGTTCACCGGCAACCAACTGCTGGCCGCCGGCAAGCTGGCCGGTGACCCCCAGGCCTTGTTACTGCAGGCTGAACGCGAGCTGGGGGCGAACCTGGAGCAACTGGCCGTCTACGCCCGCAACAGCGCCAGCGCCGATGCCAGCCGTTACCTGCTGCCAGTGCTCGACGCCAGCGTGCATCTGGCCAGGCTGTCGCTCAGCCGCGACAAACTGGTCAGCAGTGGCCGCGCAGAACTTGCCGAGCAGGTCGAGCGTGAGCTTCAGGCCATGCAGGCCGAGGCGCTGCGTATCGACAACTTGCCGCTGCTGGGCGTGACCCGAACCAGCGAATCCGGCGCCGACGACTTCGCCGCACTCATGGGCTTGCAGGCGCAAGGCGAGGCGACACAGGAAGATGTCGCCGTGAGCCTCAAGCGTGAGCTGCAAAGCCTGCTGAGCCGCTACCCCGCCGAGCTGCAGCGCACCCGCGAGCAGATCGAGCAACGCGCGGCCCTGGCTACCAGCGCGCGCCAGAAGCTGGAAGCGGTGCAGGATGCCATTGCCGCCCTCGAGCCTCAGGTACGCGCCGAGCATGCGCAAATCGCCGGCGAAGTGCGTCTGCTGCAGGGCGCAATGATCGGCCTGATCCTGCTGATCGCCCTGCTCATCGACACCCTGCAGCGACGCCTGGCACGCACCTTGACCCAGCTGGCACCGGCGCTGTCACGCTGGGCCCAGGGCGATTTCGCCGCGCCTGTGGCGTTGGGCAAGGGCTACCGGGAGTTGCATGACATCCAGGCCTCGCTCAACCGCCTGCGTGACTACCTGGTGCAGCTGGTCGGCGCGCTGCGCGACAACGCCCAGCAGGTGGCCAGCAGCAGCCATGCCTTGGCCGACATGAGTACCGCGCTGCACCAGGGCGCTGAGCGCCAGGCAGGCGATACCGGGCAGATTCGGGATGCCTTGGGCGAGCTTGAGGCGACCATCGTGCAAGTGGCGGGCGATGCCAGTGCGGCGGCGGATGCCAGTCGAGATGCCGGGCGCGCCGTCGAGCAGGGTCAGGCGGTCATTGGCCACAGCCTTTCTGGCCTGCGCGCGCTGGTCGATGAAGTGCAAGGCAACGCCCGGGCAATCGAGCAACTGGCCGAAGAATCGGCGACCATCGGCGGGGTGCTGACTGTGATTCGCGCGATCGCCGAACAAACCAACCTGCTGGCCTTGAATGCCGCCATCGAGGCGGCGCGGGCTGGTGAGCTGGGCCGTGGCTTTGCCGTGGTGGCCGACGAAGTGCGCTCGCTGGCCCAGCGCACCACCGGCGCAACCGGCGAGATCCAGGCGCTGATCGATCGGTTGCAACAGGCCGCGCGGCAGTCGGTGGCCGGCATGCGCGCGCAACTGCAGCACGCCGAGGCCACGGCCAATCAGGCCCAGGCCGCCGATGGCGCGCTGGACGAAATCGTCGGTGCGATTCGCACCATTGCCGATACCGCGGTGCGCATCGCCGAGGTCACCGCCCAGCAAAGCGGTGCGGTGAGCGAAATCCGCGACCACAGCGAGCGCATTCACGAACTCGGGGCCGACAACCTGCAGCGCATCGGTGAGGGTCGCGCGCAAGGTGAACAGCTGCTGAGCCTTGGCGGAGCACTGAGCAAGGCGGTAGGTGCCTTCAGGGTCTGAACACGGCCAGCGATGGCGACGCTATCAGCGGCCATGTGTCGCCCGTGGGGCTGCGCCCCTTTCAACGCCGGTCAACTTCGTTATCATGCCGGCACGTTCTACCTCGCGAGTCCGCCATGCGCCGCCTGTTTTTCCTGCTGTTCCTGCTGCTGGCCAGCCCCGTGTTTGCCAGCGGCCTGCTCGACAATCGCCCCAGCCCCACCCTGGGCGCCGCTTCGCTGGCCAACAACGCCGATTTCCTGCCCGTGCAGGAGGCGTTCAAGCTGAGCCTGGTCAAGGCCGATGCGCAAACCATCACGGTACGCTTCGTCGCCACCGACGGCTATTACCTGTACCGCCATCGCTTCAACTTCAGCAGCGAACCTGCCGAGCAGACCTTGGGCAAGCCATCGATCCCCCAGGGTGAGGCCAAGCACGACGAGTTCTTCGGCGACGTCGAGGTGTACCACGGTGTGCTCGATATCGACATCCCGCGCACCGATGCCCGCGCCTTCACCCTGCTGGTGGGGTATCAGGGCTGCGCCGACAAAGGCTTGTGCTACCCGCCGCAGACCCAACGCCTGAACATCGATGCCAGTGACGCTGCCGCTGGCTCGGCCCCCGTCGCTGGCGCTGACCAGGGCTGGCGCTGGAAGTCGCTGCTGCTGTTCTTCCTGGCAGGTGTCGGCCTGACCTTCACACCGTGCGTGCTGCCCATGCTGCCGATTCTTTCGGGCGTGGTGTTGCGCGGCCAGGTCGGGGGGCTGCGGGGCCTCGCTTTGTCATTGGCCTACGTGCTGCCGATGGCCGCCAGCTTCGCGGTGCTCGGGGCCTTGATGGGACTGTTCGGCGCCGGCCTCAATCTACAGGCGCGCCTGCAGTCGGCCTGGGTGCTGGTGCCGTTTGCGCTGTTTTTCGTGGCGTTTGCCCTGGCCATGTTCGGCCTGTTCGAACTCAAGCTGCCGCAAACTTTGAGCAGTCGCCTGGACAGCGTGGCGAGCCGCACCAAAGGCGGTTCGCTGCTCGGCGCCGCAGTGCTCGGTGTGCTTTCCAGCCTGCTGGTTTCACCCTGCGTTTCAGCCCCGCTGGCCGGTGCACTGCTGTACATCAGTGCCAGCGGTGACGCCCTGGGCGGCGCCCTCAAGCTGTTCGCCCTGGGTCTGGGCATGGGCGCACCGCTGCTGTTGATCGCCAGCGGTGGCGCCGCTTGGCTGCCCAAGAGCGGACCGTGGCTCGACACCGTGAAAAACGCTATCGGCGTATTGTTGCTCGGCCTGGCCATCGGCCTGCTCAGCCGCATTCTGCCAGGGCCGGCCACGCTGCTGCTGGTCGGCTTGCTGGCTGCCGGCGTGGCGCTGTTTCTCGGCGCGCTGGAATTTGTCGTGAAAACGCCCCGGCAGCGCCTGGCACAATTGCTGGGACTGGCCCTGCTGGTTTACGCACTGGCCTGCTGGTACGGCGCCTTGGTCGGCAATGGCGATCCACTGCGACCGCTGCCTGCGCCCGTGCTGGCCGAGGCCAGGCAGGGCCAGCCGGCGGCTGCGGATGCGTGGCAGACCATCACGACTGCGCCAGCGCTGCAGGCTGCGCTGGACCAGGCCAAGGCTGCCGGCCAGCCGGTGGTGCTGGATTGGTACGCCGATTGGTGCATCAGCTGCAAAGTGATCGAGCGTGAAGTGCTCGGCGCACCTGCCGTGCATGCCCAGCTGAGCGGGTTCAAGCTGTTGCGCCTGGATGTCACCCAGAGCAATGCAGCGCAACGGGCCTTGCTCGATCGCTATCGCCTGTTCGGCCCGCCTGCGTTGCTGTTCTTCGCGGCCAATGGCAGCGAAATGACCGCCGATCGGGTGGTTGGCGAGATAAACGCCGCCGATTTCGCGCAGATTCTCACGCGCGTACGCAGCCAACTGCAGCTATAACTCCCCAGCGCCGGGGAAATTTCGGCGGATGAGTGACCGGAACAAAGAATTCGGTCACATCTTTCGCGTAAACCTCGGCCAACGTGCTGGCTATTGCCGGGAACTGGACCTTGTCGCCGCTTTGCGGCACACTCGCCGCGCTGTGTCGAATTGCCCTACAAATCCAAGGAATCCGCAGATGGCAACCCTACTGGTGCTTCACGGCCCCAACCTGAACTTGCTCGGGACTCGCGAACCGGGCCACTACGGCGCCGTGACCCTGGCCCAGATCAACCAGGACCTGGAGCAACGCGCCCGCGCCGCAGGCCACCATCTGCAGTACCTGCAGAGCAATGCTGAGTACGAGTTGATCGAGCGTATTCACGCCGCACGCAACGAGGGTGTCGACTTCATCCTGATCAATCCGGCGGCTTTCACCCACACAAGCGTCGCATTACGTGACGCATTGCTTGCGGTGAGCATCCCATTCATCGAAGTGCACCTGTCCAACGTGCACAAACGCGAACCGTTCCGTCATCACTCCTACTTTTCCGACGTAGCCGTGGGAGTGATCTGCGGCCTGGGCGCCAGCGGTTATCGCCTGGCCCTGGAGTCCGCTCTGGAACAATTGGCTGCCAACGCACAGCCCTGATAAAGAAAACCCTGGCTCACGCGAGCCGGGGTTCGAGAGAAACGTTCAGTTACGTTTTTAAATTTCGCCCCCTGACCGAACCTTTGGGAGTTGATGATTAATGGATATCCGTAAAGTCAAGAAACTGATCGAGCTGCTGGAAGAGTCTGGCATCGACGAGCTGGAGATCAAGGAAGGCGAAGAGTCGGTCCGCATCAGCCGTCACAGCAAGACCCCAGCTGCCCAGCAGTTCTACGCACCGGCGCCAATGGCCGCCGCACCTGCTGCCGCTCCAGCGCCAGTGGCTGCTGCTGCACCTGCTGCCGAAGCGGCTGCCCCGGCCCTGAAAGGCAACGTGGTGCGCTCGCCCATGGTCGGCACCTTCTACCGCAAGCCGTCGCCGACCTCGCCGAACTTCGCTGAAGTCGGCCAGAGCGTGAAGAAAGGCGACACCCTGTGCATCGTCGAAGCCATGAAGATGATGAACCACATCGAAGCCGAGTTTGGCGGTGTCATCGACGCCATCCTGGTGGAAGACGGCCAGCCGGTTGAGTTCGACCAGCCGCTGTTCACCATCGTTTGAATCGCGGAGAGCCAACGATGTCTGGGAAGCTCGAAAAAGTCCTGATCGCCAACCGCGGGGAAATTGCCCTGCGGATCCTGCGTGCCTGCAAAGAGCTGGGCATCAAGACCGTCGCCGTGCACTCCACAGCTGACCGGGAACTGATGCACCTGGGCCTGGCAGACGAGTCGGTGTGCATCGGCCCCGCAGCGTCCAAGGATTCCTACCTGAAGATCCCGGCGATCATCGCTGCCGCCGAAGTCACCGGCGCCACGGCAATCCACCCGGGTTACGGCTTCCTCGCGGAAAACGCCGATTTCGCCGAGCAGGTAGAAAAATCCGGTTTCGCCTTCATCGGCCCGAAAGCCGACACCATCCGCCTGATGGGCGACAAGGTGTCGGCCAAGGACGCGATGATCAAGTCCGGCGTACCGACCGTGCCAGGCTCCGATGGCCCGCTGCCCGAAGACGAAGAGGTCGCCCTGGCGATCGCCCGTGACGTCGGCTACCCGGTGATCATCAAGGCCGCTGGCGGCGGCGGTGGACGCGGCATGCGCGTGGTGCACAAGGAAGAGGACCTGATCGCCTCGGCCAAGCTCACCCGCACCGAAGCCGGTGCAGCCTTCGGCAACCCGATGGTGTACCTGGAGAAGTTCCTGACCAACCCACGCCACGTCGAAGTCCAGGTACTGTCCGACGGCCAGGGCAACGCCGTCCACCTGGGCGACCGTGACTGCTCGCTGCAGCGCCGTCACCAGAAGGTCCTGGAAGAGGCCCCGGCCCCAGGGATCGACGAAAAGGCGCGTCAGGAAGTCTTCAAGCGTTGCGTCGATGCATGTATCGAAATCGGCTACCGCGGTGCGGGTACCTTCGAGTTCCTGTACGAGAACGGCCGTTTCTACTTCATCGAGATGAACACCCGCGTGCAGGTCGAGCACCCGGTGTCGGAGATGGTCACCGGTATCGACATCGTCAAGGAGATGCTCAGCATCGCCGCTGGCAACAAGCTGTCGTTCCGCCAGGAAGACGTGGTCATCCGTGGTCACTCGCTGGAATGCCGGATCAACGCCGAAGACCCGAAGAAGTTCATTCCAAGCCCCGGCAAGGTCAAGCACTTCCACGCCCCCGGCGGCAACGGCGTGCGCGTCGATTCGCACCTGTACAGCGGTTACTCGGTACCGCCGAACTACGACTCGCTGATCGGCAAGTTGATCACCTACGGCAAGGACCGCGACGAAGCCATGGCGCGCATGCGCAATGCGCTGGACGAAATCGTCGTCGACGGCATCAAGACCAACATCCCGCTGCACCGCGACCTGGTGCGTGATGAAGGTTTCTGCGCAGGCGGCGTGAACATCCACTACCTCGAGCACAAACTGGCCAACCAGGAGTGATCGCGCTAGCGTGATGCCCCAAGACCCCGGACGTGTTCCGGGGTTTTTTATTGCCTGTCAGCTGCAGCGAGCCTGCTCTACAAACCCCCTGCACTCGCGTAAACTGCCAGCCTTCGCGCAGCCTAGGGCTGCCCCTGTCGATTTTCCAAAGGTGCCCGCCATGCCCTGGCTGCAAGTACGCCTGGCCATCAGCCCAGAACAAGCCGAAACCTACGAAGACGCCCTGCTTGAAGTGGGCGCCGTCTCGGTCACGTTCATGGACGCCGAAGACCAGCCGATCTTCGAACCCGACCTCAATACCACCCCGCTGTGGTCGCACACCCATCTGCTGGCCCTTTTCGAAGCCGATGCCGAACCCGAGGCCGTCTTCGCCCATCTGCAACTGCTGACCGGCGCTGACTTGCCCGAGCATCAGGCCGAGGTGATCGAAGACCAGGACTGGGAACGCAGCTGGATGGACGGTTTCCAGCCAATGCGCTTTGGCCAGCGCCTGTGGATCGTGCCGAGCTGGCACGATGCGCCGGAGAAAGACGCAGTCAACCTGCTGCTCGATCCGGGCCTGGCGTTCGGTACCGGTACGCACCCCACCACCGCGCTGTGCCTGGAATGGCTGGATGGCCAGGCACTGCAAGGCACGCAGGTTCTGGACTTCGGCTGCGGCTCGGGCATCCTTGCCATCGCCGCGCTGTTGCTCGGTGCCCGCGAGGCGGTCGGTACCGACATCGACGTGCAGGCCATCGAAGCCTCGCGGGATAACGCCCAGCGCAACGGCATCGCCGATGACAAGCTGGCGCTCTACCTGCCGGAACAGCTGCCGGCCATGCAGGCCGACGTGCTGGTCGCCAACATCCTGGCCGGGCCGTTGGTGTCACTGGCGTCGCAGCTGCGCGGGCTGGTTCGCCCTGGTGGCTTGCTGGCATTGTCAGGCATCCTCGCCGAACAGGGTGAGGAAGTCGCCGCAGCCTACGCTGCCGACTTCGAGCTGGACCCGATCGTCGTGCGCGACGGCTGGGTGCGCATCAGTGGGCGGCGCCGCTAAGCGGGCCTAAACTACCTTTTTCGTACAGCTCCCGGATCGCCGCATGACCGACAGTTTCGTCACCCAGTGCCCGCATTGCCAGACCAGCTTTCGCGTCACCCACCAGCAACTGAGCGTGGCCCGTGGCGTCGTGCGCTGCGGTCACTGCCTGCAGGTGTTCAATGCGGCCAAGCAGCTGTTGGAGCAGAACCGCGCCGCCCCCGGCCCCGCTGCCGAGCAGCCGGCCGCGGCGCCACTCGCACCGACGACCGCGCCTGAGCCTTCGCCCAGCGCAACGCCAGCGGTGGCCAAGGATGACTGGACCCTCACCGCACAAGCCCTGGATGAACTGGACCTGGATCAGGAGCTGGCCCGTCTCGAACGCCGCGGCGAGCGCACCGAGCCACGCGCCGAAGCCCTTGCCGACAACCTCCAGGCCCGGCGCGATGAACCGGTCAGCGACCAGCAGCATGACGTGCCGTTCGGCACGGCTAGCGACGATGCCCATGAGCCCGAAGCGCCCGAGGAGCCGATGCCGCTGCTGCTGGACGAACAGCCGCCTGAAGTGCAGGCAGACGCGCGCACCGAACCTACCCTCGGCGCTCGCCTGGACCTCGACCTGGACGACCCTGCGCCCACGCCCGTCCGGACCGACGCCGCATCGACGGCTCGTTTCGACGACAACGACGATGACATGGTCCACGGAAAAGGCCTGAGCGCTCGAGATGACGACAGCGACTCGCATCTATCGGCCGATCATGACGAACTGCATCAGCCAGAGCCTGGCGAGCGCCTGGAACCGGGCCTCGCTGCCCGGCCGGAGCGCCCGACGCGCAAGGAGCCGTTGGTCGATGTGGTGGACGATCCGCTGCAACTGGGTTGGGAAAAGCCTGCACCGAACTGGGGCAAGCGCTTGCTGTGGGGTACGCTGACCCTGCTGGCGGCAGCCCTGCTGGCCTTCCAGTATGTATGGTTTCACTTCGACGAAATGGCCCGTCAGGACCAATACCGGCCGCTCTTCCAGCAGCTGTGCCCGGTGCTGGGCTGCGAGGTCCCCACCCGGGTCGATATCGGCCGCATCAAAAGCAGCAACCTGGTGGTGCGCAGCCATCCGGACTTCAACGGCGCCCTGATCGTCGATGCGATCATCTACAACCGCGCGCCGTTCGCCCAACCCTTTCCGCTGCTGGAGCTGCGCTTTGCAGATCTCAACGGCCAGCTGATCGCCAGCCGCCGCTTCAAGCCCAGCGAGTATCTGTCCGGCGAGCTGGCAGGGCGCGGCGAAATGCCCAGCCAGACACCGATCCACATCGCCCTCGACATCCTCGACCCAGGCCCGAAGGCGGTGAACTACAGCTTGAGCTTCCGCTCGCCGGAATAAGCGACAAGCGGCGAGCTGCACGCCACAGGACGAACGAGCCGATAGCCGGTCTGTTCGCTCCTGCAGCTTGAAGCTCGCCCCTTGCAGCGCCCCCAATTGTTCAGATTTTATCCAAATCCATCTTTATCCGGTCATCGAGAGCGGGTATCATGCGATCCCTTTTTCGAACTCCAAAGATTCGGCCCCACAACAGGGAACACCTATGTCGGCGGTACGCATCGGCCCTTACACACTACGCAACAACCTGATCCTCGCGCCCATGGCCGGGGTCACGGACCAGCCTTTCCGTACACTTTGCCAGCGCCTCGGCGCTGGCATGGTGGTGTCGGAGATGGTCAGCAGCGACATGAGCCTGTGGAACAGCCGCAAGTCCAGCCTGCGCCGCATCCATGAAGGCGATCCCGAGCCGCGCTCGGTACAGATCGCCGGTGGCGACGCGCAGATGATGGCAGCGGCAGCACGGGCCAATGTCGAGGCTGGCGCCCAGATCATCGATATCAACATGGGCTGTCCGGCCAAAAAAGTCTGCAACAAAGCTGCAGGCTCTGCTTTATTGAGAGATGAAGCATTGGTAGCCGAGATTCTCCACGCCGTGGTCGGCGCAGTGGAGGTTCCGGTGACCTTGAAGATCCGCACCGGCTGGGACCGGGCGAACAAGAACGGCCTGAACGTGGCGAAGATTGCCGAACAGGCTGGCATCCAGGCGCTGGCGGTGCATGGCCGTACACGCGCCGACCTGTACACCGGCGACGCCGAATACGAGACCATCGCGGCCATCAAGCAGGCGGTGTCGATCCCGGTTTTCGCCAACGGCGACATCACCTCGCCGGAGAAGGCCCGGGCGGTGCTGGACGCCACCGGTGTCGATGGCCTGCTGATTGGCCGGGCTGCCCAGGGGCGGCCGTGGATCTTTCGCGAGATCGAGCATTTTTTGCGGACCGGCCAGCATTTGCCAGCCCCGCAGTTGGACGAAGTGGAACGCATCCTGCTGGAGCACCTGGCCGCGCTGCATGCCTTCTATGGCGATGTGATGGGCGTGCGTATCGCCCGCAAGCACGTGGGCTGGTATCTGGCAACACGACCCGGCGGCAAGGAGTTTCGCTCCCGGTTCAACGCTTTGGAAGACACACAAGCGCAGTGCGCCAACGTTCGCGAGTACTTCAGCGAGCGTCGACAGAGCCTTGAGACAGAGGACGGACAAGGGGTGGCCGCATGACGATGATGACCGAGACATTAGTGAGTGGAACAACGCCCGTGAGCGACAACGCCAACCTCAAACAGCACCTCAACACGCCGAGCGAAGAGGGCCAGACCCTTCGCGACAGCGTCGAGAAGGCGCTGCACAACTACTTCGCACACCTGGAAGGCGCGACCGTCACGGACGTGTACAACCTGGTGCTCTCCGAAGTCGAGGCGCCCCTGCTCGAGAGCGTGATGAACTACGTGAAGGGCAACCAGACCAAGGCCAGCGAGATGCTCGGTCTCAACCGTGGCACCCTGCGCAAGAAGCTCAAGCAGTACGACTTGTTGTAAAGCCAGAATCCCAATCAGAAAAGGCGGCCTCTGCGAAGAGACGCCTTTTTTGCTGACTCCACCGCGTTATTGGAATCCGAAATGACCGACCAGACTACCCGCCTGCCAGTCCGCCGCGCCCTGATCAGCGTCTCCGACAAGACCGGTATCCTCGAATTCGCCCGTGAGCTGCAACAGCTCGGTGTCGAGATCCTGTCCACCGGCGGCACCTACAAGCTGCTCAAGGACAACGGCGTCGACGCGGTGGAAGTGGCCGACTACACAGACTTCGCCGAAATGATGGACGGCCGGGTCAAGACCCTGCACCCGAAAATCCACGGCGGCATCCTCGGTCGTCGCGGCACCGACGACGCCATCATGAACGAACACGGGATCAAGCCGATCGATCTGGTCGCGGTGAACCTGTACCCGTTCGAAGCCACCATTTCCAAGCCAGGTTGCGACCTGCCGACCGCCATCGAGAACATCGACATCGGCGGTCCGACCATGGTTCGTTCGGCGGCCAAGAACCACAAGGATGTCGCCATCGTGGTCAACGCCGGCGACTACGCCAGCGTGCTCGCCGGCCTCAAGGCCGGCGGCCTGACCTACGCCCAGCGCTTCGACCTGATGCTCAAGGCGTTCGAACACACCGCCGCCTACGACGGCATGATCGCCAACTACATGGGCACCATCGATCAAGGCCAAGACACCCTGTCGACCGCCGAGCGCAGCGAATTCCCACGTACCTTCAACAGCCAGTTCGTCAAGGCTCAGGAGATGCGCTACGGCGAGAACCCGCACCAGAGCGCGGCGTTCTACGTCGAAGCGAAAAAAGGCGAAGCCAGCATCTCCACCGCCGTGCAGCTGCAAGGCAAAGAGCTGTCGTTCAATAACGTGGCCGACACCGACGCAGCGCTCGAATGCGTCAAGAGCTTCGTCAAGCCAGCCTGCGTGATCGTCAAGCACGCCAACCCGTGCGGCGTGGCGGTGGTACCGGAAGAGGAAGGCGGTATTCGCAAGGCCTACGACCTGGCCTATGCCACCGACACCGAATCGGCCTTCGGCGGCATCATCGCCTTCAACCGCGAGCTCGATGGCGAAACCGCAAAGGCGATCGTCGAGCGTCAGTTCGTCGAGGTGATCATCGCCCCGAAAGTGTCCCAGGCTGCCCGCGACGTGGTCGCCGCCAAGCAGAACGTGCGTCTTTTGGAGTGCGGCGAGTGGCCAGCCGAGCGTGCCGCCGGGTGGGACTTCAAGCGCGTCAATGGCGGGCTGCTGGTGCAGAGCCGCGACATCGGCATGATCGGTGCCGATGACCTGAAGATCGTCACCCAGCGCGCGCCGACCGAGCAGGAAATCCACGACTTGGTATTCGCCTGGAAAGTGGCCAAGTTCGTCAAGTCCAACGCCATCGTCTACGCCAAGCAGCGCCAGACCATCGGTGTCGGCGCCGGCCAGATGAGCCGCGTCAACTCGGCCCGCATCGCCGCGATCAAGGCTGAGCACGCTGGCCTGCAGGTTCAGGGTGCCGTGATGGCCTCGGATGCCTTCTTCCCGTTCCGTGATGGCATCGACAACGCTGCCAAGGCGGGTATCAGCGCCGTGATCCAGCCAGGTGGTTCGATGCGCGATGCCGAAGTGATCGCTGCTGCTGACGAAGCCGGCATCGCCATGGTGTTCACCGGCATGCGCCACTTCCGCCACTAATCAAGATGGCCGCCGATCCTCGCTCGCACAGCAGAACCGGGATCGGCGCCAACCAGAATTCGAGGTTTTGACATGAAAGTTTTGATCATTGGCAGCGGCGGCCGTGAGCACGCCCTGGCCTGGAAAGTCGCCCAGGACCCACGGGTGGAGAAAGTCTTCGTGGCACCGGGCAATGCCGGTACTGCCACCGAGGCCAAGTGCGAGAACGTCGCCATCGACGTCTGCGCCCTGGAACAACTGGCAGACTTCGCCGAGAAGCACGTCGACCTGACCATCGTCGGCCCGGAAGCGCCGCTGGTGATTGGCGTGGTCGACCTGTTCCGCAGCCGCGGCCTGGACTGCTTCGGTCCAACCCAGGGCGCTGCGCAATTGGAAGGCTCCAAAGCCTTCACCAAGGACTTCCTGGCGCGCCACAAGATCCCGACCGCCGACTACCAGAATTTCACCGAAATCGAGCCAGCCCTGGCCTATCTGCAGGAAAAAGGCGCGCCGATCGTGATCAAGGCCGACGGCCTGGCCGCTGGCAAGGGCGTGATCGTCGCCATGACTCTCGAAGAAGCCGAGGCTGCCGTGCGTGACATGCTGGCCGGCAATGCCTTCGGCGACGCCGGTTCGCGGGTGGTCATCGAAGAGTTCCTGGACGGCGAGGAAGCCAGCTTCATCGTCATGGTCGACGGCCACAACGTGTTGCCAATGGCCACCAGCCAGGACCACAAGCGCGTCGGCGATCAGGACACTGGGCCGAACACCGGTGGCATGGGCGCCTACTCCCCTGCCCCGGTCGTTACCGCCGATGTGCACCAGCGCGTGATGGACCAGGTGATCTGGCCGACCGTGCGCGGCATGGCCGAAGAAGGCAACGTCTACACCGGTTTCCTCTATGCAGGCCTGATGATCGACAAGGCGGGCAACCCCAAGGTCATCGAGTTCAACTGCCGTTTCGGCGATCCTGAAACCCAGCCCGTCATGCTGCGCCTGGAGTCGAGCCTGGTGCTGCTGATCGAGGCCGCCTTCGCCAAGGCACTGGACAAGGTCGAAGCGCAGTGGGACCCACGGCCGAGCCTCGGTGTGGTCCTGGCCGCTGGTGGCTATCCAGGCGACTACACCAAAGGTGATGTGATCCAGGGCCTGGAGGCCGCCGCCGCGATCGAAGGCAAGGTGTTCCATGCCGGCACTTCGCTCAAGGATGGTCACGTGGTTACCAGCGGCGGCCGCGTGCTGTGCGCCACTGCCATGGGCGCCAGCGTTGCCGATGCCCAGCAGCAAGCCTACCGTCTGGCCAAGCAAGTGAGCTGGAACGGCAGCTTCTATCGCACCGACATCGGCTACCGGGCGATTGCCCGCGAACGCGGTGAGCACCAGCAGTAAATTTCACCGGTTTTGCCGCAGCGCCATGTGCCTGCGGCATCCGGCTCGTCGACAGGGCTCCGGAAGGGCCTTGCCTTCGCGTTGGCACGCCGCGCATAGTAAGTGCCTGGCACATCGGCTAGGAAGGGATCTCGTAGTGCGTCGGCTTCGGATTGCCACAGCTCTGATCGTCAGCTTGCTGACCCTGCTCTGCCTGCGTGCGGCTTCGGCCGACGACGGCGTGGGATGGTCGGCGCTGCTCGATGAACAGGCCAATCTGCAACTCTCCGACGTACGTTCGGACCGCTATCGCAGTCAGTTCAGCCCCACTACGCTGGGCGAGCTGGACGCCGCCCCTGCCGAGCAGGCGCTGTGGTTGCATTACCGTCTGGAGCCGGGCGATCAGGAGCAGTTGCTGCGCATCTTCGCCCCGGACCTGTCGCGCCTGGACTTGTACGCCCTGGATGGCCAACGCCTGGTACGCCAACTGCACCATGGGCGTGAAGGCGGCAAGGCCGACCCCACGCTGCGCGGCAGCGATCACGTGTTGCCCCTGCCCAACAGCCAGCAACCGCTGGACATTTACCTGCGATTGGTCTCTGAGCACCAACTGCGCCCGGCGATCACCTTGGAATCAGCCGCCGTGGCTGCCTCCGATCGCAGCCAGCCGCTGCTGTTCGGCATGCTGTTCGGCGGCCTGGTGATGCTCATCCTGCATAACCTGATCCGTTTTCTCTACACCCGCTCCGGTACCACACTGTATCTGGCGCTCTACCACAGCCTGATGTTGCTCAGCGGTTTGATCCTGCTCAACCTCAGCGGGCCGTGGTGGCACCTGTGGCACAGTGCGCAAACCCCGGCGGCCTACCTGACCCTGGTATTGGCTGGGCTGTCGGGTTTGTATTTCACCCAGCATTTCTTCGCAGCCTGCAGCGCACCGCGGCTCAACCGTTTGCTGCAAGGGGAGATGCTGGTCGCCGCCGTGAGCGGGCTGGTGCTGCTGTTCGTCGACACCTTGCCGCTGAACCTGATGACCTACGCGCTGTTGGCCATCGGCAGCGTGACCATGCTGCTGACCAGCTGCTATCACTGGTACAAGGGCTATGCCCCGGCACGGCTGTTCACCCTGGCCATGCTGGTCTTCAACCTGGGCGGCTTGGTGCTGTTGCCGGCACTGCTGGGCCTGACCCGTACCTCGACACCCTGGCTGCTGTGCATCCTGCTCGGCCTGACGGTCACCAGCGGGCTGCTGCTCAACCTGGCGGTGAGCGAGCGCCTGCGGCGCATGAGCGAAGAGCGCTTCAGCGCCAGCCGCGCATTGGCCGCCAGTGATGCGGAAATCAATGCAAAAGCAGAATTTCTGGCCAAGATCAGCCATGAAATCCGCACGCCGATGAACGGCGTGTTAGGCATGACCGAATTGCTGCTCGGAACGCCGCTGTCGGTCAAGCAGCGTGACTACGTGCAGACCATTCACAGCGCCGGCAACGAGCTGCTGACGCTGATCAACGAGATTCTCGACATCTCCAAGCTCGAATCTCGGCAGATCGAGCTCGATGACGTGCAGTTCGACCTCAATGCGTTGATCGAAGATTGCCTCAACATCTTCCGCGCCAAGGCCGAGCAGCAGAACATCGAATTGATCAGTTTCACCCAGCCACAGGTACCGCGGGTCATCAGCGGCGATCCCACGCGCCTGCGCCAGGCGTTGTCGAGCCTGCTGGAGAACGCCCTGAAAAACACCGGTCACGGCGAGATCCTCCTGGTCGTGGCGCTGGACCAGCGCGGCGACAATCCGCGCCTGCGCATCGCCGTGCAGGACAGCGGCGAGCCACTGCCCGCCGCTGAGCGCGAGGCGCTGCTGCAGGCCGAGCTGCATAGCCATCACTTCCTCTCCAGCAACAAGCTCGGCGGGCATCTGGGGCTGATCATCGCCAAGCAGTTGATCGGCCTGATGCAAGGTGAGTTTGGCATCAAGAGCAGCACCAGCATGGGCAACACCCTGTGGCTGACCCTGCCCCTTGACCCTTCGCGCCTGGAGCAACCCCCTGCCGACCTCGACGGGCCGTTGCGTGATGCGCGGGTGCTGGTGGTGGACGACAACGACACCTGTCGCAAGGTGCTGGTGCAGCAATGCAGCGCGTGGGGCATGAACGTCAGCGCGGTGCCTTCAGGCAAGGAAGCCCTGGCGCTGCTGCGCACCAAGGCGCACCTGCGCGACTACTTCGACGCCGTGCTACTGGACCAGAACATGCCCGGCATGACCGGCATGCAGCTGGCCGCCAAGATCAAGGAAGACCCGAGCCTGAACCACGACATCCTGGTGGTCATGCTCACCGGCATCAGCAACGCGCCAAGCAAGGTCATTGCCCGCAACGCAGGCATCAAGCGCATCCTGGCCAAACCGGTGGCCGGCTACACGCTGAAAACCACCCTGGCCGAAGAACTGGCCCAACGCGGCCGCGAGCAGGCCATCCCAACGGCGCTGTCAGCCGCTCCGGCTGCGCTCGAGCTGCCCAGCGACTTCCGGGTGCTGGTCGCCGAAGACAACAGTATTTCGACCAAGGTGATCCGCGGCATGCTGGGCAAGCTCAACCTGCAGCCCGACACTGCCAGCAATGGCGAAGAGGCGCTGCAAGCCATGAAAGCCCAGCGCTACGACCTGGTGTTGATGGACTGCGAAATGCCGGTGCTCGATGGCTTCTCTGCCACCCAGCAGTTGCGCGCCTGGGAATCCACCCAACGACGCCAGCGTACGCCAGTGGTAGCGCTGACCGCGCACATTCTCGCCGAACACAAGGAACGCGCACGGCTCGCCGGGATGGATGGGCATATGGCCAAGCCGGTCGAGCTCTCGCAGCTGCGTGAATTGATCCAGTACTGGGCCGATCAGCGCCAGGCCCAGGCCAATCCTGCGCCGACATCCTGAGCCTGGCACTTGCAGCCGCGGGCTCGGCGCCCTGCTACACTGGCGCGATTTGAGCCGACCGGACCCCGCCCATGCTGCATGACCTGTTCAGTGTCTACCTGAAGATGCTGGTGCTCTACAGTCCGTTCTTCGTGCTGTCGTGCTTCATTGGCCTGACGCGTGGCTACTCCAGCAAAGAGCGTAAACAACTGGCCTGGAAAGTCGCATTCGCTGCGCTGGTGGCCAGCGTGCTGCTCTATCTGTTCGGGCGGGTGATCTTCGGTATCTTCGGAATCACCGCCGACGCGTTTCGCATCGGCGCGGGCAGCGTGCTGTTCATCTCGGCGCTGGGCATGGCCCAGGGCAAGGCCGCTTTTCAGGTCGACAACGTACAGCAGGACGTCACCATCGTGCCGCTGACCATCCCGTTGACGGTCGGCCCAGGGACCATCGGTGCGCTCTTGGTGATGGGGGTGAGTCAGCCGCATGTGGCCGACAAGCTGCTGGCGATCATCAGCATTGCCTTGGCCAGTCTCACCGTTGGCGTGGTGCTGTACCTGTCTCACGGCATCGAGCGGCTGCTGGGCGACCAGGGCTTGCAGATCGTCAGTCGACTGATGGGCCTGTTTGTCTGCGCCTTGGCGGCGCAGATCATTTTCACAGGCATCCAAGGCTACATGCTGCCTTAAAGATCCAGGGCGAAGATTTCCTGGCGCATCACGCTCTCGAGGTTGCGCCGCACCTTGGCTTCGAACTCCTGCTGGAACAACCGCACATTGAAGCGCACCAGTTCAGCGCGGACCTGGGTTTTTTCCAGGGTGCTGCTCAGAAAACCTGCGCTGAACGACGCCCGATTTCCCGCCTCGTGATAGATCACCACGTCCACATAGCCTTGTTTGCTCGGGGCGCATGGCACTAGCTGGAACAGGCCCAGTTCGCGGGTGCGTTGTTCCATGTGCCTCAACGGCATCTCGGTGCTCATCAACTTGGGCAACGCCACCGCCAGACTGCGGGCATGTTGCTCGCCAGCGAGCTTGCCCACCGACTCCAGCGCCTTGTCGGTAATAGCTTTGCGTTGCGGTTTGGGCCAGTGCACCTGCTCGGATGCCAGCGCATCCCAGCCCAGGTACTGCAGACGCTTGCGGTAATAGCTGTACCAGTCATCGACCAGACCGTCTGCGTGATCGCGCCGGGTGATGCGCTCGCTCAGCAGCACCGCCAGTTGCACGGCATCACGTTGCTGTTCGGTAATGCCTGGCAGAAACGATACCAGGCTGCCACCCACTACCGAGGCACTAACTCCTTCCATGCATACCTCCCGCCCCCAGCTTGCCCAGGTAAGTGAAGTAGTCACGCTCATGTTTGCTTTCGAGCAGTTCGCGCAGATCGCTGCGCTTGAGCGCCAGCAACTGCTCGACAGGGCTGCCCACCCAGCCGCGAAACGCCATGCGCCGCTCCTGGCTGACGGGCCCGCTATCGACGACCGCACTGCACAACGCCATTACCTGTGCGCTGGATACCACCGCCAGCTCACTGGCGATCCCGGCCGCCGAGCGCGCGAAGCGCGTCAGGTGCTTGTGCGCAGAGGGCAAGCCTAATGCACCGGCGACACCTGGCAAGCTATCCTCCAGGGAGGCATCGCGCTCGAGTAACCATTGCTCCATGCACTGCAACGGCGTGGGGGATTGTTCATCCACAGTGGATTGCTCGGCGTGATTCATTACACCGACCCACCCCAGGTCGCTCAAACCCTGGCGAAATTGCTCGAACCAGTGCCCGGCATTTGCCGCCGCTTCGCCAGCGCGTTTGCTGGCGAGCAATTGCGCGTAGAGCACACAGTCCAGGGCGTCTTGACGTTGCTGCAGGGTCAGCGCGTTATCGATCAAAAGTGCCGAACTGCCTGCCAGCCACAGGGTGAAACGTTCATCGGCCATACTGGCGTCTCCTGTTGTTCACACCAACAAAGCAAGGGATGCCGAGGCATCCCCAGGTGGCTCAAATGTCGTAGTCCAGGACTTTGCTGATGGTGTTCTGCGTGAGCTTGTCGCGAATGGTCGCGCGTACGGTGTCGTACAGATCGCGGTTGAACACGAACAAGGCCTTGCCGGTATAGAGCGCCGATGCCGAGCTCTTCCACTCGAACAGCACCGTGTTCAGGTTGTTGTCATCGAACGGCGTGGTATCCACGGCGCTCACGGCCAGGAAGATCTCGCCGGCATCGTTCTGGATGCAGGCGCCCAGCCCAACGGTGCTGGCCTTTCGCTCCTTGAGATTGCGCTGGAAGATGTCCTGGGCTTCGGTGACCTTGCCCAGGCCCTCGAGCGCATCGCTGGCCAACTGCGCCAGGGCGTCGGTGAGTGGGTTGCTGAGCACCGCCTGCCCCACCACCTTGATACCCTTGAACATGATCGCGCCCAACTTCAACGACTGCGACTGCGAGCTTTCGCGCTCGTAAGCCCGCTGCAGGGTGACCCAGCCACAGTCGCGCATGGTTTCGATGAATTGGTTGAACCACGCTTCGGTCTGCCCTTCCTGGGAGTAGCGCTTGGACGCCACGCGAGAGGCAAACTGATAGACGTTCTTGATGTCGGAGCGAACGTCGTGGTCCAGGCCGACGCCAAAGGCCAGGATGGATTGATCGATGACCGCAGCCGACTTATTGGCCGCGGAAGTGGTGTCGATAGTCATGCAACGCTTCCTCGCAGGTAGACCCCGACGCCGTTCGTCGAGGTCCATGCACCCTACGCAATGCCCTTGCGGCAAGCTGGCAGGAAGGCGTTCCCAAGCGCTTAGCGCGGTTGTGGGTACCAGCGCGGTGTGTACACCCACTGGCTGCCATCGACCCGCTCGATGGTGCGCGTGGTGGAGGAGCCAATCAGCACCATGGTGCGCATGTCGACCATGTCCGGGCGTAACTGCGCCAAGCTGACGACCTTGAGCGTCTGCCCGGGTCTGCCGATATCGCGGCCAAGGACCACCGGGGTCGAACCCTCGCGGTACTGGCGTACCACGTCCAGCGCCACCCCCAACTGATGGGGCCGCGAACGCGAGATCGGGTTGTAGAACGCCAGCACCAGGTCAGCTTGCGCGGCCAGGGCGAGACGCTTTTCGATGATCGACCAGGGTTTGAGGTTGTCCGACAGCGACATCACGCAGAAATCGTGGCCCAGCGGTGCGCCAGCCTGCGCAGCGGTAGCCAGGGACGCGGAGACCCCTGGCAGCATCTCCAGGTCGACGCGATGCCAGGCGGGGTCGCTGGACGCATCCAGCGCCTCCAGTACAGCCGCAGCCATGGCGAAGACACCAGGGTCCCCGGAAGACACCACCACCACCCGGCGTCCCTGAGCGGCCAGTTCAAAGGCGTGGCGGGCGCGCTGCATTTCTTCACGGTTATCGGTGCAATGCAAAACCTGCTCGTCACGGAATGGGCCAGCCATGCGCACGTAGGTTTCGTAGCCGAGCACGTCATCGGCGCGCGCCAACTCGGCCTTGACGGCCGGCACCATCAACTCGGCCGCGCCCGGGCCCAAGCCAACGACTGCCAGACGACCGCGGCGCCGGCCGATGCTGTGTACCTGCACCGGTTGCGCTGCCACGGCGATGGCCACGCCGGTCTGCTCGATCAATTGCGCAGTCGGCAAGGCCGTGGCGAGCATGTCCGCTACATCCGTCGGCTTGGCGGCAAAGCGCAGAGGCACCGCCAAGGCTTGCGCAGCCTCGTGCAGGACGCTGTCGGCCATGGCCTGCTCGTCGGCCAGCACACAGGCCAGTGCCGCCTCGGCAATGCCGGCTTGCTGCAGCGCCTGGCGGATACTGGCCAGGTCGCCGCCTGCCGTGCCGACCACCACCGAGCGGGGATGAATCAGTAACTCGTCGCGGTGCGCCGGTCGTGCGCGCGGACCCACATGAATGGTGCGCTGTGCCGCCTGGCTGGCCGGTAACTGCGCCTGCTGCAGCCAGGGCGCGTCCCCTTCGATACGCACCGCTGCACCTGCCAGCAGATCGGAAACGAAACGCTTGCCCTGTTCCAGATCCGCCAGCGCGTAGCCCTGCGGCGGATTCAACAGGCAGGTGCCAAAACGCAGTTCGCCACTGGTGGTGATGGCAGCCGCCACGTCCAGCGCAGCGCCCAGTTCGCGGGCCATCACATTGACTCCGGACAGCCCACCAAGCAGCGGCACCACGGCACTGCCATCTTCGGCGACCGCCAATACCGGCGGCTCGTCGCCCTTCTCGCCGAGCACGCAGGCCAGGCTGCGGATGACGATGCCGGCCGCGCACAGCGCGATGATTGGCGTGGCTTGCTGGTACAACCCACGCAGGTGTTCGCCAAACTGGCTGTACAGCTGGTCGGCACCTGCGACCCGCCCGTGCAGGCCATGGATCGACGCCTGCGGGTAGCACTGCTGGATGCGCTGGGCGGTGGCGAGGCTACCGGGACCGAGCACGACGATTGCCGGTGCCTTGTGCATGTTCAACCCTGCCATTTTTCCCCCGGCACGATGATCAGCGAAAAGTACGGCGAAGACTGCGGATCGACCTGCTCCAGCGACACGATCTTCTGGTTGGCCATGGTCGCCCGCTCGACGTACAGGGCGCGCTGGTCAAGGCCCAGTTCGGCCAGTACTTCGCGCACCTTGGGGAAGTTACGCCCAAGCTTCATGATCACCGCCGCATCGGCGTCGGCCAGGCGGCGCTTGAGTTCGGCTGCAGGCAGCACGCCCGACAGTACCGACAGGCTCTGGTTGCGATAGACCAGAGGCGCGCCGAGCACCGAGGCACCGCCAAGCATCGAGCATACGCCGGGGATGACTTGCGCCTGGTAGGCCGCTGCCAGGCGATCATGCAGGTACATGTAGGAGCCATAGAAAAACGGATCGCCTTCGCAGATCACCGCCACGTCGCGCCCTGCGTCCAAGTGCTCGGCGACCTGCACCGCGGCTTCGTCATAGAAATCGCTGATCACCTGCTCGTAGGACAGCGGCGCGGGGAGCACCTCGGTGGTCACCGGGTAGACCAGCGGCAGCAACGTCTGCTCAGCCTGCAGGTGCGCTTCGATGATGCCGAAGGCGTTGCCGCGTTTGCCCTTGGCCACGAAATACGCGACCACCGGCGCCTCGCGCAGCAAGCGCAGCGCCTTGACCGTGATCAGTTCAGGATCGCCAGGCCCGACACCCAGGCCCAGCAGACGTCCACGCGGCGCCATCATTCCACCTCCGTGGCCAGCGCATTGACCGCAGCCGCGGCCATCGCGCTACCGCCCAGGCGGCCCTGCATGATCACGAACGGCACGCCCCGGCTATCGGCCGCCAGCATCGCCTTGGACTCGGCGGCGCCGACGAAGCCGACCGGGAAGCCGAGGATCAACGCAGGCTTCGGTGCACCGGCATCGAGCATCTCCAACAGATAGAACAGCGCGGTCGGGGCGTTGCCGATGACCACCACGCTGCCCTCCAGGTGCGGGCGCCACAATTCCAGGGCCACCGCCGAACGGGTATTGCCGGCGTCCTTGGCCAGCCCAGGCACGCTGGGGTCGCGCAAGGTGCAGATCACCGGGTTGTTGGCCGGCAGGCGAGCACGGGTGATGCCTTCGGCGACCATGTGCGCATCACACAGGATCGGTGCGCCCTTGGCCAAGGCCTCGCGACCGGCGCGACCGGCGCCTGTGGAGAACTGCAGGCCATCGATGGCCTCGACCATGCCGCAGGCATGGATCACGCGCACGGCGAGCTTTTCCAGATCGGCAGGGATCCGCTCCAGCCGGGCCTCCTCGCGGATGATGCGGAAGGAATTGCGATAGATCTCCTGACCATCGCGGATGTAGTCAATCATCAAGGTGCTCCGTCGGCAGGGCGAGCATGGCGCCTGCTTCATTCAAGGTAAGGTCGGTGGCGCGCAGGGCACCGAAGCCCGAAAAACGCGCGTCACGCAGATACAGGTCGTAACGGCCCGGCGCGCGGGCCAGCAAGGTCGCCGCGGCGACATGCGCCACGGCGCAAGAGCGTGAGCAACCAGACAGGTGCACGCTGCCAGGGGCGCCGCCGCCCAGTACTGCGGCCAGTTGCACGGCATCGGCCTTGGTGTCGGCCAGGCCCTTGGCGCAGCCCTGGCTGCCGGTGCAGGCGACCAGGCGCGCCAGCGGCTCATCGGCCTGGCACAGCAGGCCCAGGGCAGACAGTTCGGCACGTGCAGGCTGTAGGCCGGCCGCCTCTATATTGGTCAGCATCAGGCTTTGCCACGGGCTCAGGCGCAGGCTGCCATCACCCCACTGCCTGGCCACCTTGGCCACGCCGCGCAGCATGCCTGGCGACAGCCGGCCCAGCGGTGGGGCCACGCCCAGGGCCAGCCCGTGCTGCTGCTCGACCACGCCCAGCCACGGGCGGTTGGCAGCCGCTCGGCGCCAGCCCAGCACCGCCGCATCGCGGCGAAGCGGCAGACCGAGGCCAGCGATGAACGCTTGCGCCGTGCCTGCGTGGAGCAATTGGCGCATACGTGACTGCTCGGCGCTGGCCAGGTCGAGAAAGCGCTCAAGCACCGCGCGCACCAACGCCAGGCCCTGCGCCAGCGGGACTGCGCCCAGCACCTGGCCATCGGCCGGGCTGCTGGCCAGGCCGAATGCCAGCCAGTCGCAATGGTCCAGTTGCAGCGGCGAGAGCCACAGGTCGTGGGGGTGCTCGAGCATCGCCACGCCCTCGCCGCCATCAAGTTGCACGGCGAACTTGGCCGACAGCTGATGAAAGCGTGGGGTGCCTTGCAGCAGGTCGAGAATCTGCCCGGCCAGCGGCCGCACATCCAGCAACATCGCCGGATCATGCCCGGCCAGGGGGCTGAGCATCAGGTTGCGCACATCGTCGCTGGCGGCATCGCGCGGGCCGAGCCCTGCGTCCAGCAAGCTGTCGATCAGCGCCGCATGATCGCTGCCGATGCCGCGGATCTGCAGGTTGCCCCGGTTGGTCGCCTCGATCACACCGCTGGCGAAGCGCTCGGCCGCCGTGGCCAGCGCCTCGGCCTGATCGGCCAGCAGCACGCCACCCGGCAGCTTGACCCGGCAGATGCCACCGTCGCGAGCACTGACGATGCGCCACAACCCCGGGCAGGCCGAGGGGCGCAGAGGAACGGCGGTGGGCTTGGCTGAGGTCAAGGGAGTGTCCGGCAATCGCTGAAAATGCGCTTGAGTGTAGAAGGCGCGGTATTATGCCTGCTTTGTCCGGCAGCATGAAAAGCCGGTGGTCGCGCATCGACGATGATCGCGCGCGATTTTCACGACCGCGTCGCCCGTTTCGCAGGCAAGGCGCCCCCAAATTATGGCGGAAGCACACACATGACCCCCTGGCTGACAGTAGTAGGCATCGGCGAAGACGGTTACGGCGGCCTGGGCAAACAGGCCCGCCGCGCCCTGCTGGGTGCCTCGCTGATCATCGGCAGCCCGCGCCAGCTGGCCCTGCTCCCGCCTTGCATCGGCGCGCAGCGGCAAGACTGGCCGACCCCGTTCGCCCTCGCCCCGGTGTTGGCCCTGCGTGGCCAACCGGTGTGCGTGCTGGCCAGCGGCGACCCGATGTTCTATGGCGTCGGCGCAAGCCTTGCGCGCCAGGTGGCAGCAGCAGAAATGCAGGTGCTGTCGATGCCGTCCTGTTGCAGCCTGGCTGCCGCGCGCCTGGGCTGGCCGCTGCACGACGTGCAGGTGCTGTCGGTGGTGGCGCGCCCGCTTGCCGCGCTCAATGCTCACTTGTACAGCGGCCAGCGCCTGCTGGTGCTGTGCAACGACGGCAAGAGCCCGGCGGCCATCGCTGCACTGCTGCGCGAGCGTGGCTACGGCCCCAGCCGCCTGCACGTGCTCGAACACCTGGGCGGGCCAGCCGAGCGGCAGGTGAGCGGCAGCGCCGACGACTGGCCCCACGGCGACAGCGCCGCGCTCAATGTGCTGGCCATCGAATGCCTGGCTGAGCCCCATGCGCTGCGCCTGCCCCGGGTGCCGGGCCTGGCCGACGACGCCTTTCGCCATGACGGGCAATTGACCAAGCGCGACGTGCGCGCCATCACCCTGGCGCGCCTGGCGCCGCAGCCGGGCGAACTGCTGTGGGACGTGGGCGCCGGATGCGGCTCGATCGGCATCGAGTGGATGCGCGCCCATCCGGCCTGTCGCGCCCTGGCGATCGAGGCCGACGCAGGCCGCCAGGCCTTCATCGAATACAACCGCGACGCCCTCGGCGTGCCCGGCTTGCAACTGGTGCGCGGCAAGGCGCCGCAGGCGCTGGCCGGCCTGGAACGCCCAGACGCCATCTTCATCGGCGGCGGCGTGACCGCTGAAGGGGTGTTGCCGCACTGCTGGGAGCGGTTGCGCCCCGGCGGACGCCTGGTCGCCAACGCGGTGACCGTGCAGAGCGAACTGGCCTTGGCGCAGTTTCGCCAGCAGCAGGGCGGCGACCTGACCCGCATCCATGTAGCCCACGCCCAGCCGCTGGGCGCCTTCGATACCTGGCGCCAGGCGTTGCCGATCACTTTGCTCGACGTGGTGAAACCGCTCGATGCGTGAGGAAACCCGCGAACAACCCGCCCCACTGCGCAGCGGCCTGACCACCGGCAGCTGCGCCACCGCCACCAGCCTGGCTGCGGCCAAACTGCTGCTCACCGGCCAGTGCGATGACGCGGTCAGCATCACCCTGCCCAAGGGCAAGGTGGTACAGATGCGTCTGGAATTCTGCCGGCTCGACCACGACATGGCCGAGGCCGGCACCCTCAAGGACGCCGGCGATGACCCGGACGTGACCCACGGCGCGTTGCTCTACAGTCAGATCCGCCTGCAAGCGCAGGCGGGCGTGCGCTTCGTTGCGGGCCAAGGCGTCGGTACCGTGACCCGTCCCGGTCTGGTGCTGGCGGTGGGCGAGCCGGCGATCAACCCGGTCCCGCGACGCATGATCTGCGAGCATTTGCAGCAGCTGGCCAATGACTGCGGCTATACCGGGGGCTTCGAAGTCACGGTCAACGTCCAGGGCGGCGAGCAGCTGGCGCTGAAGACCATGAACCCGCGCCTGGGCATCCTCGGCGGCTTGTCGATTCTGGGCACCAGCGGCATCGTCCGGCCGTTCTCCTGTGCGGCGTACATCGCCTCCATCCACCAGGGCATCGATGTCGCCCACAGCAATGGCTACCGGCACATCGCCGCCTGCACCGGCAACGCCAGCGAAGACACCATGCGCCGAGTCTACGGCCTGCCTGAAATCGCCTTGATCGAGATGGGCGACTTCGTCGGTGCGGTGCTCAAGCACCTGCGCAAGGTGCCGGTGGCACGCCTGAGCCTGTGCGGTGGCTTCGGCAAGATCAGCAAGCTGGCTGCCGGGCACATGGACCTGCACAGCCGTCATTCCAGCATCGACCTGCCGCAGTTGGCCGGCTGGGCCGCAGCGCTCGGTGCCGACGATCAGTTGCAAGCGGCCATCGTAGCCGCCAACACCAGCCAGCAGGCCTTGGCCTTGGCGCACGCCGCCGGCATTGCCTTGGGCGACGCCGTCTGTAGCCATGCCCTGGCCTTCGCCCGTAGCGTGGTGCCGGACCAGGTCCAGGTCGAGGTGTTCGCCATCGACCGCCAGGGTGGCGTGGTCGGCACGGCGGGTGTGCAATGAAGCGCATCCTGCTGCTGGGCGGTATCACCGAAGCGCTGGCGGTAGCGCGCCAGCTTGGCCCTGAGCATGTCTACAGCCTGGCCGGCATTGGCCGGGTACCGCAGGACCTTGCCTGCACGGTACGGGTCGGCGGCTACGGCGGCGCCGAGGGGCTTGCCACTTACCTCGGCGAAGCCGGCATCAGCCTGCTGATCGACGCCACCCACCCTTATGCTGCGCAGATCAGCCGCAATGCCGCCAGCGCGGCACGCGCCGTCGGTATACCGTACTGGGCATTGCGCCGGCCAGCCTGGCAGGCGCAGGCCGGCGACGACTGGCGAGAGGTAGAGGATTGGCCAGGCTTGATCGAAGCGCTCAAGCCCTTTCGCCGCCCGCTGTTCACCCTCGGGCGCGAGCCGCTGCAACACCTTGAGGAAATTCCGCCAGAACAGTTCTGGACCTTGCGCGCCCTGGAGGCCTGCCCCGGCAACGCCCGCTGTGAAGTGATCGGCGCCCGCGGGCCATTTCGCCTGGACGACGAGCGAGCCCTGTTCGCGCGGCGCGGCATCGATGTACTGGTCAGCAAGAACAGTGGCAGCGCGGCGACCGAGCCCAAGCTCGAGGTCGCCCGCGAGCGCCGGGTTCCGGTGCTGGTGCTCAAGCGGCCTGAACTGCCCAGCGCGGACCGGGAGTTTCATGACGTGCAGGCCTTGCTCGAACGCATATGCCATTGACCGATCGACGAAGATTGGCGGATCTGATACCCAGGTTTCCAGATTCTTGTAGAAATTTCCCACAGCGCAAATCGGCAAAAGACACTCTCTGATCAGACAGATCTAAATGGCCATTAGCCTCGATGCGAGGATAGACTTCCCCTCCTACTGCGCAGGGTATGGCTCAAATGGAAATGCAATGGTGGATCTGGCTGGTCTTCGGCATCGCGCTGATTCTGCTCGAACTGGTCCTGCCCACGTTCTTCATCATCTGGTTCGGTATCGGCGCAGTATTGGTGGCGCTGATCGCCATGGCCGCGCCGACCTTGCAGCTGGACATGCAAGTGCTGAGTTGGGTGCTGTTCTCCTCGGTGACCACGCTGCTCTGGTTCAAGCTGTTCAAGCCCAAGCAGCCAGACGTGCGCTGGACCGCAGACAGCGTGATCGGTGAAGTCGGCCTGCTCACCGCCAGCGTTTCGCAGTTCCAGAAAGGCCGTGTGCGTTTCCAGAAGCCGTTGCTGGGCAGCGAAGAATGGACCTGCGTCGCCGACACCGACATCCCCGCCGGCGAGCGGGTGCGATTGATCGCCGTCGAAGGCAACACCGCGCGGGTCGTGCGCGCCTGATCGACTCAACTTAAAAGGAAGTTTCCCATGACCAGCCTCATCGTCGTTGGCGCCCTCGCCGTGTTCGTCCTCATCACCGTGTTCAAGGGCGTGCGTATCGTGCCCCAGGGCGAGGAATGGATCGTCGAGCGCCTCGGGCGCTACCACAACACGCTCAAGCCGGGCCTGAACATCGTCATTCCCTACATGGACGTGGTGGCCTACCGGCTGCCGACCAAGGACATCATTCTCGATGTCCAGGAGCAGGAAATCATCACCAAAGACAACGCCGTGATCGTCGCCAACGCGCTGTGCTTCGCCAAGGTGGTCGATCCGCAGAAGGCCTCGTACGGCGTGCAGAACTTCTCTTTCGCCGTCACCAGCCTGACCATGACCTCGCTGCGCGCCATCGTCGGCGCCATGGACCTGGACGAAGCCCTGTCGAGTCGCGAGCAGATCAAGGCGCGTCTGCGCGAAGCCATGTCCGAGCAGACCGAGGACTGGGGCGTCACCGTACGCTCGGTGGAAATCCAGGACATCAAGCCTTCGCAGAACATGCAGCTGGCCATGGAGCGCCAGGCTGCCGCCGAGCGTGAACGAAAAGCCGACGTGACGCGCGCCGAAGGAGCCAAGCAGGCGGCGATCCTCGAAGCCGAAGCCCGTCTGCAGGCGGCCAAGCTCGACGCCGAGGCGCAGATCAACCTCGCGCAAGCGTCGGCACGTGCCATTTCCCTGGTCAAGGACGCAGTGGGCAACGAGACGGTACCGGCCATGTACCTGCTCGGTGAGCGCTACATCGGCGCCATGGAAAACCTCGCCAGCAGCGACAATGCCAAGGTCGTGGTGCTGCCTGCGGACCTGCAGGAGACGGTGCGTGGCCTGATGGGCCGTGGCAAGGTGTAAGGCGCAGCCGGGGCCATCTGCGTCACTTCACCGCACCCCGGCATTTTTCCCTATACTCCGTTTTACAATACCGCCCACGATTCCTGACCGGATCTCTCCATGCCCCCACGTCGGCACCTTGCCTGGATAGCCTGCCTTGCAGTGCTGTTCAACCTGCTGGCCATGCCGCTGTCTTCTGCCGCGCCCAAAGGCCCGGCCGATCAGCTGCTGTGGGGGGCGTTCTGTTCCAGCATGACCGGCAAGGCCAAGGTCGATATCCAGGCCCTGGCCAAGATCGACCTCGGCAGCCAGGGCGACCAGCATTCCAACATGCAGCACTGCTGGTGCTGCTCGGGCGCGGCCCCGCTGCTGGCGCAGCCAGGCTATCCGGCGCAACTGCACACCCCGCCCGCGCTGTTCGCCGGGCAGGTCGCCGCGCTCATCGATTATCGCCCCACTCCGCGCCAGTTATGGCCTGCGCTCAACCCCCGCGCCTCTCCCGTTGCCTTGAGTTTTCAGCTGTCAGCCTGAACCTCAATCGATCGGAGACTCACCATGTTCAAGCATGCCCTCATCCTGGCCGCCCTGCTGCTGCCCGGTGCCTATGCCAGCGCCCACGAATACAGCGTTGGCGACCTGCACATCGCCCACCCGTGGTCACTGCAACTGCCGCCCAACGCGCCCAATGTCGCGGCCTACTTCGTCGTGCACAACAACGGCAAGGTCGATGACCGCCTCTTGAGCGTCGACAGTCCGATCAGCGACGACGCGCAACTGCACGAACACGCCCAGGGCAGCGACGGCGCCATGCGCATGCAACAGGTCCAGAGCGTGGTGGTGCCAGCCGGCAAGGATTTGACCTTCGCCCCCGGCGCTTATCACGTCATGCTCATGCAGCCCAAGGACCGCAGCCTGCTCAGCGATGGCCAGCGTTTCCCGCTGACCCTGCATTTCCAAAGGGCCGGCGACATCACCGTGCAGGTTGCCGTGCAGCAGCAGGCGCCAGCGCAGCCCACGCAGGATCACCAGCACGCGCACTGATAGCTGCTGACCGGCACTCGCGAGCATGAGCCTGCCTCGCAACAGCTCCAGCCGAACCACCCGCCCTGAACGCAGGCGCATCGGTGGCGGCTGGCTGAGCCTGTTCGCCATGTGGATGATCTTCATCGGACCACTGATCGCTCAGTCGATGCCGATGGATCACCACGCCGGCATGTCCATGCCAATGTCGATGTCCATGCCCGAGGCCCACCACGCCTCAGGCGCCATGCAGCAAAGCCATGGCGACGATGGCCAGTTGCATGTGATGTGGGAAAAATGCGGCTATTGCAGCTTGCTGTTCAACTGCCCCGCCCTGCCGCAGACCCACAGCCCCCTCGCGCTGGCCAGCAGCGTCCCGCCCACCCTCAACGGTCGACCGACACGCCAGGGCCATGCCCGACAGGCCGTATTTCCAGGGGCGCGCAGCCGCGCGCCGCCCTCTTCGATCAGCGTTTGAGCCAATCGCTAACGCTCGAAGCCACACGGCTTCGCGTTCATTCCTGACTGATCGACTGGAATCACTATGTCCGGCTGTACCCTTGTGTCCAAATCCAACCGAGGCGCTGCGCTCACGGCGCTGTGCGGATCGCTGTTGGCCCCACTGGCCGTGGCCGCGCCAACGGGCCATGTTCACCCAGAGGCTGAATTGAGCCCCACCGTCGTCACCGCCATCGCGCCAAGCTCTCCGCTGACCGTGGTGACCAACCCCAAGGAACCGCGCCAACCCGTACCGGCCAGTGATGGCGCCGACTACCTGAAAACCATCCCGGGTTTTGCCGCGATCCGTGCCGGTGGCACCAACGGCGACCCGGTGCTGCGGGGCATGTTCGGCTCACGCTTGAACATCCTTACCAATGGCGGGCTGATGCTCGGCGCCTGCCCCAACCGCATGGATGCGCCGACGTCCTACATCGCACCGGAAACCTATGACCGCCTGACCGTGATCAAAGGCCCGCAGAGCGTCATCTGGGGCCCGGGCGGGTCGGCCGGGACGGTTCTGTTCGAGCGCGAACCGGAATCCTTCGGCACCCTCGGCAGCCGGGTCAACGCCAGTCTGCTGGCCGGCTCCAATGGCCGTTTCGACAAGGTGCTGGACGCCGCAGCTGGCAACAGCCAGGGCTACGCGCGATTTGTCGGCAACCAGTCGCGCGCGGACGACTACCACGACGGCCACGGTGACAGCGTGCCCTCGCGCTGGGAAAAGTGGAACGGCGACGTAGCGCTGGGCTGGACGCCCGACCAGGACACCTTGGTCGAACTCAGCGCAGGCAAGGGCGACGGTGAAGCCCGCTATGCCGGGCGCGGCATGGACGGCGCGCAGTTCAAGCGCGAAAGCCTGGGGCTGCGGGTCGAAAAGTCCAACCTCGGCGAGGTTCTCGACAAGGTCGAGGCGCAGGTTTACTACAACTACGCCGACCATGTGATGGACAACTACAGCCTGCGCACGCCCTCGGGCACCGGCATGATGGCCGGGCCCATGGCCGCCGCCGTCGAACGCCGCACCATGGGCGGGCGCATCAAGGCGACCTGGCGCTGGGCCGACGTGCAGCTGATCGGCGGCCTCGATGCACAGACCAATCAACACCGTGCGCGCAGCGCCATGGGCATCGACACCTACAAGCACCTGCCCTGGACCAAGGATGCCGCATTTCACGACTACGGCGCCTTCGCCGAGGCCACCTGGTACGCCACAGGCGTTGACCGGCTGATCGCCGGCGCCCGCGTTGATCGCGCGTCGGCCAAGGACTACCGCGCCAGCAGCCTGACCCGCGACAATACCCGCGCCGACACCCTGCCCAGCGGCTTCGTGCGCTACGAGCACGATCTCGCGGCAGTGCCCGCCACCGCCTACGTGGGCCTGGGCCATGCCCAGCGCTTCCCGGACTACTGGGAGCTGTTTTCCCCCACCCGGGGACCGGCAGGTTCGCTCAACGCCTTCGACAGCATCAAGCCGGAGAAGACCACCCAGCTCGACGTTGGTCTGCACTACCGCAGCGAGCGTCTGGAGGCCTGGGCCTCGGGTTATGTCGGGCAGATCCGCGACTACATCCTGTTCGACTACCGCAGCGCACTGATGGGCATGAGCACATCGCAAGCGCGCAACATCGACGCCCGCATCATGGGTGGCGAGGTGGGCGCAGCCTACGCCCTGAGCGAGCGCTGGAAAGCCGACGCGACCATGGCCTACGCCTGGGGCAAGAACAGCAGCGACGGTCGCGCCCTGGCGCAGATGCCGCCGTTGGAGACCCGCCTGGGCCTGACCTATCAGCGCGAGCAGTGGAGCGCTGGCGCATTGTGGCGCCTGGTGGCGGCGCAGCACCGCATCAGCCAGAACCAGGGCAATGTGGTCGGCAAGGACTTCGGCCAGAACGCAGGCTTCGGCGTGTTCTCGCTCAACGCCGCCTACAAGATCAACCGCAACCTCAAGCTCAGCGCCGGTGTCGACAACCTGTTCGACAAGACCTACGCCGAGCACCTGAACCTGGCCGGCAACGCCGGGTTCGGCTATCCGGCCAGCGACCCTCAGGCGGTCAACGAGCCAGGCCGGACCCTGTGGACGAAAGTCGATTTCAGCTTCTGACAATAACGATGGGCGCGGTTGCGGCCGCGCCCTCATGTGGGTCCAAAGGAGGTTCCCATGAGTGGAACACGCGTTTCCTTCTACAACCTGGCCTGGCGCTGGCATTTCTACGCGGGGCTGTTCGTCGCCCCGTTCATGATCCTGCTGGCACTTACCGGCATCATCTACCTGTTCAAGCCACAGCTCGATCCGCTGCTGTATCGCGACCTGATGGTGGTCGAGGCCGGCGATCACCGGCAAAGCGCCGACACGCTGCTGGCCAATGTGCGCCAGGCCTACCCGCAGGGCCATGTCGGCCAGTACCTGCCGCCGCTCAACGCCGAGCGCAGCGCGCAATTCGTCGTGCATGACGCAGGCCGTGAGCTGAATGTGTTCATCGACCCCTACAGCGGCAAAATGCTCGGCGAGCAGGACGGCAAGCAGAACCTGCAAGCCATCGCCCGCGCGCTGCACGGTGAACTGATGGTCGGCAGCGTCGGCGATCGGCTGGTGGAGCTGGCCGCCGGTTGGGGCATCGTGCTGGTGGTGTCGGGGCTGTACCTGTGGTGGCCACGCGGGCGCAGCGGCGCCGGAGTCGTATGGCCACGCCTGGCGGCCCGGGGCCGGCTGTTCTGGCGTGACCTGCATGCAGTGAGCGGTTTCTGGGGCTCGGCCCTGCTGTTGCTGATGCTGCTCAGCGGCATGACCTGGACCGGGTTCTGGGGCAAGCAGTATGCCGACCTGTGGAACCGTTTTCCGGCGGCCATGTGGAACGCCGTGCCGCAGTCCGACCAACAGGCCCGCGCGCTGAACCACGCCCACCGTCAGACCGTACCCTGGGCAATGGAAAACACCCCGATGCCGCAATCTGGCGCGCATGCCGAGCACGCCGGGCACCACGGCATGAGCAGCGGGCCTGCCGCGCCGCAGGTAAGCCTGCAGCAGGTGCAGGACATCGCCAGCGCACGCCAGGTCGAGCCTGGCTACAGTATTACCGCGCCGACCACGGCCGAGGGTGTGTTCACCATCGCCGTGTTCGCCGATGACCCACGCAACGACGCCACCCTGCACGTGGATCAGTACACCGGCAAGGTGCTGGCCGATGTGCGCTGGCGCGACTATAGCCCGGTGGCCCGCGCCACCGAGCTTGGGGTGATGCTGCACGAGGGCAAGATGTTCGGGCCGCTGAACCAGATCATCATCCTGCTGGTGTGCCTGGTGATTCTGCTGGGTTCGATCAGTGGTCTCTTGATGTGGTGGAAACGCCGCCCCACCGGCGGGCTGGGGGTGCCGCCGCTGCGCCATGACCTGCCGCGCTGGAAGGCAGCGGTGGCGGTGATGCTGGTGCTGGGGGTGCTGTTCCCGCTGGTGGGGGTGTCGATGGTGCTGATGTGGGTGGTCGATAGCCTGCTGGTCAAGCGCCGCCGGATCCTCGCCAGCGCCTGACCGATTGCATGACCGGCGCGTTCGCCAGCGGGGCTGCGAACGCGTCGACCGGTGTGTGCATCTGCACCCGGAAACTGGAGTCGATCTGTCGCGCCCCTATCTGGCACGAGCGTGTTAGCCTAGCCGGCTACCTCTGACAAGAAGACTGACCTTCAAGGGAATGCAGCTTAAATGACGCAAACTTCTCCGACTGCGCCAGATGACCAGCATCTGCAGCGCAACCTGACCAACCGTCACATTCAGTTGATCGCCATCGGTGGCGCCATCGGCACCGGCCTGTTCATGGGCTCGGGCAAGACCATCAGCCTGGCGGGACCGTCGATCATCTTCGTCTACATGATCATCGGCTTCATGCTGTTCTTCGTCATGCGCGCCATGGGCGAACTGCTGCTGTCGAACCTCAACTACAAGTCGTTCATCGACTTCTCCGCCGACCTGCTCGGGCCCTGGGCCGGCTACTTCACAGGCTGGACCTACTGGTTCTGCTGGGTGGTGACCGGTATCGCCGACGTGGTGGCGATCGCTGCGTATACGCAATTCTGGTTCCCCGAGCTGCCCCAGTGGATTCCCGCGCTCACCTGCGTGGCGGTACTGCTGTCGCTGAACCTGGTCACCGTGAAAATGTTCGGCGAAATGGAGTTCTGGTTCGCCCTGATCAAGATCATCGCCATCCTGGGCCTGGTCGCCACCGGCCTGTACATGGTCATCACCGGGTTCACCTCACCCAGCGGGCGCACTGCGCAGCTGGCCAACCTGTGGAACGACGGCGGCATGTTCCCCAATGGCGTGATGGGCTTTTTCGCCGGCTTCCAGATTGCCGTGTTCGCCTTCGTCGGCATCGAACTGGTCGGCACCACTGCCGCCGAGGCGAAGAACCCTGAACGCACGCTGCCGCGGGCCATCAACTCGATCCCGGTCCGGATCATCATCTTCTACGTGCTGGCGCTGATCGCGATCATGGCAGTGACGCCTTGGCGCGACGTGGTGCCAGGCAAGAGCCCGTTCGTCGAGCTGTTCGTCTTGGCTGGCCTGCCTGCTGCAGCGAGCATCATCAACTTCGTGGTGCTGACCTCGGCGGCCTCCTCGGCCAACAGCGGGGTATTCTCCACCAGCCGCATGCTCTTCGGCCTGTCCCAGGAAGGCGACGCGCCGCGTGCGTTCGAAAAGCTGTCGAGCCGTTCGGTACCGGCCAACGGTCTGTACTTCTCCTGCACCTGTCTGCTGCTGGGCGCGGTGCTGATCTACCTGGTGCCCAACGTGATCGAGGCGTTCACCCTGGTGACCACGGTCTCGGCCGTGCTGTTCATGTTCGTCTGGACCTTGATCCTGTTGTCGTACCTGCGCTACCGCAAGCACCGCGACGCGCTGCACCAGGCCTCGCGCTACAAGATGCCCGGCGGGCGGGTGATGTGCTACGTGTGCCTGGCCTTCTTCGCCTTCATCCTGGTGCTGCTGAGCCTGGAGGCCGACACCCGCTCGGCGCTGGTAGTCACGCCGATCTGGTTCCTGCTGCTGGCGGTGACCTACCAGTTCGTACGCAGCAAACGCCACCCGCGCAATGCGGTGCGTAACGGCTGAACGATAATGGGGCCGCCCAGCGGCCCCATTGCTGTGCATGCCTATCGAGCAAGCACCAGGCTGGACCGCGTAAACGCCCCAGCCCCTGGCACAGCCGCTCTAACCTGGCGCTTTGGCCATTAGGCACACCCCTTGCAACGCCCCTCCCCGCTTGCCCAACACATAAAAACTCAGCGGAGAGAGCACATGAAGCGTCGCAGTCTGATCAAGGCTTTTACCCTCAGCGCATCGCTTGCGGCACTGGGCCTGAGCTGGAGCATCCAGGCGGCCGAGACCATCAAGGTCGGCATCCTGCATTCGCTGTCGGGGACCATGGCGATTTCCGAGACGTCGCTCAAGGACATGGCGCTGATGACCATCGAGCAGATCAACGCCAAGGGCGGGGTCAACGGCAAGATGCTGGAGCCAGTGGTGGTCGACCCGGCCTCGAACTGGCCCTTGTTCGCGGAAAAAAGCCGTCAGTTGCTGACTCAGGACAAGGTCGCGGTGGTGTTCGGTTGCTGGACCTCGGTGTCGCGCAAATCGGTACTGCCGGTGTTCGAAGAACTCAACGGGCTGCTGTTCTACCCGGTGCAGTACGAAGGTGAGGAAATGTCGCCGAACGTGTTCTACACCGGTGCTGCGCCCAACCAGCAGGCGATCCCGGCCGTGGAGTACCTGATGAGCGAAGACGGCGGCAGTGCCAAGCGCTTCTTCCTGCTGGGCACCGACTACGTTTACCCGCGCACCACCAACAAGATCCTGCGCGCCTTCCTGCACAGCAAGGGGATCGCCGACAAGGACATCGAAGAGGTCTACACCCCGTTCGGTCACAGCGATTACCAGACCATCGTCGCCAACATCAAGAAATTCTCCGCTGGCGGCAAGACCGCGGTCATTTCCACGGTCAACGGCGACTCCAACGTGCCGTTCTACAAGGAACTGGCCAACCAGGGCCTGAAAGCCACCGAGGTACCGGTAGTGGCCTTCTCGGTCGGCGAAGAAGAGCTGCGCGGCATCGATACCAAGCCGCTGGTGGGTCACCTGGCGGCCTGGAACTACTTCGAATCGGTGGATAACCCGGTCAACCAGCAGTTCGTCGCCGACTGGAAAGCCTATGCCAAGGCCAAGGGCCTGCCGGGCGCCGACAAAGCGGTGACCAACGATCCGATGGAAGCCACCTACGTGGGTATCCACATGTGGGCGCAGGCCGCCGAGCAAGCCAAGTCCACCGACGTCGACAAGGTCCGCCAGGCCTTGGCCGGGCAGAGCTTCAAGGCGCCGTCGGGTTTCACCCTGACCATGGACAAGCGCAATCACCACCTGCACAAGCCAGTGATGATCGGCGAGATCCAGGATGACGGGCAATTCAGCGTGGTCTGGGAAACCGAGCAACCGCTGCGCGCGCAGCCGTGGAGCCCGTTCATTCCGGGCAACGACAAGCGTCCGGACTACGCCGTAAAAGGCAACTGAGTGCACGGGCCGCGCTGCGGCCATTCGCGGGCCTAGCCTGATCGCCCGCGAAGCATCCAATACCGATCGTCAGGATTGCCCTTATGCTCAGACTCCTGCTCACCTTCCTGCTGCTCTGGCCTCTGGCCTCCCACGCCAGCGAGGGGGAATTGTTCCTCAGCGCCAAGCCCGCCGAGCAGGCCCGTCTGCTTGAAAGCTGGGCAGCCCAGCCCGATGTCGCGCGCTTGCCCTTGCTGGATAACCTGCGCCAGGGCCGCATCGCTGCCGACGACACGCGCAAGCTGCGTTTGACCAACCGCTTGCGCGGCCTGATCGACAACGCCTTGGCCAGCCACCAGTTGCTCAGTGCTGACGCCGACATGCGCCTGGCCGCTGCCATGCAGCTGCAAAAAAGTGCGCAGCCGGCGCAGATGGCCTTCCTCGATCGGCGCTACGCCGCTGAGCAGAATGGCGCGGTGCACGCCGCGCTCGGTCTGGCGCTGGCCAATCTGCAACTGGGCGCCAGTGAACCGGCCGTGCGCCTGGCCGCCGTACGCCTGCTTGGCGAAACCGGCGATCCGCTGGCCCGCACGCGCTTGCAAGCCCTGCTGCAGCCGGACGTCGAAAGCGACCCAGGCGTGCGCACCGCGGCCGAAACCAGCCTGGCCCAAGTGCAGCGCAAGCTGCTGGTGGGCGAACTGCTGGGCCAGGCCTTCAGCGGCTTGTCGCTGGGTTCGATCCTGCTGCTGGCAGCGCTGGGCCTGGCCATCACCTTCGGCCTGCTCGGGGTGATCAACATGGCCCATGGCGAGATGCTCATGCTCGGCGCCTACAGCACCTACATGGTCCAGGTGCTGCTGCAGCGCTACGCACCTGGGGCCATTGAGTTCTACCCGCTGATCGCGCTGCCGGTGGCCTTCCTGGTCAGTACCGGGGTCGGCATGGCGCTGGAGCGCTTGGTGATCCGCCACCTGTACGGCCGCCCGCTGGAAACCTTGCTCGCCACGTGGGGCATCAGCCTGATCCTGATCCAGGCCATTCGCCTGCTGTTCGGCGCGCAGAACGTCGAAGTCAGTAATCCGGCGTGGCTCTCAGGCGGCATTCAGGTGCTGCCCAACCTGGTGCTGCCGTACAACCGCCTGGTGATCATCGGCTTCGCCCTGGCGGTGGTGCTGTTGACCTGGCTGTTGCTCAACCGCACGCGGCTGGGGCTGAACGTGCGGGCGGTGACCCAGAACCGCAACATGGCGGCGTGCTGCGGAGTCTCGACGGGGCGCGTGGACATGCTCGCCTTCGGCCTCGGCTCCGGGATCGCCGGGCTGGGCGGCGTGGCCCTGAGCCAGGTCGGCAATGTCGGCCCGGACCTGGGGCAGAGCTACATCATCGACTCGTTCCTGGTCGTGGTGCTCGGCGGCGTCGGGCAGCTGGCCGGCAGCTTGTGGGCGGCCTTCGGCCTGGGCATCGCCAACAAGCTGCTGGAGCCGCAGATCGGCGCCGTACTCGGCAAGATCCTCATCCTTGCGCTGATCATTCTGTTCATCCAGAAACGTCCGCAAGGCCTGTTCGCCCTCAAGGGACGGGTAATCGACTGATGAACCAGCCACTGCTTGTCACCGCTACGCAAAAAGCCGGGCCGCGCCTGACCCTGGCCGTCGGGGCCGCCGTGGTCCTGCTGCTGCTGGCCCTGCCACTGCTGGCGCTGCTGCCGGCGAACCATGCGCTGCAGGTGTCGGCCTACACCCTGACACTGGTCGGCAAGATCCTGTGCTACGCCATCGTCGCCCTGGCCCTGGACCTGGTCTGGGGCTATGCCGGCCTGCTGTCGCTCGGTCACGGCCTGTTCTTCGCCCTGGGCGGCTACGCCATGGGCATGTACCTGATGCGCCAGGCCGCCGGTGACGGCCTGCCAGGCTTCATGACCTTCCTGTCCTGGACCGAGCTGCCCTGGTACTGGGCCGGTACCCAGCACTTTGCCTGGGCGCTGTGCCTGGTGGTGCTGGCACCGGGGCTGCTGGCGCTGGTGTTCGGCTGGTTCGCCTTCCGTTCACGGATCAAGGGCGTGTATTTCTCGATCATGACCCAGGCCCTGACCTTCGCCGGCATGCTGCTGTTCTTCCGCAACGAAACGGGCTTTGGCGGCAATAACGGTTTCACCAACTTCCGGACCATCCTCGGCTTCGACATTACCGCGCAGGGCACCCGGGCGGTGCTGTTCCTGCTGACGGTCGGCCTGCTGCTGGCCAGCCTGTACCTGTGCTGGCGCCTGACCCGGAGCAAGGTCGGCCGCCTGCTCACGGCCGTGCGCGATGCGGAAAACCGCCTGATGTTCTGCGGCTACGACCCGCGCGGCTTCAAGCTGCTGGTCTGGGTGCTCAGCGCCGTTTTGTGCGGCCTGGCCGGCGCGCTATACGTACCCCAGGTGGGCATCATCAACCCCAGTGAGATGTCGCCAACCAACTCCATCGAAGCCGCTGTGTGGGTGGCTCTGGGCGGGCGGGGCAGCTTGATCGGGCCGCTGCTTGGCGCCGGCCTGGTCAATGGCATGAAGAGCTGGTTCACCGTGGCGTTCCCCGAGTTCTGGCTGTTCTTCCTCGGTGCGTTGTTCATCGTCGTCACCCTCTACCTGCCCAAGGGTGTGGCCGGCCTGCTGAAGAAAAGGAGCCAGCCATGAGAGGCGTGCCCCCGGTACACCCTGAATTCATGCTTGAACCGGTGTTCGACCAACTGGGCAGCGGGCGCGAGGCGATTGGCCTCGGCCAGCGCCGCCAGGCGGGCCTGGACACCCGCCACGGCACGGTGCTGAGCCTTGAAGACATCAGCGTCAGCTTCGACGGCTTCAAAGCCCTGAACGGCTTGAACCTCTACATCGGCGTGGGTGAGCTGCGCTGCATCATCGGCCCCAACGGCGCTGGCAAGACCACGCTGATGGACGTGATCACCGGCAAGACGCGTCCCGACGGTGGCAGCGCGTTCTTCGGCGAAACCCTCGACTTGACCCGCATGAGCGAATACCAGATCGCCCAGGCCGGGATCGGCCGCAAGTTCCAGAAGCCCACGGTATTCGAAGCCTTGACGGTGTTCGAGAACCTGGAGCTCGCGTTGAAGGCCGACAAATCGGTGTGGGCGAGCCTGACGGCTCGGCTCACTGGCGAGCAACGCGACCGTATCGAGCAGGTGCTGGGCACCCTGCGCCTGCTGCCGATGGCGCAACGCAGCGCCGGGTTGTTGTCCCACGGGCAGAAGCAGTTTCTAGAGATCGGCATGCTGCTGGTGCAGGAGCCGCAGCTGTTGCTGCTCGATGAACCGGTGGCCGGCATGACCGACGCCGAAACCGAGTTCACCGCCGAACTGTTCAAAGGCCTGGCGGGCACGCATTCGTTGATGGTGGTCGAGCACGACATGGGCTTTGTCGGCAGCATCGCCGACCATGTCACCGTGCTGCACCAGGGCAGTGTGCTGGCCGAGGGCTCGCTGGACCAGGTGCAGGCCGATGAGCGCGTGGTCGAGGTGTATCTGGGCCGTTGATCCCAGGCAATGCAACGCTTTGAGGAACATTCACATGCTACAGATCGACACCTTGCACCAGTACTACGGTGGCAGCCACATCCTGCGCGGCTTGTCCTTCGAGGCCAAGGTCGGCGAGGTCACGTGCCTGCTGGGGCGTAACGGGGTGGGCAAGACCACCCTGCTGCGCTGCCTGATGGGCCTGATCCCTGCCCGCGAAGGCAGCGTGACGTGGGAAGGCAAGCCGATCACCACGCTCAAGCCACAGCAACGGGTGCAGGCGGGCATTGCCTACGTGCCCCAGGGCCGGGAGATCTTCGCGCGCCTGAGCGTCGAGGAAAACCTGCTGATGGGGTTGTCGCGTTTTCCAGCCCGAGAGGCGCGCGACGTACCGGCGTTCATCTACGAGCTGTTTCCGGTGCTGGAGCAGATGAAACAGCGCCGCGGCGGCGATCTGTCTGGCGGTCAGCAGCAACAGTTGGCCATCGGCCGCGCCCTGGCCAGTCGTCCACGCTTGCTGATCCTCGACGAGCCTACCGAGGGTATTCAGCCTTCGGTGATCAAGGAAATCGGCGCGGTCATCCGCCGCCTGGCGGAACGTGGCGACATGGCCATCCTGTTGGTCGAGCAGTTCTACGATTTTGCCGAAGCGCTCGCCGACCAGTACCTGGTAATGGCGCGCGGCGAGATCATCCAGCGCGGGCGCGGCGCCGACATGCACGCCGAAGGTGTACGCGGGCTGGTAACCATTTAATCTGCACGCCACGAACCTGCGAGAAGCTGTCATGCACCATTCGATTCGCGACGCCCTGGTCACTGACTTGCCAGGCATCCTGGAGATCTACAACGACGCCGTGCGCCATACCACGGCGATCTGGAACCAAACCCCGGTAGACCTGGACAACCGCCAGGCGTGGTTCGAGGCCAGGGCACAGCAGGGTTATCCGATCCTGGTCGCCGTGGATGAAAGCGGCGTGCTGGGCTATGCGTCGTTTGGCGATTGGCGACCGTTCGAAGGCTTTCGCCTGACCGTGGAGCATTCGGTGTACGTGCGCGCCGACCAGCGTGGCAAGGGGCTGGGGCCGTTGCTGATGAAAGCGCTGATCGAGCGCGCCCGCGCCTGCGGCAAGCATGTGATGGTCGCCGCCATCGAGAGCGGCAATGCCGCCTCGGTCCGCCTTCATGAGCAGCTCGGCTTCGCGGTGACCGGGCAAATGCCGCAGGTGGGGGTGAAGTTCGGTCGCTGGCTGGACCTGACCTTCATGCAACTGGTGTTGAACCCGGGGGCTGAACCCCGCTGAAAAGCTGGGGGAATAACCTCAGGACATGCCTGCGGAAGCGGCCTTGTGTCGCGAAAGGGTCGCACAGCGGCCCCAGCAATTCCAGCTATGAAGCTGAAATCCTGGGGGCGCTACGCACGCCCTTCACGACACAAGGCCGCTCCTACAAGCACATCGCTTTGGGTTTGATGATTGAGCAAGACAGTTGCTCCCACAGTTGCATCTGCACAGGCAAAGCGCCCTACATCTGGATGAACCGACCCAGCCGCTGCTTCAACATGCTGTTTTCGGTGCGCAACTGGCGCACCTCCTGCAACAGTTCCAGCGCCAGTGCCACGCCCTCCCATTCCAGCTCCAGCTCCTTGCGCAGCTTCGCCGCCCGCTTGGCCAGCAGCGGCGCCTGATCGTCGAACAACCAGTCCTCGGGCGTTCGCCCGGAAGGTTCGACAATGCCGTGCTCGACGATTTCGATCACGCAGTCGGCCGAGATGTCGGCCTCCTGACACAGGGTTCGCATGTCCAGTTGAACGATCAGGGTGCTGCTCATGATCACTTACTCCATTGTGTCCTCGGATTGAACGCTGCTTTCTCGGAAAGCTGGGTCCACAACTCGCGGGTAGACTCATCGGACGCCGGTGGCATGACCACCTTCAGCTGCGCGTACAGGTTGCCGCGCTCGCCGCGCTTGTTCGCCAGGCCCATGCCCGGCACGCGCAGGCGCTGGCCGCTCTGGCTGTCAGGGCGGATGGTGAGGTTGATCTTGCCGGTCAGGGTCGGCACCGCCACCTTGGTGCCCAGCGCCGCTTCCCAGGGCGCCAGCGGCACGGTAATGATCAAGTCATGGCCTTCGACGTCGAACAGCGGGTGCGGTGCCAGGCGGATGGTCAGGTACAGGTCGCCATTGGCGCCCCCGCCACTGCCCGGTGCACCCTGGCCCTTGAGGCGAATCCGCTCGCCATCGGTGACCCCGGCTGGAATCTTCACGTTCAGGGTCTTGGTGGTAAAGCCGGTGCGCTGGCCGGCAGCGTTGCTCTGCGGGACTTGGAAGCTGATCTGCTTGGACTCCTTGCTCAGGGTTTCTTCAAGAAAGATCGCCAGTTCCAATTCCACGTCCTGCCCTCGCCTGCCGGCACTGCGTTGTTGTTGCCGTGCGCCACCGAACGGGTTGCCGCCACGCGCGCCGAAGATCGAGCTGAAGAAATCGGAAAAATCGCCGCCTTCGAAGCCACCGCCCGGGTCACCGCCACGGCTCTGCCAGCCAGGCGGCGCCTGGAACGGCCGACCGTGCTGGCCGCCGTACTTGCGGATTTCGTCGAATTCGGCGCGCTTTTGGGCATCACCCAGCACTTCGTAGGCCTCGTTGGCCTCCTTGAACTTGTCCTCAGCGTCGCGCTCCTTGCTGACGTCAGGGTGATACTTGCGCGCCAGCTTGCGGTACGCGGCCTTGATCGCCTTCTCGTCCGCCGTGGGCTCTACGCCGAGTATCTTGTAGTAGTCTTTGAAGTCCATCTATGGATCACCAGTGTGAATGTGCGTGTTGCATCTGAAGATAGGGGCCAAGCATAGCCTTTCAAGGTTCGCTTGGGGTTGCTGCAACGCAGACGATCGGTCTTGATTCTCTAGCCAGCTGGCATACACTGCGCGGCCGTTTTGCCTCCGGAAGCCTGTTCCCATGTCTGACGTATCCCCGGCCCGTGCCCTTGGCATCGACTTCGGCACCTCCAACTCGACCGTTGGCTGGCATCGCCCGGGCGTCGAATCGCTGATCGCCCTGGAAGACGGCAAGATCACCCTGCCCTCGGTGGTGTTCTTCAATATAGAGGAACGCCGCCCGGTGTATGGCCGCCTGGCCCTGCACGAATACCTCGAAGGCTACGAAGGCCGCCTGATGCGCTCGCTCAAGAGCCTGCTGGGCTCCAAGCTGATCAAGCACGACACCAGCGTGCTGGGCAGTGCGCTGCCGTTCAAGGACCTGCTGGGCATGTTCATCGGCGAGCTCAAGAAACGTGCCGAACACTGCGCCGGGCGTGAGTTCGATCAGGTGGTGCTGGGCCGCCCGGTATTCTTCGTCGACGAAGACCCCGCCGCCGACCAGGAAGCCGAGGACACCCTGGCCGAGGTGGCGCGCAAGATCGGCTTCAAGGACGTGTCGTTCCAGTACGAGCCGATTGCCGCAGCGTTCGACTACGAGTCAGGCATCAGCCGTGAAGAGCTGGTGCTGATCGTCGATATCGGCGGCGGTACCTCCGACTTCACCTTGATTCGTCTTTCCCCCGAGCGCCACCAGGTGGCCGAGCGCCAGAGCGACATCCTCGCCACCGGTGGCGTGCATATCGGCGGTACCGATTTCGACAAACAGCTGAGCCTGCAGGGCGTGATGCCGCTGTTCGGTTACGGCAGCCGGATGAAAAGCGGCGCGCTGATGCCCACCAGCTATCACCTGAACCTGGCGACCTGGCACACCATCAACGCCTTGTATGCGCAGAAATCGCAACTGGCCCTGAACAGCATGCGCTACGACATCGAAGACACCCTGGGCATCGACCGGCTGTTCAAGCTGATCGAAGAGCGTGCCGGGCACTGGCTGGCGATGGAAGTCGAAGCCAGCAAGATCGAGCTGACCGAACAGCCCAGCCGCCGCCTCGATCTGGGCCGGGTCGAGCGAGAGCTGAGCGTCGAATTGACCCGTGCGTTGTTCGAAGAAGCGATCGACGGCCTGCTGGAGCGGGTGCGTGGCAGCGTCACCGAACTGCTGGGCAAGGCCGGTGTACACGCAAGCCAGGTCGATACGGTGTTCTTCACCGGCGGCTCGAGCGGTATTCCAGCGCTGCGCAACAGCGTCTCGGCGATGCTGCCCAACGCCCGACATGTGGAAGGCAACATCTTCGGCAGCATCGGCAGCGGCCTGGCCATCGAAGCACGCAAGCGCTACGGCGCCGCCTGACCGTCACCTGCCTGGGCGCCGCGCCACCGCGCCCAGGCAGGTACTCAGACCAGTTCAGCCCGGCGCAGCTCGCTTTTCAGATAGGCATAGTAGACCGGCCCAGCCACTACGCCCGGCAAGCCGAACGCCGCCTCGAACACCAGCATCGCCAGCAGCAGCTCCCAGGCCTTGGCCCTGATCTGGCCACCGACGATCCGCGCGTTGAGAAAGTATTCGACCTTGTGGATGACGATCAGGTACCCCAGCGCCGCCGCCGCCACCCAGATCGACAGCGACAGGCCGACGATGGTGATCAGCGTGTTGGACATCAGGTTGCCGATCACCGGCAGCAGGCCGAGCAGGAAGGTCAGCACGATCAGTGTCTTGGTCAACGGCAGGTGCACGCCGAACAAGGGCAGCACCACAGCCAGGAAGATGCCGGTGAACATCGTGTTGAGCATCGAGATCTTGATCTGCGCGAAGACGATGTTGCGAAACGCCTGGACCAGCAGGCTCAGACGCTCGAACAAGGCTGCCGCCAATGGCTTGCGTCGGGAAATATCGGGGATGCGCTGCAAGGCGATGATCGCACCGAGGATCATGCCGATCAGCAGGGTCACGAACATGTGCGCCATGCCCTTGCCCACCAGCTGAAGCTCGCTCAGGTGACTCTTGAGCCAATCGCCGATGGCCACCTTGAACTCAGCGGCACTGGCCGGCAGGTAGGCTTCGATGAACGGCGGTAACTGACTGCGCGCGCGCTCGACCAGGGCCATGAACTTGTCCAGCGAGGCGCCTGGATTCTCTGCCTCGTGCAGCAGGAAGCTGAATGCGCCGGCGATCAGCAGGGTCAAGGCGCACACCACCAGGGTGCCCAGCAGCGCGACCGCGAGCCAGCGTGCACGCTGCCCGGCAATCAGCGGTTGCAGGCGCGGGGTGAGCATGTTGACCAGTTCGAACACCAACAGGCCGGCCAGCAGGCTCGGCAACAACTTCAAGGGCAGGGCCAGCAACAGCCCGGCCATGACGATGACCAGGCTGGCAAGGGTGATCTGGCGGGGGGTGAAAGTCATACAGCCTCGACGGCAGACGGCGGGAATGCCCGCAGTCTGCCAGCCTTCAAGGCACAGGCATAGGCACAGGTCACTTCTTCTTCAGGCAGTCGCTCATGAAGGCTTTGCGTGCGTCACCTTTGAGCGACTGGCCAGTGGCGGCGGCATTGCAGGTCTTCATTTTCTCCTGCTGGGTTTGCGGCACTTGCTTCTTCAGGCACGTGCTCATGAACGCCTTGCGCTCATCGCCCTTGAGCGCCTGGGCGGTGGCATCGGCATTACAGGTCTTCATCTTTTCCTGTTGCGCGGTATTGGCGGCAAAACCCTGTGCGCTGAATAGCACAGCCAGCGCCAGCAATGGCACATGCAGCATCTTCATGGAGTGGTCTCCTGGGCGCCGCGCCCGATGCACGGACATGGCCCTGAGTGTAGACAAGATTTTTTACATCCCGCTCGGCCAGCGCCCCGCGCATAATGACCGGCCAAGGCCTGCGCGCCGAACCGACGAGCCTGTTGCTGCATGAATTACGCGTTTCCCCTGTTCGCCATCCTCATCTGGGCCGGTAATACCGTGGTCACCAAGATGGCCGCCGGCGCCATCTTTCCCGCCGAAATCGGCTTCTACCGCTGGCTGCTGGCCGGTGTGCTGTTCACTCCGTTCGTACTGCCTGGCGTGTGGCGCAACCGCGCGGCGATACGGCCGCACCTGGGCAAGGTGGCAGTGCTGGGTGTGCTCGGCATGGCCGTGTACCAGAGCCTTGCCTACTTCGCCGCCGGCATCACCAGCGCTACCAACATGGGCATCATCCTGTCGCTGATGCCGCTGATGTCGCTGGCCCTGTCCATCGCCTGGCTGGGGCAACGCCTGACCTACGGCGCCCTGGCCGGCGCCATGGTGTCGTTCATCGGCGTGCTCGAGGTGGTGTCGGCGGGCGCGCCGGTCACCTTGTTGCAGCAGGGCCTGAACGTGGGCGATCTGCTGATGCTGATTGCCACCTTGGCCTACGCGCTGTACAGCTTCTTGCTGAAGAAGTGGCAGTTGCGTCTGCCGCCGTTGCAACTGCTGTACCTGCAGGTGCTGGTGGCCATCGTGGTGCTCCTGCCGCTGTTCATGCTGTCGGACAAGACCGGGCTGAACGGCCACAACCTCGGCCTGGTGCTGTACGCCTGCGTGCTGGCCTCGATGATCGCGCCGCTGGTGTGGATGCAGGCGGTGCAGCGCCTGGGGCCAAGCCGTACCACGCTGTTCTTCAACCTGCTGCCGGTGGTCACCGCGCTGATCGCCGCCTCGGTGCTGGACGAACGCCTGGCCAGTTACCACCTGATCGGTGGCATGCTGACCCTGCTGGGAGTGATCCTGGCCGAGCGCTGGACCACCCCGGTGCGTCGCTAGAGCCCAGCGGCCTTGAGCCGCGCGGCATGTTCGGTGAACAGCCGCAGCGGCTCGGCGCCCTTGCCCACCGCGCCCAGGGACTGGTTGACGATGTCCAGGTGATCGAGCGGATAGTCGTCACCGATGACCTGGCCCAGGTGCGAGCTGAAGCGCCCGACCATGCCATCGCATTGGCCTTTCTCCTTGGCGAAACAGCGCGCGAACAGCCGGCAGAAATAGCTGCTGCCATCGAAGCGATTGCGCCCTTGGTCGGTCAGGCCGGGCTGCACGGTGCCGGACCAGGAGTAGTAGCGCACGCCGTCGACTTCATAAGCGCCCTCGCCGCCCCAGCTGTCAGGCAGGCCCTGTGGGTAAGCCTGGTTGAACAGGGCCACGCCGGCACTGGTCAGCGACTGGTGGGAGGCGTGCACGTCGATGGGCAGCGGCTCGCGGCGCCAGCCCGTCTCCAGCTTGCCCATCAAGAAGGCCAGGCCGTGCAGCACGGCCCTGAGCACCCGACCCTGCGCGGAATCGCCGGGAGCGTTGCGCTCCAGGTAATCGGCCAGCTCCGAGCCATGGTTCGGCCCGGCCACCGAGGTCACCGACGCCACGCGATCTGGCCGCCGCGCCGCAGCGAAGCGTGCGTTGAGGGCGCCTTGGCTGTGACCGATGAGGTTGACCTTCGGCGCGCCGGTGCGCCGGCAGATGTCTTCGATGATCGCCAGCAATTGCTCCCCACGCACCTCGTTGCTGTGCAAGGGCGAGACCTGCACCGCAAATACCTGCGCGCCACCTTTGCGCAGGGCCGGCACGATGCCGAACCAGTACGGATAGAGCACCAGCCGGACGAAGCCCAGCATCCCCGGCACCAGCACCAACGGGTAACGCGTCGCCAACGGTTGCATGGGCAAACCTCTTTTTTTCTAGATGATCGGGCAACCCCACCCTGGGGCAAATGGCTATCGCAATCGAACTCCTGAAGCGAAGCGAGGTTCCAACTTGCACATACCCTTAGCAAGGAGCTGGACCATGTACAAACAGACCCTGGCAATTCTCCTGGCAAGCGCGACCCTGGCCGCCTGCGGCAGCCGTCCGGAGAATCCGGTCGATTACGTGACCTACCGCGACGAACCCCTGGTCAAGCAGGTCGAAAACGGCATGACCATGCAAAAAGTCATCGCCATTGGCGGCAGCCCGTCGAACGTCATCGACCTGCCCAATGGCGGCACCTGCAATGACTACATCCTCAACCGCGATGGCCACCAGCAGCCGTACTACGTGCGCTTCGACGCCACCGGCCATGTCGATGCCAAGGGCTTCAAGACCTGTAAACAACGAGAAGAGGACAGCAAGGCCGCCCACGGCGCCTGAGCCTCCCGTGCACCGTGACCACCCGCCCGGATTCCTTTGGAGATAACCATGAGCAACGTTGAACTGACCGATGTGCAAACCCTTCGCCAGCGTGCCCGCGAGCACGTCGAGCAAGGCGCGGTGACCGAGGGCTACCATGCCGACCGCGAGCAGATCATTCGCCTGCTGAACGAGTCGCTGGCCACCGAACTGGTCTGCGTCCTGCGTTACAAGCGCCACTACTTCATGGCCAGCGGCATCAAGGCCAAGGCGGCGGCCGATGAATTCCTCGAGCACGCTACCCAGGAAGCCGAACACGCCGACAAGCTCGCCGAGCGCATCGTGCAATTGGGCGGCGAGCCAGATTTCAACCCGGACAACCTGACCAAGAACTCCCACGCCCAGTACGTGGCGGGCAATTCGCTGAAGGAAATGGTCCTGGAAGACTTGGTCGCCGAGCGCATCGCCATCGACAGCTATCGCGAAATCATCCAGTACATCGGTGACAAGGACCCGACCACTCGCCGTATCTTCGAAGACATCCTGGCCCAGGAAGAAGAGCACGCCGACGACATGTCCGATCTGCTGCAAGGTCTGTGATCGCACGATCTCCCCATGCCCCGGCATAACCAAAGGCCGCTCCTCCCGGAGCGGCCTTTTTCATTGCGCCAATCGCGACCTGATCGGGCAGCCTGGACTCATTTGCGGCCCTTTACCGCAGCCGGGGCCTTGCCAGCCTTCATCTGCTGCAGCAAAGGCGTGCACTGATTGGGCTCATCGCCACTGCTGGGCGCCACCAACGCCAGCAGCCCGGCAGCCGGACCGGCCACTACGCCCAGCGCCACCATCCCCGCACCCCGCAGCGCCAGCGGCACAGCCTGCACGCCGGCATTGGGCTTGGCGAACGGCCCACGCACATACAACGGCGAGCGCAGCGAGAACAGGCGCAGACCCTTAGACTCGGGGGTGATCTTCAGGTCCAGCTGTTCGCTGGCGAAGTTGGCCGTGCCGTTGATGTAGATGATCGCGTTCTCGGTATCGAAGATGAACAAGCGTGTCGAGGCCAGGCCATCCTTGATGCCCACATCCGCCGCCGCGCAGTTGATCTCGACATCTTCGTCGCCGAACAACTTGCCGACCACATAGTTGCCGACGTTGAGCCCGGCGATTTCCATCAGACTGCGGCTGATGGCGCCATCGTTGATCAACATGCGCAGGTTGCCGTTGGCCGTGCCCAGCAATGCCGCCACCGAATTGCCCCGGCCGCTGAGGTCAGCGTCGCCGTTGAGCTCACCGAAGCTGGTCTGCATCGGCGCGAAGTTGGGGAACAGCTGCTTGAGCTTGAAGCCGCGCGCGGTCAACTGCGCGCGCCCCTGCAGCGGCACGTTGCGCCCATCGAGGCGAATGTTGGAGGCGAGATTGCCACCGGCAACGCCAAAGCGCAGCGGTTCCAGGCGCAGCAGGCCATCATCGAGAATCAGGTGCGCGGACAGATCGCTGAACGGCAACTGCTCGCTGTGAACGATGCGTTTGCCCGCGAACGTGACGTCCGCGTCCATCGCGCGCCAGCGCTCGGTGCGAAACGCTTCGACGGGTAGAACCTTGTCGGCCGGCTGCTTGCTGGCACCGCCGCGGGCTTTCTGCTCGGCATTGGAATCAGCGCCAATCAGCGGCGCCAGGTCCTTGAACAGCAGCTGATTGGAAACCAGCTTGCCGGAGAGCTTCGGCCGGGGCTTGCTGGCGACATAGGCCAGGTCGCCATGAATGTCGCTGTCGCCGATCTTGCCGTTGAAACCCTGGTACTTGAAGCTCGCGCCTTCGGCAGCATGCAGGTTGGCGCTGAGCCGGCCATCGGTGGAATAGGCGGGGGTATCGGGCAAGGTTACGCCGGTGAGCGGGTAGAGGTTGCCCAGGCTCGCGCCCGACAGGCGCAGGCGCAGGTCAAGCGCGCCAAGGTGCAATGGGTCGGTCAGGGTCCCGGCGAGGACCACATGGGTATCAGCGATGCGCACATCGGCCTGCAACGGGAACGGCTGGTTGGCGTCTTGCAGCGCCAGCAGGCCGCCAATCTTGCCCGTGCCGGAAACCGCCTGGCCCTGGTAGCGACCCTTGGCCTTGAGGCCGAATTGATAATCCTGCGCCCCGCCAGCTTTTTCCGCACTGGCCTTGCCGACAATCTCGCTGAACGGAATCGGCTTGCCGAGCGGATCGATCTGCACCTTCATGCTGGTTTTCAGGGTCTGGTCATCGAAGCTGACGTTGCCTTGGTCGAAGCCGATGGCGCCGATGTCGAGCTGCCATTTGGAAGGGGGTTCGTTCTCGTCCTTGGCACCTAGATCGAAGTTCCAGTTGGCACGGCCGTCGGCCAGACGGGTCAGGCTCGCAGTGGGCTTGGTCAGGTTGATGCGCGGAATGCTGATCTTCTGCACGATCAGCGGCAACGGCGCCAGGCGAAACTCCACGCGCTCGAGGCCAACCATCTGCGGCTCCTTGAGCCACTGCGGGTTGCCCAAGGTCAGGTCCTCAGCCGTGAAGTGTGGCCACGGCACCCAGGCGCGCCAGCCGCCCTCTTCAGGCTCGGTGCGCCAATGCACGGTCAGGTTGCCATTGATGGCGAACGGCCGATGCAGGGCCTCGGACACTTTCTCGTTGAGCAGCGGCTTGACGCGGTTCCAGTCGAAGGTGGCGATGATCACCACCAGGATCGCCAGTACGGTCAACACGGTGGCTAGGGTCCAGATGATGATTCTGGCGGGACGCGTCATTGCGTGATTCTCCTGACGGCGGGGCATAAAAAGCGGGCGCGACGATGGCATTCAATAACTGGGACTGATGAAAACCCGTTGGGTTTTATCCAACACCCGAATCATAGCCGCATCAGGCATAAGCCCCGACCAGGTGGGCGGGCTCGGCACCCTCTGTGTTACCTGCACGGCCTGCACACGGAATGCCGCAGCGGCACCGAAAGTGGCGAGATAGATGCGTTGCGAACTGTTATCAATGGCGTCGATTGTTACCATTACCCGTATGAACTTCTCTCTGGCGTCACCGGGCGTAGCATTGGCTTCGTACCCACTTTCCAGCCCCCCCAGAGGAGCACCGAATCATGAAACGCCATCTGCTCAGCCTCACCCTGTCCTTGCTTGCCGCCAATGCCTTCGCCCTGCCTGCTGCCGAGCAGCACCTGAGCGCCGAATCGCGCTCGAGCAGCGTTGAAGTTGCCCAACCCCTGAAAACCGTAGCCGAAGGTGGCGCCGATCGCCTCATCGAGCGCTCCGGTCGCGTTGCCGAAGGCGGCTCGGATCGTCTGATCGAGCGCACCGACCGTGTCGCTGAGGGCGGCTCGGATCGCCTGATCGAGCAGTCTGGCCGTGTCGCTGAAGGCGGCTCGGATCGCCTGATCGAGCAGTCTGGCCGTGTGGCTGAAGGCGGTGCGGATCGCCTGATCGAGCAGTCTGGCCGTGTTGCCGAAGGCGGTGCGGATCGCTTGATCGAGCAGTCTGGCCGTGTGGCTGAAGGCGGTGCGGACCGTCTGGTTGAAATCAGCCGCGTGAGCTGATCGCCATGAGCGAAAAGGCCGACCTCTGTCACGCCGCTTGCGCCCCGCCGAGCCCGGTCCATTGACCGGGCTTCGTTTTTTTATCTAGAGTGCCCAGCCTCGACGTTACAGAAGCTCGCCCCCATGTTGCCGCGCGCCGAACAGAAGCTACAGACCCGCCAGGCCCTGCTCGATGCCGCCTGCCAGCTGATGGAGAGCGGGCGCGGTTTTGGCAGCATCAGCTTGCGTGAGGTGACCAAGCTCGCGGGCATCGTGCCGACTGGTTTCTACCGGCATTTCTGCGACATGGACGCCTTGGGCCTGGCCCTGGTGGCCGAAGTCGACACCACCTTCCGGCAGACCATTCGCCTGGTACGGCAGAATGAGTTCGAGCTGGGCGGCATCACCGACGCCTCTGTACGGATCTTCCTCGACGTGGTTGCAGCCCACCGCGCCCAGTTCCTGTTCCTGGCCCGCGAACAATATGGCGGCTCGCAAGCCGTGCGCCAGGCTATCGCGCGCCTGCGCCAGGACATCAGCGACGACCTGGCCACCGACCTGGCACGGATGAAGCGCTGGCAGCACCTGGACAGCGCCGCATTGACGGTAATGGCGGATCTGGTGGTGAAGACCGTGTTCGCCACCTTGCCCGAGCTGATCGACCGTACCGAGCCCGGTTATCCACAGGCGCTCAGCGCCCAGGAAAAGATCACCCAGCAGTTGCGCTTCATTTTCGTTGGCGCGCGCCACTGGCAAGGGCTAGGCAACCGGCAACCGTAGTTCTGCTACCATGGCGCCCTGCCTGAAAGCGACGAGCGCACCCATGTCCAACCCCCGCCCTACCCTGCCGGAACTGGCCCGTTTCAACCAGCACTTCGCCGACTGCATCGTGCCGTTGTGGCAAGGTCCGGGCTGGAATGCCGAGCTGGCCCTGCCCTATGAAGCGCTCGACGCCCAGCACCGTCCATTGCCCGCGCAGCGCTATCGGGCCATGGCCTGCGCACGGCAGTTGTACCTGTTCAGCAGCCGCATCGACGAACCCGGTGCCGCCGAGCGCGCCGCGGCACTCTTCCGTTCCTTGCAGAAGCACTTTCACGACGCTGAGCACGGTGGTTGGTACTACAGCATCGACGCCCAGGGCGCGCCCTTGGACCGACGCAAGGACCTGTATACCCACGCCTTCATCGTCTTCGCCTGCGCCCACTACTGGGGCCAGGTCGGCGAGGGGCTGGTGCAGGCCACGCTCAATGCTGCCTTGGCAGTGATCGCCGAGCAGTTCGCCCGTGACGATGGCTTGTATGAAGCGAGCCTGGGTGAAGACTGGTCGGACCTGGGCAGCGGCGCGCTGCAGAACCCGCAGATGCACTTGGCAGAAGCCTTCCTGCAAGTGCTGGCGGTGCGCCAGGACGCGCAAGTACAGCAGTCATTGCTGCAGCTGTGCGAAGCCTTGCAGCAGCACTTCGTCGAGCCACAGCACGGGCTGATGCTGGAAAAGCCCTGCGCCGCTGTGGATAACTGGTTCGAACCCGGCCATCAGTTCGAGTGGTTCTACCTGCTCGAGACCTCACCGCTGCTGCGCGCCACCGCCCTGCATCGCTCCATCGAGCGGGCGTTCGGCTATGCCGAGGAGTGCGGGGTGAACAACGCAGCGGTGCTGGCGATGCTCGATGTGCAGGGCAACGTCCTCGACGCCACCCAACGCATCTGGGCGCAGGCGGAATACCTGCGAGCCTTGGCCCTGCGCCCGGGCAACGAGGCCAGGCTACTGACTCAGCTCAAGGCGTTGGAGCAGCAGTTCCTGCATGCCGGCGGCTGGTACGAATGCCGCGATGGCCAGGGCGCGGTAAGCCGCCATGACATGCCGTCGACCACGCCCTATCATTTGGCGACGTGCCTGCAGGGGTTACAACACCTGGCCTGAGACGCGATCAGCCGTTGACCGAACGGTCGATGGAGAACCCTGCCCAATCCTGGCTCACCGGCATCAGCTCAAGGCTGTTGATGTTGATGTGCGCAGGCTGGTTGAGGATCCAGAAGATGGTTTCGGCGATGTCCTGGGGCTGGATCGGCTCGGCCCCTGCGTAGGTGGCATCGTACTTGGCCTGATCACCGCCGAAGCGCACCAGCGAGAACTCGCTCTCGCACAACCCAGGTTCGATGTTGCTGACGCGCACGCCAGTGCCGCGCAAGTCGCAGCGCAGGCTCAGCGAGAATTGGCCGACGAAGGCCTTGGTGCCGCCATAGACATTGCTGCCAGGATAGGGATAGTTGCCGGCCACCGAGCCCACGTTGAGGATCGACGCGCCACGGCCATGGGCGATCAGGCGCGGCAGCAGCAGGCGCGTGGTGTAGATCAGACCCTTGATGTTGGTGTCGACCATGGTTTCCCAGTCGTCCAGGCTGCAGTTCTGCGCAGCGTCCACACCCAACGCCAAACCGGCGTTGTTGACCAGGCCGCGCAGTTTCTCGAAGCCAGCGGGCAGGCCAGCAATCGCCGCTTCCATGGCCGTGCGATCACGCACATCCAGCACCAGGCCATGCACATCTGTCTTGGCCGACAACTCGGCGCAAAGGGCGTCCAGGCGCTCCTTGCGGCGACCGGTGAGCACCAGCTTCCAGCCTGCTTCGGCAAAGCGGCGTGCCGTGGCTTCGCCAAAACCGGAAGTGGCACCAGTGATGAATACGGTGGACGTCATGCTGTGTTCCTCAAAGGATTGTCATCGACAGCTTCGCAGCATGCCCGCCAGGGTGGCAGCGGGCAAGTCATAACACCGCTGTTCATTTTTTGTACGCCTTCGCGAAACCCTTGTAACAGAGGGCTCGAAGCGACCTATGCGCATGTTATCCACAGGGCTTTCCCCACGGATTGGGGGCAACTTTCGTTCAACACGGAAACCTTTCAGCTCGTGATGACCTCACCGCTTGCCGCCTGGTCCAACGCAGCGCTTGTGGGGTGCCGTTCGCGGCGGTCTGTCCAATGCTTGCCCACAGATTTATCCACAGGCCGAAAACCGGCTTGGTTATTCACATCACCAGGCATTCGGGACAGGTTATCCACTGATCGAATGGTCATTGATCAAAAAATGAGCATATCGTTATAACCCTTGATTTTCCTGGCCTGTAGCGACATGCCACCATGTTTTCCACAGGCAGGCTCACATTAACCGTGGAAAACCTGGTGCCACGCTCCAACAGCCAAGAGGGAGTGATCACGAGCGGCAAAGGCGAAGCAGTGCGGCACGTTGTCCACATCGAAGCGCGGGGCTCGCAAAGTAGCCCCGCAGACACATCAGTGCCCACCGAGATAAGCGTTGCGCACCTCTTCGTTGACCAACAGCTCCTGTCCTGTGCCAGCCATGCGAATCTCACCATTGACCATGACGTACGCACGGTCCGAAAGCTTCAAGGCATGGTTGGCGTTCTGCTCGACGAGAAAGATGGTCATGCCGGTCTTGGCCAATTCGCGCAGGGTCGAGAAGATCTGCTTGACGACGATCGGCGCCAGCCCCAGCGATGGCTCATCGAGCAACAGCAACTTGGGCCGGCTCATCAGCGCCCTGGCGATGGCGAGCATCTGCTGCTCGCCACCGGACATGGTCATGGCTCGCTGATTGCGGCGCTCCTTCAGCCGCGGGAACAGTTCGAACATGCGCTGCATGTCCTCGCTGGCGAACTTGTCCCCGATGGGAATGGTGCCCATCATCAGGTTTTCTTCGACGCTCATGTCGGGAAACACCCGGCGTCCTTCCGGCGACTGCGCGATGCCGTTGGAGGCGATGTAGTGCGACGACTTGCGGGTGATGTCGGTGCCGCGGTAGACGATCTGCCCCGATGCCGCGCGCGGCTGGCCGAAGATCGACATCAGCAGCGTGGACTTGCCGGCACCGTTGGCGCCGATCAGGCTCACGGTCTCGCCCTCTTCGATGTGCATCGAGACCTTCTTCAGTGCCTGGATCGGCCCATAGAACACGTCCAGGTTACGCAGTTCGAGAATGGGTGCAGTCATACCAGTTCCTCTTCGTCGGCACCCAGGTAGGCGGCGATCACCGTCGGGTTGTGGCGGATGTCCTGCGGCGCGCCCTCGGCGATCACGTTGCCGTGGTCGAGCACGACGATATGGTCGGAAATACTCATGACCATGCCCATGTCGTGCTCGATCAGCACCACGGTGAGGTCGTGCTGGTCGCGCAGCACGCGAATCATGCGGCTGAGGGCCTCGGTTTCCTGCGGGTTGAGGCCGGCAGCCGGCTCGTCCAGGCAGATAATCTTGGGCCGCGTGCACATGGCTCGGGCAATCTCCAGGCGCCGTTGCTGGCCGTACGACAATTCACCGGCCAGCCGGTTGGCGCAATCGACCAGGTCAACCACTTCAAGCCAATAGAACGCATGGTCCAGGGCATCGCTTTCGGATTTGCGGTAGGCCTTGGTGTTGAGCACGCCCGCCAGCAGGTTGCGGTTCACCCACATGTGCTGGGCGACCAGCAGGTTTTCGACCACCGACATTTCCTTGAACAGGCGAATGTTCTGGAAGGTTCGCGCCAGACCTGCGCGGTTGACCAGGTGCGTACCGCCGAACATCTTGTAGTACAGACGCCTGGCGAAACGCGCGGGCGACACGAAGTCGCTGGCCTGGAAGCGCTCGCCGAGCAATTGGATGATGTTGGTATGGCTGCCGCGCACGTTCAGCTCGATTCGCCCACCGCTGGCCTTGTAGAAGCCGGTGAGGCAGTTGAACACCGTGGTCTTGCCCGCGCCGTTTGGGCCGATCAGGGCGAAGATCTGGTTGCGCTTGACCTTCAGGCTGACGTCGCTGAGCGCCTTGATGCCGCCGAACTGCATCATCAGGTGCTCGACCGACAAGATGACTTCATCGCTCATGGCGCCACTCCTTTACGCGGGGTTACGCCGGTACGGCTGATGCGGATCAGCCCACGCGGTCGCCAGATCATCATCAACACCATCAACACCCCGAACAGCAGCACGCGGTACTCCGAGAAGCTGCGCAGCAACTCCGGGGCCACGGTCAACACGAAGGCCGCGATCACCACACCCACGGTCGAGCCCATGCCACCGAGCACGACGATGGCCAGAATCAGTGCCGACTCGAAGAAGGTGAAGGATGACGGGTTGACGAAGCCTTGGTAGGTGGCGAAGAACACCCCGGCAAGACCCGCGGTGGAGGCACCAAGGGTGAAGGCCGAGAGCTTGACCAGCACGTGGTTCAAGCCCATCGAGCGGCAGGCGATTTCATCTTCGCGCAGCGCTTCCCAGGCGCGCCCGACCGGCATGCGGGTCAGGCGGTGCTTGATGTACAACACCGCCAGCACGACCAGGAACAGCACGGCGTAGATGAACACGAACTTGAGATTGGCGTTGTAGTCGATGCCGAGAAACTCGTGGATCGGTACACCGCCATCCTTGGCCCTGCGGCCGAACTCCAGGCCGAACAAGGTCGGCGACGGTGCCGGCATGCCGTTGGGGCCACCGGTGAACGACAGCCAATTGTTCAGCACCAGGCGGATGATTTCCCCGAAGCCCAAGGTCACGATCGCCAGGTAGTCACCGTGCATGCGCAGCACCGGAAAACCCAGGATGCATCCGGCCAACGCAGCCGCGATGGCTGCCAGGGGCAGCACGCTCCAGAAGCCCAGGCCCAGGTACTGGTAACCCAGGGCCAGGCCGTAGGCGCCAATGGCGTAGAACGCCACGTAGCCCAGGTCGAGCAAACCGGCCAGCCCCACCACGATATTCAGGCCCAGGCCCAACAGCACGTAGATCAGGCCGAGGATGACCACGGTCAGCAGGTATTTGTTGGCAAAGATCGGGAAGACAATGGCGATCACGATCAGCGCCGGAATGATGTAGCGCAGCCGCGACACGTAGTTGGGCGCCCGCACGTGCACGCCCGAGCCGCCACTGTCGAAGCCTTCGAGCATGCGCCGCCCGGCAGCCGTCTGCACGTACAGGCTGAGCAGAAAGCGCCCGACCATGACCGCGCCGACCAACCACGCCACACGCCGCGGTTCGGCATTGAAGGAATAGCCGTCGAGCACCACGCCGACGACCGGACCAAAGACGATGAGCGCCAGCAGGCCGGCGACCACGGTCTCCAGCAGGCTGCGTTTGATGTCGAAACCCTTGGTTTCGGAGGCAGAGGCAAGTTTGGCAATCGACATGTTCACACCTTAGCCACGAGCGGGCGACCCAGCAGACCCTGCGGGCGGAAGATCAGGATCAGCACCAGCAGCGAGAAACTGAACACGTCCTTGTAGTCCGAGTTGATCAGGCCGGAGAACAGCGACTCGGAAATCCCCAGGATGATGCCGCCAAGCATCGCTCCCGGCAGCGAGCCGATGCCACCCAGTACCGCGGCAGTGAAGGCCTTGATACCGATGATGAAGCCTGCGTAGAAGTCGAATGTCCCGTAGTTCATGGTGATCAGCACGCCCGCCAGGGCGGCCATCACAGCGCCGATGACGAACACATAGGAAATCACTCGATCGGTGTTGATGCCGAGGATCGAGGCCATCTTGCGATCCTGCTGGGTGGCGCGGCACATGCGCCCAAGCTTGGTGTACTTGATCACGTAGGTGAGCAAGCCCATGCCGACGAAGGCTGCGACCAGGATGAAGATCTTGGTGTAGGTCAGTTGCACGAAGCCCGAGCCGACCTCGACGCGCATGGCGCCTTCGAGCAAGGTAGGCACGCCCTGCTGGCGGGCGCCCTGGCTGATCTGTGCGTAGTTCTGCAGGATCAGGGAAATGCCGATGGCACTGATCAACGGTGCCAGGCGGGTGGAGTTACGCAGCGGTTTGTAGGCGATGCGCTCGATGGTGAAGCCGTAGACGCCGGTGACCACCACGGTGAACAACAGCGTGCCGAGCATCAGCAGCGGGAAGGATTCGATACCGAAGTAAGCCAGCAATGCCAGGCTGATCGCCGCGAGGTATGCGGAGATCATATACACCTCGCCGTGCGCGAAGTTGATCATGCCGATAATGCCATAGACCATTGTGTAGCCGATGGCGATCAGGCCATAGACCGACCCGAGGGTCAGGCCGTTGACCAGTTGCTGCAGGAAAATACCATCCATAACGCACTCTCACCTGAGCGAGACGGCACCCACGCCGACCACCGCAGGCCACCGATGTGGCGGCCCCAGCGGTGCAGCAAGGGTGCAGGTCTCCGAAGAAGGACAGGTACCGCGGGGCAATGGCCCAGACCTGTGTCCGGGCCGCTGGCCGTTATTATTTTTGTTTTTCCAGCTGGTGGTACTTGCCGTCCTTGTCCCACTGGTAGACCACGTAGTCGGACACGGTCAGGTCACCCTTGCTGTCCCATTTCTTCTCGCCCATGACGGTCTGAACCGGGTTGGCCTTGAGCCATTTGGCGGCGTCTTCGCCCTTGTTCGACTTGGCGCCATTGAATGCAGCGGCCAGCGCCTGCAGCGACGCGTAGGCGTACAAGGTGTAGCCCTCAGGTTCGGTACCCGCCTTGCGGAATTCTTCCACCACCGCCTTGCTGTCAGGCAGCATGCGCGGGTCGGCACCGAAGGTCATGTATACGCCGTCGACATACTGCGCGCCGCCTGCGGTGGATACCAACTCATCAGTGACGATGCCATCATCGGACATGAACTTGACGTCCTTGAGGCCCTGCTCGCGCAGCTGGCGCACCAACGGCCCGGCCTCCGGGTGCAGGCCGCCGAAGTACACGACATCGGCGCCAGCGGCGCGAATCTTGGTGACCACGGCGCTGAAGTCTTTCTCACCACGGGTCAGACCTTCGTACAGCACCGGTTTCACGCCGCGCTTCTTCAGCTGCGCCTGGGTAGCGTCGGCCAGGCCTTGGCCATAGGTGTCCTTGTCGTGCAGGACCGCCACCTTCTTGCCCTTGAGCACGTCGACGATATAGTCGCCGGCCACCACGCCCTGCTGGTCGTCGCGCCCGCACATGCGGAACATCGCCGACAGCCCCCGCTCGGTCACTTGCGGGTTGGTCGAGCCCGGGGTGATGGCGATCACACCGGCTTCGTCGTACACCTCGGAGGCGGGGATGGTATTGGAGGAGCAGAAGTGCCCGACCACGCCAACGACCTTGTCCTGGTCGACCAGGCGGTTGGCCACCGAGACGGCCTGCTTGGGTTCGCAGGCGTCATCGCCCTTGACCAGAACGATCTTCTCGCCGTTGACGCCGCCGGCGGCGTTGATCTTGTCGGCCGCGGCCTGCGCACCTTTCATGTATTGCTCGCCAAACGCTGCGTTGGCTCCCGTCATCGGCCCCGCGACACCGATTTTGACGTCGGCCTGAACATACGAAGAAATACCCAGTGCCGTAGCCACGGCCAGGGCCAGGAAACCTTTCTTGTAAAACGTCTGCGACATGAGGTGGTGCTCCTAGAGTTTTTTTTGGTTGGCACTACAACTTCCCAGCCCTGTGCTCTGAGCAAGGGCCGTGCCATCGATTTTGTCATCTGGGAAAACACTGCCCGTCGGCCGCACCAGTGCGACCGACGGCCTTACCTTTACAGCGCGTGCAACCGTCTGCCTTGCGGCTGGCGCCACCACGTGACGAATGAAGGCGCAACCGCGGGGTGCCATCATTGCAACCTCTGCATGTGTTTACGTGCAACCGGCGTGTAACAAGCGACGTCACCGAAGTGCACACCGCTGGTGCGTAACTGATACAGGCGGCACCGTTTATAGGCTAGTCGCTGCACGGAAAAAGCACCGGTTATGGCATTTACGCGGGCAACACCGCGTCCCTCGCTTGGCGCAACGCGCCGCCCGGACCCACTGCAAGCGAAAAGACTGGCACAATGTTGCACATTCGCCCCCTCTGGAGCCCCTTGATGAGCGAGAGCGCATTCGCCGAGCGCATCGTGCATAACCTGCTCGACACCGATTTCTACAAGCTCACCATGATGCAGGGCGTGCTCCACAATTACCCGGACGCCGACGTCGAATGGGAAATGCGCTGCCGCAATGGTGAAGACCTACGGCCCTACCTCGGGGAAATCCGCCAGCAGCTGGAACTGCTCAGCGAGCTGACGCTGGACGACGGCCAACCGGCCTTCCTCGAACGCATCAGCTTCCTCAAGCCAGATTTCCTGCGCTTTTTGCGCCTGTTCCGTTTCAATCTGCGCTATGTACACATGGGTATCGAAAACGATCAGTTGTTCCTGCGCCTCAAAGGCCCATGGCTGCATGTGATCCTGTTCGAAGTGCCCTTGCTGGCCATCATCAGCGAGGTGCGTAACCGCCACCTGCACCCGCATATGCCGCTGGCCGCAGCGCGTGATCAGCTGTACCGCGAGTTCGACTGGTTGCGCGCCAATGCCAGCGACGAGGAGCTGAGCAATCTTCAGGTCGCTGACTTTGGTACCCGCCGGCGCTTTTCGAGCCGCGTCCAGGAAGAAGTGGTGCGTGTGCTGCGCGACGATTTTCCCGGTCGCTTCGTCGGCACCAGCAATGTCGACCTGGCCTGGAAGCTCGACGTCAAGCCGCTGGGCACCATGGCCCACGAATGGTTCATGGCTCATCAACAGCTTGGGCCGCGCCTGATCGACAGCCAGATCGCCGCACTGGACTGCTGGGTTCGCGAATACCGCGGCCTGCTCGGCATCGCCTTGACCGACTGCATCACCATGGATGCCTTCATTCGCGATTTCGATCTGTACTTCGCCAAGCTCTTCGACGGCCTGCGCCATGACTCCGGCGAGCCGGTGGCCTGGGCGGAGAAAGCCATCGCGCACTATGAGCACCTGGGCATCGACCCGATGACCAAGACCCTGGTGTTCTCCGACGGTCTCGACCTGCCGCGCTCGCTCGAGATATTCCGCGCCCTGCGCGGTCGCATCAATGTGAGCTTCGGTATCGGTACCAACCTGACCTGCGATATCCCTGGCGTGGCACCGATGAGCATTGTGCTTAAAATGACCGACTGCAACGGCTCGCCCGTGGCCAAGATCTCGGACGAGGCCGCCAAGACCCAATGCCGTGACGAGAATTTCGTTGCCTACATGCGTCATGTATTCAAAGTCCCCAGCAAGGAGTAACCCATGCAAGCGGTTCAGCAAGAGATTGCCCAGGCGCTGAAGGTCCAGCCGCCATTCGCCGACGCCGCTGCGCTCGAGGCCGAAGTGGCCCGCCGCGTGGCCTTCATCAAGGACTGCCTGGCCAATGCCCGGCTCAAGACCCTGGTCTTGGGCATCAGCGGCGGTGTCGACTCGCTGACCGCGGCGCTGATGGCCCAACGCGCCATCAACGAATTGCGCCGTGACACCGGCGATAACGCTTACGCCTTCATTGCCGTACGCTTGCCGTATCACGTCCAGCACGACGAGCATGACGCCCAGGCGTGCCTGGAGGTGATCAAGGCCGATGAAGTGCAAACCATCGACATCGCCCCAGCCGTGAAAGCGCTGGCCGGCGAAACCGCAGCGCTCAAGAACCAGTCGCCCAGCCTGGTGGATTTCGTGGTGGGTAACGTCAAGGCGCGCATGCGCATGGTGGCGCAATACGCGATCGCCGGCGCACGGGCAGGCCTGGTGATTGGCACCGATCACGCCGCAGAAGCCGTGATGGGCTTCTATACCAAGTTCGGTGATGGCGCGTGTGATCTGGCGCCGCTGAGCGGGCTGGTGAAAAGTCAGGTGCGTGCGATCGCGCGCAGCTTCGGTGCGCCCGAGTCGCTGGTCGAAAAAGTCCCGACTGCCGACCTCGAAGACCTGGCACCAGGCAAACCGGACGAGGCCGCGCACGGCGTGACCTACCAGCAGATCGATGACTTCCTGCAGGGTCGCCCGGTGGATCAGGCAGCGGCCGAGATCATCGTCGCCAACTACCGCAAGACCCAGCACAAGCGCGAACTGCCGTTCGCCCCTTGAAAACGTCACGGGGCAAGCCGGCTACCCGGCTCGCCCCGTGAACGCAGAGCGGCGCTCGTGCGTCGCGTCTTACTTGACCACGACCTTGCCCTTCATCATCGAGATGTGGCCTGGGAAGGTGCAGAAGAAGCTGTAGTCGCCACCCGCCTCGAGCTTGGAGGTGTCGAACTTGACTTCGGTTTCTTTCTCCGGCGCGCCGATCATCTTGGTGTGGGCGATGATCCCGGCGTTGTCAGCTTTCAGGTAATCCTTCTCCAGGCCTTGGCTCATGCCTTCGGTGGCAATGCCCTGCATGTCGGCAGTCTTGCTGATCACCAGGTTATGACCCATGACGTTCTTCGGCAGGTTGCCCGAGTGGGTGAGTTTGACCGTGAATTCCTTGCAGCTCTTGTCGACGGTGATTTCCTTGGTGTTGAAGGACATCTGGTCGGTGGAGTCGACGGTTACCGAGCAGTCGGCGGCAAAGACCGAAGCGCTGGCGAGGGTCAGCAGGGATACCGCTACAGCTTTCGCAAACATCATGAATCTCCTTGGCAGGGTTTTTATCAATTGCGAGACTGCCTGAAACCGCTGCGCACCCTGCTGATGTGGGTCAAGGGGGTGTCAAGTGGCCAGTCAGTAGAATTGTTCAATGGATTGTATACAACTAATCTAAGGGCACATCATGCCCTTTTATTAGACGATGGGACAACCCTCTCATTCAGGAACCCTCGCCATGACCCTCGCCAGTTTCATGAATAGCCTGCTCGCCGCCTACGCCCAAGGCGCCAGCGGCGCCGCCTGCGAATTCTCCCGTCCGGAGTAGGTCGCGCCTGCAGCACCCTGTGAGGGTGCGCGGCGCTGAAACCAAACGGGCTTGCCGGCGAATGCCTGGGTGGATTGACCTGAGCATTCGCGGGCAAGCCCGCTGGTGTCACTGAACGCTGTGGGTCAGCGCGGGATCACCGGCTGACGCGGCTTCTTGCCCTTGCCACCGCCACCCTTGGCGGCTTCCTTGCGTTCCTTGGCCGCCTGCTGGTTGCGGGCGAACGCCTCGGCCTTGGCCTTCTCACGCTTGTCCCACGGCTTGCTGCCATCACTGCCGCGGGGCGGCAGGCCGGTGTGCTGGGTCAGCACTTTCTGCTCCTTGGCTACCTTGTGGCTGCCCGCCGGCGTGGAGTTCTTGCGCCGTGCACTCTGGTAGCTATCGCTCTGCGGCTGGTGCAACGGAATGAGCTGGTGCTTGCCCGGACCAATCAGGTCGGCGCGGCCCATCCGTTGCAGGGCCTCGCGCAGCATCGGCCAGCCTTTTGGATCGTGATAGCGCAGGAACGCCTTGTGCAAGCGGCGTTGTTCATCGCTCTTGACGATCTCCACCCCTTCGCTCTTGTAGGTGACCTTGCGCAGGGGGTTCTTGCCCGAGTGGTACATGGCCGTGGCCGAGGCCATTGGCGAGGGGTAGAACGCCTGCACCTGGTCGGCGCGGAAGCCATTGCCCTTCAGCCACAGGGCCAGGTTCATCATGTCTTCATCGGTAGTGCCAGGGTGCGCAGCGATGAAGTACGGGATCAGGTACTGCTCCTTGCCCGCTTCCTTCGAGAACTTCTCGAACATGCGCTTGAAGCGGTCATAGGTACCGATGCCAGGCTTCATCATCTTGTCCAGCGGGCCACGCTCGGTGTGCTCCGGGGCAATCTTCAGGTAACCGCCCACGTGATGGGTCACCAGCTCCTTGACGTACTCGGGCGACTCCACGGCCAGGTCGTAGCGCAGGCCCGAGGCGATCAGGATCTTCTTCACCCCTGGCAAGGCGCGCGCCTTGCGGTACAGCTCGATCAAGGAGCTGTGGTCGGTGTTGAGGTTCTCGCAGATGCCGGGGAACACGCACGACGGCTTGCGGCAGTGTTTCTCGATGTCGTGGCTCTTGCAGGCGATGCGGTACATGTTGGCGGTAGGGCCACCGAGGTCGGAGACCACGCCGGTGAAGCCTGGCACCTTGTCACGCATCTCCTCGATCTCGTGCAGGATCGACTCGTGGGAGCGGTTCTGGATGATGCGGCCTTCATGCTCGGTGATCGAGCAGAAGGTGCAGCCACCAAAGCAGCCACGCATGATGTTCACCGAGAAGCGAATCATCTCGTAGGCCGGGATGCGCTCTTTGCCATAGGCCGGGTGCGGCACACGGGCGTAGGGCATGCCGAACACGTAGTCCATCTCCTCGGTGCTCATGGGAATGGGTGGCGGGTTGAACCACACGTCCACTTCGCCATGCTTCTGCACCAGGGCGCGAGCGTTACCGGGGTTGGTTTCCAGGTGCAGCACACGGTTGGCGTGGGCGTACAGCACCGGGTCGTTGCGGACCTTCTCGAACGACGGCAGGCGAATCACCGACTTCTCGCGGGTCACGCTCGGGCTGTCGAGGATCTGCACGACCTTGGCTTCGTTGGGATCTTCCTGCTCGCCCTTGGCCTGCTCGATGGCGCAGGCCTGGGTGTCCTGGGTGTTGACGTATGGGTTGATGATCTTGTCGACCCGCCCCGGGCGGTCGATGCGCGTCGAGTCGATCTCGTACCAACCTTGCGGCGTGTCCCGGCGCACGAAGGCGGTGCCGCGCACGTCGGTGATCGATTCGATGCGCTCGCCGTTGGACAGGCGCTGGGCGACCTCGACCACCGCGCGCTCGGCGTTGCCGAACAACAGAATGTCGGCACTGGCGTCGATCAGGATCGAGTGGCGAACCTTGTCTTGCCAGTAGTCGTAGTGGGCAATGCGCCGCAGCGACGCTTCGATGCCGCCCAGGACGATCGGCACGTGCTTGTAGGCTTCCTTGCAGCGCTGGCTGTACACCAGGCTGGCCCGGTCCGGCCGGCTACCGGCCTGGCCACCTGGGGTGTAGGCGTCGTCGGAGCGGATCTTCTTGTCGGCGGTGTAGCGATTGATCATCGAGTCCATGTTGCCAGCGGCCACGCCGAAGAACAGGTTCGGCTCGCCGAGCTTCATGAAGTCGTCTTTGGACTGCCAGTTCGGCTGGGCGATGATGCCGACGCGGAAGCCCTGGGCTTCCAGCAACCGGCCGATGATGGCCATGCCAAACGACGGATGGTCGACGTAGGCGTCCCCGGTCACGATGATGATGTCGCAGGAATCCCAGCCGAGCAGATCCATCTCCTCCCTGCTCATGGGCAGGAAAGGTGCTGGCCCGAAGCATTCGGCCCAGTACTTGGGATAGTCGTAGAGTGGTTTGGCTGCTTGCATGTCAGTGACCGGTTCTGTTGTGCAGGGAAATCGCGGGCGCGGAATATAGCACAAATTTTGATCAAATCCGACGGTAGTGGTCGGATTCATGAACGCGTCTCGCGCCTGGGGCTTACTCGTCGTCGTCGAAGTTGTACATGCCCGGCGCAAGGTTCTCGAAGCGGGTGTACTTGCCGATGAAGGCCAGGCGCACGAAGCCAATGGGGCCGTTACGCTGCTTGCCGATGATGATTTCCGCCACGCCCTTGTGCTCGGTTTCGGGGTGATACACCTCGTCACGGTAGACGAACATGATCACGTCGGCGTCCTGCTCGATTGCACCGGATTCACGCAAGTCGGAGTTGACCGGACGTTTGTTCGGGCGCTGTTCCAGGGAGCGGTTGAGCTGCGACAGGGCAATCACCGGGCAGTTGAACTCCTTGGCCAGGGCCTTGAGCGAGCGCGAGATCTCGGAAATCTCGTTGGTGCGGTTGTCACCGGCCGAGCCCGGGATCTGCATCAGCTGCAAATAGTCGACCATGATCATGGCGATCTCACCATGCTCACGGGCCAGGCGGCGGGTACGCGCACGCATCTCCGAAGGGCTGATGCCGGCAGTGTCGTCGATGAACAGCTTGCGGTCGTTGAGCAGGTTGACCGCCGAGGTCAGGCGCGGCCAGTCGTCATCATCGAGCTGACCGGAACGCACTTTGGTCTGGTCGATACGCCCAAGCGACGACAGCATACGCATGATCAGCGATTCGCCTGGCATCTCGAGGGAAAACACCAACACAGCCTTGTCGGTACGCAGCACGGCGTTTTCGACCAGGTTCATGGCGAAGGTGGTCTTACCCATCGACGGACGGCCAGCGACGATCACCAGGTCGGCTGCCTGCAGGCCACTGGTCTTCTCGTCGAGGTCGGTGAAGCCGGTGGAAACGCCGGTGATATCGCTGTCGGAGTTGAACAGCGTATCGATGCGGTCGATGGCCATGGTCAACAGTTCGTTGACGCCCACGGGACCACCGGTTTTCGGCCGCGCCTCGGCGATCTGGAAGATCTGCCGCTCGGCATCGTCGAGAATTTCCTCGGCGTTGCGCCCTTGCGGGTTGAAGGCGTTATCGGCGATGTCGGTGCTGATGCTGATCAGCTGGCGCAGGGTCGCGCGCTCGCGAATGATCGCGGCGTAGGCCTTGATGTTGGCCACAGACGGCGTGTTCTTGGCCAATTCGGCGAGGTAGGCCAGGCCGCCGACCTGGGATGACAGGCCTTCCTTGTCCAACTGCTCGTGCAGGGTCACCACATCGAAGGGCTGGTTGGCGTCCGCCAACTTATGCACGGCACGGAAGATCAGGCGGTGGTCATGCCGATAGAAATCGCCATCCGACACCTGGTCCAGCACGCGCTCCCAGGCATTGTTGTCCAGCATCAACCCACCGAGTACGGCCTGTTCGGCCTCGATGGAATGCGGCGGCACCTTGAGGGCTGCAGTTTGCAGGTCGAGCTGTTCGGTATTGGTGATCTCGTTCATGGCCACGAATGAATTCTGGAGGATGAAAAAGACAAAGGGCACGGCCTGTGTGAACAGGACCGTGCCCGATGTTAACCGGCTATCCCGTGAGGGACCACCGGTCAGCGCAGCTTAGGCAGCTACGACGACCACACGTACGGTGGCTTCAACGTCGCTGTGCAGGTGCACGGCTACGTCGTATTCGCCAACCTGACGGATGGTGCCGTTCGGCAGACGAACTTCAGCTTTGGCCACTTCAACGCCGGAGGCGGTCAGGGCGTCAGCGATGTCGTGGGTGCCGATCGAACCGAACAGCTTGCCTTCGTCGCCAGCGGTGGCAGTGATGGTCACTTCCAGCTCGGCCAGTTGGGCAGCGCGGCTTTCAGCCGACGATTTGCGGTCAGCAGCTGCTTTTTCCAGCTCGGCGCGACGCTCTTCGAACGCAGCCAGGTTGGCGGCGTTGGCAACGGTAGCCTTGCCGAATGGCAGCAGGAAGTTACGACCGTAACCGGCCTTAACTTTAACTTTGTCGCCCAGGTTGCCCAGGTTGGCGACTTTTTCCAGCAGGATCAGTTCCATTTGGTAAAACCTCTTAACTTTTAACCTTCACCGTTCGCGGAGTCATTCCCCGGAGGGGACTTGCGACCGCGAAAATCAATCAGGCTGTCGACAATGGCCAGGACCATCAGCAACGGATAGATCAGCTGCATGATCAGCGGCAACGTCACGTACATGCCGACCAGCCAGAAACCGGCCAGTCGCCCCTGTGTCACCAGACCATGCATCAAGGCGATGCCGGCCAGTACCAGAACCAGGCTGGACGCCGATGCCAGGATGATGAACTGCGGCCCGATGAACGGGGCCACCACCATCACTGCCACCAAGACCGCCATGGTCTGTTTTGGCAGCTTCAGCGCGCGGAACTCGCGGCCGAAACCTTCAGGGTTGTACAACGCTGCCTGCCAATAACGCGCCAGCATCAACGCCAGCACGCTGAACAATTGCACCGTCACTGCTGTTGAGGCGACCAGCACAGGGCGGATCAACTCGTCGGAGAGCACCGGCTCGCCTTCGATCTTCGGCATGGCCTCGGCAAACGCCTTGGCCAGGGCATCGAAGGTCGGTGCCAGGGCCAGGTCGAGCACGAGGCTGTAGACCACGGCGAACACGGCACTGACGACCAGCACACGGCTCCAGGGTTGCTCGGCGCGCAACAGCGCAGCCAGGCCAAAGGCACCGGCGATCACCAGAAAAGTGATCGGGTCGCCCATGAACCACACGGCCAGCCCGGCCAGCAGGCCGCCGGCGATGACCGTTGAAGCATCCTTGAAGCCACGCCGCAGCAGCACAAGGCTGCCGGCAGCGGCACTCAACCAGAACAGCAGCGGCAGTACCGCGCTGATGACCACCACGAGGGTGGCCTGCACACGACCGCGCATGATGAAGCTTGCTAACGCTCGCATGCTAATCCCTTACTGCTTGTCGACGACCCGGTCTCAGCGGCCGTGGCTGTCGGTGTAGGGCAGCAGGGCCAGGAAGCGGGCGCGCTTGATAGCGGTAGCCAGCTGACGCTGATAACGAGCTTTGGTACCGGTGATACGGCTTGGAACGATCTTGCCGGTTTCGGATACGTAAGCTTTCAGGGTGTTGAGATCTTTGAAGTCGATCTCTTTCACGTCTTCAGCAGTGAAGCGGCAGAATTTACGACGACGGAAGAAACGTGCCATTTAATAGGCTCCTCTAAAGGTCCGTGGATTACTCGTCAGCGTTATCGCTGGAGTCGCTGTCATTGCTGTCGTCGCCGTCGGCGGATTCAGCATGCTCAGGACGCTCACGACGCTCACGGCGCTCGCTGCGGTTTTCTTCAGCCTTCAGCATCTCGGACTGACCGGTAACGGCTTCGTCGCGACGGATGACCAGGTTACGGATAACGGCATCGTTGTAGCGGAAGTTGTCTTCCAGCTCGGCCAGGGCCTTGCCGGTGCACTCAACGTTCAGCATCACGTAGTGAGCCTTGTGAACATTGTTGATTGCGTAGGCCAGTTGACGACGGCCCCAGTCTTCCAGGCGGTGGATTTTGCCACCGTCTTCTTCGATCAGCTTGGTGTAACGCTCAACCATGCCGCCGACTTGCTCGCTCTGGTCCGGGTGAACCAGGAAGATGATTTCGTAATGACGCATGAATGCTCCTTACGGGTTAGTAGTCTGCCAGCGAATCTGGTCAGACAAGGAGTGAATGACACTGTATGTCTTGCACGATGGAGAGGCACATGCGCGCCTGCCAGCTCGGCAAGGGGCGCAATTGTAGAGAAGGCGCTGCCCACAAGCAAGGCGATTGGCGATTATTTGAACAGCCGGAAACACTTTATCGCGATACCGACCGCTGCGCCGGCGCAGCCGGATCGCCAGACGGTCGGTGCACGCTGAGGCTCAGCGCTTGGCCTGACGCTGACGCACGGCCTCGAACAGGCAAACGCCCGTCGCGACCGACACGTTCAGGCTGCTCACGCTGCCGCTCATCGGCAACTTCACCAGGAAATCGCAGTGCTCGCGGGTCAGCCGGCGCATGCCCTTGCCCTCGGCGCCCATGATCATCACCAACGGGCCGGTCAGGTCCTGCTGGTAGATTTCCTGCTCCGCCTCACCGGCAGTGCCGACTACCCACAGGCCACGCTGCTGCAACTTCTCCAGCGTGCGTGCCAGGTTGGTGACGGCCACCAGCGGGATCACCTCGGCTGCGCCGCAGGCCACCTTGCGCACGACCGGGGTCAGGGTGGCGGATTTGTCCTTGGGCACAATCACCGCCGTGGCGCCGGCCGCATCGGCGGTGCGCAGGCAAGCGCCGAGGTTGTGCGGGTCGGTCACGCCGTCCAGGACCAGGATCAGCGGCGGGGTTTCGCTGCGCTCGAGCATTTCCTCGAGCATCAGCTCGCCCCACACCTGGCTCGGACTGACTTCGGCTACCACACCTTGGTGCACGCCTTCGACCCAGGCGTCCAACTCGCGACGCTCGGCCTGACCGACCGCGACGCGGTTTTCCGCAGCCAGCGCCAGCAGCGCCTGAATCCGCGGCTCGCTGCGACCTTCCGACAGCCAGATCTGCTTGACCCGCTTCGGATGGTGCTGCAGCAAGGCCTGTACGGCGTGGACGCCGTAGATTTTTTCCAGCTGACTCATGACTTATTCTTGCTCTTGCGTGGCGCGCCGGACTTCGACGGGCCTTTACGGTGCTTGGTCGGCTTGCCGGACGACTTGCCGCCCTTTTCCGACTTGCTGCTGGCTGGGCTGCCGCTACGCGCCTCGGTCATCAGCGCTTTTTTCATTTCGCGGCTCTTGCGCACCTCGGCGTTGCGCTGCACGGCGTCCTTGGGGAAATACGCTTCGGCAGTTTCACTCTTGCGGCTGCGCGGCTTGGGCGTGGCCTTGGCCACGGCCTGCGGCTCGGCAGGTTCGCTGGCAGGCGCCGCGGCGCTACGCCCTTTGCGACCGATTGGCGCTTCGAGCTGCTGTTGCGAGACTTCGAAATCGATCTTGCGCTCGTCGAGATCGACGCGCATGACCTTGACCTCGATGGTGTCGCCCAGGCGGAAGCTGCGCCCGGTGCGCTCACCGGACAGGCGGTGATGAACCGGGTCGAAGTGGTAGTAATCGCCCGGCAGCGCGCTGACGTGCACCAAGCCTTCGACGTAGATGTCGGTCAGCTCGACGAACAGGCCGAAGCCGGTCACGGCGGTGATCACGCCGGGGAAGGTCTCGCCGACGCGGTCTTTCATGAACTCGCACTTGAGCCAGTTGACCACATCACGCGTAGCCTCGTCGGCGCGGCGCTCGGTCATCGAGCACTGCTCGCCCAATTGGTCGAGGGTGTTGACGTCGTAGGGGTAGATCCGCGCCTTGGGAATGCTCATGGCACCGGCGCGCTTGACGTGCGGGGTGTCGACCTTGGAGCGGATGACGCTGCGGATGGCGCGGTGCACCAGCAAGTCCGGGTAGCGACGGATCGGCGAGGTGAAGTGGGTGTACGCCTCGTAATTCAAGCCGAAGTGGCCGTTGTTGTCGGTGCTGTACACCGCTTGGCTCAGCGAGCGCAGCATCACGGTCTGGATCAGGTGGAAATCCGGACGCCCGGAAATGCTTGCCAGCAGGGCCTGGTAATCCTTCGGCGATGGGTCCTTGCCCTTGTGCAGGGTCAGGCCCAGTTCACCAAGGAAGGCGCGCAGTTTTTCCAAGCGCTCCGGCGGCGGGCCATCGTGCACGCGGTACAGCGCAGGCACACCGTGCTTGTGGAGGAACTCGGCAGTGGCCACGTTGGCCGCCAGCATGCATTCTTCGATCAGCTTGTGCGCATCGTTGCGCACAGTCGGGCGGATTTCCGCGATCTTGCGTTCTTCACCGAAGATGATGCGGGTTTCCTGGGTCTCGAAGTCGATCGCGCCACGGGCATGGCGCGCCTCGACCAGCACCTTGTACAGGTTGTAGAGGTGCTTGAGATCCGGCAGGACTTCCTTGTACTCCTCGCGTAGCGCCTTGCCCTCACGGGTGCGGGCATGTTCGAGCATGCTGCTGACCTTGTTGTAGGTCAGGCGCGCATGGGAGTGGATGACCCCTTCGTAGAACTGATAGTCGACCATCTGGCCGGCCTTGTTCATGGTCATCTCGCAGACCATCGCCAGGCGATCGACGTGCGGGTTCAACGAGCACAGGCCGTTGGACAGCTCTTCGGGCAACATCGGTACGACGCGCTCGGGGAAATACACCGAGTTGCCACGTTGCTGGGCCTCGACATCCAGGGCCGAACCCAGGCGCACGTAGCTGGACACGTCGGCGATCGCCACATACAGGCGCCAGCCGCCGGAGAACATGCGCAGTTTGCCCAGGGGTTCGCAATACACGGCGTCGTCGAAGTCGCGGGCATCTTCGCCGTCGATGGTGACGAACGGCAGGTGGCGCAGGTCGATGCGCTTTTCCTTGTCCTTCTCTTCGACTTCGGAGCGGAACTTGCGCGCTTCCTTGATCACGTCCTTGGGCCAGACGTGCGGGATGTCGTAGCTGCGCAGGGCGACGTCGATTTCCATGCCCGGGGCCATGTAGTTGCCGATCACCTCGACCACATCACCTTGCGGCTGGAAGCGCGGCGTGGGCCAGTGGGTGATCTTGATCTCGACGAACTGGCCGATCTTGGCCCCGCCATTGCGCCCGGCGGTCACCAGCACTTCCTGCTGGATTTTCGGGTTGTCCGGGGTCACGTAGCCAATGCCGCCCTCTTCGAAGTAGCGCCCAACCACGCTTTCGTGGGCGCGCGATACCACTTCGACCAGCGCACCTTCACGCCGGCCGCGACGATCGACGCCGGAAACACGGGCCAGGGCGCGGTCGCCGTCGAAGACCAGGCGCATCTGCGAGGGGCTGAGGAACAGGTCTTCGCTGCCGTCATCGGGAATCAGGAAACCGAAGCCGTCGCGGTGGCCGGAGACGCGACCACAGATAAGGTCCAGCTTGTCTACCGGGGCATAAGTGCCGCGCCGGGTATAGATAAGCTGGCCGTCACGCTCCATGGCCCGCAGGCGACGGCGCAGGGCTTCGATCTGGTCTTCTTCGTAGAGACCGAATTCTGCCGCCAGCTCCTCGCGCGCGGCCGGTTCGCCACGGTCGGCGAGGCGCTGCAGGATCAGCTCACGGCTGGGGATAGGGTTGTCGTATTTTTCCGCTTCGCGAGCGGCCTCGGGATCGAGGGATTGCCAATCGGCCATCAGAAGGGGTTCACCTTGGGGTATATAGATAGAAATTCTGCCATGTGCGTATTGAAACCGGAAACGTCAGCCTTGGACAGCCCCACCGGTACCTCCGGGGAGCCTGAATAGGCCTGCGGAATCAACAAGTTGAATTTTTTGAAATTTTTTTTGATCGAGGGCTTTACAGCCCCCTGAGGCGCCCGTATAGTGCGCACCACAACGACGGGCAACCCCGAAGTTGTAGTAGAGATGAACGGCGCTGTAAAGCATCTTTTAATCTCGAATGTGTGCCCAGGTGGCGGAATTGGTAGACGCGCTGGTTTCAGGTATCAGTGACTTAACGGTCGTGGAAGTTCGAGTCTTCTCCTGGGCACCAAAAATTTTCAAGTAACAGATGACCAAGGATCTGTTACTACTGTGTGAAGCGAACGATAGTCGCCTTCCACAGAGGATGCAAAGCTTTGCCCAGGTGGCGGAATTGGTAGACGCGCTGGTTTCAGGTATCAGTGACTTAACGGTCGTGGAAGTTCGAGTCTTCTCCTGGGCACCATACAAAAACCCACTAGCTTGCTAGTGGGTTTTTTCTTGCCTGCGATTTGGGTTTTCCACCCTCCCCTGACGGCAACGCAGCGGTACAGCCAGGGTCTGCCCGATGAATTTCTCGTCACCCGGCCACTTGAGAAACGATTTCGTTTACCATTGTTTCCGAATATGTAGCCGTAAGCGAGGAAGTACCCGCATGACGATCCGCCCGCAACCGCTGATGCGCACCCTGGCCGCCGCAGTTCTGAGCCTGGTGATCGGCGCTCCGGCCGCCCTGGCAGACGAACCGGTCACGCTGACCATGTACAACGGCCAGCACAAGGAAATCGGCGAGGCCATCGCCAAGGCCTACGAGGCCAAGACCGGTATCCACATCAATATCCGCAAGGGCAGCAGCAACCAGCTGGCCAGCCAGATCATCGAGGAAGGCGACCGTTCGCCGGCCGACATCATCTACACCGAAGAATCGCCGCCGCTGAACAACCTGGGCGAACTGGGCCTGCTGGCGAAGATCGACGACGCCACCTTGAACATGCTGCCCAAGCAGTACGTTGCCGCCAATGGTACCTGGATGGGCGTGACCGCGCGTACCCGCGTGGTGGTGTACAACCCGAAGAAGATCGACGAGAAAGACCTGCCCACCACGGTGATGGATTTCGCCGACCCGCAGTGGGACGGTCGCGTCGGCTTCGTGCCTACCAGCGGCGCCTTCCAGGAGCAGGCCGTGGCCATCTTGAAGATGCACGGCCGTGAAGCCACCGAAGAATGGCTGACCGGTCTCAAGGCCTTCGGCAAGACCTACACCAACAATATGGTCGCCCTCAAGGCCGTGGAGAAAGGCGAAGTGGCCGCCGTGCTGGTCAACAACTATTACTGGTACGCCCTTGAGCGCGAGCGCGGCAAGCTCGACTCGAAGCTCTACTACCTGGCCGACGGCGATGCCGGCAACCTGGTGACCATTTCCGGTGCAGGCGCAGTAAAAGCCAGTAAACATCCCAAAGAAGCCCAGGCCCTGCTCAACTGGATGGCCAGCGAAGAGGGCCAGCGCGTGATCACCCAGACCACCGCCGAATACCCGCTGCATAAAGGCATGGTCTCCGACCGCGGCCTCAAGCCGTTCGAAGAGTTGCGTCCGCCGCAGATTTCCCCTGCCGACCTTGGCAACGCCGAGGAAGCCTTGGAGCTTGAACGCGAGGTCGGCTTGCTCTGATGACCGCCGCCCTGTCCGAGCCGGTGCCGGTACGCTTCGTACCGCGCCGCAAGCGCCCCTCGATCTGGGTGCTGCTGCCTGTGCTATTTCTGGTAGCGATGAGTGTACTGCCGTTGCTCTACGTCGCCATGAAGGCGTGGGAGGCCGGCTGGCGCGAGGCATTGCATCTGCTGTGGCGCCCGTTCGTCTGGGGCCTGCTGCGCAACACCCTGCTGCTCATGGGTGGCGTGACCTTGGTGTGCATGGTGGTGGGCATGGCCCTGGCCTGGTTGCTCGAGCGCAGCGACTTGCCAGGTAGGCGCCTGTGGGGCGTGGTGCTGTGCCTGCCGTTCGCCGTCCCCTCGTTCGTCAGCAGCTTTACCTGGGTGTCGTTGAGCTCGGATTTCGAAGGCCTGGGCGGAGCGATCCTGGTCATGGCGCTGTCGAAATACCCGCTGGTGTTCCTGCCTGTGGCGGCGACCCTGCGCAACCTCGATACCTCGCTCGAGGAGTCGGCGCGCACCCTGGGCTACAGCCGCTGGGGTGTGTTCCACAAGATCACCTTGCCACTGCTATGGCCGTCGATGCTCGGTGGCGCGCTATTGATCGCCTTGCACATGCTGGTGGAATTCGGCGCACTGTCGATTCTCGGCCTGCAGACCTTCACCACGGCAATCTATCAGCAGTTCGAGCTGGAGTTCAGCAATGCCAATGCCGCGATGCTCTCGGCCGTGCTGTTGGCGCTGTGCCTGCTGATGCTGTGGCTGGAGCTGCGGGTACGCGGCAAGGCTCGGCATGTGCGCATTGGCCAGGGCGTCGCCCGCCGTGGCCAACCGGTACGGCTGCGCCGCTGGATGCCGTTGGCGCAACTGTTCTGCCTGGGCCTGGCGATTCTCGGCAGCGGAATTCCGCTGGCAATGCTTGGTTACTGGCTGAGCGTTGGCTCGTCGGCGGCGTTCCCGGTGGCAGCGATCGGCCAAGCGCTGTTGACTTCGCTGTCGGTATCGCTGGGTGGCGCAGGGTTCTGCGTGGTCCTGGCGCTGCCGGTCAGCTTCCTGGTGGTGCGCTACAAGGGGCGCCTGGCAATTTGGGCCGAACGCCTGCCCTATTTGCTGCACGCGCTGCCGGGCCTGGTGATCGCCCTGACCCTGGTGGTGTTTGCGCTGCACTATGTGCCGGCGCTGTACCAGACCACTGCGCTGTTGCTGCTGGCCTATGCGTTGCTGTTCCTGCCACTGGCCCAGGCGCCGGTGCGCACCGCGCTGAACAAGGCCTCACCGACCCTCGAAGAAGCAGCCCGCACCTTGGGCGCCAGCAGCTTCGCGGCATTCTGCCGGGTGACCTTGCCGATCATCTTCCCGGCGCTGGCAGCGGCGTTTGCGCTGGTGTTCCTTGATGCCATGAAGGAACTGACCGCCACCCTGCTGCTCAGCCCGACTGGCATGACCACCCTGGCCACCGAAGTCTGGGCGCATACGGCCAACGTCGAGTTTGCGGCGGCGGCGCCTTATGCGGCGTTGCTGATTGTGGTTTCGGGGTTGCCGGTGTATCTGCTGACGACGCGGATGTATTTGAATAAGGCTTGAATGTTTGCCCAGGCTGCCAATGCCGCCTGGCCACAAGCCTGAGCACCTGAGGCTACATCATTGGCTCACTTTAAAATCCCTATTAGCCAGTTGAAAGCAAAGAACAAGGACGTTGATAACACAAGCCCCACCCAAGACGGTAACAGAACTCTTTTCATAGGCCCTGGAAAACTTTCGACATCCGAAGCATCTGCCACACCTTTTCGAACGAATAACTTCGGAATCATGAGCATATTTGCTGCCAGGCAGGTGCGCATTATTTTTCCAACAAGGCCGGCTGCTGAAAAATTCTCCTTATTACTCTGAATATACCTGCATCTCGGCAAGGCCGTTTCAATATCGTCTGTATACCGATAAGCCAAATAGATCATCACACTCACACTGATCGCCATGCAAGCAAGCAGAACAGACGCGATCACTGTCAATACTTCGACACTCATTCTCGCACACTCTCATAAATCAACTCCCCGAGACTACCCATCCACTCCCCACCGTAGTCCCCTCCATACTTCCCTCCCACCGCCGCACCAATTACGACACATGTGACCCCTCCAAAACCTGCTGAGGGGATTCCAACCGCCACACACAGGGAGCTTAGCAACGCACCTCCCACGACCCCACCACCGGCACTACCAGAAATCCTACCTGCCAAGGCGCTGGTCTCAACATATCTGGCTTTTCTGCAATCTTCCTCTCGACCCAAAGTGCAAGCCTTGTGGATGGCAAGGCCTGTAGAAGCTACTTCCAATGCCGTGCCAAGATAAGTTCCCTTTTTTATCAAGTTCGCCGCACTGGAAACACCGGTCACTTTATCTGCATACTTGGCAATTTCTCCTGTATGCAAAAAGCTTTTGGTGGATATTTCCAACATCCTCTTGATCGATCCCGTGTTACGCAGGCCTGATCCGAACGCGGCCATTTTGTCGAGTTTTCCCTCCAGCGCATGGAACAAGGCCGCCCGTTTCGCGTAGAACTCGTCACGCGCCCTGAGCGAGCTATCCCCCAAGTAAGCTCTATGCAGTTCGTCAATCTCCACCAGTGTCTTCTTAATGGATTCCAGATGCTTGCTCCACCCATCAGTAGCAACTCCCACCCCAGTAGAAACATGCCCAACCAATGTCTGCAACATTTCATAATTATCAAGAAAGAAGTCATCCACCCCAGCTCCGCTAACCTCTAGCTGATGGTGAACCTCAAAAGCCTTGGCCATCAAAAAAGCTTCGTGACTCGTACAAGATGGCGTACTGGAATCTCCAACAATCACCAACTCACCACCAACAACCACACCATTGGCGATATGCGCATTCAAAACATCAAACTTGGCCCGCTGATTGGCCGACATCGGGGTGTCGGCCTTCAGCGACTCATACGACTGCGCTTGTGGATTGATGAAGCTGCGCGCCTCGGACATAGTCGCACCTCACGCATACTTCTTGTTGTTGATACGATCCCAACCACCTGTCACGTTGCCGCCGGCGCTGCCATCGAGGCGTTTCTGCCGGGTGTAGGTAGTCTTGATGCGCCCGTAGTTCAGTTGTACCACCTCCACTGGCACTCCAGCGCTAGCGCTCTGGGCGTAGTCGGCAATGATCACTTCTTCCAGGATGACTTCGTAGTACTTGAGCTTGTCACCACCAGCACGACGCAGCACCAGCTTCACTTCCTTCAAGTGCTGCCCGGCACAGCTCGCCTCCAGCAGCTTGCAGCTGGCACTGTCCAGGTACTTGGTGAAAGTGAAGTTGGTAAGGGTGGTGCGGCCTGATGATGCGCCGCCCGCAGAGCTGGCGGTGGCAGAGGTGTTCTGATTGGCACCGAACTTGTAGCCGATGATTTCGATCCAGTTGGCGTACTGCTCATCTAGTGCTTCGCCAGAGATTTCCGCGATTTGAACATAAGCATCGAAAGCCATGCTTACCTCTCCTTGGTAAAGATAGGACTGATAACGACGATGCTCCGGCTTCGTCATCCTGAGCTTGTTCCCGAAGTAAACCGGCGGCTGGTACCGACCGCTTTCAGGTCCAATACGACACTAGCCCCCTGTGTCAGCCCCTGCAACAGCAAACGCCTTATCAGGGAATATTTGAGAAATCTCCTACAGCTTCGACGATGATGACCACTTGATCAGTAAAAGAATGTTTCCTGATCAGGCTCAATGCGGCTTAAAGCTTCGCCAGCATGTTCTTTATGATCAGGCCATGCACCATGCCGACCGGCAGCATGTACAACCGGCCAAAAATGTTGAAGCACAACACCGACGTGGTCACGCTCAAGCTGTGCCCGCACACATCCATACAGACCATCACCGCCAAGTGCGTATCGCGCGAAGTCAGCACCAGTTGCTGGTCGCTGATGGCCTCGACGGTGAAGAAGTCCAGGTGCTCGCCGACGGCTGGCACATGCGCTGGATCGCGGCGAGTGAAGCCGTGGATGTTGGCGACATTCAACCGACGTGAGATGGTGTTGCGAATGCGGAAGGCCTTGGCTAGCCAGCCGGGCACGTCCGAGGTCATGGCGCAGTAGGCTTGCAGGGCAGTCATCGGGGCAGTGAGCAGTACGCTGTCACTGTACAGGAAATCCAGGTCAGCCTGTGCGGCGACCAGTTGGGCGGACATGAGCAACTCCATTGGTCATGTGTCGCCGACAGCATGGCAACATGGCTCGCAGTATGAGCGGGTTTGCCGAGACACCGGACCGGCAAGGCCGCCCATACAGCAGATCGCGCAAGCTTCAAGCCCGGAACTGACCGAGACTGGCGCGCAATTGGGCTGCGAGGTCATCCAGCACCTTGCTGCTGGCCGTGGTCTGCATCACCACCTCAGCCGAACGCTCGGCCTGGGCATGGATGTTCTCCACCCGCCCGCGCACGGCCTGCGCGCCATGCGCCTGTTGCTCGGCAGCACGGGTCGCCAGACCGATGGCCGCATGCACCTGCTGCACTGCCGACTGAACCGATTGCTGGCGACGCTCGTTGTCACGCAGTACCAATAACCCTTCACTGGCCTTGAGGCCGGCCTGGCTAATGGTCGCAACCGCTTCCTTGGCACCCTTCTGCAGGGCGGTGATGTGCGCCTGAATGTCGCCGGTAGAGCTCTGGGTCTTGCTCGCCAGGGCCCGCACTTCATCGGCCACTACAGCAAACCCGCGACCCGTCTCGCCAGCACGTGCAGCTTCGATTGCAGCGTTAAGGGCCAGCAGATTGGTTTGTTCGGCGATGCCGTGGATGACGGTCAGCACCACTTCGATCTGCTCGCTCTGCTTGGCCAGGCGCTCGATGACCTGCGACCCCGTCTCGACCTGCCCGGCAAGGTTCTCGATCAGGCTCGCCAACTGCGTGGAGGCGCGACTGTTTTCATCGGTGGCCTGGCGAATATCCACCACCTGCTGCAAGGCTGCTTGCATGGCATGGCTTTCGGCCTGCGCCTCGTCGGCCATGCTCGACAGATCGCGCAGGCTGGCAGCGACCTCGTCACGCTGCAACGCTGCAGCGGCATCGGCACCAGCGTTGCGCTGGGCCATCGCGCCGATTTCCACCCCAGTACGCTGGGCCACATCACCTGCCTCGCGGACGATCGGCTGCAGCTTGTCGACGAAGCGGTTGACTGCCGAGGCCATGTCACCGATCTCGTCACGGCTGCTCAGGTTGACCCGCTTGGTCAGGTCGCCCTCCCCGGCGGCCAGGTCATCGAGCGCAGTGATCAGCAGGCGCAGCCGATTCAGCACGCGACGCCCCAGCACCAGCGCCACCACCAGCAGCACGCCCAGCCCAACCATGACCAGCGCCAAGCCAATGCGCCAACGCAGTTCGCCGGCAGCCTCGCGGACCGTTTGCGCCGTATTGCTCTGCATCGCTGCGGCGCTGGCCTGGGCGGTCTCCAGGCGCTGGCGCAGGGCCTTGCCACTGTCGGCGGCTGCGGCGCCGAGGCTGTCACCGACCAGTTGCTCGCCGCTGGCGATCAAGGCGGAAAAGCGCTGATCGAGCGCTGCCAGCGCTTGATCGACACCCGCGGTGGAAACGCCCATCAATACTTTGCCGATTTCCGCGCCATTAGGGTTGATCGAGGCCTCGACAACGTACACGGCCGGGTCATGTCGCGCGGCGTCGATCACCTTGTCCAGCGCACGCTCGCCCTGGCCTTTGTCCATCAGCGCCTGGTTGATGGGGTTCTGTCGATTCAGGTAGCGCGTCAGGTGCTGGCCCTGGGCATCGTCGTAGACCACAAACAGCACGTTCGGATTACGCTGCGCACGACGGGCGAAATCCGACAGGACCGGCACATCGTTGTCCCAGATCGCCCGCGGCGCGACCGAAGCGAGAAGCTCGGCCATGTCGTTGGCCGAATCCTTGAGGTTTTTTTCCAGGGTAATGCGTATCTGCTGCTGTTCATCCTGCAGCCGCGTGGATAGCCCGGCACTCAAGCGCTGACGGGTACTGCTGGACAAGCCGTCCAGGCCTGATCGCACATCACGCCCGGCTTGCTCCAGTTCACCGGCAAGCTGACGACCATCAGTTCCCAAACGCTCAGCCAGGTCGGCTTCCAGGGCCGTAACCGTGCTTCGCGTCAGCGCAACGGCAACCACCACCTGCACCAAAAGGGCGATACCCAGCGCAACAAACACAGGCCGCAACAGGCGGCTTCGTAACAAAGAGAGGATGGCAGACACGGTGTAACCCTCGTGTTTTCTGGCGCCACTATTTTGATGGCATCTACAGAAACTTCTTACAGCAAGGGTTATGCCGAGGGCAGCAGGGAAAAGCGCCAAGCTTGAGCAAGCTGGCAACCAACAGTACGCAAGGCACTGCACAAACGAAAACGCCGCGACCCCATGCAGGATCGCGGCGTTGGTAGCGCCTGGGGCCGCTACTTAGGCAAACGGATGACGCAACACGATGGTTTCGTTGCGATCCGGACCGGTCGAAATGATATCGATCGGCGCGCCCACCAGCTCTTCGATGCGCTTGATGTAGTTACGCGCAGCTTGTGGCAGCTCGTCCAGGGCTTTCACCCCGACGGTCGACTCGCTCCAGCCTGGCATCTCTTCGTACACCGGCTCCAGGCCAATGTAGCTGTCGGCGTCGGAGGGGGCATCGATGACTGCACCGTTCTCGTTCTTGTAGCCAACGCAGATGTTGATGGTTTCCAAGCCGTCGAGCACGTCCAGCTTGGTCAGGCAGATGCCCGAGATGCTGTTGACGTCGATGGCACGACGCAGAATCACCGCATCGAACCAGCCGCAACGGCGGGCACGGCCGGTGGTCGAACCGAACTCATGACCACGCTTGGCCAGGGTCGCGCCGGTTTCGTCGAACAGTTCGGTCGGGAACGGACCGGAACCTACGCGGGTGGTGTAGGCCTTGGTGATACCGAGGATGTAGTCCAGGTACATCGGGCCAACGCCGGAGCCGGTGGAGATACCGCCAGCGGTGGTGTTGGAACTGGTGACATACGGGTAGGTACCGTGGTCGATGTCCAGCAGCGAGCCCTGGGCACCTTCGAACATGATGTCCTTGCCAGCGCGACGCAGGTTGTGCAGCTCGGCGGTGACGTCGAGCATCATCGGCTGCAGCTGCTCGGCATAGGCCATGCACTCGTCCAGGGTCTGCTGGAAGTCGATGGCCGGCTCTTTGTAGTAGTTCACCAGCTGGAAGTTATGGTAGTCCAGCAGTTCACCGAGCTTGGCGGCGAAGCGTTCACGGTGGAACAGATCACCCACGCGCAGGCCACGGCGGGCGACTTTGTCTTCGTAGGCTGGGCCGATACCGCGGCCGGTGGTGCCGATCTTGGCTTCGCCACGGGCTTTTTCACGAGCCTGGTCGAGGGCTACGTGATACGACAGGATCAGCGGCGCAGCTGGCGAGATGCGCAGGCGCTCGCGCACCGGTACGCCCTTTTCTTCCAGCTTGGTGATTTCGCGCATCAGTGCGTCAGGGGCAACGACCACGCCGTTGCCGATCAGGCACTGCACGCCTTCACGCAGGATGCCCGACGGAATCAGGTGCAGAACGGTTTTCTCACCGTTGATCACCAGGGTGTGGCCCGCATTGTGGCCACCTTGGTAGCGCACTACGGCGGCAGCATGTTCGGTCAGCAGATCGACGATCTTGCCTTTGCCCTCATCACCCCACTGGGTGCCCAGGACGACGACATTCTTACCCATTACATTGGTCCTCATTCACGCAAACTTGGTTGCCGGCCTAGGTGCCGACGCAGAAACTCACTGGGCCAGCGGCAGAACCTGCCAGCGCCCGTCTTGCTGAATCAATTGCCGATCACAATCCGCCTCGAGAGCAGCACTCAACGGCTGGCCAGGCAAGGCCTGGACCACACGCTGGCCCTCGCTGCGCAACTGGCAGACCTGCTGCCAAAGGGTCGCGTCGCCACTGTCCGGCATCCAGATGCCGCCCGTGGGCAATACGACCTCCGCTCGCCCCAGTGTGACCAGGGTCTTCAAATCCGTGGAGAAACCGGTGGCCGGGCGGGCCCGACCGAAATCCGCGCCGATATCGTCATAACGCCCACCCTGGGCGATCGACTGACCTTCGCCAGGTACGAACACGGCGAATACCACGCCGGTGTGGTAGTTGTAGCCGCGCAGTTCGCCGAGGTCGAAGTACAGCGGCAGTTGCGGGTAGCGCGACGCCAGGCGATCGGCGATCGCCAGCAGGTCATCGAGCGCTGCCAGCACACTGGCCGGGGCACGGCCCAGGCGCACGCGGGCTTCGGCCAGCACTTCACGGCCGCCGCACAGTTCGACCAGGGCGCGCAGCATGTTGCCCAGGTCCTTGGGCAGATCGGCCGTCAGTGCCTGCACTTCATCGACCGATTTGCGCTGCAGGGCATCGAACAGCTGTTGTTCGACCGCGCCCGAGAGGCCGGCGGCGCGGGCCAGGCCGCGATAGATACCGACGTGGCCAAGGTCCATGTGCACATCGGCAACATCGGTCAGCTGCAGGGTGGCGAGCATCAGGCTGATGACTTCGACATCGCTGGTCGGGCTGGCGTCGCCATACAGCTCGGCACCCAGCTGGATCGGACTGCGCGAAGTGGAAAGCGCACGCGGCTGGGCATGCAGCACGCTGCCGGCGTAGCACAGACGGCTCGGGCCTTCACGACGCAAGGTGTGGGCATCGATGCGCGCCACTTGCGGGGTGAAGTCGGCACGGAAACCCATCAGGCGGCCCGACTGCGGGTCGACCACCTTGAAGGTACGCTGGTCCAGGTCCTGGCCGGCGCCGGTCAGCAGCGACTCCAGGTACTCGATATGTGGGGTGACGACCAGTTCGTAGCCCCAACTCTGGAACAGGTCCAACACCTGGCGACGCGCGATCTCGATACGCGCAGCCTCAGGTGGCAGTACTTCCTCGATGCCATCTGGCAGCAGCCAGCGGTCTACCGTTGCCATTACGCCAATTCCCCTCTGGTCCGGGCGGCTTGCCTGCAGGCGAGCCGTCAGTAAAGCCGGTATCGCGCACAGCAGCGGGCAGCACTGATCCCAGCGCAGCCACCGTACTCGATACCCTCTAATTGCCTTGCGCGCTGAGCAAACCGCCAATTGGCGATTCGCCAATCAACCTTGCAGACGCAAAAAAGCCGGGAAATTTCCCGGCTGACTCATCATACACCCCTTTTCATTCAGGATGCACCCCGCCTGGTGTTTTAGCCGCCGGGCGGGGCGCCACTGCCTGAAAATCAGGGCCTGAGCGTTACGGCTTGCTCTTGTCCAAGTAGCGGAAGAACTCGTTCTTCGCATCCAGGACCAGCACGTCGCTTTTGTTCGAGAAGCTTTCGCGGTACGCCTGCAGACTACGGTAGAACGCGTAGAAATCCGCGTCCTGGGTATAGGCCTTGGCGTAGATGGCAGCTGCCTGGGCGTCACCGTCACCGCGGGTTTCTTCCGCTTCGCGGTAGGCTTCGGCGAGCAGTACGCGGCGCTGGCGGTCGGCGTCGGCACGAATACCTTCGGCCAATTCGTTACCCTTGGCGCGGTGCTCGCGCGCTTCACGCTCACGCTCGGTGCTCATGCGATCGAACACGCTGCGATTGACTTCCTTCGGCAGGTCGATGGCCTTGACGCGAACGTCGATGACCTCGATACCCAGCTCCTTGTTGGCCATGCGGTTCAGCGAAGCGGTGATGTCAGCCATCAGCGCGTCGCGTTCACCGGAAACCACCTCATGCAGGGTGCGCTTGCCGAATTGGTCGCGCAGGCCGCTTTCAAGACGTCGCGAGAGGCGCTCGTCAGCGATCTGCTTCATGCCGGAGGTGGCCGTGTAGAAGCGCTCGGCATCCTTGACCCGCCACTTGGCGTAGGCGTCGACCATCACCGCTTTCTTCTCCAGGGTCAGAAACCGCTGGGTCGGTGCGTCGAGGGTCATCAGGCGTGCGTCGAACTTGCGAACCTGGTTCACGTAGGGAATCTTCACGTGCAGGCCAGGCTGGACGTCGGCCTGAACCACCTTACCGAAGCGCAGCAGTACCGCACGCTCGGTCTGGGACACGATGTAGAAGCTGTTCCAGGCCACGATGGCCAGCACCACGGCGGCGATCAGGGCGATCAGCGATCGGTTGCTCATCAGCGGCTCTCCCTAGTGCGCAGCGGCTGCTGTTGCTGTTGCTGGTCCTGCGCCGTACGCGCGGCCGCGTCGTTGACCGACGGGCTGACGCTGGTGCCGGGGGCCGAGTCATTGCGGCTGCCTTGAACCATCTTGTCGAGCGGCAGGTAGAGCAGGTTGTTCTGCCCATCCTTGGCCGTGACCAGGACCTTGCTCGAGTTGCTGTACACCTCTTGCATGGTTTCCAGGTACAGACGTTGACGGGTGACGTCAGGCGCCTTGCGGTATTCACCGACCAGCTTGACGAAGCGATCGGCCTCACCCTTGGCACGGGCGATGACCTCGTCGCGATAACCGTTGGCGTCCTCGATGATGCGCTGGGCCTGACCACGGGCCTCTGGCACCACGCCATTGGCGTAGGACTCGGCCTGGTTGCGGGCACGTTGCTCGTCTTCGCGTGCGCGGATCACGTCGTCGAAGGCTTCCTGCACTTCACGCGGGGCTGCCGCGCTCTGTACGTTGACCTGGGTCACGGTGATACCGGTACGGTAGTTGTCGAGGAAGCGCTGCAGGCGCTCGCGGATATCCACGGCCATCTGCTCACGGCCTTCGGTCAACACCTGATCCATCGAGGTGGAACCCACCACGTGGCGCAGGGCGCTGTCGGTCGCATGTTGCAGGCTGACCTCCGGCTGGTCGACGTTGAGCACGAAGTCCTGCAGGTTGCTGATCTTGTACTGGACGGTCAGCGGCACTTCGACGATGTTCTCGTCTTCGGTGAGCATCTGCCCCTGCTTGGTGTAGGCACGCTCGCGCGTGACGTTTTCCATGTACTTGCGATCGATGGGCGGGAAGTAGATGTTCAGGCCGGGACCGACCGTCTCATGGTACTTGCCGAAGCGCAGCACGACTGCCTGCTCCTGCTCGTCGACCACGTACACGGCGCTGTACAGCCAGATGGCAGCAAGCACCGCCAGGCCGATGCCCAGCAGTCCGAAGCCACCACCCTTGCCGACCTTGCGGTCACCGCCGCCACGTTTTTTGCCACCGCCGAACATGCCGTTCAGGCTGTCCTGCAGTTTGCGGAAGGCCTCGTCCAGATCTGGCGGACCCTTCTTGTCGCCACCACCGCCGCCACCGCGACGGCCGCCCCAGGGATCCTGATTGTTCGAGTTGCCACCCGGCTCGTTCCAAGCCATAGCGCTCTCCATCTGATAAAGCAAAGACGCGCCCACGGCGCGCCGTCCAATGCTACAGAATGCCTGCCACTGACGCCCGGCGACCTCACCGGGCATTTATTGCAAAGTGTGTTGCTCGACAAACACTTGCGGCTCCATGCCTTCACGGCTGACCAGGCGATTCAACTCGACCCTGGGCAACCGAACACTCAGCAAGCTGCGCCCTTCTTCGTCATGCGCTTCACTTTGCACGGCACCCAGGTCGAAGAATTGCGCGCGCAAGCGAGCAAAACGCTGATCCAGACAAAGGGTGCCGACAAACAGATCATCCCCCAGCAACTCGGCAATCGCCTGGCCAACCAACTCCAGACCACGTCCATCGCGAGCCGATACCCAGACCCGTTGCGGCTTGCCATCGGCATCGCGCTGGATCTGCGGCTCGACATCTTCAAGCAGGTCGAGTTTGTTATAGACCTCGAGGATCGGCAAGCCTTCGGCACCGATCTCGCCCAATACCGCGAGCACCTGCTCGATCTGCTCCATGCGCTCGGGCTCATGGGCGTCGATCACATGCAGGAGCAGGTCGGAATTGCTCGACTCTTCGAGCGTAGCCCTAAATGCCTCGACCAGCTTGTGCGGCAGGTGACGAATGAAGCCCACCGTATCGGCCAACACGATCGGCCCCAGGTCAGCCAGTTCGAGCCGGCGCAGGGTCGGGTCGAGGGTGGCGAACAGTTGGTCAGCCGCGTAGACCTCGGATTCGGTGAGGGCGTTGAACAGGGTCGACTTGCCGGCGTTGGTATAGCCGACCAGCGACACGGAAGGGATGTCGGCGCGCTTGCGCCCGCGGCGAGCCTGCTCGCGCTGGCTGCGCACCTTCTCCAGGCGCCCTTTGATCTGGCGGATACGCACCCGCAGCAGACGGCGGTCGGTTTCAAGCTGGGTTTCACCCGGGCCGCGCAGGCCAATACCGCCTTTCTGCCGCTCGAGGTGGGTCCAGCCGCGCACCAGCCGCGTGCTCATGTGGTCGAGCTGGGCCAATTCGACCTGCAGCTTGCCTTCATGGGTACGCGCCCGCTGGGCGAAGATGTCGAGAATCAGCCCGGTACGGTCAAGCACACGACACTCGAACACACGTTCGAGGTTGCGCTCCTGACTGGGCGTGAGGGTGTGATTGAAAATCACCAGGTCGACCTGTTCGGCTTTGACCCGATCGCGCAGTTCCTCGACCTTGCCGCTGCCAATCAGGTACTTGGCCGTAGGCTGATGCCTGGCGACCGTGGCCAACGAAACGATGTCGGCTCCGGCCGACAGTGCCAGTTCCTGAAACTCCTGCGGGTCTTCGCGCGCCTCAGGGTTCTGACCTTCCAAGTGAACGAGCAACGCCCGTTCACCACCACCGTGGCGCTCAAAGAACAATGCAGGCTCCTATCAGGCGTTGCCTGGCTCGCTGTCGCCGTGTTCGGAATCGGACGGGCTTGGCAGGCGAACCGGGCGGGCAGGGACGACGGTCGAGATAGCGTGCTTGTATACCATCTGGCTGACGGTGTTCTTCAGCAGCACCACGAACTGGTCGAAAGATTCGATCGAACCCTGCAGCTTGATCCCGTTGACCAGATAGATCGACACCGGGACCTTTTCTTTTCTCAGTTGGTTCAAGTAAGGGTCTTGTAGCGAATGCCCTTTTGACATATGCCGCACTCCTGTAAGGAAAATAGAAAATCAGAAAAATCGATAAGTTAGGCCGCCCCATCGCAAGAATAGACGGCAATCAGCAGGGACTCAGCTCAATATGGAGACGGACCCCAGGTATTTCAAGGTGCGGGACAGATTGTCGCAGGCCAGGCTGTCTAGCCAGTGTACGTCTGGCCAGCCGCGCAACCAGGTGAACTGCCGCTTGGCCAGCTGCCGAGTGGCGATGATACCGCGTTCGCGCATCTCATTCTCAGTCAGCTTGCCATCGAGGTAGTCCCAGACTTGCCGATACCCCACTGCCCGTATAGACGGCAGCCCGGCGTGCAAGTCACTTCTGGCTCGCAGCGATCGGACCTCCTCGACGAAGCCCTGTTCCAACATTTGTGAAAATCGTAACGCAATTCGCTGATGCAGAATGTGACGATCGGCAGGTGCGATGGCCAAACTGGCGACAGTATAGGGCAAATGCCCGCCCGCGCCTGTGTCTGCGTCGGCACTTTGCGCTGCTTGGCGCTGACGATGGGCGGTCATGCTCTGCCCACTGACCCGATAGACCTCCAGCGCCCGGATCAGCCGCTGCGGATCGTTGGGGTGGATGCGCGCCGCCGATTCCGGGTCGATCGCGGCCAGCTGGCGATGCAACTCGCTCAGCCCCAGCGCCTCGGCCTCGGCTTCGAGGACGGCGCGCACCGCACTGTCGGCTGCCGGCATGTCCGCCAGGCCGTCGATCAATGCCTTGTAATAAAGCATGGTGCCGCCGACCAGCAGCGGAATCTTGCCGCGCGCGCTGATGTCGGCCATCGCCTCCAGGGCATCGGCACGAAACTGCGCTGCCGAATAACTTTCGGCAGGGTCGCGGATGTCGATGAGCCGGTGTGGGTAGGCTGCCAGGGTGGCCTTGGACGGCTTTGCCGAACCGATGTCCAGGCCGCGATACACCAGCGCCGAATCGACGCTGATCAACTCACAGGGCAAGGCCTGGGTCAGCTCGATGGCAAGATCGGTCTTGCCGGCCGCCGTCGGGCCCATGAGAAATATTGCCGGAGGCTTGCCGCTCATTTCATCGACCGCGCAGGAAAAGTTTGTCCAGATCGTCAAGACCCATCTGGGTCCAGGTAGGCCGACCGTGGTTGCATTGGCCGCTGCGCTCGGTGTTTTCCATGTCGCGCAGCAAAGCGTTCATCTCGGGAATGGCCAGGCGTCGATTGGCCCGCACCGCGCCGTGGCAGGCCATGGTGCCGAGCAACTCGTTGAGGTGCGCCTGGATCCGGTCGCTGGTGCCGTACTCCATGAGGTCGGCCAGCACGTCCTGCACCAGGCGATTGGCCTCGGCCTGCTTGAGCAGTGCCGGGATCTGGCGGATGGCCAGGGTTTCCGGGCCCAGGCGCTGCAGTTCGAACCCCAGGCGCTGGAACCAGGCGCCGTGCTCCTCGGCGCAATCGGCCTCTCGTTGGCTCAAGGCCAGTGTTTCAGGCACCAATAACGGTTGGCCGCTGAGCCCCTCGCTGGCCATGGCCACCTTGAGCCGCTCGTACATGATGCGCTCATGAGCCGCATGCATGTCCACCAGCACCAGCCCCACGGCGTTCTCGGCGAGGATGTAGATCCCTTTGAGCTGCGCCAGGGCGTAGCCCAGCGGCGGAATATCACCCTCGCTCTGCGGCAGGGCCGGTGCCGTAGCCGCACCATCGTTCAGCGGCTTGTAGAACTCGCGATATACCGCTTTTGCCTCGGCGGCCGGCAGCGCCTGGGCCGGGCGCGGTGTGTACGAGTATTGGTAGCCTGCCCCGCTGCCGCCATTGGAGATACCCGACTGCAACGTCTGAGGTTGCTCGAGCAATGGCGAGGCCAGGCGCATTTCGCCTTGCGGGCCGAATTCGCCGGCCAGCTGGCCACTGGGACGCAGTGGCTCGGGCACTGCGGCGGGCGCTGCCAGCTGATCTTCCGGACGCACATCGGCCAGGGCCCGGTGCAAGGTGCCGTAGAGGAAATCGTGCACCGAACGGCCCTCACGGAAGCGCACTTCATGCTTGGTCGGGTGCACGTTGACGTCGACACCGTTCGGTTCGAGCTCCAGGAACAGCACGAAGGTCGGATGCCGCCCGTTGAACAGCACGTCGCGGTAAGCCTGGCGCACGGCATGGGCGACCAGTTTGTCGCGCACTGCTCGCCCGTTGACGAAGAAGTACTGCAGGTCCGCCTGGCTGCGCGAGAAGGTCGGCAAGCCGACCCAGCCCCACAGGCGCAGGCCGTTGCGCTCGACATCGATCGGCAGCGCCTGCTCCATGAACCCCGCTCCGCAGATGGCGCCTACACGGCGCGCTCGCGCCATGTCGTCATGGGCCTCGTGCAGACTGAGGATGCTCTTGCCGTTGTGGCGCAGATGAAACGCCACATCGAAGCGCGCCAGCGCCAGTCGCCGGATGACTTCCTGCAGGTGATCGAACTCGGTCTTCTCGGCCTTGAGGAATTTGCGCCGGGCCGGGGTATTGAAGAACAGATCACGCACCTCGACCGAGGTGCCGACCGGATGCGCCGCTGGCTGCACCCGCGGGGTCATGTCGCGGCCTTCGGTTTCCACCTGCCAGGCCTCGCCCGCCGAGGCGGTGCGCGAGGTCAGGGTGAGCCTTGCCACCGAGCTGATCGAGGCCAGGGCCTCGCCCCGGAAGCCGAGGCTCAAGACCCCTTCGAGGTCTTCGAGCTCACGAATCTTGCTGGTGGCGTGACGGGCCAGGGCCAGTGGCAAGTCGTCGGCTGAAATACCGCTGCCATCGTCACGCACGCGCAGCAACTTCACCCCGCCCTGCTCGACGTCCACATCGATGCGTCGGGCACCGGAGTCCAGGCTGTTTTCCAGCAGCTCCTTGGCCACCGAGGCAGGCCGCTCGACGACCTCGCCAGCGGCGATCTGGTTGGCCAGCCGCGGCGTCAGCAGCTGGATGCGGGCGCCACCACTCATTGTGCAGCCAGCGTCGTAGCAGGGATATCCAGGTGTTGGCCGACCTTCAATTCGTCGGTCTTGAGGCTGTTGGTACTGCGCAGGCTGGTCACGCTCACCTGGTAGCGCACAGCCAGCATGGCCAGTGTTTCACCGGGGCGTACCGTATGCTCGCGCGGGCCCTGGGCAATCTTGCCACTGTCACGCAGCCAGGCGACGTAGGTGCCTGGCGGCGGATTTTGCTGGAAGTACTGGCGCACGCCGGTATGAATCGAGCGCGCCAGCGCCTGCTGGTGGCTGGCCGTGGCCAGCTTCGCCGCTTCGCTGTTGTTGGAGATGAAGCCGGTTTCGACCAGGATCGACGGGATGTCCGGCGATTTCAACACCATGAACCCGGCCTGCTCCACCCGCTGCTTGTGCAGCGAGGTCACCCGCCCCATGTTGCCCAGCACCTTCTGCCCGACGTTCAGGCTCGAACTCAGCGTGGCCGTCATCGACAGGTCGAGCAGTACCCCGGCGAGCATGCGGTCCTTGTCGTCGAGGCTGACATTACCGGCGCCACCGATCAGGTCGGAGCGGTTTTCCGTATCCGCCAGCCAGCGCGCCGTCTCGGAGGTGGCGCCACGGTCGGACAGGGCGAACACCGACGCACCGAAGGCGGCGCGCGACGGCGCGGCGTCGGCGTGAATCGAGATGAACAGGTCGGCACCCTTCTTGCGCGCGATTTCGGTGCGCTTGCGCAAGGGGATGAAATAGTCGCCGGTACGGGTCAGCTCGGCACGATAGCCTTTCTCGCTGTTGATCTGGCGTTGCAGCTCCTTGGCGATCTGCAGCACGATGTCTTTTTCATGCTGACCGCGCGAGCCGGAAGCACCCGGGTCTTCGCCACCATGGCCAGCGTCGATGGCGACCACGATGTCGCGCTTGCCGCTCGGCACCGGGGGCAGCTTGATGGCTGGCTGGGCCGGGGTCACTGGCACCGCGGGCGTGGTTGCAGGCGTGGGCACTGGCGTCGGCGGCGGGGTCGGCGCGGTGGCAGCGACAGCGTCGGCTTCCTGATCGTACAGGTCGACCACCAGGCGGTTGCCATATTGGGCGTTGGGCGCCAAGGTGAAGCTCTTGGGGGTAACCGATTTCTTCAGGTCGACCACCACGCGCAGGTCGGTGGCGGTGCGTTGGGCCGAGCGCACACTGCTGATGGGGGTGTTCGAGGTGGCCACGTTCAGCGGCGCCGCCAGGGTTGCACCATTGATGTCGATGACCAGGCGATCCGGCGCGCTCAAGGTAAAGACGCTGTGCTGCACCGGGCCTGACAAGTCGAAAACCAGCCGCGTGTTGTCCGGCGCCCGCCACAGGCGCATGCTCTTGACCTGCGTAACGGCCAAAGCGTCAACGGTCACCGCAGTCAGCAGCAATCCAACCAAAGCGACCAGTGCGCGTATGCGCATACCTACCCCACTTACTGTTTATGGTGTGCGGCCAGTGCAGTGCACCAGGCCTCGCCGCGAGCCCCCTGCGGCACGAGCTCAAGCGAGCGGCCGCCCGCTTGGGGGCTTATGGTAATGGTCAGGTCAGGCTTTGGCAAAACGCCCGCACCCTTTTCTGGCCACTCGAACAGGCACAGCGGGTCGCCCTCGAAATAATCGCGAATGCCCATGAACTCCAGCTCCTCGGGATCGACCAGGCGATACAGGTCGAAATGAAACGCCCGCAGCTCGCCGATCTCGTAGGGTTCGACCACGGTAAAGGTCGGGCTTTTCACTGCACCAGTATGGCCCAAGCCTCGGATCAGACCACGCGAGAGCGTGGTTTTCCCCGCGCCCAGGTCGCCTTGCAGAAAAATCACGCCGTGACCGCCAGTTACCGCAGCCAAATGCGCACCGAAATCAACCGTAGCCGCTTCATCGGCCAGAAACAGGGTTATGCCAGACACGCAGAATGTTCCTCCAACAACTCACGAATGACCGGCGCCAGATCGCTGGCCGCCAGGCCTCTACCTTCTACACCCAGGCGCTCGCCGGCGCAGGCGTGCAGCCAGACGCCCAGACCTGCCGCTTGCCAGGCATCGAGCCCTTGCGCCAGCAAGGCTGCCAGCACCCCGGTCAGCACATCGCCCAGCCCTGCCCCGGCCATGGCCGGGTGCCCGCGCAGGCACTGGGCCAACTGCCCGCTGGGGTCTGCCACCAAGGTGCCGGCGCCCTTGAGCACGCAGACACTGTCATGCCGACGCGCCAACTTGCGCGCCGCGCCAGCGCGGTCGGCCTGCACCGCTTCGGTGGAAATCCCCAGCAAGCGCGCTGCCTCGCCTGGGTGCGGCGTGAGAATGCTGCCACTGGGCAGGGCCAACGGCGCGCGCGCCAGCAGGTTCAGGGCATCGGCGTCCCACACTTGCGGGCAGCGCGCCGTAGCAGCCGCCGACAGCAGGCTGCGCCCCCAGGCGGCCTGGCCAAGGCCCGGGCCCACCACCAGCACCGAGGCGCGATCGAGCAGCGCCATCAGCTGATTGGCCGACTCGACGCCCAGGCACATGCATTCCGGCATCCGCGTCAAGCCAGCAGGCACATGCTGCGCCCTGGTCGCGACGCTGACCAGGCCAGCACCGCAGCGCAGGGCGGCCTCGGCGCTTAGCAGCACGGCGCCACCGGTGCCGAGGTCGCCGCCAACCACCAGGACGTGGCCGAAATCGCCTTTTTGCGCATCAAGCGGACGTGCCGGCAGGCGCGCGACGGTGGCGCTACTGAGCACTTGTGGGGTACTACCGGTGTGTTTGGTCTGCGCCATGGGGTCAAAGGCTCCAATGTCTGGCAGAATTATACGCACCTGAGCCCGTATTGCCTGCCCACCCATGCCTGCTTCTACACCCGACCTCGTCCAACTGGCCCAATCGATCAAGATGTGGGGCCAAGAACTCGGCTTTGCCCACGTTGGCATCGCCGGCGTCGACCTTGGCAAGCATGAACATCATCTGCAACGCTGGCTCGACGCCGGCTACCAGGGCGAGATGGAGTACCTGGGGGCACACGGCAGCAAGCGCGCCCACCCCGAGCAATTGATTCCGGGCACGGTGCGCGTGGTTTCGCTGCGCATGGACTACCTGCCCGGCGACACGCAAATGGCGCAGCGTCTCGCCCAGCCCGAAAAGGCCTATATCTCGCGCTATGCCCTGGGCCGGGACTACCACAAGCTGGTGCGCAAGCGCGTGCAGTTTCTGGCCGACCGTATCCAGGAGGCGATCGGCCCGTTCGGCTACCGGGCTTTCGTCGACAGTGCCCCGGTCCTGGAAAAGGCCTTGGCCGAACAGGCCGGGCTGGGCTGGATCGGCAAGAACACACTGCTGCTCAACCGCAAAGCCGGCAGTTACTTTTTCTTGGCCGAGCTGTTCGTCGACCTGCCCTTGCCGGTCGACCCGCCGCATGTCAGCGAGCATTGCGGACGCTGCCAGGCATGCCTGGACATCTGCCCGACCCAAGCCTTCGTCGGCCCCTACGTACTGGATGCGCGGCGCTGCATTTCCTACCTGACCATCGAGCTGCGCGGGTCGATTCCGCTGGAGCTGCGTTCGAAAATGGGCAACCGGGTGTTCGGCTGCGACGACTGTCAGATCGTCTGCCCGTGGAACCGCTTCGCCACGCCCAGCCAGGAGCAGGACTTTCAGCCGCGGCACGGCCTGGAGAACGCCGAGTTGGCCGAGATGTTCCTGTGGGACGAACGCACGTTCCTGCGCAAGACCGAAGGTGGGCCGCTGCGCCGCGCGGGCTATGAGCGCTTCCTGCGTAACCTGGCGGTGGGCCTGGGCAATGCGCCGTCGACCATCCCCGTGATCGAGGCGCTTAAGGCGCGTCGCGAAGACGATTCGGCGCTGGTGCGCGAGCATGTCGAGTGGGCGCTGGCACGCCACGGCGCAGACTGACCACCCGCGCCGTTTACCGGCCTGGCCGGGCTACTGCTGGTCGTTGTAGTGAAACTTGGGCATTTCCCAGTGAAAGCGGATAGCCAGCAAGCGCAGCAGAAATCCACCAAACAGGGTCAGCAGCGTCGCCTGTTCAGCCTGCACCTGGAAGTACACGCAGCCCAGGTAAAACCAGGCCGCGGCGAACGATACGCTGGCGTACAGTTCGCGACGGAATACCAGCGGGATATCGTTGCAGAAGATATCCCGCAGGATGCCGCCGAATACGCCGGTTATCACCCCACTGATCGATGCCACCAGCATGCCCTGCCCCATTTCCAGCGCGGTCATGCAGCCGATCAGGGTGAAGGCCACCAGCCCCAGGGCATCGAGCACTAGAAACAGCGAGCGCAAGCGCCGCATCATTGGCGCGATGAAAATCGTCAACAGTGCCGCGCAACTGGTCAGCACCAGGTATTCAGGGTGTTTCACCCACGTCAGCGGGTAATGGCCCAGCAGCACATCCCGCACCGACCCGCCCCCAAGCGCCGTGACACAGGCGATCAGCACCACGCCAAACCAGTCCATGCCACGCCGACCCGCGGACAACGCCCCGGTCATGGCCTCGGCGGTAATGGCAATCAAATACAACATCAACAACATGACAGAACCCAGGGGGAGAAGAAGTTGCTAGCTGCAAGCTGCAAGCGGTGCGCGGAGGCTGGAAAACCCCGTCCAGCGCAAAGCGCACCGCCTGGCTTTTAGCTTTTAGCTTGCAGCTTGCCGCTTAGAACTTGATGAAGTGCTCGCGATAGTGGCGCAGTTCGGCGATCGATTCGCGGATGTCGTCCAGCGCCAGGTGGGTGCCGCCTTTCTTGAAGCTGTCGCGCACCTCCGGGGCCCAGCGGGCGGCCAGTTCCTTGAGGGTGGAGACATCCAGGTTGCGGTAGTGGAAATAGTTTTCCAGCTCGCGCATGTGCCGGTACAGGAAACGGCGGTCCTGGCAGATGCTGTTGCCACAGATCGGCGACTTGCCTTTCGGTACCCACTGCTCCAGGAACGCGATGGTCTGGGCTTCGGCTTCGGCCATGCTCACGCGGCTGTCCCGTACGCGCTGGGTCAGGCCCGAGGCGCCGTGGGTGCGGGTGTTCCACTCGTCCATCCGTGCCAGCACTTCATCGCTGTGGTGAATGGCGATCACCGGGCCTTCTGCCAGGGTGTTCAGCTCGCTGTCGGTGACGATGGTGGCCATCTCGATGATCACATCGTGGTCCGGGTCCAGACCGGTCATCTCAAGATCGATCCAGATCAGGTTCTGTGGGTTATGCATGAACGGAACTCCTCGTATAGGCCGTCATAGTAGCCTAGCGTCGCCTCCCACAGGTAAGCAGAATGGTCGGCACCACGGCGTGCTAAACTGCCTGCCGTTTTCAACTTGCCCCACCTTGGAAGGTTCATGGCCAAACGCCAGCTCAATCGTCGCCAAAATTGGCGGATCGAAAAAATCCAGAACGAACGCGCCGCTCGCGCCGCCAAACGCGAGCAGCACGTGCTGCAGGAGCTGGAGGGCGGCGACCTGGGGCCGGAGCAGTTGGGCCTGGTCATCGCCCACTTCGGCGTGCAGGTCGAGGTAGAAGCCCAGGATGGCGAAGCCGCAGGCCAGGTCGTGCGCTGCCACTTGCGCGCCAACCTGCCGGCACTGGTGACCGGCGACCGCGTGGTATGGCGCGCCGGCAACCAGGGCATCGGCGTGATCGTCGCGCAGATGCCCCGCAGCACCGAGCTATGCCGGCCGAACAACCACGGTCAACTCAAGCCGGTGGCGGCCAACGTCGACCTGATCGTAATCGTCTTCGCGCCCGCGCCGGAGCCACATCCGAACTTGATCGACCGCTATCTGGTCGCCGCCGAGCATGCCGGTATCCGGCCGTTGCTGCTGCTGAACAAGGCCGACCTGATCGACGACGAAAACGGCCCCGGTCTGCACGCGCTGCTCGAAGTCTACCGCGACCTGGGCTACCCGCTGCTCGAAGTTTCCGCACACCAGGGCGACGGCATGCAACGCTTGCAGCACATGCTCGACGGCCACATCAGTGTGTTCGTTGGCCAATCCGGCGTGGGCAAGTCGTCGCTGGTCAACAGCCTGCTGCCAGCGGCAGGCACGCGCGTCGGCGACCTGTCCGAGTGGTCCGGCCAGGGTACCCACACCACCACCACCGCGCGCCTGTACCACTTCCCCAACGGCGGCGACCTGATCGACTCACCGGGCATCCGCGAATTCGGGCTCGGCCATGTCAGCCGCAGCGATGTGGAAGAAGGTTTCATCGAGTTTCGCGAGCTGTTCGGCACCTGCCGCTTCCGCGACTGCAAGCATGACCGCGAGCCGGGCTGCGCGCTGCTCAAAGCCCTCGACGAGGGGCGCATCAAGCCGCAACGCATGCACAGCTACCGCTCGATCATCGCCAGCCTGCCCGAAGACAGCTACTAGGAACCAGGCCGTCAGGCATTCATGGAGCCGCACGGCGGCTCCATGCAGTTTACTGGTCCTTGGCTTCGTCCATCTTCAAAGTCCCATCCTCGAAAATGTTCAGCTTCTGCCGCAGCTCCCGCGGCTGCATCGGTGCCGGGTTTGCAGGATCCGCTGGCGCTGCAGTGTCGGGCGCGGCTGCGCCAGGCACAGCTTCGGCCGACGGCGCTGGCGGCGCTTGCTCCGTGCCCTGCTCGCCCTCGATGTTGCGTTGGGCTTTCTTGGTCAGCACGATGATGTCGATGCGGCGGTTGACCGGGTTGAACGGATTCTTGCGGTCGAACAGCGACGATGAGGCGTAGCCCACCACCCGCGCCACCTGGCCGTCTGGATAGCCACCGGCGACCAGCGCGCGACGGGCGGCGTTGGCCCGGTTGGCCGACAATTCCCAGTTACCGAAATCACCGGTGCCGGAATAGGCCTTGGCGTCAGTGTGACCGCTGATGCTGATCTTGTTCGGCACCGCCTTGATGGTGTCGGCCATGGCCAGCAGGATGTCTTCGAAATACGGCTGCAACCGCGCGCTGCCGATATCGAACATGGGCCGGTTCTCGGCGTCCATGATCTGAATGCGCAGGCCGTCCTGGGTGATCTCGAAGAGGATCTGATCCTTGAACTTCTGCAGCTGCGGGTTTTCCTCGACCTTGTTCTGCAGCTCCTGCAACAGCAGCTCCAGACGCTCGCGCTCGACCTGCTCGGCCATGGTCTCGACCCGGTCCTTGTCCAGCTGAATGCTGGTGTCAGGCGTCGGCTCGGACTTCTCCTCGGGGTTGATGGTCTTGTCCGGCGCCAGCTGCGGCGAGCCGCCCAGATCGATGACGTAGGGCGTACCGCTTTCGGAGAAGCCGATCGGGTCCTTGAAGTAACCGGCAATGGCGATCTTCTGCTCAGGGGTGGCCGTGGACAGCAGCCACAGCACCAGGAAGAACGCCATCATGGCCGTGGCGAAGTCGGCGAAGGCGATCTTCCAGGCGCCACCGTGGTGGCCGCCACCATAGCGCTTGACGCGCTTGATGATTATCGGCTGATTGTTTTCCATGGCTTAGCGACCGCGAACTGCTTGTTCCAGCTCGGCAAAGCTCGGACGGTGCTTGAGGTACAGCACCTTGCGCCCGAATTCCACCGCCAGCGAAGGCGGCATGCCCGAAGCCGAGGCCACCAGCGAAGCCTTGATCGACTCATAGAGGTTGATTTCTTCCTTGGCATCATGCTCCAGGCACTTGGCCAGCGGGCCGAAGAAGCCATAGGCCGCGAGGATACCGAAGAAGGTACCGACCAGCGCCGCACCGACGTGCAGACCGATCGAGGCCTGATCGCCGTCACCCAGCGACGCCATGGTCACGACAATGCCCAGTACCGCCGCGACGATACCGAAGCCTGGCATGCCATCGGCGATGCCGTTGACCGCATGGGAGGGGTGCTCGAGCTCTTCCTTCATGCTCAGCAGCTCCATGTCGAACAGGCCTTCGAGCTCATGCGGCGCCATGTTGCCGGTCGACATGATGCGCAGGTAATCACAGATGAACGCGGTCATGCGCTCATCGCCGAGTACCGCGGGGTACTTGGCGAAAATCGGGCTGGCTGCGGCGTCTTCGATATCGCCCTCGATCGCCATCATGCCTTCCCGACGGCTCTTGTTGAGAATCTCGTAAACCAGGCCGAGCACTTCGAGGTAGAACGTGTGGGTGAAGCGCGAACCGAACATCTTCAGCGACTTCTTGATTACATGCATGGTCATGTAACCGGGGTTGGCCTGCAGGAAAGCGCCAAACGCCGCACCGCCGATGATGAGCACTTCGAACGGCTGGATCAGCGCCGCGATCTTGCCGTGGGAGAGTACATATCCGCCGAGCACGCTCGCGAATACGACGATGATGCCGATAATTTTAGCCATAGGATCAAAGCACTTGCTGTCGTGGTCAGGGTGAGGGACGGGAGCTTTAAAACTCTTCTTCTACTTATCGGCAGAACTGCGCCAGACTATAGCCACTCAAAGCGAAAAGCCAGTTTGGACTGATGTCAAAATGCCAATGGAATCCAAGGTGCCTACTGACAATCCGCGTACGCTAGAGGCCTGGGTGAAGCTGCTCGACGGGCTGCGCGTCCCGGTGCCCAAGCACAGCTACGAGCGGGTCATGAATGCCATCAATGACAGCCGCCGCTCGTTGCGTGACATCGCCGAACTGATGCAGGACAGCCCCGCGCTGGTGTTGTCCGCCATGCGCGAAGCCAATCATCCGGCCAATGCCAGCCAGGCCGAGCCAGCCGAAAGCCTGGAAATCGCCCTCAACCGCCTGGGTCTGACCCGCACCCGCGAATTGCTGTTGCGCCTGCCGGCAGTGCTCGAAGACGACATTCCGCCCGTGCTGTGCCAGTTCCTGATGATCAGCCAGCATGCGGCCCAGCAGGCCAGTGGGCTGTTCGCCAGCCGCCTGGCGCGGCTGTGGCAGGAGATCCACTGGGGTAGCCTGCTGTTTCTGGCGCCGCTCTGGCCCATGGCGCTGGCCTATCCGAAGCTGCTCGATGCCTGGGAGTTGCGGGTCATTCACAAAGGCGAGGAAGCGGCCGAGGTCGAACATGAACTGTTCGGCGTGCGCATCATGGCGCTGTGCCAGGCAGTAGCCGAGCACTGGCGCCTGCCGCGCTGGGTCACCCAAGGCTACCGCTTGCTGCTCGAAGAACGTGAGCAACTGGCCCAGGTCCTGAGCATCGCGCGTGAAGACGACCTGCTCGCCCAGCAGCATCGCCTGGACGAGGCGCCGGGCCTGCGCCGCTGGTTCAACGAGCCGGCCAATACCGTGCTGCTGGCCAACAACCTGGCCCTGGCGGCGCAGGTGGGCTGGGACAACCCACACTTGCTGCGCTGGCAGCTGCTGACCGCGCTGTACCTGCAGACTTCGTTGGACGATGTGCAGCAACAAGTGCACCAGCAGGCCGCCGCCAGTGCCCGGCGCCATGCCCGACATGCCCTGTTCCATCCGGCCGAAGCGCTGATCTGGCCGTGGCAGCAACGCCGCCCTCACCCAGACATGCTCGCGCCACCACCGCCGTCGAGCGAAGACCTCGGCCGCTGGCGCACGCTGTGCCAAGACCTGCTGGCCCAGCCCAGCCGCTTCACCAACGCCGTGCACCTGGCCACGCACGCACGCGACGCCCTGCTCGCTGGCGGCATGCAGCGCGTGCTGTTACTGGCATTGGACCGCAACAGCGAAGTACTACGGGTGCAGCAGAGCGCCGGTTTGCCCAAGCAGGCCGACGCCGTGACGCTGCCGGTCGCCGATAGCAAGCTGTTGCAAAGGCTGCTGAGCAAGGCCGGTCAACTGCGCCTGACGCCTGACAACCATGGCCAGTTCGCGCCTTTGCTGCCAACCCCGATACGCGCGCTGTTTCGCAGCGAACACGTGCTGCTGCGTTCGCTGGCGGTCAACGATCAGGTGTTGATGCTGGTGATCGCCGACCAAGGCGGCAAGCCCCTGGCCGATGTCAGCGTGCAAGCGTTCGGTAAAACCGCGCAATGTATCGAGCGGGCGCTGGCGGTGTTTGGCAACCGCGAAGCCTAGGGCATGCGCTACAATCGCTGCTCTTTGCCCCTGGAGAACGTGGATGACTGACTTTTCCGGTCTGCCGCTGGTGATCGAAGCCGCGGACCTGCTACCGCGCCTGGACTGCCCGCAGTTGATCCTGGTCGACTTGAGCAGCGCCAACCGCTATGTCAGCGGGCATATCCCAGGTGCGCGCTTCGTCGAGGGCAAGCGCACCCAGCTCGGGCAACCGCCGGCGCCTGGCTTGCTGCCAGGCCTGGGCGAGCTGGAAAGGCTGTTCAGCGAACTGGGGCACCGAGACGACGCCGTCTACGTGGTCTATGACGATGAAGGCGGCGGCTGGGCCGGGCGCTTCATCTGGCTGCTCGATGTCATCGGTCATCCGCACTATCACTACCTCAACGGCGGCATCCAGGCCTGGCCGGCCGACCAGCTCAGCACCGCAGTCCCGGCCGCCGGCACTGTCCCGGTGCACCTGCACCTGCACAGCGAGCCGACGGCCACCCGCGAATACCTGCAAAGTCGCTTGGGCGCCGCCGACCTGGTGGTCTGGGACGCTCGTGCGCCGCAGGAATTCAGCGGCGAAAAAGTCCTCGCCGCCAAGGGCGGGCACATACCCGGCGCGGTCAATTTCGAATGGACCGCCGGCATGGACCTCAATGATCACCTGCGCATCCGTCACGACATCGCCGACGTACTGGCGCAGCTGGGTATCACCCCCGACAAGGAAGTGATCACCCACTGTCAGACTCACCGCCGCTCCGGCTTTACCTACCTGGTGGCCAAGGCCCTCGGCTACCCACGCATCAAGGCCTATGCCGGTTCGTGGAGCGAATGGGGCAACCACCCGGACACGCCTGTCGAAGTTTAAGGACACTGCCTACAATGAAATCCCGCCTGTTCATCATCAGCCAGCACCTGCTGCCGCATCATCTGCTGTCGCGCCTGGCCGGCTGCATCGCCGAATGCCGCGTACGCTGGTTCAAGAATGCCTTCACAGCCTGGTTCGCCAAGCGCTACCAGGTCAACATGAGCGAAGCCCTGGTCGAAGACCTCAGCGCCTACGAGCACTTCAACGCATTCTTCACCCGCGCCCTGAAGCCCGGCGCTCGCCCGCTGGACCAGAGCCCAGGTGCCGTACTCTGCCCGGCCGATGGCGCGGTCAGCCAACTGGGCCCGATCGAGCACGGTCGCATCTTCCAGGCCAAGGGTCACAGCTTCAGCGCCCTGGAGCTGCTGGGCGGCGACCCGGCCCTGGCGGCGCCGTTCATGGGCGGTGAGTTCGCCACCATCTACCTGTCGCCCAAGGATTATCACCGCGTACACATGCCCCTGGCCGGCACCCTGCGCGAGATGGTCTACGTGCCGGGCCGGCTGTTCTCGGTGAACCAGACCACGGCGGAGAACGTGCCGGAACTGTTCGCCCGCAACGAGCGAGTGGTTTGCCTGTTCGATACCGAGCGCGGGCCGATGGCCGTGGTGCTGGTCGGTGCGATGATCGTCGCTTCGGTCGAAACGGTGTGGGCTGGCCTGGTAACGCCGCCTAAGCGCGAACTGAAAACCTTCCGCTACGACGATGCCAGCCGCGCACCGATCCACCTGGAGAAAGGTGCCGAGCTCGGGCGCTTCAAGTTGGGTTCGACTGCGATCGTGCTGTTCGGCCCGCAGCAGGTGAAGTGGGCCGAGCTGCTCGGTGCCGGCTCGGCGGTGCGCATGGGTGAATTGCTCGCCCAACCGCAACAGGTCTGAATCTGGCAACGCCCCGGTTAGCGCCGGGGAACACACTGCGCCGCCGCTGCCCTTGGGCAAGGCGGCGCACGTGCATCAGGCGCGGCGTTCGTGCATCCGCGCCAGCTGCCGCTCCAGCATCGATGGATACGGCTCCATCAAGCGTTCCACGCAGCAGGCCCCTTCGGGGCTGGCGATCGGACGAATCCGTGCACGCTTGCGAATCAGCTCATCATCACTGATCTGCCGCTCCACCAGCAGCAGGTTGCGGCTGTGCTGTGACAGCGCCAAGGCGTCCTGGGCTTTCTCGGCCATCAACAGATCGACCTGCTCCAGCCCTTGCAGGTCATCGCTCAAGGCCAGACCCAACTGCAGTTGCAAAGTGATGCCGCTGTCGGCCACTTCGATCTGCAAGGCGTGGCCAAGGGCTCGCAGCAGCTCGCCGCAGCAGATGGCATTGGTCAGGTAATCTTCGCCACACTCGCGGCTGTGGAACAGCACCAGCGTGCTGCCGTCGTTGAGCGCGTGAATCTCACCTTCGTACAGCGACGCGGCTTGCTCCAGGCAACCCTCGTAGCGCTCGATCAGCTCGCTCAGGCGGGTACGCGGCAGGCGCCGCAGTTGTTCCTGCGAGCCCAGTTGCACGGCCAGCACTGCGCTGTACTGCGGCTCATCGCTGATCACGGGGGCAGGTTTGACCCCCGCTTGCTCGTCATCCAGCAGTCCGGCAAAGGCTGCGTCGTCGTCCTCGTCGGCCTGGACCACGGCCTTGGCGCGTTGCGCCGGCAAGACCTGCACGTCATCGTGCAGGTCTTCGAACTCGTCTTCCTCCGGCTCAGGCTCAGGTTCAGGCGGAGGTGGCGGCGCCAGGCGTGCGTGCAGCTGGCGGGCGATGTCGCCGATCTCATCCTGACGGTCGATGGCCGGCGTGTACGGATGCGGGTCGCGCAGCCAGACACGCAACTGCAACAGCGGCAAGGTGATGTGACGACCTTGGCGCAGGCTCAGGCTCAAGGCCAAGGCCAGCAGGATCGCCGCCAGAATGCCCATGCTCTGCAGGCTGATCAGCATCGGCTGCTGGAACTGGCCCATGTCCAGGCTGATGCGCAACTGCCCCGCGGTCACGTCCTGGAAGGTGATCTTGGTCTGGTACAGCCCCTCGGCTTCGCCCAGCAGGCTGTTGCGCGGACGCTGACCAGCTTCGGCGAGTATGCGGTTGTCGACGCTGTAGATGGCCGCGTGGGCCACCAGCGGGTTTTTCACCAGGTTGCCCAGCAGGACGTTGAGGCTGAGGATGTCGTTGGACACCAGCAGCTCGGTGGCCGACGTGGCGGTCTGCGTGGTCAGGCTCTGGCCCAGGGCATCGGCCTGCTCATGCATGGCCTGCTTGAACTGCAGGCCCATCACGCAGGCATAGATCACCAGCGCCAGGGCGACCAGGAATATGTTGGTACTGGCGATACGCAGTGCCAGTGGAACACGACGTTGGCGCAGGGCACGAAAGATCATCAGGAAGAAGTTATCTGGTTTGACGGGCGTGGGCCGGTTCACAGAGCTAGGCTCTTAATGGCATAAAAGTGTTGCGCAGTATAGCGAGCCGGGTTTTGTCGGCAAAGTAGCGTAAGCACCCGATGGTCATGGAAAATCGGTAGAATGCGCATTTTTCATCGAAGTCGGAGCCCGATTTTGCGCGAAATCGTCCTGATCAACATCACCGGTGAAGACCGTCCCGGTCTCACTGCGGCTATCACCGGCGTCCTGCTCCAGGGCGGTGTGAACATCCTCGACATCGGCCTGGCGGTCATGCACGGCACCTTGTCGTTCGGCATCCTGGTCGACATCCCCGACAACGAAGTGGCCACCCGCCTGTTGCAGAGCGTGCAGTCCAAGGCCCATGAGCTGAACCTGCAGGCGCGCTACACGCCCGTATCGGAAGCCGACTACCAGCACTGGGCCGATGCCCAGGGCGAGGCGCGCCACATCGTCACCCTGCTCAGCCGCAAGATCAGCCCTGAACAGTTGCAGCGCGTCAGCGCCGTCATCAGCCAGTACGGCCTGACCATCGAGCGCATCGAGCGCCTGTCGGCCCGCGTGGCGCTGGATGCGCCAAGCGAAACCGCCAAGGCCGCCCTGGAGATCTCCGTGCGCGGCGTGCCGAGCGATGCCCAGGCCCTGCGCGCCGACTTCTTCGCCTTGTCCGAAGCGCTCAACGTCGACATCGCCTTCCAGAAAGACGACCTGTTCCGCCGCAACCGCCGCCTGGCGGTATTCGACATGGACTCCACGCTGATCGAAGCCGAGGTGATCGATGAGTTGGCCAAGGCCGCCGGTGTCGGCGAGCAGGTCGCGGCCATCACCGAGCGCGCCATGCGCGGCGAGCTGGACTTCCGCGCCAGCTTCAAGGAGCGCATGGCACTGCTCAAAGGCCTGGATGTGAGCGTACTCGACGAAATTGGCGCATCCCTGCGCCTGACCGAGGGTGCCGAGCACCTGTTCGCCGAGCTCAAGCGCCTGGGCTACAAGACAGCCATCCTGTCTGGTGGCTTCTCCTACTTCGCCAAGCAGGTGCAAGCGCGACTGGGCATCGATTACGTATTCGCCAACGAACTGCCCGTCGTCGACGGCAAGGTGACCGGTGAAACGGTCGAACCGATCGTCGACGCCCAGCGCAAGGCCGCTTTGCTGCAACAGTTGGCCAGTGAAGAAGGCTTGCAGCTGGAGCAGACCATCGCCGTGGGTGACGGTGCCAATGACCTGCCGATGCTGGCCCTGGCCGGCCTCGGCGTGGCCTTCCGTGCCAAGCCATTGGTGCGCCAGTCGGCCAAGCAGGCGATCTCGACCCTTGGCCTGGATGGCGTGCTGTATCTACTGGGCCTGCGTGATCGCGACTTGCGCCAGTAATCGGTACCGGCCTGGGTGGCCTTGCCGCTCAGGCTTGCTGCGTCAGATAAAAAAAGCCCGCGAACATGCGGGCTTTTTCGTGGGCGCGGGGGAGATCAGAACCGATAGACTTCCATATCGGTGCGAATCGGCGAGGCCATCGGAATCTTCGATTTTTCCGGTGCTTTCTTGACCTGTACCGGGGCCGCTGGCTTCTTCGGCGTGTCTTCGGCGAGCGCAGGCTGATTGGCCAATGGCTTGAGCGCTGTGCTCAGCTGCTCGGCAAGCTTTTGCAGCAGCTGCCCCTGCGCCTGCACCTGCGACGATTCGCTGCCCTCGTGGTGTTGCTCAAGGTGCACGATACGGTTGTCGCGCACACGGCCTCGGCGGTCGAGCAGACGCCACTGGGCGTCGAGGATCGCTGGCTGGTCCTTGCCCGAATCCAGGCGAGTGATCGACAGCAGAACTTGCACATCGGCTGAGAACCCACTGCTCGCCGGCGCCAGCACCACACGCTGGCTGTCCAGGCGCCACGCCAGCTGACGCACCAGCAGCTGGTCGATGTCGGATGACAGACTGCCGGCCCAGCGACCGTCCGTCGCCGAGCTCAGGCTGCCGTCGGCCTGACGCTGCAAGAAGGTTTCACGCTGAAGGTAATCGGCAACCGACACCGGGCCGAGCACCACGGCCATGCCCGCACTTTGCGAAGGCTGGCCCGGATCACCGCTGTCGAGTTGGTACAGGGCAACCGGCTGGTGCATGCTGCACCCGCCCAGTCCCAGTAGACCCGTCATCAACAGCGCAAATGGAAGGCGCAGGAATTTCATTCAACCCATCCAGGCGGTCGCCACCAGGCAAACCGCAGTGATACTGATATAGACTCAATCAGGCACACGGCCACGCCGGCACCGCAGGGGCACTATCATCCGCGAAATATTGGTTCGACTCCAGCATTTCTGCCTGGAACGGCGCTGAAATTGCCGTTCCAGACATTTCGTCGGGTCAGCCCGGGCGCTCGACCTGCAAGGCATCGACGCGCTGGAAGCCACGCGGCAGCTTACTGCCTCGGCGACCTCGCTCGCCCTTGTAGTGCTCAAGGTCGTCGGCCTTGAGCGAGAGGGTGCGCTTGCCGGCCTGCAGTACCAGGGTCGCCCCTTCGGCTACCACTGCCAGGTCGGTGACGTATTCCTCGCGGCTGGCCACCCGGTCGCCTGGCACGCCGATGATCTTGTTGCCCTTGCCTTTGCCCAGTTGCGGCAGGTCGGCCACCTTGAACACCAGCAAACGCCCCTCAGTGGTCACCGCCGCCAGCCAGTCCTGCTCGCGGTCGGCGACCGGCCGCGGGGTCATCACCTTGGCGCCGTTGGGCAGGCTCAGCAAGCCTTTGCCTGCCTTGTTCTTGGCCTGCAGATCTTCACCTTTGACCACGAAGCCGTAGCCCGCATCGGAAGCCACCACGTACAACGCGTCGTCCTCGGGCAGCAACACGCACTCGAAGGTCGCCCCTGGCGGTGGGGTCAGACGCCCGGTCAAGGGCTCGCCCTGGCCGCGCGCCGATGGCAAGGAATGTGCGGCGACCGAGTAACTGCGCCCGGTAGAGTCGATCAACACGGCAAACTGATTGGAACGCCCAGCGGCGGCGGCCTTGAAACCATCGCCGGCCTTGTAGGACAGGCCAGTGGCATCGATGTCGTGCCCTTTGGCGCAGCGCACCCAGCCTTTTTCCGACAGGACGACGGTCACAGGCTCGGTCGGCATCAGCTCGTTTTCCGACAAGGCCTTGGCTTCGGCGCGCGCGACGATCGGCGAACGGCGCTCATCGCCGTAGGTTTCGGCATCCTTGATCAGTTCGCTGCGCACCAGCTTGCGCAACTTGGCCTCGCTGCCCAGCAGACCTTGGAGCTTGGCCTGCTCCTTGAGCAATTCGTCCTGCTCGCCGCGGATCTTCATCTCTTCAAGACGCGCCAACTGGCGCAGACGGGTCTCGAGGATGTACTCGGCCTGTATCTCGCTGAGCGCGAAGCGTTCGATCAATGCCTGCTTGGGGTGCTCCTCGGTGCGGATGATATGGATCACTTCATCCAGGTTGAGAAACGCAGTGAGCAGACCTTCCAGCAGGTGCAGGCGCTTCTCGACCTTGTCCAGACGGTGCTGCAGGCGGCGGCGCACGGTCTGGGTGCGGAACGTCAGCCACTCAAGCAGCAACGCACGCAGGTTCTTCAGTTGCGGACGGCCGTCCAGGCCGATGATGTTGACGTTGACGCGGTAGCTGCTCTCAAGCTCGGTGGTGGCGAACAAGTGCTGCATCAGCTCATCGGCATCGACCCGATTGGAGCGCGGAATGATGACGATGCGGCATGGGTTTTCATGGTCGGACTCGTCACGCAGGTCAGCGACCATGGGCAGCTTCTTCGCTTGCATCTGCGCTGCGATCTGCTCCAGCACCTTGGCACCGGACACCTGGTGCGGCAGCGCGGTGACGACGATATCGCCATCCTCGACGCGGTACACCGCACGCATGCGAATGGAGCCGCGACCGCTTTCGTAGATCTTCAGGATCTCGGCACGCGGGGTCACGATCTCGGCTTCGGTCGGATAGTCCGGACCCTGGATGTGCTCGCACAGCTGCTCGATGGTGGCCTTGGGCTCGTCGAGCAAGCGTACGCAGGCGGCTGCCACTTCCCGCAGGTTGTGCGGCGGCACATCGGTGGCCATGCCCACGGCGATGCCCGTGGTGCCGTTGAGCAGGATGTTCGGCAGGCGCGCCGGCAGTACCGCAGGTTCCTGCAGGGTGCCGTCGAAGTTGGGCACCCAGTCGACGGTGCCCTGGCCAACTTCGCTCAGCAGTACCTGCGAATAGCGCGACAGGCGCGCCTCGGTATAACGCATGGCGGCGAACGACTTCGGATCGTCCGGCGCCCCCCAGTTGCCCTGGCCATCGACCAGGGTGTAGCGATAGCTGAACGGCTGGGCCATCAGCACCATGGCTTCGTAGCAGGCCGAATCGCCGTGCGGGTGGAACTTGCCGAGCACGTCGCCGACGGTACGGGCAGACTTCTTGTGCTTGGCATCGGCGTCGAGCCCCAACTCGCTCATGGCATAGACGATGCGGCGCTGCACGGGCTTCAAGCCGTCGCCGATGTGCGGCAAGGCGCGATCCATGATCACGTACATCGAATAGTTGAGGTAGGCCTGTTCGGTGAAGTCAGCCAGCGAACGGCGTTCGACGCCATCCAGACTGAGTTCCAGTGAGTCGCTCATGCGGGCCTCGTCATTTCAGGTTCTGGCGCAGCAGCATGGTGCCGCCGCGCTGGGTAAATTCAAGTTGTTTCAGGGCGCTCATGCCCAGCAGCACGGTCTGCCCGTCCAGGCCCGGCACCACGATGGCGCGCACACCCTGCAAGTGGATGTCGCCCAGCTGCAGGCTATCCAGGCGCGTGCGGTAGCCTTCGGTGCGGCCATTGGCGGTACTGAGCAACACCGGGCTGCCGCGCTTGAGGTTCAACTGGCGGCCCAGCGCCTCCGGGATCGCCACATCGGTCGCGCCGGTGTCGAGCATGAAGTGCACGAGCTGGCCATTGATCGCTCCGTCGAGCACGAAATGCCCCTGGCCATTACCCAGCAGGCGCACCTCCACGTAGCCGTCACCGTGCTCGGACTGCACCTGGGCATTGGGGTTGCGCTGCTGGTCTTCCCATTGACCGAAGAAACGCGTGGCCAGGAACAGCCCCGCCGCCCAGGCGACGATCAGCAGTACCTTGCCGGCGCGCTTGCCCGGCGCCTGATTCATGGATTGGCGCTCCAGCCGCCCTGGGGTGCGGCAAAGCGCCAGACGATCGGCCGGCTTTCGCCATCGGCGCGATCGGTATTGTTGTTATCCAGGCCAATCCACGCGCCCTTGGCATCGATCACCAGCGCCTCGGCGAGGCCAAACGGCTGGTCATAGCGGCGCTGCGGCTGCAAGGCCTCGCTGGCGAACGACCAGCAGCGCTCGACCTCGCCCGTGTCGGCAGCACGCCGACAGATGCGGTAGGCGTTGCGCTCGAGGGTGAACAGCTTGCCCTCGAACCACGCCAGGTCGGCGAAATCACGCGGCAGCGCAACCGGGTCAGGCACCTGCGGCGGCTGCATTTCCACCCCGGCTTCGCTGAGCAGCACGCAGCGCCGTCCACAGGTCCACATCGTTTGCTGTTTCTCGATCGCCACCAGCCCACGCCGCTCGCGCTCGGCGGCAAGCCAGAGACGATCACCGGCGGGGTTGATCGCCAGGCCTTCGAACAGCGCGTTGAAGTTGAGCAGCATGCCGCTGGCGCGTGCCTGGCGCACCATGGCCGCGTCGATATTCAGCCACTGCGGCTCACCTGCCGTCGGTATTTGCAGCACCGCCGCGTGCGCCTCGCTGACCACATAGAGGTTACCAGCCTGGTCGCAGGTGATGCCCTCGTAGTCCAGCTCGCCGCCACGCACGAAAGACGCTGCCCAATTGCGCACCTTCAGGCCCCAGGGCAGCCCGCTCTCCGGCACCGGCGGCGCGGTGAACGCCAGCGCCTGCGCGCTCCACACGGGAGTTTGTCGGTCAAAACGATAGATTCGATCGTCATCGCGATCGGACACGCCCCACAAGGCGCCGCGGCATTCGGCCAGGCCCGACAGGTTACCGCCGTGCATACCCTCGATCGGGTGTTCCGAGGTCAGTTTCAATTCCGCCCAATCTTCAGCCAGGCTCGGCAAGGCGAGCACTGCCACGCACGCGGCGACCAGCAGACGAATCAAACCAGCACCTCGGCCAGGTTGCCTTTGGTTTCAAGCCACTGCTTGCGATCACCGGCGCGCTTCTTGGCCAGCAGCATGTCCATGATTTCGGTCGTGCCTTGCACGTCGTCCAGGGTCAGCTGCACCAGGCGCCGGGTGTTCGGGTCCATGGTGGTTTCGCGCAGTTGCGGCGGGTTCATCTCGCCCAGGCCCTTGAAGCGGGTGACCTGCGGCTTGCCGCGTTTCTTCTCGGCCACCAGGCGATCGAGGATGCCGTCACGCTCGGCTTCATCGAGGGCGTAGTAGATTTCCTTGCCCAAGTCGATGCGATACAGCGGCGGCATGGCGACGTAGACGTGACCGGCTTCGACCAAGGCGCGGAAGTGCTGGACGAACAAGGCGCAGAGCAAGGTGGCGATGTGCAGACCGTCGGAGTCGGCGTCAGCGAGGATGCAGATTTTGCCGTAGCGCAGCTGCGACAGGTCGGCGGCGCCAGGGTCGACGCCGATCGCCACGGCGATGTTGTGCACCTCCTGGCTGGCGAGCACTTCGCCGCCATCGACTTCCCAGGTGTTGAGGATCTTGCCGCGCAGCGGCAGGATGGCTTGGAACTCCTTGTCGCGGGCCTGCTTGGCCGAGCCGCCGGCCGAGTCACCCTCGACCAGGAACAGCTCGGCGCGCATCGGGTCCTGGCCTGCGCAATCGGCCAGTTTGCCGGGCAGTGCCGGACCCTGGGTGATGCGCTTGCGCTCGACCTTCTTGCTCGCCTTGAGGCGCCGGCCGGCGTTGCTGATGGCCAGCTCCGCCAGCTGCATGCCCAGCTCCGGGTGGCCATTGAGCCACAGGCTGAAGGCATCCTTGACCACGCCGGACACAAAGGCGGCTGCCTCGCGCGAGGACAGGCGCTCCTTGGTCTGGCCAGAGAACTGCGGCTCCTGCATCTTCATCGACAGCACGAAGGTGATGCGTTCCCAAACGTCCTCGGGCGCCAGCTTGACCCCCCGCGGCAACAGGTTGCGGAATTCGCAGAACTCGCGCATGGCGTCGAGCAAGCCCTGGCGCAGGCCGTTGACGTGGGTGCCGCCCTGGGCCGTGGGAATCAGGTTGACGTAGCTTTCCTGGACGCTGTCGCCGCCTTCGGGCAGCCACAGCAAGGCCCAGTCGACCGCTTCCTTGTTGCCGGCCAGGCTGCCACAGAACGGCTCATCGGGCAGGCGCTGGTACTCGCTGACCGAGTCGACCAGGTACGAGCGCAGGCCATCTTCATAGTGCCATTCGACTTTTTCGCCGCTGGACTTGTCTTCGAAGCTCACCAACAGGCCAGGGCACAGTACCGCCTTGGCCTTGAGCACGTGCTTGAGACGGCTGATGGAGAATTTGGCCGAGTCGAAATACTTCGGGTCCGGGCTGAAGTACACGCTGGTGCCGGTGTTGCGCTTGCCGACCGTGCCGACGACTTCAAGCTCGCTGGCCTTGAAGCCATCGGCGAAGGTCATCTGGTATTCGTTGCCATCGCGCTTGACGCGCACCCGCACCTGGGTCGACAAGGCGTTGACCACCGAGATGCCGACCCCGTGCAGGCCGCCGGAAAACTGGTAGTTCTTGTTGGAGAACTTGCCGCCGGCGTGCAGCTTGGTGAGGATCAGCTCGACCCCGGAGACACCTTCTTCAGGGTGGATGTCCACCGGCATGCCGCGGCCATCGTCGCTGACTTCCAGCGAGTGGTCGGCATGCAGGATCACCTGCACGCAGCGTGCATGCCCGGCCAAGGCTTCGTCGACACTGTTGTCGATGACCTCCTGGGCCAGATGGTTGGGCCGGCTGGTATCGGTGTACATGCCCGGGCGTTTACGCACCGGGTCGAGGCCGGAGAGGACTTCGATGGCGTCTGCGTTATAGGCGCTAGCGCTGGGATTGGCCATGGGTTCTCGTCGTCAGTCTGGTGAATGCGAAAAAGTCAAAATACAGAAAAATCGAGCGCCGCATACTGCCCCCGGGCAATCCCGGCAAAGGCCAGCAAGCCCGGCAATTGCGTGGCGAAGCCTTGGTAGCTGTGGTCGCCTCCGGCCTGGATGCGCAGGGCGCAGCCGCGGTAATACTGCTCGGCATGGCGGTAATCCAAGGTTTCATCGGCGGTCTGCAGCCACACTTGATAGCGCGCCGGGTCCGCCGGAGGCGGTACTTCCAGCTCGGCCAGGGCCTGCACGTGATCGAGGGTCAGTTCCCAGCTTTCACCGGTGTAATGGTTGCGCTGGGTGCCCAGATAACCGTCGAAACGCTTGTGCGGCGTAACCGCCGGATTGACCAGCAAGGCCTTGAGCCCATGCCGCTCGGCAAGGTGCGTGGCATAGTAGCCACCCAGCGAACTGCCGACCAGTAGTGGCGCACCCAGCTCGGCGATGGCGGCCTCGAGCTGCAGCAGCGCCTGGCGCGGGTGATGATGCAAGGCCGGCAGGCGCAGTTGCTGCGCCAGGCCCAGCTGCTGCATGACCGCCTCGAGCTGACGCGCCTTGGTCGACAGCGGCGAGCTGTTGAAGCCATGGATATAGAGGATGGAACCTGACACGCTGCCCCCGGAATCTGTGGCGTAGCGCCCGATCTCACGAGCGCAGGGACGCGCAGTGTAGCGCGTTGGCAGGGTTTTGGCGCCGCAGGCGGGTTTAGCAACACATTGTTCAATGGACTCAAAGGGGCGAGCGTTGCCTCGAATGCTCAGTACCCTGGGCTGTCGAAGTCGAGCTTCACCTGGAAATCCAACGCTCGCTCTACCCCGGTCTCCAGCCGCCCGTCGGCGTGCAGGCGCAACCAGCGGTAGCCTGGTTGTTCTTCGCTCACCCGAAAGTCCTCGCTGCGCGCAGCGAACTGGATGCAGGTCGAGGGCGTGGCCAGCAAACGCCTTCCGTCGCGTAGTTCATCCCACTCCTGGTGCACATGCCCCCAGAGCAGCGCCCGCACCTGTGGATGAGCATCGATGGTATCGAACAGCGCCTGGGCATTGCGCAAGCCGATCGGCGCGATCCAGGCGCAGCCGATGTCCACCGGCTGATGGTGGAGACACACCAGGCAATGCCGTGTACCCGCCGCTTCCAAGGCGCCATCGAGCAAGGCCAGCTGATCATCCTGCAAAAAGCCGTGGGTGGCACCGGGCACGGCCGTGTTGAGCATGATGATGCGCCAGGCGCCCATGTCGGTCACCGTCTGCACCAGCTGCGGAGCCACTTGCGCCATGGCCTGCGCCTCATCGTGGTTACCGGGCAACCAGCGGGTCGGCACGGCCAACGGCGCAGTCAGTTCACGGAACGCTTCATACGAAGCGCCACTGCCGTCCTGGGACAGGTCGCCGGTGCACAGCAGCAGGTCGATATCCGGCTGCTCGCGCCGCACCTGGGCCACCACGTGGCGCAGGCTGTCACGGGTATTGAGGCCGAGCATGCTGCCGCCAGGATCGGCGAACAGGTGGGGGTCGGTCAGTTGCACCGCAAGCACGGGGTGCGAGGGGTCCAGGTGTGGCAACGGCCGTCTCCTTTCAGCGTACGCTGGCCAGTTCGTGACCGCAGGCCAGGCAGTGGCTCAGCCATTCACCGAGAAACAGGTTGAGCTGGGCTTTTTCGTCCGGCTGGTGCATGGCTTCGTTCGGGTAGGGGTAGATGCTGCGCAGGCGCCGGGTGTGTTCGGCACTGATCACCTCGGCCATGCGCGCATCGTGGTACACCTGCACGTCCAGATGCGGCACCGGCAACCAGGGCAGGCTGTGTTCCTGGCTTACCCGCACCGTGGTGGTGTAGGGGCACGCAAGCAAGACCTCGAGCACCAGCACCCCGATCATCTGGTCGCCCTGCGTCATGCCGATGCGCCGTGAACTCTGGTTGCTGCGCATATCGGGCAACAGGCGCATGAGCCGGGCGTAGTTGGCCTCGCAGGCTGCCTGCAGCCCGGCAAGATCGACCCGATAACGCTCACGCAGCAGGTTCACTTCCACATACCTCGCACTTCATCCCGATTCAGCGCCAGCCACTGCAAACCAATGATGGTCGCTGCGTTGCAGATGCGCCCGTCGCGCACGGCCTGCAGGGCGTCTTCGAACGACCATGCGCGCACGCGGATGTCTTCACCCTCTTCCTCGAGGCCATGCAGGCCGCCGGCCCCTTCGCTGCTGCAGCGTCCGAGGAACAGGTGCACGTATTCGTCACTGCCGCCGGGCGAGGGAAAGTAGCGCGTCATCGGCCACAGGGCGCTGAAGGTCAGCCCGGCTTCTTCCTGCGCTTCACGGTGAGCCACTTCCTCGGGTTGCTCGTCCTTGTCGATCAGCCCGGCGACCATCTCGATCAGCCACGGGTTGTCGATCTTGTCCAGCGCGCCGACGCGAAATTGCTCGATCAGCACCACTTCGTCACGCTGCGGATCGTAGGGCAGCACGCAGACCGCATCGTGGCGCACGAACAGTTCGCGGCTGATCTGGCGACCCAGGCCGCCGGCGAACAATTCATGGCGCAGGTGCACCTTGTCGAGCCTGTAGAAGCCTTGGAAGCAGTTGTCCCGCTTGACGATTTCGACCGCCTTGGGCACCGAGTTGATCGTATCTGACATGGAAATCCTCATTACCTCATTTACCGCTTCGCGCCATCCTACTCTGCACGCCTGAGCGTTTCACCCCTTTCCGGCCACCGTTCGCACACTCGGGACAGCAAGTCTTCACTCTGATAGCTTAGTGGCGAACTGAAGGCCGTACAGACGGTCAAAGGCCGACTTTTCCCTGTTCTGCAAGGATCATCATGACACTGGTCAAACTGACTTCCGTGGCGCTGCTGGCACTCGCACTGGGCGCCTGCCAGAGCCTGTTCGCGCCCAATTACCGAACTCCGCTGGAGGTCAAGCGCGAGGCCTGGGAACACCTCAAGCCTGGCTGCAGTGCAAGCGATTGCCCCTTGGTGAATATCGATACCGTGCACTTCCCGGCCCAGCCCAAACTCGATGCCATCGTCGAGCAGCGCCTCTTGCAGCTCACCGAAGATAATCAGCATGGCACCGCCCCGCGCACTCTGCAGGCGTATGAGCAGCAATACCTGGCCAATGCCGATAAACGCAACAGCAGCTACCTGCAAGCCAAGGTACGCGAGCAGCATGACGGGCTGGTGATCATCGAGCTGTCCAGCTACCTAGACAGCGGCGGCGCCCACGGCATGCCGGGGCGGGCCTTCATCAACTATTCGCGCAAGCTGGACAAGGTCCTGACCCTGCAGGACATGCTGGTACCCGGTCAGGAAGACACCTTCTGGAAGACCGTCGAAGAATCCCACCGCGCCTGGCTGATGAGCGTGGGCATGGACAAGGACGCCGAGTTCGTCAAGACCTGGCCGTTCAAGCGCTCGCCGCACATCGCCCTGACTTACGGCGCGGTGGTGGTGAAGTACGAAGTCTACGCCATCGCCCCGTACTCCATGGGCCACGTCGAACTGAAAATCCCCTACCCGCGCCTCAATGGCGTGCTCAAGCCCGAACTGTTTCCCGGCCGCGGCTAAGGCTCATCAAGCCGTGCAATGCCCCTGCCAGCAATAGCGCCGGCAGGGTGGCGCCGACCTGCGGCGCGGTGGCGGCGATCAGGTGATAGGCTGCCACCCCCACTGCCCAGGCCAGCAGCGCCTGCCAGTGCAAGGCCTCGATCTGCCCAGGCAGACGGCGACGGCGGACCACGTAATGGTCGACCAGCACCACGCCGAACAGCGGGGCGAACACCGAGCCGATCAACAGCAGGAAGTTTTCGTACTGGGCCAATGGCGCGAGCAAGGCGATCAGGGTGCACAGCACACCGATGGCCAGGGCCAGGTGCTCGACTTTCAACGGCAGCAGCACGCCGGTGGAAACCGCCGCCGAGTGAATGTCGGCAAAGGCCTTTTCCGATTCGTCCAGCAGAATCAGCAACAACGGGATGCCCATCCCGGCGCCGGCGAGGGCGAGCAACAGCGCATTGACTTCAGCACTGGCGGCAAACGCCAAGGTGTATGCCACGCCCAGGCTCATCAGCCAGGTGTTGCCGAGGAAGTAGCCCAGCACGGTTGCACCGAATACATGCTTGCCGTTACGCGCGAAACGCGAATAGTCGGCGATCAGCGGCAACCATGACAGCGGCATGGCGATGGCGATGTCGAAACCCACCGCCAGCGACATCGAACCATCCCCGGCGCGGTTCCAGAGTTCAGCCAGGTCGGCCTTGGCCAACAGGTTCCAGGTCAGCCACAGGCACGCGCCCAACAGTAGCCAGATACCCCAGACGCGCAGCACCTTGCGCACGAACGCCAATGGGCCGCTGACTGCCAGCAGGGTGGCCAGGCCACCAAAGCACAGGGTCCAGAGCATCGGGCTATTCCAGGCGCTGTCTTCGCCGAACGCCCGTGCGCCCAGCAAGCTGGCGGCATCGCGCATGACGATGATCTCGAACGCGCCCCAACCCACCAGTTGCAGCAGATTGAGCAAGGCCGGCAGGCGTGCGCCGTGGCGGCCGAGGCTCAGTTTCAAGGTGCCCATGGCCGACAGGCCTGTGTCACTGCCGATGACACCGGCAGCGCCGAGCAGCAGAACGCCGACGCCGGTGCCAAGGGTGATGGCCAGTAGTGCACCGGCCAGGCCAAGGCCAGGCGCCAGCATGGCGCCGACCTGCAGAACCATCAAACCGATACCAAGGGAAAACCACAGCGAGAACAGGTCGCGGGCACCGAAAATGCGCTGATGGGTGGGGACCGGGTGGTCGGGGGAGAATTGGCTGGGGGATGTCATGTATTGGCGCTCGCCGGCAATGTTGTAGGTGTTCTTGGCGAGGACTTGGTCCTCGAATCGCGACGCAAGGCCGCTCCTACAGGACGTAGGAACGGCCCCGGGTTCTTACACTTTGTGGTAAAGCTGGCTGCCTTCCTGACGGAAGCGCTCGGCCTGATCGCGCATGCCCTGCTCGATCGTCACGTCCACGGTGTCGATCTTCGCGGCGTACTCGCGCACTTCCTGGGTGATTTTCATCGAGCAGAACTTCGGCCCGCACATCGAGCAGAAGTGCGCGACCTTGGCCGACTCCTTGGGCAGCGTCTCGTCGTGGAAAGCGCGCGCCGTGTCCGGGTCCAGGCCCAGGTTGAACTGGTCTTGCCAACGAAACTCGAAACGCGCCTTGGACAAGGCGTTGTCGCGAATCTGCGCCCCTGGATGGCCTTTTGCCAGGTCCGCGGCATGGGCGGCGATCTTGTAGGTGATGATGCCGGTCTTGACGTCGTCCTTGTTGGGCAGGCCCAGGTGTTCCTTGGGCGTTACGTAGCACAGCATGGCGCAGCCGAACCAGCCGATCATCGCCGCGCCGATGCCCGAGGTGATGTGGTCGTAGCCTGGGGCGATGTCGGTGGTCAGTGGGCCGAGGGTGTAGAACGGCGCCTCGTCGCAGCATTCGAGCTGCTTGTCCATGTTCTCCTTGATCAGTTGCATCGGCACGTGACCAGGGCCTTCGATCATGCACTGGACATCGTGCTTCCAGGCAATCTTGGTCAGCTCGCCAAGGGTTTCCAGTTCGCCGAACTGCGCCGCGTCGTTAGCGTCGGCAATGGACCCTGGGCGCAGGCCGTCACCGAGCGAGAAGCTCACGTCATAGGCCTTCATGATTTCGCAGATCTCTTCGAAATGCGTGTACAGGAAGTTCTCCTGGTGATGCGCCAGGCACCACTTGGCCATGATCGAGCCGCCGCGGCTGACGATGCCGGTGACCCGCTTGGCGGTCAGCGGCACGTAGCGCAGCAGCACCCCGACATGGATGGTGAAGTAGTCCACGCCCTGCTCGGCCTGCTCGATCAGGGTGTCGCGGAACAGCTCCCAGGTCAGGTCCTCGGCCACGCCATTGACCTTTTCCAGCGCCTGGTAAATGGGCACGGTACCGATCGGCACGGGCGAGTTGCGGATGATCCACTCGCGGGTTTCGTGAATGTGCTTGCCGGTGGACAGGTCCATGACCGTGTCCGAGCCCCAGCGGATGCCCCACGTCAGCTTGGCCACTTCTTCCTCGATCGAGGAGCCCAGGGCGCTGTTGCCGATGTTGCCGTTGATCTTCACCAAAAAGTTGCGGCCGATGATCATCGGCTCCAGCTCGGGGTGATTGATGTTGGCCGGGATAATGGCGCGGCCACGGGCGACTTCTTCGCGCACGAATTCGGCGGTGATCTGTTTCGGGATGCTGGCGCCGAAGCTGTGGCCAGCGTGCTGCTGATCGAGCAGACCGGCAGCGCGAGCTTCCTGCAGCTTCATGTTCTCGCGGATGGCGACGTATTCCATCTCGGCGGTGATGATGCCCTGGCGTGCGTAGTGCATCTGCGACACGTTGGCACCGGCCTTGGCCCGACGCGGGTTGCGCACATGGGCAAAGCGCAGCTTGGCCAGTTCGGCATCGTTCAGGCGCTGCTGGCCGAAGTGCGAGCTCAAGCCCGGCAGGCGTTCGCTGTCAGCACGCGCGTCGATCCACGACGAACGCACATCGGGCAGGCCCTTGCGCACATCGATGATGACAGTGGGATCTGTGTAGGGGCCGGACGTGTCATAGACCAGCACCGGCGCATTGCTTTCGCCGCCGAAATCGGTGGGGGTGTCGTCCAGGCTGATTTCGCGCATGGGCACGCGGATGTCCGGGCGCGAGCCTTGTACATAGACTTTGCGCGAACGGGGCAGAGGTTGCACGGACTGCTGATCGACTTGCGCCGATTCGCTGAGGTTGATCGGTTTTTCTTGTTGGCTCATTACAGGCTCTCCAGACAGCTTCCTGGCGGTGGAATGTCGGAGCTGAACCTGAACGGCGCGCACGCACCCTGGCGGATGCAGTGCCGGATACACGGGTGCCGCGCGCTGCATGCAGCTGCGACATTCCCGGACCTGGCACAAGAGGCTCCCCGGGAAGGCGAGCAATCTTGTTCCCTACGCAGGCGCTAACCTGATCAGGTTCAACGGGATCCGCACCTCTGCGATCTCAGCCTTTGCTTCAAGGCACCCCGACAAGAACAGGCGCAGTCTAGACTGGAGTGCCTGGCAAAGCCAAGCGGGTAACGCGCAAGGGTGATGAAAGGCGCAAGCGGCGATTGTTGGCCAGTGCGCATGGCACTACACTGGCCCATCGCTCGATACTCAACAGTTCAGTAATAAAATTTCGTACAAGGATTGCCTCTTATGCTGCGCAAACTCTCACTGGCGATTGCCGTGTCTTGTGCGTCCAATGGAGTGGTTTGGGCAGCGGCCGTGCCCATGACGGTCAGAACCGACCTGGTCAGCGTCTACCAGGAAGCGGTCGACAACAACGCCGACCTGGCAGCGGCGCGTGCCGACTACGGCGCTCGCCGGGAGGTCGTGCCACAGGCACGTGCCGGCCTGCTGCCAAACCTTTCGGCAGGCGCCGAAATGATGCACACGCGGACCAAGCTCGACGAGCCTTCGATCACCTCCAACCGCAGCGGCAACGCCTGGAGCGCGACCCTGGCCCAGCCGATCTTCCGCGCCGACCGCTGGTTCCAGCTGCAAGCCGCCGAGGCAGTCAACGAACAAGCCGCGCTCGAGCTGTCGGCCACCGAACAGAATCTGATCCTGCAAACGGCACAAAGCTACTTCGCCGTGCTGCGCGCCCAGGACAACCTGGCGGCGACCAAGGCCGAGGAAGCGGCGCTCAAGCGTCAGCTCGATCAGTCCAACGAACGCTTCGACGTTGGCCTCTCGGACAAGACCGATGTGCTGCAATCCCAGGCCAGCTACGACACCGCGCGGGCCAACCGGATCATCGCCGATCGCCAGGTGCAGGACGCCTTCGAGGCCCTGGTCACCCTGACCAACCGCGAATACACGGCCATTCAAGGCGTGGTCCACAGCCTGCCGGTGCAGGTGCCGATGCCCAACGACGCCAAGGCCTGGGTAGAAACCGCCGGGCGCCAGAACCTCAATCTGCAGGCGACCAACTACGCGGTGGCCGCCGCCGAGGAAACCCTGCGCCAACGCAAGGCCGGTCATGCGCCAACCCTGGACGCCGTGGCCAAGTATCAGAAGGGCGATAACGACAGCTTGGGCTTCAGCAACCCCTCGCAATTGGGCGTGCGCTACAGCGGTGACGTCGAACAGACCAGCGTCGGCCTGCAGCTCAACATCCCCATCTACAGTGGCGGGCTGACCAGCTCGCAGGTGCGCGAGGCCTATCAGCGCCTGAGCCAGAGCGAGCAGCAGCGCGAAAGCCTGCGCCGCCAGGTGGTGGAGAACACGCGCAACCTGCATCGGGCGGTCAACACCGACGTCGAGCAGGTGCAGGCGCGCAAGCAGTCGATCATTTCCAACCAGAGCGCCCTGGAGGCTACCGAGATCGGCTACCAGGTCGGCACCCGCAACATCGTCGATGTACTGGATGCGCAGCGCCAGTTGTACACATCGGTACGTGACTACAACAACAGCCGCTACGACTACATCCTCGACAATCTCAGCCTCAAGCAGGCTGCGGGCACACTCAGCCCGCAAGACTTGCAGGACCTCAAACGCTACCTGAAAGCCGACTACAACCCGGACAAGGATTTTCTGCCACCGGACCTGGCAGCGGCGGCTGCCAAGAACTTCGAGCGCCGCCCCTGAAACCAACGGCAGGGGGTGCGGGGCTGCGCACTCTCGGATTCAGCGCATGAGCCGAGCCAAGCCCTCCAGCAGGCGCTGCAACGCGCCCTGATTGGCCAGCATCACCGCCCTGCCCGCCGCGCCCATGCGCTGGGCATCTTGCGGCAGCTCGATCAGGCGCCGCACTGCCTCGGCCAAGCCCTCGGCGTCGTCGACCTGCTGCAGCGCTCCTGCCGCTCGCAGCATGGCGCTGATCTCGAGGAAATTGAACACGTGCGGCCCCATGATCACCGGCATTGCCAGCGCGGCTGGCTCCAACGGATTGTGCCCGCCCGTGGCGACCAGGCTGCCGCCGACGAAAGCGACATCGGCAAGGGCATACAGAAACAGCAGCTCGCCCATGGTATCGCCGAGCAACACCTGGGTCTGCGCGGTCACCGGCTGACTGGCCGAGCGCCGGATGGTGGCAAATTGCCCGGCACAGAGGCTGTGCACCGCGTCGAATCGTTCGGGATGGCGCGGCACCAGGATCAGCAGCGCATCGGCATGCACCTGCAGCAGTTGCCGGTGGGCCTGCAGAATCAATGCATCTTCACCCTCATGGGTGCTGGCAGCGATCCACAGCGCACGCTGCTCGGCGCCCCATGCTGCGCGCAGGGCCTGGGCACGGGGCCGCAGGTCGGCGGCGATGTTCAGGTCGAACTTGATCGAGCCGGTCACCTGCACGCACTCGGGTCGCGCGCCCAGGTCGCGAAAACGCTGGGCCTCGGTTTCGGTTTGCACGGCAATCAGGCTCATCTCAGCGAGCATCGGCCGGGTCAGCCCGGCGAAACGCCCATAGCCACGGGCCGAGCGCTCGGACAGGCGTGCATTGGCCAGCGCTACAGGAATGCCGCGCTTGGCACATTGGTGGATGTGGTTGGGCCACAGCTCGGTTTCCATGATCACGCCCAGCTTGGGCTGCACGTGGTCGAGGAAGCGCCCGGCCGCCCAGGGCAGATCGTAGGGCAGATAGCAGTGCTGGACCCGTGGCTCGTCGGCGAACAGCGCGCGAATGCGCTCGGAGCCGGTCGGCGTCATGCAAGTCAGGGTGATGGGCAGATGCGGGTAGGCCTTGAGCAGTGCCCGTACCATGGGGGCGGCGGCGATACTTTCACCCACCGATACCGCGTGCACCCAGATGCCACCCGGACGCATCGGCGGCATCTGCCAGGCGAAGCGCTCGGCGATGCGCTGGCCATAGGCCGGTGCCTTGCGTGCACGCAGGTACAGGCGCAGCGCCAGCAGCGGCAGGCCCAAGTGGAACAACAAGGTATAGAGCGTTCTGTTCATGGCGGCGAAGTTTACCCGATCGCACGCAAATGCACTGCAAAGCGCTCGGCCAACCATTGCGCGGCAGGGCCGAGCGGCTCGTCGCGTCGCCAGGCCAGTTCCACCACCAGCGCCGGTGGCCGCCACTCGCTGTCCAGCTCGACCATGTGGGCCTGGTAGGTCGGGTACTGCACCACATGCCTGGGCAGCCAGGCCCAGCCCAGGCCGCGCATCAGCAACTCGGCCATGGCGTAGAAGCTGTCGGCGCGCCAGACCTGCGGGCTGATCGCCTCGCCGCCGGGGTAGCCGCTCTGCTGCGGGGTGATCAGAAGCTGACGATGCCGGGCCAGCTGTTGCCGAGTGACCCGGCGCTCGCCAGCGAGCGGGTGGTCGACGGCGCACACCGTAACCATTTCTACACTGCCCAAGGCCCGCCGCTCCAGCGCGGCAGGCATGCGCTCATGATGAAAGAACAACCCCAGGTCGGCGCGGCGCTCGGCCAGCTTACGTGCGACATCCCCTTGCGCGCCGCTGGCCAGTTGCACTTCCAGGGAGGGATAGCGGCTAGCCAGCTCGTCGAGGCTGTCGATGACCGGCTGATAGGGCATGGCTTCGTCCTGGGCCACCCTGAGCAGCGCCTCCTGGCCGCGCATCAACGCCAGCGCACGGCCATCGAGACGCTCGCACTGGCGCAACAGCTCGCGCGCATCTTCAAGCAACGCTGCGCCGTTTGCAGTCAACTTCGGCTGCCGGCCACTGCTGCGCTCGAACAGCGTCACGCCGAGGTCCGCCTCCAGCAGCGCGACTGCCTGGCTGATCGCCGACTGCGCCTTGCGCTGCTCGCGGGCCACGGCCGAAAACGAGCGCAATTCGGCCACGCGCAGGAAGATCCGCAGCTGCTCCAAGTTCCATTGCTCGGCCATCAACCTATCTCCAGTTCTGATAGGTAATGACTTTACCGCAATCAGGAACTTACTAGAATGCCGGCCAATAACCGAGGAATCCGTCATGAATGCGTACACCTATCTCGCCATTGCCATCTGCGCCGAAGTCATCGCCACGGCTTCCATGAAAGCGGTCAAGGGCCTGAGCACACCACTCCCCTTGCTGCTGATGGTGGTCGGCTATGCCATCGCCTTCTGGATGCTGACCCTGGTGGTACGCAGCATTCCGGTGGGCATCGCCTACGCCATCTGGTCAGGCCTTGGCATCGTGTTGATCAGCGTGGCGGCGCTGGTGCTCTATGGGCAGAAACTGGACATGCCGGCCATGCTCGGCATGGCCATGATCGTGGGTGGCGTGGTGGTGATTCAGCTGTTCTCCAAAACTGCTGGGCACTGAGGCAGTCTGTATACTTGCCGCCTGACTGACATTTCGAGGTACCGCCATGCCATCTGCCATTACCACTGACGTGCTGATCGTCGGCGCCGGGGTCGCAGGCCTGTGGCTCAATGCACGGCTGCGCCGGCTGGGCTATTCCACGGTGCTGGTAGAGCGCTCGACCCTTGGCGGCGAGCAGACCGTCAAGTCCCAGGGCATCATCCACGGCGGTACCAAATATGCCTTGCACGGCGCTCTGACCGGGGCTTCGGAGGCCATCGCCGACATGCCCCGGCGCTGGCGCGAAGCCATCGCCGGCAGCGGCGAGCTGGACCTGACCCACACCCGCCTGTTGTCCGACGCCCACTACCTGTGGTCGCCCGGTACACTGGCCGGCAACCTGACCAGCTTCTTCGCCAGCAAAGCCGTGCGCGGTCGGGTCGACCAGGTCAAGGGCGAGCAGTTGCCACCGGCGTTGCAAGCCCAGGGCTTCAAGGGCAAGGTCTATCGCCTGGCCGAACTGGTCATCGACGTGCCCAGCCTGTTGGCCAACCTGGCGCAACTCGCCGGCGACAGCCTGCTGGCAGGCGAGCGCGTCGAGCCGCTGCGCGAGGGCGACGCGCTGGTCGGTCTGCGTGTCGATGGCCGCGAGATCCGCGCGCAACGCATCGTGCTCAGCGCCGGGGCAGGCACGCGCGATCTGCTGCAGGCGCTGGGCCTGGAGCAACCCGCCATGCAGACCCGCTCGCTGCACATGGTTCTGGCCAAGGGTCCCAACCTCAAACCGCTGTATGCCCATTGCCTGGGCGGTGGACCGAAGCCACGGGTGACCGTTACCACTCACCCGGCCGCCGACGGCCAATGGGTGTGGTACCTCGGTGGCGATCTGGCCGAGGCCGACGGCGTTGCCCGCGAGCCTGCAGCGCAGATCGCGGCGGCCCAGAAGGAAGTCGCCAGCCTGCTGCCTTGGATCGATCAGAGCCAGGTGCGCTGGGCCACCCTGCGCGTCGATCGCGCCGAGCCGGCACAATCTGGCCTGGTGCGCCCGGACAACGCGTTTCTGGCCGAGCAGCAGCGGTTGCTGGTGGGCTGGCCGACCAAGCTGGCGCTGGCACCGGATTTCAGCGACCGGGTTCTGGCCAGCCTCGAACGCGACGGTATCCACCCCGCGGCCAAGCCGGACCTGAGCGGCCTGCCCCGGCCAAGCGTGGGCGTGCCAGCCTGGGAGCAACTGCTGCCATGACCCTGCCAACCTTGCATGGCCTACGGCGCCCGCTGGGCAGCACCGGTCTGAAGGTGTCGCCCCTCGGCCTGGGCACGGTCAAGCTGGGCCGCGACCAGGGCGTCAAATACCCCAACGGCTTCACCATCCCCGACGATGACGAGGCTCGCCTGCTGCTGGCCCAGGCCCGCGAACTGGGGATCAACCTGATCGACACCGCACCGGCCTATGGCCGCAGTGAGGAGCGCCTCGGGCCGCTGCTGCGCGGCCAGCGCGATGAATGGGTGATCGTCAGCAAGGTGGGCGAGGAGTTCGACGTCGGGCAATCGCATTTCGACTTCAGCGCCGCCCATACCCGACTTTCGGTGGAGCGCAGCCTGCAGCGCCTGGAAACCGACCGCATCGAACTGGTGCTGGTGCACTCCGATGGCAACGACCTGGCCATCCTCGAGCAGCAGGAGGTCTATCAGACCCTGGCCGAGCTCAAGCGCGAGGGCAAGATTCTCGGCTTCGGGTTCTCTGGCAAGACGGCCGCTGGCGGGCTGTTGGCGCTGCAGCAGGGCGATTGCGCCATGGTCACCTACAACCTCAACGAACAGGCAGAGCGCCCGGTGCTCGACTACGCTGCCGAGCACGGCAAGGCCATCCTGGTGAAGAAGGCATTGGCCAGTGGACATATCTGCCTGGCACCCGGCATCGATCCCGTGCAGGCCAGTTTCGAGCTGCTGTTCGCCCACCCGGGCGTCAGCAGTGCTATCGTCGGCACCATCAACCCATTGCACCTGGCCCACAACGTGGGCGTCGTCGCCCGCATCCTGGGCCGGCAATGAGTGCTCCGGCCACCGGCCGAGGCACTGACCCGAAGCAAGGAGGAGCCTCGTGGCGCGAACGCTGATCCGCAAGAACCCGAGCAACTTCAAGACCCTGCCCCTGCATGTGGAGGCCAGCGCCGACGGGCTGACCTACCAGAGCATCGGCATGCCGCTGAACTTTGCTCAGACCCAGCAGCGGCGCAAGGCGATTCAACTGGCCGACCCCCAGCGCTTCGTGGTCGAGCTGGCCAACCTGGGTGTGTCGGTGCGCCTCACCTTGCATTGGCAAAACCGCGACTATTGGGTGCTGGTGCGCCAACGCCGGCAGGACCGCGGCGATGTGGTGCTGAAACTGATTTCCGGTTACGTGCCGGCGCACGAATTGAACCTGCCGCTGCACACCGCCGTGCAGGAGGTTGCAGAAGAGTGCCTGCTGGAAACCCCGGAGGGCTGGCTGAGTGGACGCTTCAATGACACGTGGCTGCCGGCGCCCTACAGCGCCGCCCTGCATTACCGCGAGACGCCGCATTTCCAGCTGGCGCCGCAGTCCGGCGCGGCGCGCCCCGTGCAGGCTGCCAATCTCACCTTGCTGGAGCGCCCGCGGGCCTACGTGCACCTGCCCACTGCTTCGTTGCAGTTGATCTATGACCTGCGCTTGCAGGTGCCGCGCGATGCCAAGAAACTCAGCCTGTTCCATGTCGATGAGCGCCTCGAGGGCGACCAGCTGGTGGCACGTCTGAACCGCAAGCGGCCAGACTTGTACCTGATGCCGCTGCAGGACGGCCGGCCGCTGGCTGAGCTGTATACGCTTAGAAAGGACGAGTTGCTGCCCGCCAGCACGCGCGGCCTGTACCTGGCTGAAAGCTTCGCGCAACAGGATGGCTGGGTGGTCAGAGACGAGCGCATTCGCTGGAAGGATTGGCTCAGGCAGCAGGGCCTGATCGAAAGCCGGGCTAAACGCGCGTCGCACCTCAAGCGTATTGGCGACAAGGCCCGGGCATTGCTGCAGCGTGCCCGAACATCCCTGCACAAATGAATGAAGGGGCTGCAATGCAGCCCCTCCCGTGTAGCCTCAATGCTTGCGGATTTTTTCGACGATCGCGGTGGTAGAGCTGTTTTCCACCAGCCCCAGCACCTTTACCGTGCCACCGTTGGCTTTGACGATATCGGCGCCCACCACCTGGTCGATGCCGTAGTCGCCGCCCTTGACCAAGACGTCGGGCTTGACCTGGCTCAGCAGGTTTTCCGGCGTGCCTTCTGAGAAGCTGATCACCCAATCCACTGCACCCAATCCCGCCAGCACCGCCATGCGTCGGTCAACACTGTTGATCGGCCGGCCTGGCCCCTTGAGACGGCTGACCGAAGCGTCGTCATTGACCGCGACGATCAGGCGATCGCCCTGTGCCCGGGCTTGCTCCAGATAGGTGACATGCCCGGCGTGCAGGATATCGAAGCAGCCGTTGGTGAAGACGATCTTCTCTTTGTGCGCCCGGGCATCGTCGATGGCCAGCAGCAGTTGCTCCAGGCCCAATACACCGCGCTCGGAGCCTTCTTCGCGCTGGATGGCGCGGCGCAGCTCCGGGGCACTGATGGCCGCAGTACCCAGCTTGCCCACCACGATGCCTGCAGCCAGGTTGGCCAAGGCTACCGCGTGCGGCAGGTCTTCGCCTGCGGCGATGGCCGCAGCCAAGGTAGAGATCACGGTGTCGCCGGCACCGGTGACATCGAACACTTCGCGGGCCCGAGCCGGCAGGTGCAGCGGCGGGTGGCCGCTGCGCAGCAGGGTCATGCCATGCTCGCCACGGGTGACCAGCAGCGCGCCCAGGTCCAGGTCTTGCAGCAACTGCAGACCCTTGGCGACCAGCTCGGCCTCATCGGCGCAACGACCGACGATGGTTTCGAACTCGCTGAGATTCGGCGTGATCAGGCTGGCGCCGCGGTAGACGGAAAAATCCTTGCCCTTGGGATCGGCCAGCACCGGGATGCCCTTGGCCCGAGCGGCCTGGATCAGGCTCTGGTGGTCTTTCAGCGCGCCCTTGCCGTAGTCGGACAGCACCAGCACCTTGATGCCTTCGAGCAGCGTGTCGACTTCCGCGCCCAGAGACAGGGCGTCGGTGGCGAACGGCTCCTCGAAATCGATGCGCAACAGTTGCTGGTGCCGGCTCATGACTCGCAGCTTGACGATGGTCGGCTGGTGCGCAATGCGCTGGAACACCGAGCGCACGCCCGCGGCCTGCAAGCTGTTGGCGAGGCTGTCGGCGGCCTCGTCCTGACCGGTGACGCCGACCAGCGAAGCGGGGGCGCCAAGGGCTGCGATGTTCAAGGCAACGTTGGCCGCACCGCCTGGGCGATCTTCGATCTGATCGACCTTGACCACCGGCACTGGCGCTTCTGGCGAGATACGCGAAGTACCGCCATGCCAGTAGCGGTCGAGCATGACATCGCCGACCACCAGTACCGGGGCTTGATCGAATCGCGGCAGGGACAACTTCATGGGCAACCCATATGGAAATAATGAACAGGGACGGGATATTAACACAGGGCAGGCAGCGGCTTTAAAGCCAGATACACCTTGAAAAAACCCGCTGACAATCGGGGCCTGCGCGGCCCCGAGCGAAGTCAGTCAGGTGATGTCGGCGTTGGCCGGCTCATCCAGGCCCATTGCGTGCAGGCGCGCATAATGGCCATTAGCCGCAAGCAACTCGCTGTGCGTGCCGCGCTCGACAAGACGCCCCTGGTCCATGACCAGGATCTGATCGGCCTTCTCGATGGTTGACAGCCGATGAGCGATCACCAACGTGGTGCGCCCCTGCATGACGTGGTCGAGGGCAGCCTGGATGTGCCGTTCGGACTCGGTATCCAAGGCCGAGGTGGCCTCATCGAGAATCAGCAGCGGCGCGTTCTTCAACAGCGCCCGGGCAATCGCAAGACGCTGGCGCTGGCCGCCGGACAGCAGCACGCCATTCTCGCCGACCTCGGTGTCGAAGCCGTTGGGCAGACGGTCGACGAATTCCTTGGCGTAGGCATCGGCCGCTGCCGCCTCGATATCAGCCCGTGGCGCCCCGGCCAGGTCGCCGTAGGCGATGTTATTGGCAACGGTGTCGTTGAACAGGGTGACATGCTGGGTCACCTGAGACACGTGGCGACGCAGGTTGCGCAGGCGGTAATCCTCGATCTCCACGCCGTCGAGCAGGATCTGCCCCTGGTCGTGGTGGTAGAAGCGCGGGATCAACGCCGCCAATGTCGATTTGCCGCTGCCCGAGCGGCCGACCAGGGCGATCATCTGTCCGGGCTCGGCAACGAAGCTGATGTCGCTCAGCACCTGGCGATCAGTGCCCGGGTAGGTGAAGCTCAGGTTGCGTACCTCGAGGCGGCCCTCGACGCGTGCTTTCTCGACCGTGCCGGAATCGACCTCGGGCGTTTCGTCGAGCTGCTCGAAGATGCTCTCGGCACCTGCGAGGCCTTTCTGAATGGTCGAGCTGACTTCCGAGAGTTGCCGAATGGGCTTGGGCAACAGGCCCGCTGCGGTGATGTAAGCCACCAGGTCACCGGCGGTGGAGTCGCCGCGAAGATAGAGCACCAGGAACATCAACGCGGCCATGGCGCTGTAGATCACCAGCTGCAGCAGCGGGGTATACAGCGCACCCGTCTTGGTCATGTTGAGTTGTTTGTTGGTGTTGCTCTGGCTGGCCTTGTCGAAGCGCTGCTGCTCGTACGCTTCGCCGCCGAAGCTGCGCACCACCCGGTAACCTTGGATAGTCTCGGATGCGACGTGCGTGACATCCCCCATCGCCGTCTGAATCTTCTTGCTCTGCTTGCGGAATTTCTTGCTCGCGACGCTGACCATCAACGCGATCACCGGCAGGATGGCGACCATCACCAACGTCAGGTGCCAGTTCATCCACAGCAGGTAACCGAACAGGAAAACCACGGTCAAGCCTTCGCGGATCACCACCTTGATCGCATCGGTGGCAGCGCCGGTGACCATGGTCACGTTGAAGGTGATCCGTGAAATCAAGTGGCCGGAGTTGTGGTTGTCGAAGTAGCGGTTGGGCAGCACCAGCAGCTTGTTGAACAACTGCACGCGCAGATCATGCACCAGCGACAGCGACACCTTGGCCAGGAAGTAGTTACCGAGGAACGAGCCCAGCCCCTGCCAGGCCGCGATCAGGATGATCAACAGCGGCACGGCCTGCAGCAGCTGCAGGTCGCGCAGATAGGGGATATTGGGGAACAGCACCGCCTGCGGATTGCTCAGCCCGTCGACGAAGTACTTGAGAATGCCGGCCAGCATCGGCTGAGTCGAGGCGAAGATCACGAAACCGACAATGCTCAGCAGGAAAATGCCGACATAGGGTTTCACATAGCTCAACAGCCGGAAGTAGATCTTCAGGCTGGAGCTGCGCTCCGCCGGTCGGGGTGTTTCGGACATCGTGGGTCTCACTGTTCGGGATGAACAGCGAATTTTATCACAGGCGTCATTTTCGGCACGTACCCAGGGCAACAACATGGCCAGGCCCACGGGCAACCAGCTGATGAACCACTCTGCACGCGGTGTTGCGGTCAGGCTGGCAGCATCGAACTGCATCGCCATGCTCGAGTAGACCCAAAGGCCAAGCAGAATCTTACCGAGCAGCAAGTGCCTCGAACGAAGAATTTCGAGCAGCGCGAACAGCCACACGCCAACCCACAGCAGCATGCCGGGCAGGCCCAGCTCCACCGCAACGTGGGTGAACATGTTGTGCGTATGGTCAAACGTCATGCCCAGTGCTGGAACAGTGACGTCGTAGTCCGCGCCGATGCCAAGGCCGGTCAGTGGGTGAGCGGCGACCATTCTCAAGGATTGCCAGAGAATCTCCGGACGAAAAGACGCGCCCCGCACCGTCAGCAGATCGTACATGCCATAGAAGGCCAATGCGGTGACAAGCAGCGCCCCCACGGCCAGCACCTGGCTGTGCTTGTCCCGCAGCCAGAAAGGCGCGAGCACTACGGTTATCACGAGTGCCAGAGCAGCACCGCGGCTCTGGCTAAGGATGACGAACGCGCCGAAGCAAGCTATGGCCGCCAGCCAGCCCAGCTGCAGGAGCCGACGGCCTGGCATCTGGTAAAGCAACAGCAAGGCGGCTGCCCCTACGACATAGGCGCCCAGAATGGGGTGCGAAATTTCACCAATGCCCTCAAGTCGTGAAAGCAGTGGATTGGCTTCAGTCCGGTAGAAATGATAGATGGAAATGAAGGCCGCGACCGCCAGCAAGCCACTGCCGATCTGCAAAAGGTGCCTGATTCGGGTCTCCCCGGCTTGGCCAAGAATGGGAAACGCCGCCAGGAAAATAAGGATGTACAACAGCCGCTTGGCTTCGCGCTTTATGTCCTCAGCAGGCGACCAGGCCAGGCTGATCCAGCCCCAGGCCATCAACAACAATACGCTGGTCCACAGGCCTGGCTGTCGCCGCCAGGCCTCGAGCAGTACATTTCGCGCCGACCATGCCAGCAGCAGGGTGGGCAACCACAGGAACGCGACCAGTCCTTGCTGATAGACCTTGTTGCTCGGGGCCAGGGCGATCGCCCCGAGGAACCAGATCAACCCAAGGCCTAACCAGGCTCGCGCCCAGTTTTGTTGATACGACATCCTTACTCCTGCTTAGTCTCAGACACCATAGATGGTGTTCAAGCGTTATTTTCGGCATTATTGCCGGTCATTTTTGTTCGCCAGACGAGAAGGCTCAACCATGCAATGCTCTCGGCTCAATCAGGTCGACTTCGATCAGCTGATACTCGGCGCCCAGATACTGGAGGCCGACAGCCATGGCGCCAAAGTCTACCTGCTTGGCGATGGTAATTTCCTTAAGGTATTTCGTAGGAAGCGTCTGATTTCATCTGCGTTGTTGCGCCCATACTCGCAACGATTTGTCGACAACGCCGCGCGGCTGGCGCAACTGGGTATACCGACCTTGCGCGTGATCAGCCAGTATAAACTGGATCAACCTGGCCGCACGGCGGTGTTGTATCGACCGCTGCCCGGCCGCACCTTGTTGCAGATGTCTCGGAACAACGACTTTAGCTGGGACAATTATTTACCGCGCTTGATCACGCTGATCAGCCAATTGCATAGAAATGGCGTGTATTTCCGGTCCCTGCATCTAGGTAACGTAGTAGTCACCCCAGACCAGCACCTGGGCCTGATCGATGTAGCGGACATGCGCTTTTTGCGCCCGCCCCTGTCTGCGCGCATGATCCGCCGTAATGTTCAGCACATGGTGCGCTACATCGAGCGGGAAAACCTGGGCGAGCAGTTCCCGCTGGGCAAGTTCGAAGCCGCCTTGCTGGCCCGCTGAATTCAACCGCGCAGCAGGCGCTGTGAGCCATCGCAGAATGCCTGCCATGCCGCATCAGGGGCCAGCGCCTGACGTTGCATGGCGGCCATTGCCTGGGCATTGGCGGAATCGCAACGGCCGATAGCCTGTGCCCACTGCGCCACACTCCCTACCGGCAAATAGTAACCGCCAGCCTGCAGTTGCTCGCGAAACACGGGCAGGTCGCTACACGCCACGGCGACGTCGGCGATGACGGCTTCCTGCACCACCAGCCCCAGGCCTTCAGCCCGCGACGGCACCATGAGCCAGTCGAACGCCCGGTACAGCTGCTGCAATTGGTCGTGATAGCCACACAGGTGCACCCGGCCGACCAGCCCCAATGCCTCAATGCGGGCTTGCAACCTGGCATAGAGCGGCCCCTCACCGACGATTGCCAGCTGAACCTCAGGTCGCGTCGAAGCACCTGCTGCAAATGCTTCGATCAACAGTTCGAAGCCCTTGCTTTCCACCAGCCGCCCTACCGCACCGAGCAGTAGCCTGCCGTCCTGCGGCAATTCGAGGACGGCGCGTGCCTGCTCGCGGCTGAGCAGCTCGCGGCGGAACACCTGTGGGTCGAACGCCACGCGCAAGGCTTGAACCGGGCGGCCAAGGTCGCTTTGCAGCGTGCAGGCCAAGGTCTGCGAGACCGCGGCAAGGCGCAGACGCTGCGCGGGCAAGCCCCTGAGCAGCAATTTGTCGGCACTGTTCAATTCGGTGCAGGCATGGAACAGCACGCTTGCCCGCAGCGTGGGCATCCGATGCAGCAGCGGTAGCACCAGGCGGGCTACGCCGATACCGTCGAGCAGCACGACATCGGCGTCGACGTCCTGCAATGCGCGCTGCATGCGCAGGCGCAGCCAGGGCCGCAACAGTCGCCACACAGGTTTGCTTTTGAGTGCACGTTGAGGCATGCGCCATTCACGCGTTGCACACTGTCCATGGCGTAGCTCGCCTTCACGCAAGAGCCAGTTGCTGATGGACGCGTCTGGCCCTGCATGGGTCAGCACCTGATGGTGCACGTTGTGGATGGAAATGTATGGCGAACCGCCGGCCCACATGATGTTGACGATATTCATGAATTCACACGCCTAGCTTCAACCGCAGGCGCTGCCAGGCAGACAAAGGCGGGTGAGGCCTGAGCGCCGGGCGCATGTGTTCGACGATGTTCTGCCCCACTGCGGCGAAACTGAATCGCGTGACCGCCAGTTCGCGCCCGTTGGCGGCGATCCGCGCGGCCAACGCTGGATCTTCGCGCAGGATGCGCAGTTTGCCGCGCAGTGTCGGGATGTCCCGGTAAAACACGACGTTGTGCATGTCTTCAAGCCCCAAGGCACGGTTTTCCTGCTCGCCTTGATCATACGCCAACAACACGCAGCCGCAGGCCATGGCTTCGAAGTTCTTGATCATGTACTCGCCCATGCCCACGTCGGCGCTGACGAAGAAGCGGATGCGGTTGAGCGTGTTGCAATAGTCTTCGCCTGACTTGGTTCGTGTCACCACCAGGTTCTCGAGCTGGCCTAGCTCGTCCAGCAAGGCCTTGCGCCCGCTGTAGGCCACGCTGTTGGTGCTGCCGACGAAGGCCAGCTCGATGTCCCGCTCGCGGCCCTGGTCAGTGAGCAGCTGCTCGTCATAGCCCTTGGGCACGAATACCGCATCGAAGCCTTCCTCGCGCAAGCGCTGGCTGACCGTGTAGCCAGAGCTGATCACCCGCGCCCAAGGCAGCTTGCGATAATGCGCGCTGAACTTGCCCGTGTACTTGCATGGGATGTAATTCTGGTAGGCGTCATGCTCGAGAATGACCAGGTTGGGCACCGTGCGAATGAATGCTGCCTGGCGAATCTCCTGCTTGAAGCGCAGGAAGAAGATGATCCGGTCGTAGCGCTCGGCCTGAACTTCGTCCTTGAAATAGCGGCGCAGGTTGCGCTGCTCGTCACTGCTCAACCAGCGCAGGTCGCATTCACAATTGGCCGCGACGCCGTCATACAGGCGATCGAGGATCGCGCGTTGTTCCTTCTGTACCAGGAATAGAACCTTCATTGCTTTCCTTGGGCGCTCGGCGCCATCGCGGTCCGGGTCACAGCTCACGGCGCCAGAACAGTTCATGACGACGTACCGCCTTGCGGAAGAATTCGTTTTCGCCATACGGCGATGCTCGGCGCCCAGCCAGCCAGCGCTGCAACAGCCGACGCAGGCGACGCTTGAACGGCATACGGGGCTGCAAGTCGTGCATCATGCCCAACGCCATCGCCTTGTCGCGCTGGGTTGCCAGGTCCAGCGGCAAGACACAGGGCGCCCAGGCCTGCTCGGCGCTCAATTGCGGCGGCAGGGCGACGCCATCGCCGCTGTCGCCCATGGGCCAGCGGTCGTTGTCATGCAGGTGATTGGCGTAGTACAACAGGGTCCGCGGCTGCCAGGCTAAACCCTGCAAAGCCTGCATGACCGCCGCCTGGGCACTCAGATGATCGGGATGTGGATCGAGTTGCGGGTGCGGCATGACCAGCACGTCGGGCTTGGCCATTTCCAGCAACGCGGCCAGATCGGCAAGCAGATTGCGCCAGGTCGGCGCGCCGTTGCTGTCGCCGGGCAGTGAGAAGGTATTGAACTGCCTGAACGGACGAATATCCTGCATGTCTGCCTCGCGCGAGGCGAACGGCTGATCAGGCGCAGCCTGCATGGCGGGCAATTGCAGGCAGAAGTAGCCCAGCTGTACGCAGCGTGACTCCGGTACGCCGGCCCAGCGCGGCACGACAACGCTGTCCCAGGCCCGCAGGCGACCTTTGAGGCGTGCCGCCTCGGCCTTGCCCAAGCCCATCTGCTGGTAATGCTCAGCCTCGATTTCGCCCGCGGTGAGCGTCACGATCCAGGCCACGTCCGCCTGGCTGTACAAACCGTAGGCAGCAAGCTCGGCATCGTCGGCATGGGGCGCGATCACCATGATTCGGCGGCGCTGCAACTCGACCCCAGGCGTTATCCACAACCGCGGCTTTCCCAGCAGGCGGCAATGACGCCCGCGCAGGCGCAAGGTGCCCGCCTGCAAAGCCGCTGCGAAACCCGTGAGGTTGAGAAAACGCAGCCCGTCCACGCCGCGCTCGAAGGTTTGCCGGTCGTTGTCGTCTGTGCATGTCAACTCGACACGAGGGTCGAGAAACCGGCCGAGCCAGCCACTTTTCACTCGCACTTCAAGCACCAGGGTTTCATCACCCTGGAGCGGCGAGTCGACAGTGAGCAGGCCATCGCGCAGTTCGACATCGGCCTCGCGGGTCAGCTCGCCAAAACGGTAGCGATAGTCCTCGCCCGGGGTGTAGAACAGATGATCGGCGAACCAGGCCTCATGCGCGATCCACAGCAGCGGCAGCAACAGCAGCGCCAGCCACCACCAGGTGAAGAGCGCCAGCACCAGTGATGCCAGGGCGCAGACGATCACGCCCAGGCGTTTGTTTCGCCGGTAGCGCTTGAGCAACTGCTGCTTGCGGCTCACGCCTGAAATACCGGTACGGGGTTGCACCAACGGTCCTTGTATTCACGATCGGCACGGCCGAATGAAAAGCGCAGCGGTTTGTTGCGCGCGCGCGCGTCTTCCCAGGCGGCCTGGGTATTGAGAAAACTCAACACGCTGCCGGGGCTGAACGCCTTGGTCTCGGGATCGACGCCGCCATTGATGTACTCGACGCTGACCCATTCCGGCGCTTCTACCCGGTACACCAATTGGATGGCAATGGCTTTGTCGTCGAGCAGCAGCACCGAGCCGATCAGCAATGACTGCAGGCGCGCCAACACATCGGCCATGCGCTCGGCGCCCGTGGCCGGGAAACCCCAGCGGCGGGCGAACAGATCGCAGTACATGGCGGCGATCTGCGGCGCGGTGAAATTACTGATCGGCCGTACCACGCCGCCGGCTTCTTCGAGCAAGCGTAACTCGCGGCGCTGGTTGTAGCGGAACTTCTTCGACAGCTCTTCAGGCGCACGGGCCATGGCCAGTTGCTCTTGCTGCGCCTTGAGGCCGTCGAAGCGTCCCTGGTTCAGCTGCGACAGGTAGCGCGCAGCATGGCGCAGTGGCGCCCCAGCGTCGGCTGCAGCTGGCAGGATGATCTCCGCGTTGCCGAGGTCGAACAGGGCCTTCTTGCCGGCGCGCTTGAGCACCTCCTTGGACAGCGCCAGGTGCCGCCCCCAGGTGGGAATGGCCGCTTGCAGTTCACCGGCGCGATACCAGCCCAAGTAGCGCACGGGAATCTGCGCAAGCTCGGCCAGCTGCTCGACCACCAGAGGGTGAGTGGCGACGCTGCCGCCAAAACGTGCCCACGCCGCCGCATAGGTCGGCGCATCGATGGCCTGCCAACCGCGTTCGCGAAAGGCCTGGAAATGATTGAGCATCAGCCTTTCTCCGTCAGCCCGCGCACCTGCGGCAGGCGCCAGAACATCTCGCGCACTGCCTGGTCGGAAAACCGCTCGCGCAGGCGCTGCAGCATCAACGCAGCGCACGTCGCGCGCTGTTGCTCATCAAGCTCGGCCATATGTGCAAGGGCCGCAGCCAACTGCCCGGCATCACCAAGCGCAAACAGCACACCGACCCCTTCGACCACCTCGCGCGCGCCGCCACAGGCGGTGGCCAGGACCGGCACCCCCGCGACCATGGCTTCGAGCAGGACCATGCCGAATGGCTCATGGTCCGAACTCAGGGCGAACACGTCGAACGCCTGGAAATAACGCCGGGCATCCGGCACCTGGCCAAGGAACAGCACGTGATCGGCGATGCCCAGCTGCGTCGCCAAGGCCTTGAGGCTGTCCTCCAACCGGCCCTTGCCGAGGATCGCCAGGCGGGCGCCGGCAGGCAGGTCTGGCAATGCCTGGGCGAAGCCGCGCAGCAAGGTGGCCTGGTCCTTGTCCGGGTGCAGGCGCCCGACATTGCCCACCACCCAGGCCTGGGCGTCCAGGCCCAAGGCCTGACGCGCCTCTGCACGCGGCACCAGCGCCGCTTGCAGGGCGTCGATGTCGATACGGTTGTAAAGCGTCTGGATGCGCTCGGCCGGCCACTGCGCAAGGCAGCGGCGCATGTCGTCGCGCACTGCGTCAGACACCCCGAGCAGGCTCAGGCGCTTGCGAAACAAGTTGGCGAACAGCCGCCGCCCCTTGCGCTGGTAATCACCGAAGGCATGGTGCACACCAATCACCGGCAAGCGCGTGGCGAGCAGGGCCACGTAGATCGGCTTGAAACGGTGGGCGATGCAGAAGCTGAAACGGCGTTCAGCGACAATCCGGCGCAGGGCGCGGATGGCACCGAGCTTGAGGCCGCGCACGGCCTTGGAGCTAAATTCGAGAAACAACACCTCGTCCGAAGCGCAGCCCGCCGCGACCTGCGGGTCGGCGGCGCCGGTGAGGAACACGGTAGTGACCTTGTAGCCGCTGCCCTGGAACAGACTGGCATATTGACGGGCGCAATCGAGGAATGGCCCGTCGTAACCATGGCAGAACTGCAGGACGCGCGCTTCAGAGCGGCTGGTCATAGGCGCTGGCGCCGTCCTTCACGACCAGGATGTCTTCCATGATCAGGTACTGCAGGTCGGAACCGAAGAACATGTTCAGTGCGTCGGTCGGCGAACAGATCATCGGCTCGCCACGGCGGTTGAGCGACGTGTTCAGCGACACGCCATTGCCGGTCAGGTCTTCCAGCGCCTTCATCATGTCGTAGTAGCGTGGGTTGTACTCGCGCTTGAGCACCTGAGCGCGGGAGGTGCCGTCCTCATGGACGACTTCCGGCACGCGGGTTTTCCACTCTTCTGCCACTTCGAACGTGAAGGTCATGAAGGGTGCGGGGTGATCGACCTTGATCATCTGTGGTGCGACAGTGTCCAGCATGGACGGGCAGAAGGGTCTCCAGCGCTCGCGGAACTTGATCTGCTCGTTGATGCGATTGGCCACGCCCGGCACGCTTGGGCAACCGATGATCGAACGACCGCCGAGGGCACGCGGGCCGAACTCCATACGCCCTTGGAACCAGGCCACCGGATTGCCGTCGACCATGATCTTGGCGATGCGCTGGGGCATGTCGTCGAGCTTGCGCCACTTCGGCGCGTGCGGGTGACGGGCGCAGGCGGCGATCACGTCTTCGTTGGAATAGGCAGGGCCAAGGTAGACGTGCTCCATCTTTTCCACCGGCACGCCACGGGCATGCGACACATAGGCTGCGGCGCCTACAGCGGTGCCGGCATCGCCGGAGGCCGGCTGCACGAACAGCTCCTTGACGTCAGGCCGGGCGATGATCTTCTGGTTGAGCTTGACGTTCAGCGCGCAGCCGCCAGCGAATGCCAGCTTGCCGGTTTCGCGCAGGGTGTCGCCCAGGTAGTGATCGATCATCTGCAGGGCGATCTTTTCGAACAACGCCTGCATGCTGGCTGCGTAATGAATGTACGGCTCGTCGGCGATGTCGCCTTCGCGCTTGGGCCCCAGCCACTCGATCAGCTTGGGCGAGAAGTAGAAGCCCTTGCCCTTCTCTTTATGACGGCGCAGGCCGATCACGTTGGCGTAGTCGGTGTTGATCACCAGCTCGCCGTTTTCGAAGCTGGCCAGGCGCGAGAAGTCATACTTGCTGGCGTCGCCGTACGGCGCCATACCCATGACCTTGAACTCGCCGTCGAGCATCTCGAAGCCGAGGAATTCGGTGATCGCGCCGTACAGACCGCCCAGCGAATCCGGGTCGAAGAACTCCTTGATCTTGTGGATCTTGCCGTTTTCGCCGTAGCCAAAGAAGGTGGTGGCGTACTCGCCCTTGCCGTCGATGCCGAGGATCGCGGTCTTTTCCTTGAAACCGGAGCAGTGGTACGCGCTCGAAGCGTGGGCCAGGTGGTGCTCGACCGGTTCGATCTTGATCTTCTTCGGGTCGAAGCCCAGTTGCTCCAGGCACCAGACGATCTTCTTGCGGTAGCGCTTGTAGCGGCGGTTGCCCATCAGGATGGCGTCGAGCGCACGGTCCGGGGCGTACCAGTAGCGCTTGGCGTAATGCCAGCGGGCCTTGCCGAACAGACTGATCGGGGCAAACGGAATGGCCACCACATCGACGTCGGAAGGCTTGATGCCGGCCTGCTCCAGACAGAACTTCGCCGACTCGTAGGGCATGCGGTTCTTTGCATGCTTGTCACGCACGAAGCGCTCTTCTTCGGCGGCGGCAATCAGCTTGCCGTCAATGTACAAGGCCGCGGAAGGGTCATGGCTAAGGGCGCCGGACAGGCCAAGGATCGTCAATGCCAAGGGATTAGCCTCTTCATTCGGTAGAGATGCGCCAGCGGCCTCATGGGCGGCTGGCGGCTAAAGGGCGGGATTATAACGCAAAGCGCAGTGTGCGCATGCCTCTGCGAGGGCTGCGGCCTACTCGGCGATCAGCCAGTCCATCCGGAAGCTACCGGCCGTCTGCGCCAGCTCCCTGGCCAGCCATGGCAGCAGCTCGCGCAACTCTTCTTCCAGCCCCCATGGCGGGTTGGCAATGGCCAGGCCGGAGCCGTTCAGGCCCTGCGGGCTGTCCTGATGATGCACATACAATTCGACCCGCAGCAGCTTCGGCGCGCCGGTGCTGGTGAGGTCCTGGTAGAAACGCGTGAGGGTGCGCTGATCCTTGATCGGGTACCAGATCGCCGCGACCGTCTGCCGCATGCGGCCGATCGCCTCTTTCATGGAGGTGGTGCAGCGCTTGAGTTCATCGGCTTGCTCGAACGGCGGGTCGATGAGCATGATCGCGCGCTTTTCCTGAACCGGCAGCAAGGCCCTGGGCACATGCCAGCCTTCGCCCAGGTGGACGATCACCCGTGGGTCTTTTTTCATGTTCTCCTTGAGCAGCGGCCCGTCTTCGGGGTGCTTCTCATTGAGCAGGGCGCGGTCCTGCTGACGCATCAGACGGCGGGCCAGCTCAGGCGAGCCTGGGTAGTAACGCAACTCGCCGTCGGCGTTCAGGCGCTTGATGATGCGCAGGTAGTCATCGGCCATGGGCGGCAGGTCATCGCGATTCCACAGACGTGCAACGCCTTCCAGGTATTCGCCGGTGCGGCTGGCCTGGTCGCCTTGCAGGTCATACAGACCCAGGCCTGCGTGTGTGTCGATATAGGCGAAAGGCTGTTCCTTGCGCGACATCAGGGCGATGAGGCGGGTCAGCACGATATGTTTGAGCACGTCGGCGTGGTTGCCGGCGTGGAAGGCGTGACGATAGTTCATGGCAACTCCTGCGAAGACGGCAAGTTTACCTTGCCTTGCAGGCGGAGTCAGGCCTGCCTGTCGATCTGCGCACGCCGGCCCTGCAGGGTCTGCACTGCTTGAAGGTCAGTGCAGGCCCTACGCCAGCCAGCCGGCGTGCTTCAGCGCGCGTTACTTCTCGGCGTGATACGCCGCATCAGCAGTTTCGAAGCGCTGCAACATGGCCTGCGATGGCTTGCCCAGCTTGCTTACCAGCACGATGGCGATGCTCGCCAGCAGGAAGCCTGGGATAATTTCGTACAGGCCCCAGACGTCGATCTGCTTCCACAGAATCACGGTCAGCGCACCGACCACGATGCCTGCCAGCGCGCCGTTGCGCGTCATGCCTTTCCACAGTACCGAAATCAGCACCACCGGGCCGAAGGCGGCGCCGAAGCCTGCCCACGCATAAGCCACCAGACCCAGCACGCGGTTTTCCGGATTGGCTGCCAGGGCGATGGCGATCAACGCCACGGCCAGCACCATCAAGCGACCGACCCAGACCAGCTCACGCTGCGAGGCACCCTTGCGCAGGAAGGCTTTGTAGAAGTCTTCGGTCAGTGCGCTGGAGCACACCAGCAGCTGGCAACTCAGGGTACTCATGACCGCCGCCAGGATGGCCGACAGCAGCACACCGGCGATCCATGGGTTGAACAGGATCTTGGCCAGTTCGATGAATACCCGCTCATGGTTTTCGCTGACCGGGCCTGCCAGCTCAGGATGTGCCGAGAAGTAGGCGATGCCGAAGAAGCCCACAGCGCAGGTGCCGGCCAGGCACAGGATCATCCAGGTCATCGAGATGCGACGCGCCTTGGCGATCGATTTCACCGAATCGGCGGCCATGAAGCGCGCCAGGATGTGCGGCTGGCCGAAGTAGCCCAGGCCCCAACCCATCAACGAAATGATGCCGATGAAGGTTGCGCCCTTGAGCATGTCGAAATTGGCCGGGTTCTGCGCTTCGATCGCCATGAAGGTGGTGTCGAAACCGCCAGTGGAGATCAGCACGATGATCGGCGTGAGGATCAGCGCGAAGATCATCAGCGAGGCCTGCACGGTGTCGGTCCAGCTGACCGCCAGGAAGCCACCGATGAAGGTATAGGCGATCGTCGCCGCAGCACCGGCCCACAGCGCGGTTTCATAAGACATGCCGAACGTGCTTTCGAACAGGCGGGCGCCCGCGACGATGCCCGAGGCACAGTAAATGGTGAAGAACACCAGGATCACCACGGCCGAAATGATGCGCAGCAGGCCGCTTTTGTCTTCGAAGCGGCTGGCGAAGTAATCCGGCAGGGTCAGCGCGTCGCCGTTGTGTTCGGTCTGTACGCGCAAGCGTCCGGCGACGAACAGCCAGTTAAGGTAGGCGCCGACGGTCAGGCCGATGGCGATCCAGGCCTCGGACAAGCCGGCAAAGTAGATGGCGCCTGGCAGGCCCATGAGCAGCCAGCCGCTCATGTCGGAGGCACCGGCAGAAAGCGCGGTGACGACGCTGCCAAGGCTGCGACCACCGAGAATGTAATCGGAAAGGTTTTTGGTGGAGCGATAGGCGGCGAAGCCGATCAGCACCATTGCCGCGATGTAGATCACGAAGGTGATCGTAAGTGGATTGCCCATGCGTGTGTCCTGGCGTTTGTTTTTATCTCATGCACAACCGCCTCGATGACGGTTGCACCCAGGCGGCGAATGCTATTCAACAACGCAAAGCCGGTGCAACCATTTTTCGTCGGCAAGTTGCACCTGTTAGGTGCTTTCCTGGAAAAAGTGGTTTTATGCGCCTAATCGGAGCAAAACCTGACCTTTTAATAAGAAAACGCACCGTAAAGCGGCGTTTTTAGTCTGTAGGAAAATATGTCAGACGAGTTGCACCTTTTCTTCGAAAAAATACGGTTGCACCTGGTTGCACCCAAAATCCGCTCCCGCTAATCTTGGCGCCAGCTTAAGCCACCACCGTGGCAATAATGAGGATAAGAAATGGCGACGACCACCCTTGGGGTCAAACTCGACGACCCTACCCGTGAGCGACTCAAAGCAGCTGCGCAGTCTATCGACCGCACGCCGCATTGGTTGATCAAGCAAGCGATCTTCAATTACCTGGAGAAGCTCGAGGGTGGCGCTACCCTGACCGAACTCAATGGCCAGGCCGGAACCGGCAGCGACGATGCCGGCGAGGTCCAACCCGATCATGCGCACCAGTGCTTCCTCGAATTCGCTGAAAGCATTTTGCCACAGTCGGTGCTGCGCTCGGCGATCACTGCCGCTTATCGCCGCCCCGAGCAAGAAGTGGTGCCGATGCTGCTCGAGCAGGCGCGCCTGAGCACCGCTCAGGCTGAGGCGACCAACAAGATGGCCGCCGGCATTGCCGAGAAACTGCGCAACCAGAAGAGCACCGGCGGCCGCGCTGGCATCGTCCAGGGCCTGCTGCAGGAGTTCTCCCTGTCGTCCCAGGAAGGCGTGGCCCTGATGTGCCTGGCCGAAGCCCTGCTGCGCATCCCCGACAAAGGCACCCGCGATGCGCTGATCCGCGACAAGATCAGCAACGGCAACTGGCATCCGCACCTGGGTAACAGCCCGTCGTTGTTCGTCAATGCCGCGACCTGGGGCCTGCTGCTGACCGGCAAGCTGGTCTCGACCCATAACGAAGCTGGGCTGACCTCCTCGCTTACCCGCATCATCGGCAAAAGCGGCGAGCCGATGATCCGCAAGGGCGTGGACATGGCCATGCGCCTGATGGGCGAGCAGTTCGTCACCGGTGAAACCATCGCCGAAGCCCTGGCCAATGCCACTCGCTTCGAGTCCAAGGGCTTCCGCTACTCCTACGACATGCTCGGCGAAGCTGCGCTGACCGAACACGACGCGCAGAAATACCTGGCGTCCTACGAGCAGGCCATCCATTCGATCGGCAAGGCATCCCATGGCCGCGGCATCTACGAAGGCCCAGGGATTTCCATCAAGCTCTCGGCGCTGCACCCACGCTACAGCCGCGCCCAGTACGAGCGGGTGATGGAAGAGCTGTACCCGCGCCTACTGTCGCTGACCCTGCTGGCCAAGCAGTACGACATCGGCTTGAACATCGATGCCGAAGAGGCAGACCGCCTGGAGCTGTCCCTCGACCTGCTCGAACGCCTGTGCTTCGAGCCGTCCCTGGCGGGCTGGAACGGTATCGGGTTCGTCATCCAGGCCTATCAGAAGCGCTGCCCGTATGTGATCGACTATGTGATCGACCTGGCCAAGCGCAGCCGTCATCGCCTGATGATTCGCCTGGTCAAGGGCGCTTACTGGGATAGCGAGATCAAGCGCGCCCAGGTCGAAGGCCTGGAAGGCTACCCGGTCTATACCCGCAAGGTGTACACCGACGTCTCCTATGTGGCGTGCGCCCGCAAGTTACTGGCAGTGCCGGAAGCCATCTACCCACAGTTCGCCACCCACAACGCCCATACGCTGTCGGCGATCTACCACATCGCCGGGCAGAACTACTATCCAGGTCAGTACGAGTTCCAGTGCCTGCACGGCATGGGCGAGCCGCTCTACGAGCAAGTGGTCGGCAAGGTCTCGGAAGGCAAGCTGAACCGTCCGTGCCGCGTGTATGCGCCGGTCGGCACCCACGAAACCCTGCTGGCCTACCTGGTGCGCCGCTTGCTGGAAAACGGCGCGAACACCTCGTTCGTCAACCGCATCGCCGACCACTCGATCTCGATCCAGGAACTGGTCGCCGATCCCGTCGCGAGCATCGAGCGCATGGGCACCCAGGAAGGCAGCATCGGCCTGCCACACCCGCGCATCCCGCTGCCGCGTGAACTGTATGGCAGCGACCGGGCCAACTCGGCCGGTATCGACATGGCCAACGAACATCGCCTGGCGTCGCTGTCGTGCGCCATGCTCGCCACCGCCCATAACGACTGGCGGGCCACCCCACTGCTGGCCTGCGCGGCCAGCGAGGGCGCCGCTGTAGCGGTACTGAACCCAGCCGATCACCGTGACGTGGTCGGTCATGTCCAGGAAGCGACGGTTGCCGACGTCGACAATGCCATCCAGTGCGCGCTAAACGCCGCGCCGATCTGGCAGGCCACGCCGCCTGCGGAACGCGCCGCCATCCTCGAGCGCACCGCCGACCTGATGGAGGCTGAGATCCAGCCGCTGATGGGCCTGCTGATCCGCGAAGCGGGCAAGACCTTCGCCAACGCCATCGCCGAAGTGCGTGAAGCGGTGGACTTCCTGCGCTACTACGCGGTGCAGGCGCGCAACGATTTCAGCAACGACGCCCACCGCCCGCTGGGCCCGGTGGTGTGCATCAGCCCGTGGAACTTCCCACTGGCGATCTTCACCGGCCAGGTGGCCGCTGCCCTGGCCGCTGGCAACCCGGTATTGGCCAAGCCGGCCGAACAGACCCCGCTGATCGCCGCGCAGGCCGTGCGCCTGCTGCTGGAAGCCGGCATCCCTGAAGGCGTGCTGCAACTGCTGCCAGGTCGCGGCGAAACCGTCGGTGCCGGGCTGGTCGGTGACGAGCGCGTCAAAGGCGTGATGTTCACCGGCTCCACCGAAGTCGCTCGCCTGCTGCAGCGCAACGTCGCGGGTCGCCTGGACAACCAGGGCCGGCCGATTCCGCTGATTGCCGAAACTGGCGGGCAGAACGCGATGATCGTCGACTCCTCGGCGCTCACCGAGCAGGTGGTCATCGACGTCGTGTCCTCGGCGTTCGACAGCGCCGGCCAGCGCTGCTCGGCGCTGCGCGTGCTGTGCCTGCAGGAAGACTCCGCCGACCGCGTGATCGAAATGCTCAAGGGCGCCATGGCTGAGAGCCGTTTGGGTTGCCCGGATCGTCTGGCCGTGGACATTGGCCCGGTCATCGACGCAGAAGCCAAGGCTGGTATCGAAAAACACATCCAAGGCATGCGCGAAAAAGGTCGCCCGGTGTACCAGGTGGCCATCGCCGATAGCGCCGAGATCAAGCGTGGCACCTTCGTGATGCCGACCCTGATCGAGCTGGAGAGCTTCGACGAGCTCAAACGCGAGATCTTCGGCCCGGTGCTGCACGTGGTGCGCTACAACCGCCGCAACCTGGACCAGCTGATCGAGCAGATCAACGCCTCCGGCTACGGCCTGACCCTCGGCGTGCACACCCGCATCGACGAGACCATCGCCAAGGTGGTGGAGAACGCCAACGCCGGCAACCTGTACGTCAACCGCAACATCGTTGGCGCAGTGGTGGGCGTGCAGCCATTCGGTGGTGAAGGCCTCTCCGGCACTGGCCCGAAAGCAGGCGGCCCGCTGTACCTGTACCGCCTGCTGTCGACCCGTCCGGCCGACGCGATTGGCCGCCACTTCCAGCAGCAAGACGGCGCAGGCCAGCCTGACCGTGCCCTGCACGAGCAACTGGTCAAACCGCTGCACAGCCTCAAGGCATGGGCCGAGAGCAACCAGCAGGCAGACCTGTCCGCCCTGTGCAGCCAATTCGCCAGCCAGTCGCAGAGCGGTATCGCCCGCCTGCTGCCTGGCCCGACCGGCGAGCGCAACAGCTACACCATCTTGCCGCGCGAGCACGTGCTGTGCCTGGCCGACAACGAAGCCGACCTGCTGGCGCAGTTCGCGGCGGTGCTGGCGGTAGGCAGCTCGGCGCTGTGGGCCGATGCCGAACCTGGCAAGGCCCTGCGCGCCCGCTTGCCGAAGGAGTTGCAGGCCAAGGTCAAGCTGGTAGGCGATTGGACCAAGGATGAAGTGGCCTTCGACGCCGTCATCCACCATGGCGACTCCGACCAGCTGCGTGCGGTCTGTCATCAGGTATCCAAGCGTGCCGGCGCCATCGTCGGTGTGCACGGCCTGTCCAGCGGTGACCACCAGATTGCCCTGGAGCGCCTGGTGATCGAGCGCGCGGTCAGCGTCAACACCGCTGCTGCGGGCGGCAATGCCAGCTTGATGACCATTGGCTGAGGCCGATGGTTGTGATGCGAAAGGAGAGCCTCGGCTCTCCTTTTTTATGGACGTATGATCTTACGACGCATCCACCATAGACTCCATCCCTTCATGACCTCCGAGGACACCAGCAATACTCCCCAGATCCAGTTATTGGCGCATGGCGCGATATTGCGTCGTACCACCTAAGCGGTCGCGCGCACCTGTCG
>NZ_JBKGGV010000009.1:0-268847 GCF_052041965.1 Pseudomonas sp. SMSB3 | reverse complement strand
TCTGGTTCTGCGAACCTGTCTTGGCGATCAGCCGTGATATGGTTCCCCATCATCCTCCAGGAAATTCTCCATGCCTGCCGCCTCCTCACTGCAACCTGGTTTCATGATCGTCCACGGCAATCGCCTGGACGACCTGCGCAGCCTGGTCGTGAGTTGGATGCGACGCTATCCGCTGGCACCGTTGGAAAACGAAATCGCCCTGGTACAGAGCAACGGTATTGCCCAGTGGCTGAAACTGGCGCTCGCCGAGGATCCTCAAGATGACGACTCAGGTGGATGCGGGATCGCCGCCGCCATCGAAGTGCAACTCCCCGGTAGCTTCATGTGGCAGCTGTACCGAAAAGTACTCGGACGCGATGAAATCCCGGAGGTGTCGCTGCTCGACAAGGCGCCCTTGACCTGGCGTCTGATGCGCCTGTTGCCGGCCCTGGTCGAGCGCCCGCATTTCGAGCCCCTGCGCCGTTTTCTGCTGGATGACGGTGACCTGCGCAAGCGCTACCAACTGGCCGAGCGCCTGGCTGATCTTTTCGACCAGTATCAGGTCTATCGCGCTGACTGGCTCAAGGACTGGGCTACCGGTGCCCATTTCATCAATAGCGCACGCGGTGAGCGCAAGCCTTTGGCGCCCGGCAATCGCTGGCAGGCCGAGTTGTGGCAGGCTTTGCTCGAGGACGTTGGCGCGCAGGGAATGGCGCAGAGCCGGGCCGGGGTGCACCAGCGCTTCATGGAGCGCATTCACAGCCTGGATGCCGCTCCTCGCGGGCTGCCCTCGCGCGTCATCGTCTTCGGCATCTCCTCGCTGCCGGCCCAGGCCCTGGAAGCACTGGCGGGCCTGGCCCGATTCAGCCAGGTGCTGCTGTGCGTGCACAACCCCTGTCGCCACCACTGGGCAGACATCGTCGCCGACAAGGACCTGCTCCGCCACCAATACAAGCGCCAGCAGCGCAAGCAAGGCATGCCGCTGCAGTTGGACGACGAGTCGCTGCACCAGCACGCTCATCCGCTGCTGGCTGCCTGGGGCAAGCAGGGCCGCGACTACATCAACTTGCTCGATAGCTACGACAACCCCGGCAGCTACCAGGGCGTATTCAGCGACGGGCGCATCGACCTGTTCAGCGACAGCGAGCCCACCACGCTGCTCAATCAGCTGCAGGACGATATTCTCGAACTGCGCCCGCTTGCCGAAACCCGCGAGCGCTGGCCAGCGGTCGATTTCGGCAAAGATCGCTCCGTGCGTTTTCACGTAGCCCACAGCCCGCAGCGTGAAGTCGAGATCCTGCATGACCAGCTTCTGGCCCGTTTCAGCGCCGACCCAACCCTGCGCCCGCGCGATGTCATCGTCATGCTGCCCGCCATCGATACCTACGCCCCACACATTCGCGCCGTGTTCGGACAGCTAGGGCGCAACGATCCGCGCTACATCCCCTTTACCCTGACTGACCAGGGGCAGCGCGGGCGCGACCCGCTGCTAATTGCGCTCGAGCACCTGCTGAAACTGCCGGAGAGTCGCTTCGCCGTCAGCGAAGTGCTCGACCTGCTCGATGTCCCCGCGCTACGTGCACGCTTCGCCATTCGCGAAAGCGACCTGCCCACGCTGCACCGTTGGATCGAGGGCGCCGGAATCCGCTGGGGCCTGAATGCCGACCAGCGTGCCAGCCTCGGGCTACCGGAGGGCCTGGAGCAGAACAGTTGGCGTTTCGGCCTGCGACGCATGCTGCTCGGGTATGCGGTGGGCATGGGTGAAGGCTGCGATGGCATCGAGCCTTACGACGAGATTGGCGGACTGGACGCGGCATTGATCGGCCCGTTGGTAGCATTGCTCGACGCCCTAGAGGTCGCTAACCAGACGTTGTCGGAGCCGGCCACGGCCAACGAGTGGGGCGAGCGCCTGAATGCCTTGCTGCAGGTGTTCTTCCAGGCTGAGGAGGAACACGACGAGTTCCTGCTGCTGCAACTGCAAGAGCTGCGTGACCGCTGGCTGGAGGTGTGCGAAACCGTCGGCCTGCAAGACCAGCTGCCGCTGACGGTGATCCGCGAGGCCTGGCTGTCGGGGCTGGACGAGGGCAAGCTGTCCCAGCGTTTTCTCGCTGGATCGGTAAACTTCTGCACCCTGATGCCAATGCGCGCGATCCCGTTTCGGGTCGTCTGCCTGCTTGGCATGAACGATGGTGACTATCCACGTGCGCAACCGCCGCTGGATTTCGACTTGATGGCCAGCGACTACCGCCCTGGCGACCGCTCGCGGCGCGAAGATGACCGCTACCTGCTGCTCGAGGCGCTGTTGTCTGCCCGCGACCAACTCTATATCAGCTGGGTCGGCCGCAGCATCCGCGACAACAGCGAACGCCCCGCATCGGTATTGATCGGCCAGCTGCGTGACCACCTGGCAGCAGGTTGGCGACTCAAAGGCGATGCCGATGGCCAGCGCCTGTTGCACGCATTGACCCAGGAGCATCCCCTGCAACCGTTCAGTGCCCGTTATTTCGAGAAAGGCAGCCCGCTGTTCAGTTATGCCCACGAATGGCACCTGTTGCATCAGCCCCACACCGAGATGCCCCGGCGGCCGCTCAGCCTGGCGCCTTATGAAAGCCAGGAAGCGCTGACGCTGATCCTGTTGCAAGACTTCTTGCGCCACCCGGTCAAGCACTTCTTCAGTCAGCGACTGAAAGTCTTCTTTGAAGCCCTGTCTGCGCCAATACCTGACGAAGAACCCTTCGTGCTCGATGCCCTGCAGCGTTACGGCGCCAGCGAACTGCTGCTGAGCGCCGCACTGAGCGACCCGGATAACGCCGAACAGGCGTTGCAGGTGCAGGCCCGTCGGCTACAGGCTTGCGGCGTTTTGCCCCTGGCAGGTTTCGGCGAGCGGCTGCAAGCCGAACTGATCCAGCCGCTGCCTGATCTGCTGCAGCGCCACACCCAGTTGCTGCAGCGCTGGCCAACGGTGGTCGATGGCGCCCTGCCGATTCACTTCGAGCACGCTGCCCATCGGCTCGAAGGCTGGCTCGGCCGCGTGCATCAGGCCGCCGATCAGAGCCTGTTGAGCATCACCACCATCCCCAACACCATCAGCGCCGGGCGCAACGGCCTCAAGTGGCACCGACTCATTCCCAGCTGGGTGATGCACCTGGCAGCCTGCGCGGCGGGTTACCCGTTGCACACGGCGCTGTTGGCCAGCGACCTGACCCTGCTGCTCGACCCCTTGCCCCAAGCCGAGGCCAGCGAACAGCTTGGGCAACTGCTGGTCGCGCGTCAGGCGGCGATGAACGCACCGCTGCCGGTCGCAGCCAAGACCGCTTTCGCCTGGCTCGCCCAGCCAGACCCGGACAAAGCGCTGGCCGCCGCTGCACGGGCTTACGAGGGCGATGGGCGCAACAGTTTCGGCGAGCGCAGCGAAAGCCTTGCGCTGGCCCGACAGTTCCGCGACTTTGCCGCCCTGACGGCCGACGAAACCTTCGAAGGCTGGTGTGAAACCCTGTACCGCCCCCTGTTCAGCGCCGCGTGGCAGGCCCTGGGCAATCCGGAGAGTCGAGCATGACCCAGGCCCGCCCCCTGGCTTTGAATTTTCCCCTGCACGGCAGCCAGCTGATCGAAGCGAGCGCTGGCACGGGCAAGACCTTTACCATTTCCGCGCTGTACCTGCGCCTGATTCTCGGCCACGGCGCTGCACAGGGCTTCGGGCGCGAGTTGCTGCCGCCGCAGATCCTGGTGGTGACCTTCACCGATGCCGCCACCAAGGAGCTGCGTGAGCGCATCCGTGCGCGGCTGGCCGAGGCCGCGCGCTTCTTCCGCGGTGAGCTGGAGGCTGCCGACCCGTTGCTGCAGCAACTGCGTGACGACTATGCCCAAGAGCACTGGCCACGCTGTGCCAACCGCCTGGAAGTGGCCGTGCAATGGATGGACGAAGCGGCGGTGTCGACCATCCACGGCTGGTGCCAGCGCATGCTGCGCGAACACGCATTCGACAGCGGCAGCCTGTTCACCCAAAGCCTGGAAACCGACCACAGCGATTTGCTCGGCCAGGTCATGCGCGATTACTGGCGCCGCTTCTGCTATGGCATGCACGGCCAGGCACTGGACTGGGTGCGTAGTCATTGGGTCAGCCCCGACGCCTTGCTGGCGCAAATACGCCCGCTGTTCGGCCGGGTGCGCGCGCAGCTCGACGAAACCCCGCTGCAAGCGCTGATCGACGCGGCGCTGCAACACCGCCTCGAGCAGTTGAGCACGCTCAAGGCGCCCTGGGCGCAGTGGGCCGATGAACTGCAGCAGATCTGCCGTGACGCGGTGGCGGCCAAGCAAGCCGACGGTCGCAAGTTGCAGGCGCGCTTCTTCGACCCCTGGTTCGACAAGCTGCGCCACTGGGCGCTGGACGAGCAGGCCACCGAACTTGACCTCGGTACAGGTTTCATCCGCCTCACCCGCGCCGGCATGACTGAGGCCTGGAAGGTCGGCGATCCACCCGAGCACCCGGCCCTGCATGCCATGGCCGACCTGCAAGGCCAGTTGCAGGGCTTGGCGAGCCCGCATGCGCCGGTGCTCGAGCATGCAGCCGCCTGGGTGGCAGCGCGCTTCGAGGTAGAGAAGCGCCGCCGCGCGGAAATGGGTTTCGACGACATGCTGGTGCGCCTGCAACAGGCGTTGAGTTCGGACGCCGGTGAGCGCCTGGCGGCCTTGATCCGCGAACAGTTTCCAGTGGCCCTGATCGATGAATTCCAGGACACCGACCCGGTGCAATACGGCATCTTCGAACGCATCTACCACATCGACGCAAACCGCGCCGAAACCGGCCTGTTCATGATCGGCGACCCCAAACAGGCGATCTATGCCTTTCGCGGCGCCGATATTCACACCTACCTGGCTGCCCGACGCGCGACCACCGGCCGCTTGCACAGCCTCGACACCAACTACCGCTCGAGCCAGGCCATGGTCGCGGCGGTCAACCGCGTGTTCCTGCAAGCGGAAACCCGCACGCAAGGCAGGGGCGCTTTCCTGTTTCGGGAAGCCGACGACAACCCGCTGCCGTTCGTCGAAGTGCACGCCAAAGGCCGTGACGCTCAGCTGCTGATCGACAATGAACCCTGTGCGGCGCTGCAATGCTGGCAATTGCCCAGTGACGAGCCGGTCTCCAGCGGCCTGTACCGCCAGCAGCTGGCCGCCAGTTGCGCGAGCCATATCGTGCAGATGCTCAGCGGCGGTCAGCGCGGGGTGACCGGTTTCAAGGGCGGCGAGAGCGAGCTGCGCCCGTGCCTGCCATCGGACATCGCCATCCTGGTGCGCGATGGCCATGAAGCGCAGCTGGTGCGCAGCGAGCTGGCGGCGCGCGATGTGCGCAGCGTGTACCTTTCCGACAAAGACTCCGTGTTCGCCGCCCAGGAAGCCCATGACTTGCTGGCCTGGCTCAAGGCCTGCGCCGAGCCCGATTCCGAACGTCTGCTCAAAGCTGCGCTGGCCAGCCTTACCCTGGCGCTGTCGCTGACCGAACTCGACCAGCTCAACCAGGACGAGCGGGTCTGGGAAGGCTGGGTCATGCGCTTTCGCCGCTACCGCGACATCTGGCAGCGTCAGGGCGTGCTGCCGATGCTGCGGCACCTGCTGCACGACTTCCAGCTGCCGCGCACGCTCATCGGCCGCAGCGACGGCGAACGGGTGTTGACCAACCTGCTGCACCTGGCCGAACTGTTGCAACAAGCGGCGGGTGAGCTGGACGGCGAACAGGCCTTGATCCGTCACCTGGCCGAGCAGCTGTCCAGTTCCGGGCAAGCGGGTGAGGAGCAGATCCTGCGCCTGGAAAGCGATGAGCAGCTGGTCAAAGTGGTCACGATCCACAAATCCAAGGGCCTGGAATACCCGCTGGTCTACCTGCCCTTCATCTGCACCAGCAAGCCGGTGGACGGCAGCCGCCTGCCGCTGGCCTGGCACGACAACCAGGGCCATGCGCAACTGACCCTCACCCCCACTGCCGAGCAGATCGCCCTGGCCGACGACGAGCGCCTGGCCGAAGACCTGCGCCTGTTGTACGTCGCCCTGACGCGCGCGCAGTACGCCTGCTGGCTTGGCCTGGCCGATCTCAAGCGGGGCAGCCAGAAGCAGTCTCAGCTACACCGCTCGGCGATCGGTTATCTGCTGGGCGGCGGCGCAGCGCTGACGGACTCACCCGCCCTGCAAGGTTGGCTGGACGACTTGCGCGCCGGCTGCGAAGACATCGCCTGCCTGCCATTGCCGCCGGCGAGCGACGAGCGCTACCGCGCCGCCCAGACCGAGCGTGAGCTGTTGCCGGCACGCAAGCCACGGCGTGCCGCCGCCGAGCATTGGTGGATCGCCTCCTACAGCGCCCTGCGCGTCGGCGAGCAAACCTTGGGCGCCGACAGTTCACAAGCCCAGCAGCTGTTCGACGATGAACGGGTCGATACGCAACTGCTGCGCGAGGTGCCGGCAGAGGGGGGTGATATCCATCGCTTCCCGCGCGGCCCGAACCCCGGCACGTTTCTGCATGGCTTGCTGGAATGGGCAGGGCGCGAGGGGTTCGGCGAGGTTGCAGGCAGTCCCGCGCTGATCGAGCGCACCGTCGGCCAGCGCTGCAATCGTCGCGACTGGACCGGCTGGATCCCGGCGCTCAGCCAATGGCTCGAGCACCTGCTCAACCAAGCCCTGCCAGTTGGCGACAGCACTCTGACCCTGGCCAAGCTTGAGCGCTATCAGATCGAGATGGAGTTCTGGTTCGCCAGCCACAACGTCGATGCTGCGCAACTCGATTACCTGGTCGCCCGCCACACCCATGGCGGCGCGGCGCGCCCGGTAGCCCAGCCGACCTTGCTCAATGGCATGTTCAAGGGTTTCATCGACCTCGCCTATGAGCTGGACGGGCGCTACTACGTGGTGGATTACAAGTCCAACTGGCTTGGCCCGGACCTCATGGCGTACGACGCCTTGGCCATGCAGGGGGCGATCCTCGAGCACCGCTACGATTTGCAGTACGTCCTCTACCTGCTGGCCTTGCACCGCCAGCTGCGGGCGCGGCTCGCCGACTATGACTACGACCGCGATGTCGGCGGCGCGCTGTTCATCTTCCTGCGCGGTGCCAGCAGCAGTGGCCACGGCATCTATTTCGCCAAGCCGCCGCGCGAGCTGATCGAAAGCCTCGATGCACTGTTTCGCGGGCTGCATCAGCCTGAACAGCAGGACCTGTTTGCCGGAGTCGCGCCATGAGCCGCCGCCTTGACGATCTTTTGCCCAGCCCATTGCACGCCGAGCATCTGCTCGCCCTGGCACCTCAGCGCAACAGCGCCGACCTGCTGCAGTTGCTCGATCGTTGGGTCGAACGGGGCTGGCTGCGCGCGCTGGACCGCGCCTTCGTGACTTTTCTGGAGGAGCGCGCCCCCGGCAGTGATCCGTTGCTGTTGCTGGCCGCGGCGCTGGCCAGCCATCAACTGGGCCACGGCCACGTCTGCCTCGATCTGGGCCAGACCCTGGCGGAGCCGGATTTCGCCCTGTCGCTGCCGCCCGAAGGCGATGCCCTGGGCGGTCCATTGCTGCTGCCGTCACAACTGCTGGCCGAGCTCGAGTTGCCCACCTGGTTGCAGCGCATCGCCGCCAGCCCGCTGGTGGCGCAGGGCGACCAGCTGGCTGAACAAGCGCGCCCGCTGGTGCTGAGCGGTCAGCGCTTGTACCTGCGGCGCTACTGGCGCTACGAGCGACAGGTCGACCACAACCTGCGCCAACGCCTGAGCCACAGCGATGCAGCGCCGACGGACCTTGCCCAGCGTCTGTCTCAATTGTTCGACCAAGGTGCCCTTGCCGGCCAGGTGGATTGGCAGAAACTGGCCTGTGCCTTGGCCACGCGTGCAGGTTTCAGCATCATCACCGGCGGCCCCGGCACCGGCAAGACCACCACCGTGGTGCGCTTGCTGGCCCTGCTGCAGGCGCCTGCGGTCGAGCAGGGCAGGCCACTGCGCATTCGCCTGGCAGCCCCCACCGGCAAGGCGGCTGCGCGCCTGACCGAGTCGATTGGGCAGCAAGTCGAACGCTTGCAAGTCAGCGCCACGGTGCGCGAGCAGATCCCGACCGATGTCAGCACGGTGCACCGGTTGCTCGGCAGCCGCCCGGGCTCGCGGCATTTTCGTCATCACGCCGGCAACCCATTGCCACTGGACGTGCTGGTGGTCGACGAAGCTTCGATGATCGATCTGGAGATGATGGCCAATCTGCTTGCGGCGCTGCCAGCCATGGCCCGTCTGGTGCTGCTGGGGGATAAGGACCAATTGGCCTCGGTCGAGGCCGGCGCGGTACTCGGTGATCTGTGCCGCGATGCCGAGGAGGGCTGCTATTCACCGGCGACCCAGGCCTGGCTGGAGCAGATCGGTGGGCAGTCACTGGCTAACAGCGGGCTCACGCCCGGCGATGAGCAACACAACCCGCTGTCGCAGCAGGTCGTGATGCTGCGCTTTTCAAGGCGCTTCGGCGAGGGCAGTGGCATCGGCCAACTGGCCCGCCTGGTCAACCGCCAGCAACACCAGGCGGCTCGCGATCTGCTCAGCATGCCGCCGCCTGACGTCTTCGCCCTGGCCCTGCGTGGCGAGCAGGATCGTGCATTCGACCGCTTGATCCTCGACGGTCTGAATCGCGGCGATGACGGGCCGCAAGGCTATCGCAGTTACCTGCGCGCCATTGGCCGCCACCGGCCGCCGCCCGGGACGGCGTTCGACGATCCGCGCTGGGAGCAGTGGGCCGCCAGGGTGCTGCTCAGCTTCGAAGATTTCCAGCTGTTGTGCGCAGTGCGCCGTGGCCCCTGGGGTGTTGAAGGGCTGAACGAGCGCGTTGCGAGGGTGTTGCACAGTGCCGGGCTGATCGATAATCAGCAGCCCTGGTACGAGGGCCGGCCCGTGTTGGTCACGCGCAACGACTACGGCCTGGGCTTGATGAACGGCGACATCGGCATTGCCCTGCGCCTGCCCGACGAGCATGGCGAGGCATTGTTGCGGGTGGCCTTCCCGCGCAACGATGGCAACGGTGGCGTGCGTTTCATCCTGCCCAGCCGCCTCAACGAGGTCGAGACCGTCTTCGCCATGACCGTGCACAAGTCCCAGGGCTCGGAATTCAGCCACACGGCGCTGGTGCTGCCCGATGCGCTGAACCCGGTGCTGACCAAGGAGCTGGTCTATACCGGGATCACCCGCGCCAAGCACTGTTTCAGCCTGATCGAGCCACGTCAGGGGGTCTTCGAAGAGGCAGTGCGGCGGAAGGTGCGGCGCATTTCCGGACTCATGCTCGAACAGCTGTGACCTGATGCGCAGCGTGTGCGACAGGGCGCGCTCCTCCAGCTAGCCAGCGTTGTGCTATCTTTGCGCCGAATTCAGACAGGATTTGAGAGAATTCTCACATGACAGTGGCCAAGGAGCGGTTGACAGGCGGTGCGTTCTTGCTGCTGTTGCTGGCTATCTTGTCGTTATCCGCCACCCTGGCGCAGGCCCAGACGGCGGCCAGCGCGGCGCAGGTGCAGCAGCGCGCCAAGGCGGTGACCCAGGTGGTGCTGGGTATTCTCAGCTATGCCCGTTGGCCCAGCGAACCGGTGCCCTTGCGCCTGTGCCTGGTCGGGCCGACCGAATATGCCGATGACCTGATCAAAGGCAATGTGCAGAATTCCGGTCAGCCCCTGCAGGTGCGCCGCTTGCTCGCCGACGACGCCCAGGTCGCTCAGGCCTGCGATGCCCTGTACATCGGCAAGCTCGACGGCGCCCAGCGCCAGCGCCTGTTCCAGTCCATCAGCGGGCGACCGGTGCTGAGCATCAGCGAAGCAGACGATCCGTGCACGGTCGGTAGTCTGTTCTGCCTGCGCATCGGTGACGAACAGGTCGCCTTCGAGGTCAACCTCGATTCGGTGGCGCGCTCGGGGGTGCGTATTCACCCCAGCGTGCTGCAGCTTTCGCGCCGGCGCGGGAGCCAGCCATGAAGCCTGCGAAGAAGCCCGGCGTGCGCCCGACCCTGCGCTCGGTGCTTGGCCGTGGGCATCTGAGCGTGGCCCTGTTGGCCGTGGGCCTGGCAGGTATTTCGTTGACCTTGCTCGGCGTGCTGGTGCTGCGCGTCTACGCCAATCACAACCTGCATCTGATCGCCCGCTCGATCAATTACACCGTCGAGGCCGCGGTGGTGTTCGACGACAGCGCCGCCGCCAACGAGGCGCTGGCGTTGATTGCACGCAGCGAAGAGGTCGCCGAAGCCAAGGTCTTCAACAACGACGGCGAACAGCTGGCGCATTGGCAACGCAGCGATGAGGGCGTGCTCGGCCACCTCGAAACGCAGGTGGCCAGCACCTTGCTCGATGAGCCGATCCATTTGCCGATCCTGCACCAGCAACAGAAGGTCGGGCACATCGAGCTGGTCGGCCAGGGGCGCAGCTTGCTGCTGTTCCTGCTTAGCGGCTTGGGCGGGATCTTGCTGTGCACGGCGCTTAGCGCCTTCGTCGCCTTGTACCTGTCGCGGCGCCTGCTGGGCGATATCGTGCGGCCACTGCGCAGCCTGGCCAGCGTCGCCCATGCCGCGCGCCGCGAGCGCAGCTTCGACCGGCGCGTGCCGGAAGCGCCGATTGCCGAGCTCAACGAACTGGGCCATGACTTCAATGCGCTGCTCGACGAACTCGAGGTCTGGCACAGCCACCTGCAAAGCGAAAACGCCACGCTTGCCCATCAGGCCAGTCACGACAGCCTCACCGGCCTGCCCAACCGCGCGTTCTTCGAAGGCCGCCTCAGCCGCAGCTTGCGCAATGCCGCGCGCCAGCAAGACCACCTGGCAGTGCTGTTCCTCGACAGTGATCACTTCAAGCAGATCAATGACAGCCTCGGCCACGCCGTGGGCGATCAGGTGCTGGTCAACGTTGCTGACCGGGTGCGTGCGCAACTGCGCGAGCACGACCTGGTGGCGCGCCTGGGTGGCGACGAGTTCGCCGTGCTGCTGACCCCACTGCATGCGCGCCAGGACGCCGAACGCATCGCCGACAAGATCATTGCCAGCATGCAGTTGCCGATGCTGCTCGACAACGGCCAGAGCCTGAGCACCTCGCTGAGTGTCGGTATCGCTTATTACCCGGACGATGGCGCTGACCCCGCCAGTCTTCTCAATGCCGCCGATGCGGCGATGTACCAGGCCAAGCGCGAACGGCGCGGCCAATGGCAGGCGGCGCAGACGGAACGCTGCGCCGCTGATTTCACCGACAGGAGCTGAACCGTGATCCAGCGTTTGCGTTTTTCTTTGCTATTGATGTGCATGGCGGTAGTGGCCCTGGCAGGTTGCCAGAGCACGCCTCCCAAGGGCTTGACCGCCGAGCAGATCGCCGTGCTCAAGCGTGAGGGCTTCGCCCCGACCGAAGAGGGCTGGGCATTCGACCTGTCCGGCAAGGTGCTGTTCGGCAGTGACCTGGACAGCCTCAACAGCGCCAGCCGGGCCATCGTCGAGCGTATCGGCCGGGCGCTGCTGGAGGTTGGCATCGCCGGCGTGCGCGTCGATGGCCATGCCGATGCCTCGGGCAAGGCCTCGTACAACCAATTGCTGTCCGAACGCCGTGCCCAGAGCGTGGCCAATGCGCTGATCGCCGTCGGCATGCCAGCGCAGAACATCCGCACGCGCGGCCTGGGCAGCACGCAGCCGGTGGCGGATAACCGTACCAGCGCCGGCCGCACTGAGAATCGCCGGGTGTCGATCGTGGTGGCCTCCTACTAAAGGGGCATCACGTCTGCGCCGTTGCGCCGCCTGCGCTCAAGCAAAACGCAGCTCACCCGCATCGCCCATCAACAGCGGTGTATTGGCCTCGGTGACCTGGCGGATGTAATCCCACAATAGGGTGATGCGCTTGAGCTTGCGCAAGTCTTCGCGGCAGTACATCCAGAATTGCCGGGTCACGTCGATCTGCTCGGGCAGCACGGTCACCAGGCGCGCATCCTGCGCCGCCAGGAAACACGGCAATATCGCCAGGCCGCGGCCCTGCAGCGCTGCCGTGTACTGGGCGATGACGCTGGTGCTGCGCAGGCGGGCATTGGCATTGGGCATCAGGTTGGCCAGGTACAGCAGCTCGGAACTGAAGGCCAGGTCGTCGACGTAGCTGATGAACGGATGCCCATTCAGGTCGCTGACCTGCTCGATCGGCGCGTGGCGGTCGAGGTAATCCTGCGTCGCATACAGCCGCAGGCGGTAGTCGCACAGCTTGCAGCACACATACGGCCCATGCTCGGGTCGCTCCAGGGCGATGACGATGTCCGCTTCGCGCTTGGACAGGCTGATGAAGTGCGGCAACGGCAGGATGTCGACCGAGATCGCTGGGTAGGTTTCAACGAAATGACTCAGTTGCGGGGTAACGAAGAAACTGCCGAAGCCCTCGGTGCAGCCCATCCGCACATGCCCCGACAGCGCCACGCCCGAGCCTGAAACCTGCTCGCAGGCCATGTGCAGGGTGCTTTCGATGGACTCGGCATAGCCCAGCAATCGCTGCCCTTCGGCCGTCAGGACGAAGCCGCTGGTGCGCGATTTCTCGAACAGCAAGGTGCCCAGCGCGCTTTCCAGCGAAGTGATGCGGCGCGACACCGTGGTGTAGTCCACCGCCAGGCGCTTGGCCGCGCTGCTGGCCTTGCGCGTGCGTGCCACTTCAAGAAAGAACTTCAGGTCGTCCCAGTTCAAGGCACTGAGGGAAGTCAGGTCTTTTTGCATGTTGATCCGGTTTTTTTGTGCGTTCTTGTAGGATGTTTGCACATCTATACTCGATAAAAGCCCCCCGGCGCCACTGTGCAAAGGGTTCGGCGCTGACGCTCTCGCCCTGACAATAATTCCAAGGAGCACGCAGATGAACGCACCCCAGTCCCCGGACCAGACCAAGGTCGAGCAGGCCAAGCTGCTGATCGACGGTCAGTGGGTCGAGTCGCAGACCACCGAATGGCGCGACATCGTCAACCCTGCAACCCAGGCGGTGCTGGCGCGGGTACCGTTTGCCACTGCCGAAGAAGTGGACGCTGCCGTGGCTGCCGCCCAGCGCGCCTTCAAGACCTGGCGCGACACCCCGATCGGCGCGCGCATGCGCATCATGCTCAAGCTGCAGGCGTTGATTCGCGAGCACAGCAAGCGCATCGCCCAAGTCCTCAGCGCCGAGCAGGGCAAGACCATCGCCGATGCCGAGGGCGATATTTTCCGAGGCCTGGAAGTGGTGGAGCACGCCGCTTCCATCGGCACCTTGCAGATGGGTGAGTTTGCCGAGAACGTGGCCTCCGGCGTAGACACCTACACCCTGCGGCAGCCGATCGGCGTATGCGCCGGCATCACGCCGTTCAACTTCCCGGCGATGATCCCGCTGTGGATGTTCCCGATGGCCATCGTCTGTGGCAACACCTTTGTCCTGAAACCCTCCGAGCAGGATCCGCTGTCGACCCTGCTATTGGTAGAGCTGGCGCTGGAAGCCGGGGTGCCGGCCGGTGTGCTCAACGTGGTGCACGGCGGCAAGCAGGTGGTCGATGCCTTGTGTACCCACAGCGATATCAAGGCGATTTCCTTCGTCGGTTCGACCGAGGTCGGCACCCACGTCTATAACCTGGCCAGTCAGCACGGCAAGCGTGTGCAATCGATGATGGGCGCCAAGAACCACGCCGTGGTGCTGCCCGACGCCAATCGCACGCAAACCATCAATGCGCTGGTCGGTGCCGCGTTCGGCGCAGCCGGCCAACGCTGCATGGCGACCTCGGTGGCAGTACTGGTGGGCAAGGCCCGGGAGTGGCTGCCGGATATCAAGGCCGCCGCCAGCAAGCTCAAGGTCAATGCCGGTTGCGAGCCGGGCACGGATGTCGGGCCGGTCGTTTCCAAGCGCGCCAAGGAGCGCGTGTTGAGCTTGATCGAAAGCGGCGTCGCGCAAGGCGCCACTCTCGAACTCGATGGCCGTGATGTGCAGGTCCCAGGCTACGAGCAGGGTAATTTCATCGGCCCAACCCTGTTCTCTGGGGTCAAGACCGACATGCAGGTGTACACCCAGGAAATTTTCGGCCCGGTGCTGGTCACCGTTGAGGTCGACACCCTTGATGAAGCCATCGCCCTGGTCAACGCCAACCCGTTCGGCAACGGCACCGGGCTGTTTACCCAGAGCGGGGCGGCGGCGCGCAAGTTCCAGAGCGAAATCGACATCGGCCAGGTGGGCATCAACATCCCGATTCCAGTGCCGGTACCGTTCTTCAGCTTCACCGGTTCGCGCGGCTCCAAGCTGGGCGACCTCGGCCCTTACGGCAAACAGGTGGTGCAGTTCTACACCCAGACCAAGACCGTCACCGCCCGCTGGTTCGATGACGACAGCGTCAACGACGGGGTCAACACCACCATCAGCCTGCGCTAAGGAGCACGCCATGCGAATTGCATTCATCGGCTTGGGCAACATGGGCGCGCCCATGGCCCGTAATTTGCTCAAGGCTGGGCACCAGTTGCATCTGTTCGACCTCAACCAGAGCGTGTTGGCGGAGCTTGCCGAGCTCGGTGGGCAGGTCAGCGCTTCGCCCAAGGACGCTGCAGCGAACAGCGAACTGGTCATCACCATGCTGCCGGCAGCGGCGCATGTGCGCGCGGTCTACCTCAATGAAGAAGACGGCGTGCTGGCCGGTATTCGCCCCGGTACGCCGACGGTGGACTGCAGCACCATTGACCCGCAGACCGCCCGCGAGGTGTTCAAGGCCGCCGCTGCCAAGGGTGTGGACTTGGGCGATGCGCCGGTGTCTGGCGGCACTGGCGGGGCTGCGGCAGGTACGTTGACGTTCATGGTCGGCGCCAGCGCCGAGCTGTTCGCCACCCTGGAACCGGTGCTCAAGCAGATGGGCCGTAACATCGTGCATTGCGGCGACGTAGGCACTGGGCAGATCGCCAAGATCTGCAACAACCTGCTGCTCGGCATCTCGATGATCGGGGTATCGGAAGCCATGGCCCTGGGCAACGCCCTGGGCATCGATACCCAGGTGCTGGCCGGCATCATCAACAGTTCCACCGGGCGTTGCTGGAGCTCCGATACCTACAATCCCTGGCCGGGCATCATCGAGACCGCCCCGGCCTCACGCGGCTATACCGGTGGATTCGGCGCTGAACTGATGCTCAAGGATCTGGGGCTGGCCACCGAAGCCGCACGACAGGCGCACCAGCCGGTGATCCTCGGCGCGGTGGCCCAGCAGCTGTACCAGGCCATGAGCCTGCGCGGCGAGGGCGGCAAGGACTTCTCGGCGATCATCGAAGGCTATCGCAAGAAAGATTGAGGCAAGGCCCCTGGCACGCTCGCTCCAGCGATAGGGAGCGAGCGGCTCACAGCGTCAGGCGAAGACGAAATACTTGCGCACGGTTTCGACCACTTCCCAGGTACCCTTCATCCCAGGTTCGATCACGAACACATCGCCGGCCTTCAAGTGCTTGGGTTCTTCACCTTCCGGCGTCACGATGCAGTACCCGTCGAGGAAGTGGCAGAACTCCCACTTGTCATAGTTGACCTCGAATTTGCCAGGCGTGCAGATCCACGTGCCCATGATCTTGCTGCCATCGGCCGACAGATAGGCGTTGAGGTTGACGGTGTGCGGATCGCCGCCGATGCGCTTCCACTTGGTGGCGTCCACGACCGGCGTCGGGCAGGTTTCGCGCAGGACGGTGATGAAATCGGACATGGCACAACTCCTGGTGACTGGCTGAATGACTCGCCACCTTATGACCATCCCCGCCGCTGCAGTTGCCTGGGCTCGACACTTAAGTGTCTGTAAGCGCTAAGCGATGTTTCCTACCGTACGCTGAGCAGCCTCCCACATCGCGCGGTGAACTCGCTAGGTTCAGGTTTTTGGGCCTCTGCTGCCTTGCGAGCGTTATCGCTTGGCCATTGTGCCGTCACCGATTGGCAGACGAGGCACTGAGCATCACGATGGGCTGGATGTCGAAGTCGCGCTCCAGGTATTCCATGCGCTTGGCAAAGAATTCAGCCATGTGCGGCAGGGCCGAATGTTCGTCCAGTGCCGCTTTGCTGGCCCAGACTTCGAAGAACACGAACAGCGTCGGGTCCTGCTGGTCGCGCAGCATGTGGTATTCGATGCAGCCGGGTTCTTGTCGGCTCGGTTCGACATAGGCGCGGAACAGGGTCTCGAAGGCGTCAGCCATGTCCGGACGGGTCTTGGCTTTAAGGATGAAGGCGTGTTGCTCGCTCATGCTGGATCTCCACGGTGAACAGAAGGTGAGCCAATTCTAAGGCAACAATGGGTGAATCATTCTTGATCTGCAGGCAAATGTCATTTGCCCTGCCTGCGCTGTTTCCGCGTGACCGGAAACACTAACCTGCCGACCTCGATGATTGACCAGGCCGGGGAGGCCAGCATGAAAAAGATCCTTCTGCTCAACGGTGGCAAGCAATTCGCCCATTCCGATGGCCGACTCAACCAGACCCTGCACGATGCCGCACTGGCCTATCTGGACCATGCAGGCTTTGATGTACAACAGACCTTCATTGACGGCGGCTACGACATCAAGGCCGAGGTGGAGAAATTCCTCTGGGCCGATGTGATCATCTATCAGATGCCCGGCTGGTGGATGGGTGCCCCGTGGACGGTGAAGAAATACCTCGACGAAGTGTTCACCGAAGGTCACGGCAGCCTGTACGCCAGCGATGGGCGCACCCGTTCGGACCATACCCAGAAATACGGCAGCGGCGGCCTGATCCAGGGCAAGCAGTACATGCTCTCGCTGACCTGGAACGCGCCGCAGCAGGCTTTCGATGACCCCGCGGATTTCTTCGAGGGCAAGGGCGTGGATGCCGTGTATTTCCCATTCCACAAGGCCAACCAATTCCTTGGCATGACCGGCCTGCCGACCTTCCTGGCCGTGGATGTGATGAAGCGCCCGGATGTGCCGGCAGCTTTGGCGGCCTATCGAGCGCATCTGCAGCAGGTGTTTGGCAAGGCCCGGTAACGTATCGCCGCGGGCGGGCTGGACTTGCTGCCGCCAAGCGGCTATCTAATCCAGCATCAATTCGCCCCAGGACCTGCTGTGAAAATCCGCTCAGAAGAACTTCAGGTGTTCGTCGCCGTCATCGACAGCGGCTCGATCTCCGCCGCCGCCGAGCAGCTTGGCCAGACCCCGTCTGCCGTCAGTCGCACGCTGTCACGCCTGGAGGCCAAGCTGGGCACTACGCTGGTCAATCGCACCACGCGGCGCATGGACCTGACCGAAGAGGGGCGGGTGTTTCTCGACAGCGCGCGCAAGGTGCTGGAGCAGATGGACGAGATGGAGGAGCGTCTATCGATGAGCCGCCAGAGCCCATCCGGGCGCCTGCGCATCAATGCCGCCGCGCCATTCATGCTGCATGCCATCGTGCCGTGGATCGGCGACTTTCGCCGGCAGTACCCAGGCATCGAACTGGAGCTCAACACCGACGACCTGATCATCGACCTGCTCGAACAGAGCACCGATGTGGCCATTCGCATCGGTGAGCTGGCCGACTCCAGCCTGCATGCCCGTTCGCTGGGTTGCAGCCCGGTCCAGGTCTTGGCCAGTCCCGCATACCTGCAACGCCACGGCACGCCGCGAAGGGTCGAGGATCTGCATGGGCACACCTTGCTCGGCTTCAGTCAGCCCGAATCGCTCAACCGCTGGCCGCTGCGCCACGCCGAGGGCGATCAGTGGCGCATCCGCCCGGCACTGGTCGCCTCCAGCGGCGAAACGCTGCGTCAGTTGGCGCTGGCCGGGGAGGGCATCGTCAGCCTGTCGCACTTCATGACCCACGAAGACATCCGCCAAGGCCGCCTGAAGGTCTTGCTCAGCGAGGCCAACAACGGCTATCGACAGCCGATCCATGCGGTGTACTACCGCAACACCCAGCTGGCCCTGCGCATTCAATGCTTTCTCGATTTCATCCAGCGCAAGCTGGCCATGTACGCCTGCTGAGTTGCCTGAACGCGACAGTTTGTGTCTACAGGCGGCGAAAGTCCCTTGGGTCGATTGCGCAGTGCCGTGGCTTCGGCCTTACTGACTGCTCAACAAAAACAACACCAAGGACGTGTCATGCGTATTGTCCCGTTTCAGTACCTGGCTCTGACAGCCGCGCTCCTGAGCTGTTCGTCGACCTTTGCCGCTACGCTCGAAGGCGGCGCGGTGGCTGCACCCGATCAATATGGTGCACAGGTAGCCGCCGATATCCTCAAAAAAGGCGGCAACGCGGTGGATGCTGCCGTGGCCACTGCCTTCACCCTGGCAGTGACCTATCCGGAAGCCGGCAACATCGGGGGTGGCGGCTTCATGACCTTGTTCGTCGACGGCAAGGCGTACTTCCTCGACTATCGTGAAGTGGCGCCTAAAGCGGCGACGCGCAACATGTACCTGGATGACAAAGGCGAGGTGATCGAAAACCTCAGCCTGGTGGGCGTGCGCGCAGCCGGGGTGCCCGGCACGGTGATGGGTATGTGGGAAGCGCACCAGAAGTTTGGCAAGCTGCCGTGGAGCGAACTGCTGACCCCTGCCATCGGCTACGCCAAAAACGGCTTCAAGGTTGCGGAAAAACAGTATCAATACCGCAACGACGCCCAAGGCCTGTTCAAGACCGCGACCAATTTCAACGACTACTTCGGCAGCATGAAAGTCGGCGAGCTGTTCAAGCAGCCTGAAATGGCGCAAACCCTCGAGCGCATCGCCGACAAAGGGGTCAGCGAGTTCTATCAGGGCAAGACTGCAGATCTGCTGGTGGCGCAAATGCAGGCCGATAATGGCCTGATCAGCAAGCAAGACCTCAAGGACTACAAGGCCGTATGGCGCGAGCCGATGGCCCTGAGCTGGCGCGGTAATGTCGTCTACACCGCGCCACCGCCGAGCTCCGGCGGCGTGGCCCTGGCCCAGCTGCTGGGCATCAAGGAGGACCGCGCGGCCGACTTCAAAGGGGTGGCGCACAACTCGGCGCAGTACATCCACCTGCTGGCCGAGATCGAGAAGCGCGTGTTCGCCGACCGCGCCGACTACCTGGGTGACCCGGCCTTCACCAAAGTGCCGGTCGATCAACTGGTGGCCAAGGATTACCTGGCCAAGCGCGCCGCCCAGGTCGACCCCAAGGCGATTTCCGCGACCGCCCAGGTCAAGCCCGGCCTGGAGCCGCATCAGACCACCCACTTCTCGATCGTCGACAAGCAAGGCAATGCGGTCAGCAACACCTACACCCTCAACCTCGACTACGGCAGTGGCGTGGTGGTCAAGGGCGCAGGCTTCCTGCTCAACGACGAGATGGATGATTTCAGCGCCAAGCCCGGTGCAGCCAATGCCTTTGGCGTGGTCGGCGGCGACGCCAACGCCATCGAGCCGGGCAAGCGCATGCTGTCGTCGATGAGCCCTAGCCTGATGACCCGCGATGGCAAGGTCGAGCTGGTGATCGGCACTCCAGGCGGTTCGCGGATCTTCACCTCGATCTTCCAGGTGATGAACAACCTTTATGACTACGACATGCCGCTGGAGAAAGCTGTGGCGGCGCAGCGTGTGCATCACCAGCTGCTGCCCAAGGACACCATTTATTACGACAGCTACGCGCCGTTGACCGGGCCTGCGGCCGATGAGCTGAAGAAAATGGGCTATGTGCTGGAGGATCAAGGCTGGGAGATGGGCGACATTCAGGCGATTCGCATCGACGGCGCCAAGGTCGAAACCGCGTCCGATCCGCGCGGGCGTGGGGTAGGGATGATCGTCAAATAAGCGGGGGGCAAAGGCGCCCCTGTGGCAAGCCTGAGCGATCGTATCGCCAGGCTCGCCACAGGTGCTCAGATCAGACGCGGAACTGGCTGACCAGCATCTGCAGCTGACCACCCAGGCGCGCCAGCTCGACGCTGGAGGCGGCGGTTTCGTCGCTCGCCGCAGCGGTTTGCTCCGACACGTCGCGAACATTCAGAATGCTGCGGCTGATCTCCTCAGCCACTGCGCTCTGCTGCTCGGCCGCCGCTGCAATCTGCTGGTTCATCGACTGGATGCTCGACACCGTGCTGGTGATGTTCTCGAGCGAACTGCCGGCCTTGCGCGCCAGTTCGACACTGCTGTCGGTCAGCGTGCGGCTGCCTTGCATGGCATTGGCTACCTGCTGGGTGCCATGCTGCAGACTGGCCACCAGCTCTTCGATCTCTTCGGTGGATTTCTGCGTGCGTTGGGCCAGGCCGCGCACTTCGTCGGCGACTACCGCGAAGCCGCGCCCGGCCTCGCCGGCGCGGGCCGCTTCGATGGCGGCGTTGAGTGCCAGCAGGTTGGTCTGCTCGGCCACCGACTTGATCACATCCATGACGCTGCCGATCTTCTGGCTTTCCTGCTGCAACAGGTTCATGGCTTCGGTGGAGCGATGCACTTCACCGGCCAGGCGCTCGATCTGGCTGATCGCCTCGGCGACCACCCGATCACCGGCCCGTGCTTCATCATCGGCACCGGTAGCGGCATGCGAAGCCTGCTCGGCGTTACGCGCCACCTCTTGAACGGTGGCAGCCATTTCATGCATGGCGGTGGCCACCTGGTCGGTCTCGACCTTCTGGCTGTTGGCGCCGGCGCTGGTCTGCTCGGTGACCGCCGACAGTTCTTCGGCGGCGCTGGCGATCTGGGTGACGCCATCGCGGATGCCGGCGATCAGTTCGCGCAGGGTCGTGCCCATGCGCGCGATGCCTTGCTGCAAAACGCCGATCTCGTCACGGCGGGTAACGCGCAGCTCGTGAGTCAGGTCGCCACCGGCGATGCGTTCCACCGATTGCAGGGTGTCGCGCAGGGGCAGGGTGATCTGGCGGGTGATGACCACGGCGGCGATGACCCCGGCCAGCAGCGCCAGCAACGTGGCAATCATCTGCAGGCTGCGCGCTTCGCTGCTTTCGGCGTCGCGGCGTTCGATCTGGATCTTGTACAGGGCATCGCTGCGCTTGACGATGTCGGCGCCTTCGACCGTCATCTCGGCGCGCGCCACGGCAATCTCGGCGACGGCATCGCGGAACTGGCGCACGGCATCGCGGTAGCCGAGCACGGCTTGCTCGAACTGCTGCACGCGTGCGGCTTCGGCGGGCAACTGGCCCTTGAGCTTGTCGATGTCGGCCAGCGAGCCTTCGAGCTGACGCAAGGCGGCCTGTTCATTGCTGGCGCTGTTGTCGGCAATGTAGCCGCGCACATCGACGCGCACTTGCAACAGACGTTGGCGCGCCTGGCTGGTCAATTGGTACTGGGCCAGGCGCACGCTGTCGGACTCGGGTCGCGACATGACGTCACGGCTGAGGGTTTCCAGGGCCTGATCGGCATTGGCTGCGTGCACGTTCATGGCATCGCGGGCCGTCTGCGAGTGCTTGTAACCGGTGCGCATCTTGTCCAGCGAGACCTTGTACTCGCTGATGGTCTGGCCCAGTTCCTTGAGCAACGCAACGTTGGCGGGGCTGGTGAAGGTGGTTACCAGGTACTGCTGCTGCTTGCTGAAGGTGTCCAGCTTGGCCAGGGTGTTGGCGGCGGCGGCATCATCGCCGTTGGCGATCATGTATTGCAGGCGCGCCACGCGCAGTTCGGTCAGGTCTTTATTGAGCTGGCCGATATCGCCCATCCAGTTGCTGCGGTCGATGAGACTGCCCAGGCTGGTCCAGCCGGTGAGGGCCAACAGGCCGGTTAGAAACAGCACCAGGCCGAAGCCCAGGCCGAGTTTGAGGTTGACGCTGATATTGGCAAACCAGCTGTTCATGCACGCACTCCAGAAAATTCATTCGCTCACTTGATCGTCGATCGCAGGGCGTTATTGTTCTGGGGCCCGCTGAATCGTGCAGGTGTTATCGGCACCCGGCACGGAAAGCTGAATCGCTTTTTCAGCTGATTTGTAACCCGGGCCGGCGACCGGCCCGGGATCGGTCAAAGGTTACGCGCGCTGAAGGTATCGCAGCTGTCGACTTCGCCATTGGCGAACCCGGCCTTGAACCAGCGAACCCGCTGCGCCGAGGTGCCGTGGGTGAACGAGTCGGGCACCACGCGGCCCTGACCTTGCTGCTGCAGGCGATCGTCACCGATGGCATTGGCAGCGTTGAGCGCTTCTTCGACGTCGCCTGGCTCCAGCCAGTTGAGCCGCTGTTGCGCCTGATAGGCCCAGACCCCGGCCAGGCAGTCGGCTTGCAACTCCTGGCGCACCAGCAGACCGTTGTCGCCCTCCATGCGCTGGCCGCTGCGGCGCGCGGCATCGACCTTGGCCGAGACGCCCAGCAGGGTCTGCACATGGTGGCCGATTTCATGGGCGATGACGTAGGCCTGGGCGAAGTCGCCGGCTGCGGCGAAGCGCGTTTCCATTTCCCGGAAGAACGACATGTCCAGGTAAACCCGCTGGTCGGCTGGGCAATAGAACGGTCCCACTGCGGCAGTGGCGTAGCCGCAGGCTGAATTCACCTGGCCGCTGAACAGCACCAGCTTGGGGTCCCGGTACTGTTTGCCGGCCTGGGAAAACAGCGCCTTCCAGGTGTCTTCGGTATCGCCCAGCACCGAGGCGACGAACTGCGCCTGTTCGTCGTTGGCCGGCGGCGCCTTGCCGCCTGCACCCGCTGGTGCTGCCTGCTGCTGCTGGCCCATCTGCCCAGTGAGCTGGCCAAGAATCTGCAGCGGATCCTGGCCCGTCAGCCAGCCGATGCCGACGATCAGCAGGATCGCGCCCAGGCCGAGTCCTTTGCCACCGCCGAAACGCATGCCGCCACCGCCACCACCTGTACCGCGGGCATCGACGACATTGTCGCTGCGTCGACCTTTTCGCCATTCCATGAAAGCTCTCCACGCCGTGAAACATCGGGTTATAGATTAGATCAGCTCAGCCAAAGTACTAATGCATAACCATTTGGTTATGTATTGGAGGCTGCTTTTCAGTATTCATTCCCTCTGGCCTGCCGGAAACTGCACGTCCGCCTGCCCTGCACAGGTGTTTCGATAATTCCAAGAGAGGAAACCGGCATGCCCGCCCAGGACAATAGCCGCTTCGTGATCCGTGATCGCAACTGGCACCCCAAGGCCTTGACCCCCGACTACAAGACCTCCGTGGCCCGCTCGCCGCGCCAGGCGCTGGTCAGCATCCCGCAGTCGATCAGCGAAACCACCGGCCCGGACTTTTCCCATCTGCGCTTCGGCGCGCACGACCACGACCTGCTGCTGAACTTCAATAATGGTGGCCTGCCCATCGGCGAGCGCATCATCGTCGCCGGCCGCGTGGTCGACCAGTACGGCAAACCGGTGGCCAATACCCTGGTGGAAATGTGGCAAGCCAACGCTGGCGGCCGCTACCGGCACAAGAACGACCGCTATCTGGCACCGTTGGACCCGAATTTCGGTGGCGTCGGGCGTTGCCTGACCGACCGCGACGGTCACTACAGCTTCCGCACCATCAAGCCCGGCCCGTACCCATGGCGCAACGGCCCCAACGACTGGCGCCCGGCGCATATCCACTTCGGCGTCAGTGGCCCGTCGATCGCCACCAAGCTGATCACCCAGCTGTATTTCGAAGGTGACCCGCTGATCCCGCTGTGCCCGATCGTCAAGTCGATCGCCAACCCGCAAGCGGTGCAGCAGCTGATCGCCAAGCTCGACATGAGCCACGCCAACCCCATGGACTGCCTGGCCTATCGCTTCGACATCGTACTGCGCGGCCAGCGCAAGACTCACTTCGAAAACTGCTGAGGAACCCGCCATGCCCATCGAACTGCTGCCGGAAACCCCTTCGCAGACTGCCGGCCCCTACGTGCACATCGGCCTGGCCCTGCAAGCGGCCGGCAACCCGACCCGCGACCAGGAAATCTGGAACTGCATGGCCAAGCCCCACGCCCCTGGCGAACACATCGTGCTGATCGGCCATGTCTATGACGGCAACGGCCACTTGGTGCGCGATTCATTCCTGGAGCTGTGGCAGGCCGACGCCAACGGCGAGTACCAGGATGCCTACGACCTGGAAAACCCTTTCAACAGCTTCGGTCGCACGGCGACCACGTTCGACGCCGGTGAATGGACCGTGCATACGGTCAAGCCTGGGGTGGTCAACAACGCGGCCGGCGTGCCGATGGCGCCGCACATCAACATCAGCCTGTTTGCCCGTGGCATCAACATCCACCTGCATACCCGGCTTTATTTCGACGATGAGGGCGAGGCAAACGCCAACTGCCCGGTGCTCAACCTGATCGAGCAACCGCAGCGCCGCCAGACCCTGCTCGCGACGCGCTGCGAGGTCGATGGCAAGACAGCCTATCGCTTCGATATCCGCATTCAGGGGGAAGGGGAGACGGTGTTCTTCGACTTCTGATGCAGCGCCGCTGGGGCCGCAGAGCGGCTCCAGTGGTCTGGCCGGTCAGCGCCGAACCAGCAACACCCCACTCTCCATATGGTGGGTATACGGGAACTGGTCGAACAACGCGCAACGCTCGATGCGGTGCGTGTCGTGCAACTGGGCAATATTCGCCGCCAGGGTTTCCGGGTTGCACGAGATGTACAGGATTCGCTCGAAACGCCGGGTCAGTTCACAGGTATCCGGGTCCATGCCCGCGCGCGGCGGGTCGACGAACACCGTGCCGAAGTCGTAGCTTTTGAGGTCGATCCCTTCCAGGCGGCGGAACGGGCGCACGTCGTTGAGCGCCTGGGTCAGTTCCTCGGCCGACAGGCGCACCAGGCGCACGTTATCCACGCCGTTCTCGTCAAGGTTGCTCAGTGCAGCGTTGACCGAGGTCTTGCTGATCTCGGTAGCCAGCACCTGACGCGCTCGAGTGGCCAGCGGCAGGGTGAAGTTGCCGTTGCCGCAGTACAGCTCCAGCAGGTCGTCAGCACGCTCGCCCATGGCCTCGCACGCCCAGCTCAGCATCTTCTGATTGACCGCGCCATTTGGCTGGGTAAACGCGCCTTCTGGCTGACGGTAGCTGAACACGCGCCCGGCCACGTCGAGTTTTTCCAGCGCGTAATCGCGGCCAATCACCAGACGTTTGCCTTTCGAGCGGCCGATCAGGCTGACCCCGAGATGCTCTGCCAGCTGTCGGGCTTCAACTTCCCAGGCCTCGTCCAGCGGGCGGTGATAGCACAGCGTGACCATGGCGTCGCCGGCCAGCGTGGTGAGGAACTCCACCTGGAACAGGCGATTGCTCAGCGCCTCGCTGGCCTGCCAGGCAGCCTTCAGGCGCGGCATCAGCTCATTGATGCGCTGGCTGGCGATGGGGAAGTCGTCGATCAGGATCGCCTTGTGCTTGTCGCCGGGGGCGAACATCGCATAGTGACGCTGGCCGTCTTCGCGCCACAGGCGGAATTCGGCGCGCAGGCGGTAGTGCTCGCGCGGCGAATCGAAAACGGCCGGCTCCGGCGCGCCGAAGGGCGCCAGCAACTCGCGCAGGCGGGCGACTTTGCCCTCCAGCTGGGTGTCGTAGGTGCAAGGATCGAAGACGGCACTCATGCGTTGAACCAGCCCAGCTTGATGACGAACAGGATGGAAAGGATCACCAGCGCCGCGTTCAGGTCGCGGTGGCGCCCCGAAATCAGCTTGATGGCGGTCCAGGCGATGAAACCGAAGGCGATGCCGTTGGCGATCGAGTAGGTCAGCGGCATGGCCAGGGCGGTGACCACCACCGGCGCGGCCTCGGTCACGTCGTCCCAATTGATTTCAGCCAGGCCAGACGCCATCAGTACCGCCACGAACAGCAGCGCCGGGGCGGTGGCGAAGGCTGGCACACTGCCAGCCAAGGGGGCGAAGAACAACGCCAGCAGGAACAGCACGGCGACCACGATGGCGGTAAGGCCGGTACGGCCCCCGGCGCTGACGCCAGCGGCGGATTCAATGTAGCTGGTGGTGGTCGAGGTCCCCAGCAGCGAACCGGCCATCGCCGCGGTGCTGTCGGCGATCAGGGCGCGGCCCATCTTCGGCATGTGCCCGTCCTTGCCCATCAGCCCGGCGCGCTTGGCCACGCCGATCAAGGTCCCGGAGTTGTCGAACAGGTCGACGAACAGGAAGGCGAAGATCACGCTGACCAGGCCTACGTCCAGGGCACCCTTGATGTCCAGCTGCAGGAACGTCGGGGCCAGCGACGGTGGCAGCGATATCACCCCGCCAAACGGCGTCACGCCCATCAGGATCGAGGCCACGGTGACCACCAGGATACCGATCAACACAGCGCCACGTACTTTCAACGCTTCCAGCCCGACGATCAGGAAGAAGCCCAGGGTGGCGAGGATCGGCGCAGGCTGCTTGAGATCGCCCAGGCCCACCAGGGTCGCTGGGTTATCGACGACGATACCGGCGTTGTGCAGGGCAATGAGCGCCAGGAACAGGCCGATACCGGCGGCGATCGCCGAGCGCAGCGGCAGCGGGATGCTGTTCACGATCCACTCGCGGATACGCAGGATCGACAGCAGGAAGAACATCACTGCCGAGAGGAACACCGCGCCCAGCGCCACCTGCCAGGTGTGCCCCATGTGCAGCACCACGGTGTAGGTGAAGAACGCGTTCAAGCCCATGCCCGGAGCCAGGGCGATCGGGTAGTTGGCGATCAGGCCCATGGTTGCCGAACCAATGGCGGCAGCCAGGCAGGTGGCGACGAACAACGCCCCTTTGTCCATGCCCGTCTCGCCGAGGATGCTCGGGTTGACGAAAAGGATGTAGGCCATGGCCAGGAAGGTAGTGACGCCCGCCAGAATCTCGGTGCGCACGTTGGTGTTGTGTGCTTTCAGTTGAAACAGCCTGTCCAGCATGCCCGCTCCCCAAGACGCCCTCGCGCCATGAATGTATCGACCCCATCAGCAAAGCACAGACCACAGCGGTTGCCGTGCTTTTGTAGGAGGCTCAAAAAAGCCGCGCATCATACCAGCATGCTCGGCAAGGGCCTATGGCCGTTCGGGAAAGCCTCGCACTGGCGCGCATCAGCCCTCGTGCAAGCGGTCGCGCTGGGCCAGGGTCGGGAACAGTTTTATCCACACCCCGGTCACCAGCAAGGTGCCGACGCCGCCCATGACCACCGCCGGTACGGTGCCGAACCAGTGCGCCGTCAGCCCCGACTCGAACTCGCCAAGCTGGTTCGAAGCGCCGATGAACAAGCCATTGACGGCGCTGACCCGACCGCGCATTGCGTCCGGGGTCTCCAATTGCACGAACGAGCTGCGAATCACCATGCTGATCATGTCGGCTGCACCCAGCACCACCAGCACCGCCAACGAGAACCAGAATGACGTCGACAGGCCGAAGGCGATGGTCGCCACGCCGAACACGCCGACCGCCGTGAACATGGTGCGCCCGACCTTGCGCTCGAACGGGAAGCGCGCCAGCCACAGCGACATCAGCAGTGCGCCCACCGCTGGCGCCGAGCGCAGCAGCCCCAGGCCCATCGGACCGGTCAACAGAATGTCCTTGGCGAATACCGGCAATAGCGCCGTGGCGCCGCCGAGCAGCACGGCGAACAGGTCCAGTGAGATGGCGCCGAGGATGTCCGGGCGGCTGCGGATGAAGCGAATGCCCGCCAGCAATGACTCGAGACTGGCGCGGCCGCGCTGGGCGACCTGGCCGCGGGCTTGCAGGCTGAGGGTCAGCAGGCAGGCGATGGCGTACAGGGCGACGGTCGGGCCGTACACCCAGATGCTGCCGAAGGCATAGAGGAAACCGCCAACCGCCGGGGCGACGATGGTCGCCGATTGGGTGGCCGAGGCCGAGGCCGCGACCGCCCGCGGGAATAGCCCCGGTGGCACCACGTTGGGCAGCAGCGCCTGGGTCGCCGGCATTTCGAACGAACGCGTGGCGCCGAGCAGGAAGGCCAATGCGAAGATCAGTTCGCGGCTGACGTTGTCAGTGGCACTGCCCAGGGCCAAGGCCAAGGCGATCAGCCCCTGCAGCGTTTGACACAACGCCGCCACCTTGCGCCGGTCGTAGCGATCGGCGACGTGCCCGGTGTGCAGCATGAACAGCACCCGTGGGGCGAATTCGACCAGCCCGACCAGGCCCAGGTCGAGGACATTGCCAGTGAGCTGGTAAAGGTGCCAGCCAATCGCCACGGTGAGCATCTGAAAGCCGCTGGCGGTGAATACCCGGGCCAGCCAGAAGGCCATGAACGGGCGGTGGTGACGCAGCAACTGCGGTGCGGAATCGGGCATCGGCGACCTGCGGGCTCAGCGCGGTGGGGGCCGGGCAGCGTATCATCTGTTTGTAACAAGCGGTTACTGTTTGCCCTGATCGGCACGTTCCTGGTGCGCTTGGATGAGGGTGGGGCAACCGGTCACGCGGCAAACAACCACACGGCCCTGCAGGCTATTCAGGACTATGCTTTGAGCAGTCGTTGATCTGGATCAATCGTTGCAGATTCAACGAAAGGGCCCCTTGGCCGAAATCCCTGCGATTCAACAGAACAATTCCAACGTGCCGCACTCGACACATCGTGGGGGCAGTGGGCGACGGAGCCACGTGCCCGGACGCCGAATTATCTGAAGAGGAAGCACCATGTTCGGAATAGAGGCCTTAGAGCTCGCCCGAATGCAGTTCGCCTTTACCGTGTCGTTCCACATTCTTTTCCCGGCCATCACCATTGGACTGGCGAGCTACCTGGCGGTGCTCGAAGGCCTGTGGTTGCGTACCGACAACCGTGTTTACCGCGATCTCTACCATTTCTGGTCGAAGATCTTTGCCGTCAACTTCGGCATGGGCGTGGTCTCGGGCCTGGTCATGGCCTACCAGTTCGGCACCAACTGGAGTCGGTTTTCGGAATTCGCAGGATCGGTCACAGGTCCCCTGCTGACCTACGAGGTGCTCACGGCGTTCTTCCTCGAAGCAGGCTTCCTCGGCGTCATGCTGTTCGGCTGGAACCGGGTCGGGCGCGGGCTGCACTTCTTCTCGACCTGCATGGTGGCGCTGGGCACCTTGGTGTCGACCTTCTGGATCCTGGCCTCCAACAGCTGGATGCATACGCCCCAGGGCCACGCGATCATCGATGGCCGGGTAGTGCCGGTGGACTGGCTGGCGATCATCTTCAACCCCTCTTTCCCCTTCCGTCTGGCGCACATGGCCACTGCAGCCTTCGTCGCCACGGCGTTCTTCGTCGGTGCCTCGGCGGCCTGGCACCTGCTGCGTGGCCGAGACAACCCAGCCGTGCGCAAGATGCTCTCGATGGCCATGTGGATGGCCCTGATCGTCGCCCCGGTGCAGGCGGTGATCGGCGATTTCCATGGCTTGAACACGCTCAAGCATCAGCCAGTCAAGATCGCCGCCATCGAAGGCCATTGGGAAAATGAGCCGGGCGAGCCGACGCCGTTGATTCTGTTCGGTATCCCCGACATGAAGGCTGAAACCACGCGCTTCAAGATCGAGATCCCGGTGCTCGGTAGCCTCATCCTGACCCACAGCCTGGACAAGCAGGTCCCGGCCATGAAGGAATTCGCGGCTGAAGACCGGCCCAACTCGACAATCATCTTCTGGTCATTCCGTATCATGGTCGCCATGGGCCTGCTGATGATCGCGGCGGGGCTGTGGAGCCTGCTGCTGCGCAAGGGCGGCAAGCTGTACAGCTCTCGGCCGTTCCTGCATTTCGTGCTGTGGATGGGGCCGTCGGGCCTGCTGGCGATCCTCGCCGGCTGGATCACCACCGAGGTCGGGCGTCAGCCATGGGTGGTGTACGGCCTGATGCGCACGGCCGATGGCGTCTCCAACCACAGCTACAGCCAACTCGGCTTTACCCTGATCGCTTTCGTGGTGGTGTACTTCGCCCTGTTCGGCACCGGTTTCGCCTACATGATGCGGCTGGTCCGCAAAGGCCCGCATACCGGTGAAGGCGATGCTCCGCGCCCGGGTGGCCCGGGTCAGAAACGCACGCCGGCGCGGCCGTTGTCGGCCGCCGACGAGCACAGCGACGGCACCTCCGCCAACCTGCACGAGGGGAACTGAGCCATGGGTATCGACCTTCCGCTGATCTGGGCCGTGATCATCATCTTCGGCATCATGATGTACGTGGTGATGGACGGCTTCGACCTGGGCATCGGCATGCTCTTTCCCTTCGTCAAGCACGAGCATGACCGCGATGTGATGATGAACACCGTGGCGCCAGTCTGGGACGGCAACGAAACCTGGCTGGTGTTGGGCGGCGCCGGGCTGTTCGGGGCGTTCCCGATGGCCTATGCGGTGGTACTGGAGGCACTGTACCTGCCGCTGATCCTGATGCTGATCGGCTTGATCTTTCGCGGCGTGGCCTTCGAGTTTCGCTTCAAGGCCACCGACGAGAAACGTCACCTGTGGGACAAGGCGTTCATCGGTGGATCGCTGGTGGCGACATTCTTCCAGGGTGTGGCGCTGGGCGCCTTCTTGGAAGGCTTCAAGGTGGTCGATCGGCATTTTGCCGGTGGCACGCTCGACTGGCTGACACCGTTCAGCCTGTTCAGCGGCCTCGGCCTGATCGTCGCCTACAGCCTGCTGGGTTGCACCTGGCTGATCATGAAGACCGAAGGGCCGCTGCAGAAAAAGATGCATGACATCGCCCGACCATTGGCTTTGGTGCTGCTGGTAGTGATCGGCCTGGTCAGCCTGTGGACGCCGATCGCCTACCCGAACATCGCCGACCGCTGGTTCACCATGCCCAACCTGCTGTGGTTCATGCCCGTGCCGCTGCTGGTGTTGCTGACCTTCTATGGCTTGCTCAAGGCGGTGGCGCGCAACGCACACTACACGCCGTTCCTGCTGACGCTGGTGTTGATCTTCCTGGGCTACAGCGGTCTTGGCATCAGCCTGTGGCCGAACATCATCCCGCCATCGATCTCGATCTGGGAGGCCGCGGCACCGGCGCAGAGCCAAGGCTTCATGCTGGTGGGCACGTTGATCATCCTGCCGTTCATCCTCATGTACACCTTCTGGAGCTACTACGTGTTCCGCGGCAAGGTGACCCATGAAGATGGCTATCACTAGGAGGCCATGGGCATGACGGGCAAGCAGGGTGTAGACGACAAGAAGCCGCTGTGGCAGCGCCTGGGCTGGCTGGTGCTGATCTGGGTGCTGAGCGTAGCGGCGCTGGGCGCTGCGGCCTGGGTGATGCGCCTGTTCATGGCCGCAGCGGGCTTGACCACGCATTGAACGGCGGCAACTTGGCCAGGGGGCGGCGTACTGCCGCCCCTGTCATTTGCGCGCCTTGAGGATCACGAACTTGGGCGTTGCCGCCACCTGCTCGACACCCCGGAACAGGCGCGCCAGTTTGCTGTGGTAGCCCAGGTGACGGTTGCCGACGATGTACAGCGCACCGCCCACCACCAGCGCCTCGCGTGCCTGCTGGAACATGCGCCAGGCGAGAAAGTCACCCACCACCTGCTGTTGGTGGAAGGGCGGGTTGCACAGCACCACGTCCAGCGATTGTTTCTCGAGCCCTGCCAGGCCATCGCCCGGTAGCACCGTGACCGGGCGCTCGGCGAAGGCCGCTCGCCAGTTTTCCTGCGCTGACTGTACCGCCATGTAGGACTCGTCTACCAGGGTGAAGTCGGCCTCGGGGTTGGCCATCGCGCAAGCGATCGCCAACACGCCGTTGCCGCAGCCAAGGTCGGCGACGCGTGCATCACCCAACCCTGTGGGCAAGTGCGGCAAGAAAGCGCGGGTGCCGATGTCCAGGCCCTCGCGGCAGAATACGTTGGCATGGTTGACCAGCTCGAGCGCCGGCGAGTCCAGGCGGTAATGGCTCGGATACGGGGAGTGGGCGGCAGCGCGCTCGGCCAGCGTGGCGGTCAACAGGCGGGCCTTTTTCTGCGCCAGTGACGCCTGCACCGGGCCGATGTATTTGTCCATCAGGTCACCCGCTGCCCGTGGCAGGTGCTTGATCATGGCGGCGGCAATGACCTGGGCGCCCGGGGCCAGATGGCCTTGCAGACGGATCAGTTGATCTTCGAGCAGCGCGAGGGTTTTCGGCACCCGCACCAGCACGCGGTCGAACGGCCCCTGCCATTGTTCGCTAGCGGGCACGAAGGGCACGCTGTCGAACGCCTGGCCATTGCGCGTCAGGTTTTTCTCCAGCGCCATGCGCGCCAGGTGCGAGTCACCGCTGCTGACCACGTGCACACGGCCGGCCAGGCTCGCCGCCAGGGCGCCGAAGCTGTCATTGAGCACCAGCACCCGGGTGTCGGCCGCCAGGCCCTGGGCGTGCAGGTGCTCGAGCAGGTAGTGATCAGCGGCATCGAAAGCCTGCAATGGGTCGTTGGCCTGTTCCGGCTGGCGGATCAGGTCGAGTTCGGCGAAGGGGGTGGTCAACAGGGGCATGGCGTCTGGCTCGGGTACGGATCTGCTAATGGCCAACCGCCACAAGCTTTGGTACGCGATTCTACAGGGCTTTGGCGAAGGTCGCAGGCCTGGCTACTGCTCGATCAGGCCACGCATCATGGCGATGGCGATGGCGCCGGCCTTGTTCGCAGCATTGGTCTTGGTGATGACGCTGCGGATATGGAAGTTGACCGTGCTCTGCGACAGCGACAGGATGCAGGCGACGTCTGCCGCGGTCTTGCCAGCCGCTGACCATTTGAGCACTTCGATTTCTCGCTCGCTCATCTTCATGGGTGTACTGAGCTTGGCCAGGTGGTACTCGCCGATGATCGCGTGCAGGGTATGGCACAACCACTGCACGGCGCCGGCCTTGTCGTACAGCTCGCCGATGCTCACCGGGTTCAATGGCCTGCTCACACTGATCTGGCTTTCATTGTGCTGGCGGTCATGCAGTGACTGCGTCCAGCCGTGGCGCAAACCGTGGTTGCAGGCTTGCTCACGAAACTCGGGCATGTCGTGATAGAGCTCGTCGGTCCACAAGATGGGCATGGTCGAGTTCTGGCTGAGCAAGGCAGCGGCATCTTGCCGGTAGAAGTCGTCGCGCTGATAGCGCTCGATCCACTCAGCTGGATAGTTGCTATACAGATACAGGCGTGGGGACTGCGCTGCCAGCTGGATGCGAACCTTGAACCCAAGAAAATCCAGGTCCATGTCCTGCACCAGATGCACCGCCAGGTCGAACACCTTCTGCGGTGAGCTTTCGCTGATCAGCTGATGTAGATGCTCAAAGTTCCAATGAGTCATCTGCCATCCTCCCTGTCGTTATCGTCAATCCGTGTCGTGCCGGATGAGTGTAGGAAAAAGCTGACACTTTTGTTGGTCTTTTTTGCTATAGCGCTACAGTTTTTCCTGTGTAAAAAGCAACCGTTCGGCTGTCTCCCTACACTCCAGTGGTTTTTATCCCAAGCGCTTTGGGCGACACTGGGCGCCTGCTATCGATGGAGCCCCACATGAGTGCCAGTGCCGAAAAATTCACCCGCCAGACCTTGCTCGCCGTTGAGCCGCTGACCGCCAACCTGTTCAGCTTGCGGGTCAGCCGCGATCCTGGGTTTCGTTTCCGGGCGGGTCAGTTCGCGCGTCTGGGTGTGACCAAGGCTGATGGCAGTGTGGTCTGGCGGGCCTATTCGATGGTCAGCGCGCCGCACGACGAGTACCTCGATTTCTTTTCCATCGTGGTGCAGGGCGGGGAATTCACCAGCGAGCTGAGCCGGTTGGGTGAGGGCGACACGCTGATGATCGACCGTCAGGCATTCGGCTACCTCACCCTCGACCGCTTCGTTGGCGGGCGCGACCTGTGGCTGCTGGCCACCGGTACCGGTATCGCACCGTTCATGTCGATTCTGCAGGACTTCGAAGCGTGGGAGCGCTTCGATAACATCAAGCTGGTGTATTCGGTCCGTGAGGCCAGGGAGCTGGCCTACGTCGATGAGATCGCCGGTCTGCAACAGCGCGATTACCTGGCAGAATTCGCCGGCAAGTTGCAGTTCATCCCGGTCGTAACCCGCGAGCAACACCCTGGCGCCCTGAATGCGCGGATCACCACGTTGATCGAGAACGGCGAGCTGGAAAAGGCGGCGGGACTGCCGTTCTCTCCCGAGCATTCGCGCATCATGTTGTGCGGCAACCCCGAGATGATCGACGAAACCCGCAAAGTCCTCAAAGCCCGCGATCTGCAACTGAGCTTGAGCAAACGCCCCGGCCAAGTCGCCGTCGAGAACTACTGGTAGCGGCAAACGGCAAGCTACAAGCGGGAGCAGCCTCACGCCGCTCAGCTTGCAGCTTGCAGCTTGTAGCTTGTAGCTCAGAGCTTGGTGTTCTGGGCTTTGAGGAGGTCGCGGATTTCGGTCAGCAGGGTTTCCTGAGGGGTTGGCACCGGCGGGGTGGTTGGCGCCTTGGCCTCTTCGCGCTTGAGACGGTTGATGGCTTTCACACCCATGAAGATGGCGAAGGCGATGATGATGAAGTCGATCACCGTCTGGATGAATTTGCCATACGCCAGCACCACGGCCGGTACGTCGCCCTGGGCCGCTTTCAAGGTGATCGCCAGGTCGCTGAAGTCCACACCGCCAATCAGCAGTCCCAGTGGCGGCATGACCACATCCCCGACGAACGAGGAGACGATCTTGCCGAAGGCCGCGCCGATGATGATACCGACCGCCATGTCGACGACATTTCCTTTGACCGCGAAGGCCTTGAACTCACTGATCATGCCCATGTTTGATTCCTTGTAACAAATGGTGAGGTTAACGCAGTGTAAGCCACAGAAAAGCTTCATGCGTTGGCGTCAGGGGTAGTGACTGCGGTTAGATCGAATAGTTTTGTCGCATCTGGGCGGGTTCGAGACACGTCTGTCTCAGCTATCATGGCGGTTTTTCCGGAGATCTTGCCCATGGCCAAAGCCAAGCGTCTGTATGGCTGCACCGAATGCGGCGCGACCTTCCCCAAGTGGGCCGGGCAGTGCGCCGATTGCGGCGCCTGGAACACCCTGGTCGAAACCACCATCGAAAGCGGCGGTGCCGCGCCTCCCAGCGGCCGCGCCGGCTGGACCGGGCAGCAAGCGCAGATCAAGACCCTCGCCGAAGTCAGCGTCGAAGAGATCCCACGTTTCTCGACCAGCAGCACCGAGCTCGATCGCGTGCTCGGCGGCGGTCTGGTCGACGGTTCGGTGGTGCTGATCGGCGGCGACCCCGGTATCGGCAAGTCAACCATCCTGCTGCAGACCCTGTGCAACATCGCCGTGGCCATGCCCGCGCTGTACGTCACCGGCGAGGAATCGCAGCAACAGGTGGCAATGCGCTCGCGGCGCCTGGGCCTGCCTCAGGACCAGCTCAAGGTGATGACCGAAACCTGCATCGAAACCATCATCGCCACCGCGCGGGTCGAAAAACCACGGGTGATGGTGATCGATTCGATCCAGACCATCTTCACCGAGCAGTTGCAATCGGCACCGGGTGGCGTCGCTCAAGTGCGCGAGAGCACCGCGTTGCTGGTGCGTTATGCCAAGCAAAGCGGGACGGCGATCTTCCTGGTCGGCCATGTCACCAAGGAAGGCTCGCTGGCAGGGCCTCGGGTGCTGGAGCACATGGTCGACACCGTGCTGTATTTCGAAGGCGAGTCCGACGGCCGCCTGCGTCTGCTCAGGGCGGTGAAGAACCGCTTCGGCGCGGTCAACGAGTTGGGCGTCTTCGGCATGACCGACCGTGGCCTGAAGGAAGTCTCCAACCCATCGGCGATCTTCCTCAACCGCACCCAGGAAGAAGTGCCCGGCAGCGTGGTCATGGCCACCTGGGAAGGCACCCGGCCGATGCTGGTGGAGGTGCAGGCGCTGGTCGATGACAGCCACCTGGCCAACCCACGACGGGTGACCTTGGGCCTGGACCAGAACCGCCTGGCCATGTTGCTGGCGGTGTTGCACCGCCATGGCGGCATTCCCACACACGATCAGGATGTGTTCCTCAACGTGGTGGGCGGCGTCAAGGTACTGGAAACCGCCTCGGACCTGGCGCTGCTGGCGGCGGTGATGTCGAGCCTGCGCAATCGGCCCTTGGCTCATGGCTTGCTGGTGTTCGGCGAGATCGGCCTGTCGGGTGAGGTGCGGCCAGTACCCAGCGGGCAGGAGCGGCTCAAGGAGGCGGCCAAGCACGGCTTCAAGCGCGCCATCGTACCCAAGGGCAACGCCCCCAAGGAACCCCCGGCAGGCTTGCAGGTGATCGCCGTGACCCGCTTGGAGCAGGCCCTGGACGCGTTGTTCGAGTAAGCCTTCGTCCCGTGCCCCCGGCCACGCTGTGCCCCCCGTAGGAGCGAGCACAGCTCGCGATGCGCCGCGCGCGGCGCTCGATCCACCACCCCACCAGTGCCGCAACGAACAAAAAAAGGGCTGACGATGCGCGTCAGCCCCTTTCTTTTCTGCCCCTGTCCCCTCAGTGCTCGGCCACCGCAGTGCGCCTGAGCGCCTGGTTACCGTGCTCGTCCTGCTCCATCACCGGCACTTCGTTGCCATCGGCATCGAACAGCTTGCCATCTTTGAAGTAGTCGCCATCGCGCAGGCATGAGATGTCCGAGTACTGAATCGTCCGTTCGTAGGCGGCGGCGAACACGGACTGGTTCTCCGAGTTGCCGGTCTTGAAGTGGTTGAACAACAGGTTGAGCAGGATGGCCATGATCGCCGCCGAGCTGATGCCGGAGTGGAAAATGGTCTCGAACCAGTTCGGGAAGTGATGATAGAAGTTCGGTGCGGCGATCGGGATCATGCCAAAGCCCAGGGAAGCCGCCACGATGATCAGGTTGACGTTGTTCTTGTAGTTGACCTTGGACAGGGTCCGGATGCCACTGGCGGCCACGGTGCCGAACAGCACGATGCCGGCACCGCCGAGCACTGGCGTGGGCACGGCGGCGATGACGCGGCCCATCACCGGCAGCAGCCCGAGCACCACCAGGATGACCCCGCCGGTGGCGACCACGTAGCGACTCTTGACTCCGGTCACCGCCACCAGGCCGACGTTCTGGGCAAAGGCGCTCTGGGTGAACGAGCCGAAGATCGGCGCCAGGATGCTCGATGCCATGTCGGCGCGCAGGCCATTGCCCAGGCGCTTGGAGTCGACCTTGGTATCGATGATCTCACCGACGGCCAGGATGTCGGCCGAGGTTTCCACCAGGGTCACCATGATCACGATGCACATCGACAGGATCGCGGCAATATGAAACTCCGGCATGCCGAAGTGGAAAGGGGTAGGGAAGGCAAACATCGGCCCTTCGCTGACCTTGCTGAAGTCGGTCATGCCCAATGCCCAGGCGATCACGGTACCGACCACCATCGCCAACAGGATCGACAGGCGCGAGATGGTGGCGCTGCCCAGCTTGCTCAGCAGCAACACGATGGCGAAGGTCAGGGCGGCCAGACCGATGTTGGCCATGCTGCCGAATTCCGGTGAAGCGCTGTTGCCACCCATCACCCAACGGGCAGCGACCGGCATCAAGGTCAGGCCGATGGTGGTGATGACGATACCGGTCACCAGCGGCGGGAAGAACTTGGTGATGCGCGAGAACACCGGGGTGATCAGCAAACCGATCAGCGAAGCCGCCATCACAGCGCCCAGTACACCCGGCAAGCCACCGCCGCCCTCGCTGCTCAGAATCGCGCCCATGGTCGCGACGCCGGCGAACGATACGCCCTGCACCAGCGGCAACTGGCAACCGAAGAACGGGATGCCCAAGGTTTGCAGCAAGGTCGCCAGGCCTCCGGCGAACAGCGAGGCTGCGATCAGCATGCCGATCTCGGCGCCGTTGAGGCCCGCCGCCTGACCCAGGATCAGCGGTACCGCGACGATCCCGCCATACATGGTCAGGACATGCTGCAGACCATAGGCCAGATTGGCACCAAGCCCAAGGTTTTCATCCTCGGGTCGCTTGGCCGGAGACGTGCTAGTGGACGTAGTCATGGAGCAGGCTCTCTGTTTATTGTTGTGGCGATACTGTAGACACTTAGCGCCAAGGAACGCCATCAGAATTGTATACAATATTTTGATCGAACCGCAGACACTTGCCCTTGCAAGCGGTGCTTGAAGGCAATGCAGATCGCGTACCAAGTGTTCACAGAAGCGCGGTAGGGGGTGTGTACAACACTGCACTACCCAGTGATAAAGCTGTCTGGGTAGACAGGAAACAGGGGTGGCCCGCTTGTTAGCTAGCTAAGAGATTGTATTATTCGATCAGTTCGCGCAGTTCACGCATCATTTCGGTGCTGTCGGCCACGTTCAATTCCACAAGACGGTGCAAGTGGCTCATGGACTCGACATCGATATAGAGGCAGACGAAGCCCAGGCGCGCCGCTTCTTCATGCCGCAGTTCAACCTGCATCTGCACGCGCACGTCGCGGTCCAGGTGGACGATGGCGTCGAAATCCTGGGTCAGGTCGGCATCCCATGGCGAGGGACGTTCCACCAACAGGCCTTTGAGCGAGAGGTCGAGCAGCTTCACCGGCCAGCGGCGATCGCCTTGGCGCAGTTCGGCGGGAGCATCGAAGTCGATGCGCTGAAAACGGCGGCGGTCGTCCGCAGAATTAGTCATGGCAGGCCCCTCGTCAGTTGCACTGACTATAGACCAGCCATGGCCATTTTTTCGCGCGCAGTATCGCCTATCGGCTGGAAACGATGTTCACATCGCTGCAGTTGTAGAAGCCTTCGCCGGCCGAGTCTTGCCGCTGCCAGCGGCTATAGATCACGCGACGACCCTCACTGTCTTTGAGATCTACATCCAGTTCGTAGTATCCGTTGATGGGTGAAACATCGCCAAATTCGCCCACCAGTTCCAGGTCATCCCAGTTCAAGGCGCGCACCTTCGGATCGTAATCGGGCTTGGAGACATAGATCTCCCAGTAGCTTGGGTTGTGTGCGGCCTGGATCTTGTAACGCATCTTCACTTTGTTGTCGGCACCCTTGGCAAGGGTCTGAGCTTGCCAGTTCGCGGGAACATCCAGGCCGCTCTTGTCATTGGCCAGCACCAGAATGCGCGCCGAGCCAACCTCTTTGGCGGCAGACGCGCGCTCACTCGCGTCAACGCTGTTACCGGCGGAGCACAGTTGCCCATCGGGAATGGCCTTCTTCACTTCGTCGAGGTTCTTGTAGTCTTTGACGTTCTTCGACACTTCATGCCATTGATTGAACTGATAGACCGCCTGCTGTGCGTCATTGCCGAACTTCGTATACACGTGTTGATAAGCCGCTTTGCAGCCCTGGCTCTTGATCCCCGAACCATCAGGTGGCCAATAGAAGTCTTGCGCCTGATAGCAGGCAAGCTGGCGAGCGATGGGCGTTTCCATCGCACCATGCCTGGGCTCGATGGGTGCGGCGGTGCCGTGCAGGGTGAATCCGGCCACCAGGCTTGCAAGTGCGCTTTGCAGGTAGAGGTTCATCGCAAAATCCCTTTAGTCATTGAAGAGCCATGACGATGGGATGAGGGGCAGATCCTTGCAACTGGCAGAAATGTCAGGTGCATACCCCTTTAGTTGTTCAATGCCGCTCTAGCGCGCGTGTTGGCGACACCGCAGCGATTGTAATTGGATATGGTAAAGCGCCCCGGCAGGCCCTAGACTCAAAGGGCTGTCTATTCCAACCACTTAGCTGGAAGCATGCCATGAACAACAATAACAGCCTGCTGCGCCACATTCCGTGGCTGGCGCTGGCAGTCATGGGCGCCTGCGCCCTGGGGGTCGTCGCCCTGCGGCGCGGCGAGGCGATCAATGCCTTGTGGATCGTGGTCGCGGCAGTGGCCATCTACCTGGTCGCCTACCGTTACTACAGCCTGTTCATCGCCACCAAGGTGATGCAACTGGACCCACGTCGAGCCACCCCTGCGGTACTCAACAACGACGGTCTGGACTATGTGCCGACCAACAAGCACATCCTCTTCGGTCACCATTTCGCCGCCATCGCCGGCGCCGGCCCGCTGGTCGGTCCGGTACTCGCTGCGCAGATGGGCTATCTGCCCGGCACGCTGTGGCTGATCGCCGGCGTGGTGCTGGCCGGCGCCGTGCAGGACTTCATGGTCCTGTTCCTGTCCACCCGCCGCAACGGTCGCTCCCTGGGTGACATGGTGCGCGAGGAAATGGGCCGCATCCCCGGGACCATCGCCCTGTTCGGCTGCTTCCTGATCATGATCATCATCCTCGCGGTGCTGGCGTTGATCGTGGTCAAGGCCCTGGCAGAAAGCCCGTGGGGCATGTTCACGGTGATGGCGACCATCCCGATCGCGATGTTCATGGGCATCTACATGCGCTACATCCGTCCAGGCCACATCGGCGAGATTTCGCTGATCGGCGTGGTATTGCTGCTGGCGTCCATCTGGCTGGGGGGCCAGATCGCCGCCGACCCGGTCTGGGGCCCGGCGTTCACCTTCACCGGCGTGCAGATCACCTGGATGCTGGTCGGCTACGGCTTCGTCGCCGCAGTGCTGCCGGTATGGCTGGTGCTGGCTCCGCGCGACTACCTGTCGACCTTCCTCAAGATCGGTACCATCATCGCCCTGGCGATCGGCATCCTGGTCACCATGCCGGAGCTGAAAATGCCGGCACTGACCCAGTTCACCGACGGCACCGGGCCGGTGTGGAAGGGCACCCTGTTCCCGTTCCTGTTCATCACCATCGCCTGCGGCGCGGTGTCTGGCTTCCATGCACTGATCTCCTCGGGCACCACGCCGAAGCTGCTCGACAACGAAACCAACGCCCGCTACATCGGCTACGGCGGCATGCTCATGGAATCGTTCGTGGCCATCATGGCCATGGTCGCCGCCTCGGTGATCGAGCCGGGCGTGTACTTCGCCATGAACAGCCCGGCCGCGGTGGTCGGCACCGACGCCGTCGCGGTGGCGCAGACCGTCAGCAGCTGGGGCTTCATGATCACCCCTGAGCAGCTTGAAGCGGTCGCCCGCGACATCGGCGAGCACACCATCCTGGCCCGTGCCGGCGGTGCGCCGACCCTGGCGGTGGGGATCGCGCAGATCCTCCACCAGGTCTTGCCGGGCGAGAACACCATGGCCTTCTGGTACCACTTCGCGATCCTGTTCGAGGCGCTGTTCATCCTCACCGCGGTGGACGCCGGTACCCGCGCCGGGCGTTTCATGCTGCAGGACCTGCTGGGCAGCTTCGTGCCGGCGCTCAAGCGTACCGAGTCGTGGACCGCCAACCTGATCGGCACCGCCGGTTGCGTGGCCTTGTGGGGCTACCTGCTGTACCAGGGCGTGATCGATCCGCTGGGCGGCATCAATACCCTGTGGCCGCTGTTCGGCATCTCCAACCAGATGCTGGCGGGCATCGCCTTGATGCTCGGCACCGTGGTGCTGATCAAGATGAAGCGCCAACGCTACATCTGGGTGACCCTGGTGCCAGCGGTGTGGCTGCTGATCTGCACCACCGCAGCGGGCCTGATCAAACTGTTCGATCCGAACCCGGCAGTCGGCTTCCTGGCCCTGGCCAACAAGTACAGCACCGCCCTCGATGCAGGCCAGGTACTGGCGCCGGCCAAGGACATCGGTCAGATGCAGCACGTGATCTACAACGCCTACACCAACGCCGGGCTGACCATCCTGTTCCTGCTGGTGGTGTTCAGTGTGCTGTTCTTCGCGATCAAAGTCGGCTATGCCGCCCTTGGCCGCAAGGAGCGCAGCGACAAGGAAACCCCGTTCCAGGCCTTGCCTGACGCATGAGAGGGCTGCAGTGATGTTCAACGACTTGGGTCGGCTGGGTAAGTACCTTGGGCAGGCTGCCCGCCTGATGGTGGGCATGCCTGACTACGACAACTACGTCGAGCACATGAGCAACAAGCACCCGGACAAGCCGGTGATGACCTACGAGGAGTTCTTCCGCGAACGCCAAGAGGCACGCTACGGTGGCAAGTCCGGGCCCAAGTGCTGTTGAGCCAGCAACGTGCGTGAACCTGTGGGAGGCCGGGCAACCGGCCTCCCACACTCATTTTCAGCTTCAGGAGAATCCTTGCGTGCACACGCCTATCCCCGTAACGGTGCTGACCGGCTTTCTCGGCGCCGGTAAGACCACGCTGCTCAAGTACATGCTCAAGGCCGAACACGGGCTGAAGATCGCCGTGATCGAAAACGAGTTCAGCGAAGCCGGTATCGACAGCCAACTGCTCGGTGACGAACCGGTGCAGGTCATGACCCTGGCCAATGGCTGCGTGTGCTGCAGCATCCATGGCGACCTGACCCGCGCCCTGTACCTGCTGCTCGAGCGTCTCGACGCCGGCGAGATCGCCTTCGAGCGCCTGGTCATCGAGTGCACCGGCCTGGCCGATCCGGCGCCGGTTGCACAAACCTTCTTCGTCGACGAAGAACTGCGTGAACGTTACCTCCTCGATGGCATCATCACCCTGGTCGATGCCGCGCACGCCGAGGTGCACCTGGCCCAGGCCATCGCCCAGGCCCAGGTCGGCTTCGCCGATCGCCTGCTGCTGAGCAAGACCGACCTGGTCGATCCGGCAGCCGTGCAGGCGCTGAGCGAGCGCCTGGCGCGCATCAATGGACGGGCGGCGATCCGTGTGGTCGAGCAGGGCCGGATCGATCTGGCCGAGCTGCTCGATGTGCGCGGCTTCAACCTCAATCCGGACCTGGGCGCCAACCTCAAGCCGAGCCTGCGCCCGGTGCGCAAAGCGGCGACTCCAGACCGCATTTCCACCCTGGTGCTGCGCACCGAGCGCGCGCTGGACATCGACCGTTTGAGCACCTTCATGAACGAGCTGCTGGAGACCCACGGCAAGCAACTGCTGCGCTACAAGGGCGTGCTGAACATCGCTGGCGAAGAGCGCCGGCTGGTTTTTCAAGGGGTGCTGAAGCTCTACGGCTTCGACTGGGATGCCGAATGGGCGAGTGACGAACCCCGCGAAAGCGTGCTGGTGTTCATCGCCGATGAGTTGCCAGAAGCTACGATTCGGGCTGGCTTCGAGGCACTGACTGCGCGCTGAGCCGCGCTGGCGCGCCCGGCTCGAACCACTGCGGCCAGGAGCTGCGGTGACGCGAGTGGGCCTCGACGCAGGGGATCAAACGCTCGCTGAGCACCGCCGTTTGCCCTACGGCCTTGGCGGTCCGGTACTTGACGCTGTGGATGCATTCGCGGTCGCCGAACTCGCAGCGGTTCAGCGTAGTGCCGCCGCACGGGCCATTGGCCAGGCCCTTGGGGCAGGTTTCCGGGCAAGTATAGAGCGTGTCCTGCAGCCGGCAGCGCCCGCAGGTATCGCAGCCTAGCAAAGGGCGCTTGACGGCGCGCTCCACGCCATGCAGCAAGCGTGCGCCCGTGCCGGTGGCCCACAGCGGCTGACGCACCGCCCAACCAAACGCCTTGCTCAACCACTGGCCGCGCTCGAACAGCAAGTCATGGGCGCCGTGCAGCAGGTGGTAGCGGGCTTTCTCGGTAAACGACGCCTGCGCCCGAGCCTGGCCGTGGCGCCAGTTACCCTGTGGGGGATGAAACGTGACATGGGGCAGGTCCGGCATCTGCCAGCTGGCGGCCCACGCCGGTGCCCACTGCTCGAGGTTCTCGACCTGCGCTTGCCAGTGGGCCAACCGGTCCTGCAGGTCATCGAGCTGCTGCGGCGCGTGGATCCCCGACAGATGCACCCCGGCGTAACCCATCAGCTTGACGCCGATGATCTGCAAGGCCAGACGATCGACACTGCGCCTCTGGGCAAAGGCCTTGGATACCTGGCTTTCGGCCGCGAGCATCTCGCGCATCGACGCGGTGACGGTCACCCCGGCGACGTGCTCGAGCATGCCGGCGCGGCCGTGGGTCAGGCTCATCAGGCAGGCGAGCATCGGCTTAGGTGCGGGTTGGCGGCGCATCCAGTGCATGGCTTCGTGGTGCTTGTCGGCATCGAAACCCAGTTGCAAGGTTAGAAAATCCGCGCCGGCAGCGAGCTTCTTCTGCCCCTTGAAATATTGCGCTGCGCCTTCTTCCTCCTGGTATTTGAACGGGTTCAGCGCCGCCCCCAACAGCCAATCAGGGCATGCCTGGCGCGCGATCAGCAAGGCTGCGACCGACTCCAGGTAGCGCACCGTGCGCTGTCCCGGTTGGTGACCTGGCAGCCGATCGCCGGTCAGCAGCAACAGTTGCTCGAGCCCTGCCGCCTGCATGCGCTGCAACTGCGCCAGCAGGTGATGGCGCTCACGGTCCTTGCCCGAGAAGTGCGGCAGGGCGTCAGGTTGATGGGTAAACGAGGCCAGTGCATCCAGCGGTGAGAGGTCCAGCGGGCTGCCCACGCGATCGCCGATGGCCACGCTCAGCGGCCAACCGCATAGCTGTTGGCGCGCCAGGATCGCCTGCATGTCGGCAAAACGCTGCGCCGACGGTTTCGGCACGAATTCCATGACGCAGACGAAGCGCTTTTCGCGCAGTGCAGTTTTCAGCAGGCTCATCGGCAATAGGCACCCAGGCGGTTCAGATTGGCATTGTGCGACATGGCGTGTCCCTGACCCATGTCCGCAGGCGCAGAATGCTGCTCCGAAAAAGACATGCCGGTCCACTCGATCATGAGAAATTCTTGAGTTGATCTCAAATTTTATGAGTTTGTCTCAACGCCTTCGGCACCGGACAATCGCCTCATTCTTTTTTGCAGTTCGAGAGACATGACATGGCGCTGGCACACAATCTGGGCTTTCCGCGTACCGGCTGCGATCGCGCAATGCGGGCACGCCACTGGCAGGTGCAGAAAGAGGCCGGCATCGAACTGCTGCCCTTAGGCGACTTCGCCTGGTACGCCCCTGAGCAGCCGCACGCGCTGATTGATGCCGACCCGCAGGCCATTCTCGGCTGGGAAGCCTTGCACGCCGAGGTGCAAGACGCCACTGCGTTGGGCCACGCAGTCAAGCCCGTGGTGACAGGGCCGTTGAGTTACCTGTGGTTCGGCCAGGCAGAAGACGCTCAGCTCGACAGGCTGGAACTGCTCGATCGCCTGTTGCCGCTGTACGACCAGATGCTCAATCGCCTGGCTGGGCAAGGTGTCGAATGGGTGCAGATCGATGAGCCGATCCTGACCCTCGAGTTGCCCCAAGCCTGGAAGAATGCCTACGAGCGCGTCTATAACATCCTGCAGCGCGCGCCGCTGAAAAAACTCATTGCCACCTATGGCGGCGCGCTCGACGGGAACCTCGGCTTGGCCGTCAATCTGCCCGTCGACGGCTTGCATGTGGACCTGGTGCAGGCCGCCGAGCAGTATCAGACGGTGCTCGACCGGCTGCCGGCCTACAAAGTGCTGTCACTCGGTGTGGTCGATGCCGAGGATGCCGCGCCGGGTGAGCAGCAACAGCACCTGCAGCTGTTGTTCGATGCTCACGAGCGGCTGGGTGACAGGCTGTGGGTAGCCACCGCCTGCGCCTCGCTGCGTAGCCCGGTCGAGCAGGCTGTGCACAAGTGCCAGGAAGTCGCGCGGCTGGCCAAGGCCGTCAACCAGGCGGCTGAGCGCGCGGTGCGGGTCAGCGCCTGATCAGCGCTCGATCGCCAACGCGACGCCTTGGCCGCCGCCGATGCACAAGGTGGCCAGGCCCTTCCTGGCATCGCGCTTGATCATTTCATGCAGCAGCGTCACCAGCACCCGGCAGCCGGACGCGCCGATCGGATGCCCCAGGGCGATGGCCCCGCCATTGACATTGACCTTGTTCGCATCCCACTCCAGTGCCTTGCCCACCGCCAGCGCCTGGGCGGCAAAGGCCTCGTTGGCCTCGATCAGGTCGAGGTCGGCCAGTTGCCAGCCGGCCTTTTCCAGGCAACGCTGGGTCGCCGACACCGGCCCGATACCCATGAACGCCGGATCGACCCCGGCGCTGGCATAACTGGCGATCTTCGCCATTACCGGCAAGCCCAATGCCTGCGCCTTGCTGGCGCTCATCAGCAGAACGGCGGCGGCGCCGTCGTTGAGACTGGAGGCATTGCCAGCGGTGACGCTGCCGTCTTTTTTGAAGGCCGCGCGCAGTTTCGCCAGCGATTGGGCAGTGGTGTCCGCGCGCGGTTGTTCGTCGCGGGCGAACACGGTCGGCTCGCCTTTTTTCTGCGGGATCACGATTGGCGTGATTTCATCGGCGAAGCGGCCGGTCTCGATGGCTGCCACGGCCTTGCGCTGCGACTCGGCAGCGAAGGCGTCCTGCTGCTCACGGCTCAGGCCATAGCGTTCTACCAGGTTCTCGGCCGTGATGCCCATGTGGTAATCGTTGAAGGCATCCCACAGGCCGTCGCTGATCATGCTGTCGACCAGTTGCCCGTGGCCCATACGCTGACCGGTACGGGCCGAGGGCATCACGTACGGGGCCAGGCTCATGTTCTCCTGGCCTCCGGCGATCACCACCTCGGCGTCACCGCATCGAATCGCTTGCGCCGCCAGGTGCAGGGCCTTGAGGCCAGAGCCGCAGACCTTGTTCAAGGTCAGGGCTGGCACCGAATAGGGCAGGCCGGCCTTGATCGCCGCCTGGCGTGCCGGGTTCTGCCCAGCGCCTGCCGTCAATACCTGGCCGAGGATCACTTCATCGACCTGGGCCGGATCCAGTCGGGTCTGCTCCAGCAATTGCTTGATCACCGCTGCACCCAGGTCGACGGCTGGCAGGTTGGCCAGCGCGCCTTGGAAACTACCGATGGCGGTGCGGGTGGCGGCGACGATCACGACGTCGTTCATGTTGTTGTTCTCCGGGCAATGGGCAGGATCACTCCAGCATCGGCGGCTTTGGCTGATTTGTTAAGTTTGTTTTTCTTTGCCATTGATGTGAAAAGCAAATAAATGGCCGTACTGCGGACGAACAATGGCCGCGAACACCGTAATATGTGTCGGATAACCTGCGGGGGTAGTCTCACCCTCTGATCAAATGGAATCGCCCCAGGGGGCGTTTCCGCGCATAAACCTGACGAGGTACAGACATTGGCCATCATTCATCCTAAGGTTCGCGGTTTCATCTGCACCACGACTCATCCGAAGGGCTGCGAGCTCAACGTCCGTGACCAGATCGAAGCCACCCGCAAGCTCGGCGTGCGCGAGGATGGCCCGAAGAAGGTCCTGGTAATTGGCGCCTCCAGCGGCTACGGCCTGGCTGCGCGCATCACCGCGGCGTTCGGCTTCAAGGCCGATACCCTGGGCGTGTTCTTCGAAAAGCCCGGCACTGAAACCAAGCCTGGCACCGCCGGCTGGTACAACGCTGCCGCTTTCGACAAGTTCGCCAAGGCCGAGGGCCTGTACAGCAAGTCGATCAATGGTGACGCCTTCTCCGATGAAGCCCGTGCCAAGGTCATCGAGCTGATCAAGCACGAAATGGGCGGCAAGGTCGATCTGGTCATCTACTCGCTGGCTTCGCCTGTACGCAAGCTGCCGCAGACCGGTGAAGTGATCCGCTCGGCGCTCAAGCCGATCGGCCAACCGTACAAGTCGACCGCCATCGACACCAACAAGGACACCATCATCGAGGCCAGCATCGAGCCGGCCACCGAGCAGGAAATCGCCGATACCGTCACCGTGATGGGTGGCCAGGACTGGCAGCTGTGGATCGACGCCCTGGCTGGCGCCGACGTGCTGGCCGAAGGCGCCCGCACCGTGGCCTTCAGCTACATCGGTACCGAAATCACCTGGCCGATCTACTGGCACGGTGCACTGGGCCAGGCCAAGCAGGACCTGGACGAAACCGCCCTGCGCCTGGACCAGAAACTGGCCGCAGATGTGAACGGCGGTGCCAACGTGGCGGTGCTCAAATCGGTCGTCACCCAGGCCAGCTCGGCGATCCCGGTGATGCCGCTGTACCTGTCGATGGTGTTCAAGATCATGCAGGAGAAGGGTGTGCACGAAGGCACCCAGGATCAGCTCGACCGCATGTTCCGCGATCGCCTGTACCGCGCCGATGGCGCTCCAGCGCAAGTTGACGAAAAAGCCCGCCTGCGCCTGGATGACTGGGAACTGCGCGACGACGTGCAGGACGCCTGCAAGGCCATGTGGCCGCAGGTCACCACCGAGAACCTGTTCGAGCTGACCGACTATGCCGGTTACAAGAAGCAGTTCCTCAACCTGTTCGGCTTCGAGCGCGCCGACGTCAACTATGACGAAGACGTGGCCACCGACGTGAAGTTCGACTGCGTCGAGCTGTAAGCGCCCGTCAGCTGCGCCAGCAGGGCTGTCTTAGCCCTGCTGGCACGCTCGCCCGGCAACCGGGCCGGACGTCCTTCAGCCCTTGCGCGACAGCGGCTGCGCGGCAAACTTGACGCCTGCCAGGCCGTGCTCGATCAGTGCGCGGATATTGCCGTGGTCGCTGCCTTCAGGCGTTGCCAGCACGTCGCGGTAGTGCTCGCCGAAGGCCAGCAGCGCTTGCTCGTCGCTCAGCCCTTCAAGCAATGCCAGGCCCAAGGTCTTGCATGAGCCTTCGTTCTGCCCAGCCGCGTTTTCCACCCCGCCGTTGCTGAACGCTTGCGGCTGGTAGTGGTAATGGCTGGCAATGAACGCCAGGGTGTCGGCGAACTGGTGCTGGCCGCTGGAAAGGCTGGCGTACAGGGTGTTCAGATCAGTCACGGGGTTTTCCTTGTTCGAACGCCGCTTGCTGTTCGGCGCTGGCTTCTTTCTGGTATTGGGCTTTCCACTGCGCATAGGGCATGCCGTACACCGCTTCGCGGGCATCGTCCAGGCTGAGGTCGAGCTGGCGCTCATCGGCCGCGGCCTTGTACCACTTGGACAGGCAATTGCGGCAGAAGCCGGACAGGTTCATCAGGTCGATGTTCTGCACGTCGGTGCGTTTCTGCAGGTGGTCGACCAGGCGCCGGAAGGCGGCGGCTTCGAGTTCGAGCTGTTGCTGTTCGGTCATGGAGTCCTCTCAGATCATGCGATTCTTAAGGTGCCGGCCACCGTTGATGACCACCTGGCTGCCGGTGCTGTATTGGCTGGCCAGCAGGTACTTGACGGTCTCGATCAACGGGCCTGCGCCAGGCTCGAATTCCAGCAGGGCCTTTTTCAGGGTCTGCTGGCGGTAAGCCTCGTCGCCGTCCTGCTTGAGAATCAGCAGGCCAGGCAGAATGCCGTTGACGTGCACGGTGGGTGCGTACTTTTCAGCGAACGACAGCACCATGTTCTGCAACGCAGCCTTGGTCGCGGCATAACCGATGTGGCCTTTGCTGCCGCGTGACGAGGTTTCGTCGCAAATATGGATGATGTCGGCCTTTTCGACCTTGCCGAGCATTTCACCGAGCGCAAGGTTGAGGTGGTAGGGCGCTTCGACGTGCAGGCGGAACATGGTCTCGAGGTTGTCGAGGCCATCGTCGAGCCACAGCGAGGCATTGTGGATGATCGCCCGCAGGCCGTCGTAGCGCTGCTGCAGGTACTCGATGAGCGCATCCCGATCGGCCTTGATGCACAAGTCGGCCTGGAACTGCAGGATATTCGGATGCGCTGGGTGGGCTGACAGGCTGCGGCTGGCGCTGACCACGGTGTGGCCGGCCTCGGCCAGCTCGAGGGCCAGGGCCAATCCGACGCGCTGGCTGGCGCCGGTGACAAGGATTGGGCTGTTCATGTGCGGGCGGTCAACTTGTACGTTCTTCATTGCCGCCCAGCATACCCGAAGTGTTTCCCCCTTGGAGCAGTGACAGGCCGCGAGTCGCGTGTACCGGCCGCTGCTCAGCCAGGTAGCTGCTCGTGCAATTCAGGATGAACCTGACGGTGGGCTTGCAGGATGTACTCACGCAGCCGCTCGATTTCCGCCGCTGGGCTGCGGCTCAGGTCATAAGCCGCCAGGTGCGGGCCGACGCGGCGCAGTAAACGGCCATGCAGCCCGATCGCGGCGATGCCATCGGCGGCGAAATGCAGGTCGAAACGCGAGGGCGCCTTGTCCAGGCCCTGGACTTCGATCAATGCGCCGTTGAAGGAAATGTCTCGCACACACAGGCCACTGGCACGGCCCTGGTCGTCGAGCAATGGGCAAGGCTGCTCCAGCGACAGGCGCCAGGGGCGCAGCATCGGGCCATCTTCGTAGATTTCCGGCGAGCCGATCTGCACGTGCATGGCGTGAAATTCATCTTCGACCAGTTGCAGCGGAAAGCTGATCTGCTGGTTGTTGACTTGCGCCTGCAGGGTCACGCGTTCATTGGCCACCAGGCGCGCAAGCAGCGACTGCACATGCGGATCGCCATTGACCAGCAGGCTCGCCGTCGGCTCAGCCTGGTTCAACTGTGGCGAATGCTGCATGTCTTGGATGAAGTCCAGCTCGTCCTGAGTCAGGAGCGTATCTGCTTGCATGATCGAACTCGATGATGACCGTTTCTTCAACGAAGATTGACCTGCGCCGTAGGGCTTGGTTCAAAGGCTTGGCCTTGATTGGCGACGAACGGTACAGGCTGGCAAAGTGCGCACTGGCGGCCTTTTGCTATCTCGCGATGCTAGTATCCTACGGATTCACTCAGTTTCGGAATCTTCTTTCATGAAAGTCGCCATCATTTCTGGCTCCGTCTACGGCACTGCCGATGAAGTTGCCCGGCATGCCGCTTCATTGCTCGCCGCGGCCGGCCTGCAAGCCTGGCATGCTGCACGCGCCACCGCCCAGGATATCGAAGGCTTTGCGCCTGAGGCGTTGCTCGCAGTCACCTCGACGACCGGCATGGGCGAACTGCCGGACAGCCTGATGCCACTGTACAGCAGCCTGCGCGATACCCTGCCAAGCGCGCTGCGCGACTTGCCGGGCGCGGTGATCGCCCTGGGCGATTCGAGTTATGGCGACACCTACTGCGGCGCCGGCGAGCAACTGCGCGAATTGTTCGCCGAGCTTGGCGTGCGTGAAGTGCTGCCGATGCTCAAGCTCGATGCCAGTGAAACCGTCACCCCCGAAGCGGATGCCGAGCCGTGGTTGGCGGAGCTTGTGCAAGCGCTCAAGGCCTGAGCCCTGACAGCAGTGACCGTTCGTGCCACTGACTCGCTCGGTCATCAAGCTGGCTGGTAACGCAAGTTTCACCCGCCGGGCTGCTGATTACACTCACCTCGACATAGAGAGCACATGTAAGTGCCGAGGTGACATGCAATGACCGCAGCCTTGCTCTGTTTCGCCAGCAGCAACCCACCGAGACCATCCTGATGCCTTTGGCCGAGATTCCACTGCGCGTCTGGCGCACCCGTGGGCAGAGTTTTGCCTTCCGGGGGCAGACTATTCGTTACTGGACGGCGGGGCAGGGGGAGCCACTGCTGCTGCTGCACGGCTTTCCCACGGCCAGCTGGGATTGGCATTATTTATGGGCCCCCCTGGCCCAACGCTTTCGGGTCATCGCCTGCGACATGCTCGGTTTCGGCGATTCCGCCAAGCCGCTCGATCACACTTACAGCCTGATCGAACAGGCCGACCTGCAGCAGGCACTGTTGGCGCACTTGCAGGTCGACCAGCCCGTGCACCTGCTGGCGCACGACTACGGTGGTAGCGTCGCCCAGGAACTGCTGGCCCGGCATCATGATCAGCGTGCCGATATCGCCAGCTGCGCGTTCCTCAACAGCGGCCTGTTCCCGGAAAGCTGCCAGGTCCTGCTGGTGCAGAAGCTGCTGCTCAGTCGCCTTGGCTGGCTGGTCGGGCGCACCTTCGGGCGCGACGACCTGGTGCGCACGGTCAGCCACATCTACGGCCCGGCCACCCGCCCCAGCGAAAGCGCGCTGGATGACTGCTGGAGCCTGATGACCGCCAACCGTGGCACCCGCATCATGCACAAGCTGGTGGGGTTCGTGCCCGAGCGCAGGCAGCATCGCGAGCGCTGGGTTGGCGCCTTGCAGCGTGACGGGGTGGCGCTGCGCCTGATCAACGGCGTGGCTGACCCGGTTTCCGGCGCCGGCATGGTTGAGCGCTACCGCCAGTTGGTACCCGGCGCCGACGTGGTCGAGTTGGCCAACATCGGCCACTATCCGCACACTGAGGCCCCGGTGCAGGTGCTGCGTCATTACCTGGCGTTTCGCGAGCAGCCCCTGATATCGCTGCCGCGCAAGTTCGCCTGGTCTTGAGCAGGCGACCATCGCCGCTCGTTATCGCCTGGCATTCAGCCAGGGCGAGCTTGATTGTCCAGCGTTGCCGGCTGGCAGACACTCGACGCTCACCCTGATCTGGAGCCTTGAGCATGAGCGAGCCGGTTTCCCTGCAAGACCGCGTAGTGATCGTCACTGGAGCGGGCGGCGGCCTGGGCCGCGCCCATGCCCTGCTGTTTGCGGCGCGCGGTGCGCATGTGCTGGTCAACGACCTGGGCGGTTCGACCCACGGCGAAGGCGCCAACGCCTCGGCTGCCGACCAGGTGGTGGCGCAGATCCGTGCAGCGGGTGGCTCGGCCGTGGCCAACCACGACTCGGTCGCTGACGGCGCACGCATCGTCGAACACGCGCTGGACAGCTTCGGCAGGGTCGATGTGGTCGTCAACAATGCCGGTATTCTGCGCGACAAGGCATTTCACAAGATGGACGACAGCGACTGGGAGCTGGTCTACAAAGTCCACGTCGAGGGTGCGTTCAAAGTCACCCGGGCCGCCTGGCCGCATATGCGCGAGCAGCAGTGGGGGCGGGTGATCTTCACCTCGTCAACTTCCGGCATCTACGGCAATTTCGGTCAGGCCAACTACGCCATGGCCAAGCTTGGGCTGTATGGGCTGACACGCACACTGGCCATCGAGGGCCGCAAGCACGGGGTTTTGGTCAATGCCATTGCACCCACTGGCGGGACGCGCATGACCGAAGGCCTGATCCCGCCGCAGGTGTTCGAGCAGCTCAGGCCCGAGTTGATCAGCCCACTGGTGGTTTACCTGGGCAGCGAACAATGCCAAGACAGTGGCCAGCTGTTCGAAGTGGGCGGCGGTTGGGTCGGCAAGGTGCGCTGGGAGCGCAGCCTTGGCGTTGGCTTCGATCCTGCGCAAGGCTTCACTCCCGAGCAGGTGGCGCAGCATTGGGCACAGATCGGCGACTTCGAGGGCGCCGTGCATCCGCAGGACAACCTGCAGGCCCTGCAACAGATGATGGCCAACCTGCAGGCATAAAAAAAGCCGCTGCAACCAGGCAGCGGCCAATCGAGACGTTAGATCAAGGAGCTTCAAAATCAACGTCGGTGAACCTCGCCGGCATGAAAAGCGGGGGGAGAGCCCTGCATGCCGGCCAGTGTGCCAAGAATAAGCCTTTGATCAGGCAGGAAAAATAGCTGCCTGTGACATTCACCTTTACGTTTCGGGCAATAGTCGCCGCTTGCTCATGGCGCTGCCGAGTAGCCCATGCGCCAACTGGTTTCGCGCGCTGCGGCGAGCAGGCGCTGCGCTGCCGGGCCTTGCTCGTCGGCATGGAAAATCGACGTCGGGCCGACCACGGTCATCACCGCCGCCACCTGGCCCATGGCATTGAACACCGGCGCGGACAACGCATCCACGCCCGGCATCAACAAGCCATGCACATGGTGCAGACCGCGCTGACGAATCCCCGCGAACAGCCCGTCGTAGTCGCTGGCGTGCTGTTGCAGCGCTGCCAGTTCGCGGTCGCGCAGCTCCACGGTTTCGCGCGCGGGCAGATGGGCGGCGAACACCAGGCCAGTGGACGAACTGAGCAGCGGCAACACCGAGCCGATCTGCGTCACCACCGTGACCGCACGGACGGCCGGCTCGATGCTCACCACCGTAGCCCCCTGGTTGCCCCATACCGCAATGAAGCAGCTTTCGTTGAGCGCATCGCGCAGTTGCGACAGCGGCAGCGCCGCCACTTTCAGCACGTCCATGCTGCCCAGCGCGGCCAGCCCCACCCGCAGTGCTTCGCGCCCGAGGCCGTAGTGATTGGTGGCACCATCCTGTTCGGCGAAGCCACTGGCGATCAAGGCCTGCAGATAACGGTGCACTTTGCTTGCGGGCATCTGCACATGCTCGGCCAGGCGTGACAGCGAGGTCGAAGGAGAAAGCTCGGCAAGCGCCTTGAGGATGTCGGTGCCGACTTCCGCCGAGCGGACCTTCTGCTTGCCGGTGTCGGCGGGGGAGTGGGCTTTGGCCATGGATCGAGGGCTTCCGGTTCAGTATCGCGCCTTTATAGCTTGACGCCTGGCGGGTAGCAAATTACGTTATTCGTAATCAGATTACGATAAAAACAAAATGCGGAGGCTCCGATGACGCGCGATACGCCCCAGGACCGTCAGTACCTGAGCGGTTTCGGCAACGAGTTCGCCAGTGAGGCACTGCCTGGCGCCCTGCCAGTCGGGCAGAACTCGCCGCAAAAAGCACCCTATGGGCTGTACGCCGAATTGTTGTCCGGTACGGCCTTCACCATGCCGCGCAGCGAGCTGCGCCGCACCTGGCTCTACCGCATCCGCCCCTCGGCACTGCACCCACGCTTCGAGCGCCTGCAACGCCAGCCATTGGCCGGCCCGCAGGGCGCCGCAACGCCTAATCGACTGCGCTGGAACCCACAGCCGATGCCGTCTGAACCAACCGATTTCATCGATGGCTGGTTGCCGATGGTGGCCAACGCAGGGGCCGACAAGCCGACCGGCGTGAGCATCTATATTTACTGCGCCAACCGCAGCATGGAGCGGGTGTTCTACAACGCCGACGGCGAATTGCTGCTGGTGCCCGAGCAGGGCCGCCTGCGCATCGCCACCGAACTGGGCTTGCTGGAAGTCGAGCCATTGGAGATCGTGGTGATTCCCCGCGGCATGAAGTTTCGCGTCGAGCTGCCCGATGGCCAAGCCCGTGGCTACATCGCCGAAAACCATGGCGCGCCGCTGCGCCTACCCGATCTGGGGCCGATCGGCAGCAACGGCCTGGCCAATCCGCGCGATTTTCTGACGCCGGTGGCGCATTACGAAGAAGCCCGGGGCCCGGTGCAACTGGTACAGAAATTCCTTGGCCAGTACTGGGCTTGCGAGCTGCAGCACTCGCCGCTGGACGTAGTGGCCTGGCATGGCAGCAACGTGCCCTACAAGTACGACTTGCGCCGCTTCAACACGATCGGCACCGTCAGTTTCGACCACCCCGATCCGTCGATCTTCACCGTACTGACCTCGCCAAGCAGCGTGCATGGGCTGGCGAACATGGACTTCGTCATCTTCCCGCCACGCTGGATGGTCGCGGAGAACACCTTCCGTCCACCGTGGTTCCACCGCAACCTGATGAACGAGTTCATGGGCCTGATCAGCGGTGCGTACGATGCCAAGGCCGACGGTTTCCTGCCCGGCGGCGCCTCGCTGCATGGCGTCATGAGCGCCCATGGGCCGGACGCCGACACCTGCGACAAAGCCATCGCCGCCGAGTTGGCGCCGCACAAGATCGACAACACCATGGCCTTCATGTTCGAGACCAGCCAAGTGTTGCGGCCAAGCCTGCAGGCCCTCGACAGCCCGCAATTGCAGGCCGACTACGACCGCTGCTGGGCAAGCCTGCCGAGCACCTTCAACCCGAACCGGAGATAACCGATGAACCAGACCGCACGCGCCCGCAGCTGGATCGAGCACGCCAACGGGCACCGCGACTTCCCCCTGCAGAACCTGCCGCTGGGGATCTTCAGTCGCCCGGGTCAGGGCCAGCGCTGCGGCGTCGCCATTGGCGATGCGATACTCGATCTGCACGCCGTGCTGGCCGCAGGCCTGTTCGATGGTCAGGCCAAAGCGGCGGTCGAGGCCACGGCCGACGGCACCCTCAATGGCTTGTTCGCCCTGGGCCGCGAAGCGCGAGTGGCGCTACGCGAGCGTCTGCTGCACCTGCTGGGCGAGCACAGCGAGCATCGCGCCCAACTGCAAGGTGCACTGTACCCGGCCAGCGAGTGCCAGTTGCATCTGCCAGCCAAGGTCGGCGACTACACCGATTTCTATGTCGGCATTCAGCACGCGACCAACGTCGGCAAGCTGTTCCGCCCCGACAATCCCTTGCTGCCCAACTACAAGTACGTACCGATCGGCTACCACGGCCGCGCCTCGACCTTGCGCCCCTCTGGCACCGCTGTGCGCCGGCCCAAAGGCCAGACGCTACCTGCCGGGCAGACCGAGCCGCGCTTCGGCCCCTGTGCACGGCTGGACTACGAGCTTGAGCTGGGGATCTGGATCAGCGAGGGCAATGAGATCGGCCAGGCCATTCCGATCGCCGAAGCCGATCGCCACCTTGCCGGCCTGTGCCTGCTCAACGATTGGTCGGCGCGTGATATCCAGGCATGGGAATACCAGCCGCTGGGGCCGTTTCTGTCGAAGAGCTTCATCACCAGCCTGTCGCCCTGGGTGGTCACCGCCGAGGCCCTGGAGCCGTTTCGCTGTGCCCAGCCAGCGCGCCCGCAGGGTGATCCGCAGCCGCTGGCGTACCTGCTGGATGCAAATGACCAGGCCAACGGCGCATTCGATATCGAGCTCGAAGTGCTGCTGCTGACCGAGCGCATGCGCGAGCAGGGCCTGCCGGCTCATCGCCTGGGCCTGAGCAACACGTTGAACATGTATTGGACGGTGGCCCAGCTGATCGCCCATCACAGCGTCAACGGCTGCCAATTGCAACCGGGCGATCTGTTTGGCTCCGGGACGCTCTCGGGCCCGACCCCCGACGCCTACGGCAGCCTGCTGGAAATCACCGAAGGCGGTAAACAGCCGGTGCAACTGGCCAGTGGCGAACGCCGCACCTTCCTTGAAGATGGCGACGAAATCATCCTGCGTGCGCGTTGCACCCGCGAAGGACTGGCGAGCATCGGCTTTGGCGAATGCCGGGGCAAGGTCATCGCCGCCAATTGAGGGAGTGGGTCATGGAGCTGTACACCTATTACCGTTCCACCTCCTCCTACCGGGTGCGTATCGCCCTGGCGCTCAAGGGCCTGGACGTCCGGGCCGTGCCGGTCAACCTGCTCGAGGGCGAGCAGCGCGCAGCGGGTTATACCGCGCTCAACCCCCAGGGTCGGGTGCCGGCCTTGCGCCTTGACGATGGGATCTTGCTGGTGCAATCACCGGCCATCATCGAGTACCTGGAGGAGGTGCAGCCGCAACCGCCGCTGCTACCGGTCGAGGCTGCGCAACGGGCGAAAGTGCGTGGCGTCGCGGCGCTCATTGGTTGCGATGTGCACCCGCTGCACAACGTCAGCGTGCTCAACCAGTTACGCCAATTGGGCCACGACGAGGCGCAGATCAATCGTTGGATCGCGCACTGGATCGGCGAAGGTCTGGCAGCCGTCGAGCGCTTGATCGGCGCACGGGGCTATTGTTTCGGCGACGAGCCGGGCCTGGCGGACGTCTACCTGATCCCGCAACTGTACGCCGCCGAGCGCTTCGGCATCGACCTTGGCCGCTATCCACGGGTCAGTCGCGTCGCCGCCCTGGCTGCGCTTCACCCGGCGTTCCGCGCTGCCCATCCAGCTGCCCAGCCGGATGCGCCGACTCAGTGAATCGAGCGGGTCACGGCCGGTAGCTTGCCGATGCGTTCGGACAGTTTCAGGCGCTGCACGGGGTCATCGGTCAGTAGCAGGGCATGCTCCAGGTCGAACCGTTCGGCCTGGGGGCAGCCCAGCTGCTGGTACAGCGCGGCGCGGCTCAGGTAATCATTCACCTGTACAGGTCCCAGCTGCATGACCCGCTCGGCGTCGATCAGTGCGGCCAGCGGGTTATCGTTGCTGCTGTGCAGTTGTCGCAGGTTGCGTGACAGGCGCTGCAGCATCTGCACAGGGCTGGCGCGGCGCAGGTGTTCGGCAGTCAGCGGCACCTGCGGGCCGAACTGGCGGGCCAGCAACTCTCGACAATCGTTGGGATACAGGCGGCGCCCGCCGCAAGGGTCGAGCAAGTGATCGGCACCGGGCACGCGCAGCAGGAAATGACCGGGAAAGGCTACGCCCTCCAGGGGAATGGACAGGCGCCCGGCCAGTTCCAGGGTGATCAGCGCCAGTGCCAGGGGCTGACCGCGCCTGCGTTGCAGCACCTTGTCGAGCAGCGCCGCTTGCGGGCGCAGCGGGTGAAACTCATCTTGCTGAAAGCCCAGCGCGCTGAGCTGACGCAGCAGCGGTTGCGCCAGCTCCGGTAACGGCAGCAGCGGCAAGCTGGCACTGATTTGCCCTTGCACGTTGCGCAGCGTCGCCAGGCAGGCTGCGGGATCAACCTCGCGGTCATGCTCGACCGCTATCCACAGGGCAGCTTCCAGCAGGGCGATCGGCTCGCGCTCCAGGCAGGCCAGGCAGGCTTGACGTGGGTTCATGGGGGCCCTCCACACACGCTTGAGTATTAGTCGCGCTGCGCCTATTCGTCCAGTGGTCTGCCCGCGCTGCCGGTTCTGGCCGCGTGCCTATAATGGAGCCAGCACCTAGGGGAGCCTGTCGATGTTCGCGCTGATGCAAAGCACCCGAACCCAGTCGTTGCACCTGTTCGTCGACCCACCCAGTGGCCTCAAGGCGGTGGTGGCGATCCACAGCCAAGCGCTGGGCCCAGCCTTGGGCGGCTGCCGCTACCTGCCTTATGCCGATGATGAAAGCGCCATGTGTGATGCCATCCGACTGGCGCAGGGCATGAGCTACAAGGCGGCGCTGGCAGGCTTGGCGTTGGGCGGTGGCAAGGCGGTACTGGTGCGCAACCCTCATGTGGAAAATCGCGCCGCGTTGTTCGAGGCCTTCGGCCGTTTCGTCGATTCCTTGCAGGGGCGCTTCATCACCGCCGTGGACAGCGGCACCTCGACCCTGGACATGGACTGCATCGCCCAATGCACCGCACACGTGACCAGCACCACCGCCTGTGGCGACCCGTCGGCGCACGCGGCGATGGGCGTCTTCGCTGGCATCCGCGCCACGTCCCAGGCACGACTGGGCAGCGGCAACCTGGAAGGGCTACGGGTCGCGGTTCAAGGCTTGGGCAACGTCGGCTATGCCCTGGCCGAGCAACTGCATGCAGCCGGCGCAGACTTGCTGGTGAGCGACCTGGACCCTGGGCGCGTGCGCCTGGCCGTGGAGCTATTCGATGCCCATCCGGTCCCTCACGAAGCGCTGCTGAGCACGCCATGCGATATCTTCGCACCTTGCGCGATCGGACCGGTGCTCAATGGGCAGTCAGTGATGCAATTGCGCTGCGCGGCGGTGGCCGGGGCTGCCAACAACCAGCTGACCACGTTGCAGGTGGCTGATCAACTGGAGTCACGCGGCATCCTCTACGCCCCTGATTACGTCATCAATGCCGGTGGCATGATCTACGTGGCGCTCAAGCACCAGGGCTGCGACCTGAGCGCCGTCACCGCTCACCTGGCGCGCATACCGACGCGGCTGACCGAGGTGTTCGGGCATGCCCAGGCGGAAAAACGCTCCCCTGCGCGGGTGGCGCAGATGTTGGCCGAGCGCTTGCTGTACGGCTGATGTTCGCGCGGGGATTACTCGGCGGCCTGGCTTTCGAGCAGTTCGGCCAGCGCATCGGGCTGGCTCTTGAACGCGCGGGCGAATACATCGCGGTTCTTCGCCATGTAGATACCGGCTTCCTCGACTTGCTGCTCGCTCATCGACGGCACGGCCTTGTGCAGCACCTCGGCCAGGCGCTCGGCCAATTCGAGCATCTTGTCGTGACGGTCTGCTTCGGCCTTATCCATGAACAAGCGCTCCGGGTCGCGGCTGCTGCGGTACACCACTTCGACGGCCATTCATCACCTCTATGCCTTTTTGCTGATTGGGTTACTGTATCTATATACAGTAATGGCATTTCCCCCCGCGGCGCAACAAAAAGTTCTGGCAGACCCAGCCGGGGAGTGTCTTGCGGCAATCGGTCGCCTTCCAAGGCTGGGGCCTGGCCCTTTTACTGCATGGCACAAGCGTCACACAGCTGACGCATCATCGTTTCGTCGTAGGGGGAATGCACACCGTGAACATCAAATGGGCTGAAAGACTGCGCAAAGGGCTGCATGGCTCGGCGGACTCGCTGGGCAATCTGTGCGTGGAGGCCTTTCACTACCTGGCGTTGTTCGGCATCGGTGCGATCACAGCCTACGCGGCAGTGGTGACGTTTCTGGACATGCTGGGCAAGGGCGGCATCAGCGTCGATGACATTCTGCTGCTGTTCATCTACCTGGAGCTGGGGGCCATGGTGGGGATCTACTTCAAGACCAACCACATGCCGATCCGTTTTCTGCTGTATGTGGCGATCACCGCGCTCACTCGCTTGCTGATCGGTGACGTCTCGCACCACAAGGCACCCGATGAGGGCCTGCTGTATGTGTGCGGAGGCATCCTGTTGCTGGCATTCTCGATTCTGGTGGTGCGCTACGCGTCCTATCGCTACCCGTCCACCAAGGCTCTGGATGCCAATGGCAAGGATGTGGAAGACGGCAAATAAGGGGCTATCCCGTCATGTACAGGGCCAGGGCGGCGGCGTGTTGAATGCTGCGCTACGCCGGTGCGGTCGTGACGCAGGGTCATGACACCGCGCGTTGCAGGAGACTGACATGAACGATGCAACCGAAGCGATCCGCGCTTACCTGACCGAAGAACTGATGCCCTTGGGGCTGAACCCCGACGCGGTGTTCGTCAATGAAGTGGCCGATGTGGTCGAGCTTGAGGTGGTCCGCACCCGTACCCTGGTCGAAGAGGCCGCCTACTGGCTGGAACAGCGCGAGGAGCCGACCTACGACCAAGGCCTGTTCGGCCTGTTTCAGCAGCCGGGTACATTCGACCCGGCTCATCGGCTTGGCAGCCTGCGCCTGAGCGACTTCGAGCGCCTCATCGGGCGCCTGCTGGCCGCCTTGGGCTGAGATCAGTTGGCCACGCCGACCGTGGCGAAGCGCCGGGCCTCGCCCGTCATGGCGGCGAGCAGGGGCATCGGATTTTCGCCCAGCTCGATCGCCAGCCCCAGGCGAATGCTGTCGATGACCCGCCGCAAACGCACGGGATCATTGCGCTGGGCCTTGCTGATCAGGCGCTTGGCGACGATGCCAGTGTCATTGGACAAGGTCAGCATGATGCTGCCGTCGAGTCGTTCGATACTCAGGTTGACCCGGTACTCGTCGGCGAAGGCAGCGCTGATCTGCTCGAAAGGATTGTTCATGGTCAGTGCCTTGCAGAAGATGGACTGCAAAAGTTGACCGGAATGATGGGAGGAAGGTTCAGCCCATTGATCGTATAAACAAAACCGCCCGGCAATGCCGGGCGGTTTTCGTGGTGGAGGCGATCAGGCGTCTGGGTCGCTCAGCTCCAGTACCCCGCGCTTGCTGCGCAACTTGCCATACAGGTGTTCCAGGGCGTTGCTCAGCTTGCTCGCGGCACCTTCGACGGCCTGATCGAGCGAACCTGCGGTATGGGTCACGGAAATCGGCTGATGGCCTTTGGGGCGAGCCTCCAACTGGCAGCGCTTGTCATGCGGGCCGGGCTTGTCGCCGTTTTCGTCCTTCAGGTGCACTTCGATGCGGGTAAGGTCGTCATCGAAACGTTCGAGGGTGGCTTCAAGCGTGCTGCGGACCCACTCGTTAAGACGGATGTTGCCTTCGATATGGTTGCTGCTGTTGACCTGGATTTGCATGGTTCCAATCCTTATTCAGCTTGCTCGCAGGGAGGAGCGCCTAGGCCACTGAAGGCCCTGGGAATTCTGCGCCTCTTTACTGTAAGGTCAGGCAACCGGGAAACGAATTCAAGTCCTTGGCAAAAATAAATGTTCTGTAGCAAATCCTGGGAAACGCCGTTGGAACTGATCGAGCGTCGGGAAGATTTTGCTTATGAGAATTGAAATCATTATTATTGCAGCCCCATTTTCCGGATTCCCGTCATGAAGCGCAGTGCCGGCAGCCTTCCCCTCAGCTATCGCCTGGCCGTGGTGTCTCGCAGTCTTGCCGCCGCGCTGGGCGGCTACCTGCTGGCATCGCTGGCCAGCGTGTGCCTCGCGTTGCTGTTGCCGCTGGCGCAGGTCGATGCCACCTTGACCGGGCTGATGGCCTCCTTCGTGGTCTACCTGCTGGCCTTCCTCTGGTGCTTCGCCTGTCGCAATGCCGTGCAGGCCTGGCTGGGCGTGCTGTTGCCCAGCGCGGCGCTGGCGCTCCTGGGCGGCATCACTTACTGGATGAATCAGCCATGAAGGAAGGTTTCCGCCAGAGCATGGCGTGGCTGCACACCTGGACCGGCCTGCTGTTCGGCTGGTTGTTATTCGCCATCTTTCTCACCGGTACGCTGTCGTATTTCAAGGAAGAGGTCAGTCACTGGGCCAAACCCGAAGTGCGCCGCCATGCGCTCGACCCGGTGGCCAGCCTGGGCCTGGCGCAGCAGTACCTGCAACGCTACGCCGCGCATTCGTCCAGCTGGATGATCCGCTTGCCGAGCGAGCGCGAGGCGGCCTTGGGCGTCGGCTGGCGCGACCCGGCAGCAGGCGGGCGGCGCGGCTTCGTGCGCAAGAGCCTGGACGCCCAGAGCGGCCAGCCGGTCGAGGCCCGCGAGAGCCGCGGCGGCGATTTCTTCTACCGCTTCCATTTCGAGTTGCAGATGCCGTACCCCTGGGGTCGCTGGTTGTCCACAGGCTGCGCCTTCATCATGCTGCTCGGGCTGATCACCGGGATCATCACCCACAAGAAGATCTTCAAGGAGTTCTTCACCTTCCGCCCAGGCAAGGGCCAGCGTTCATGGCTCGATGGCCACAATGCCATTGGTGTCCTGGTGCTGCCGTTTCATCTGATGATCAGCTACAGCAGCTTGGTGCTGTTCATGTACCTGGTGATGCCGGCCGGCATCCTGGCCAGTTACGCGGGCAACACCGACGGCTACTTCAACGACCTGTTCGGTCGCGACGAGGCTCCCCAGGTGGCCAATGTCGCGGCGCCATTGGTGCCGCTGGCGAGCCTGTACGCCAAGGTTCAGGAGCAGGTGCCGGGGGCGCGCATGGGCTTCATTCAGGTGCACAACGCCGGCGATCGCAATGCCCGCGTCATCTTCACCCAGGCATCGGCCGACAATGTCGCCTACAAGCGCAGTGCCAACTGGACATTCGACGGCGCCACCGGCGAGCTGCTCAAGCAAGGCGCGCCGGAAACCGCTGCCATGCTCACCTCGTTCAGTTTCGCCGGGCTGCACATGGGCAATTTCGCCGGCCCTTGGCTGCGTTGGCTGTATTTCGTCTTCGGCCTGGCCGGCACCGCAGTGATCGGCACGGGCCTGGTGATGTGGCTGGGCAAGCGCCAGCTCAAGCATGCCAAGCAGGCCCGTCAGCCGGGTGAGTTGCGCCTGGTCGAGGTGCTCAACATCGCCAGCATGAGCGGCCTGCTCCTCGCTGTGGCCGGGTTCTTCTGGGCCAACCGCCTGCTGCCGACGGCGCTGCCCGGCCGCGCCGACTGGGAGGTCAACGTGTTTTTCCTGGCCTGGCTGGGCGCGCTGCTGCACGCCGCGCTGCGCCCAGGGCGTCGGGCCTGGGCTGAGCAGCTGACCCTGGGCGCGTTGCTCTTCACCTTGCTGCCGCTGCTCAACGGCTTGACCACCGGGCAGGGCTTGAATGCTTCGCTTGCGGCCGGCGATTGGGTCATGGCCGGCTTCGACCTCACCGCACTGGGTGCTGGGTTGTTCCTGGCTTGGGCTGCGGGCAAGATGCTGCGCCCCCCGCAGCTCTTGGCCAAGCGCGCGGCCAAGCCGCGCGAGAGCGCTGCTGACCTGCTCGAGGTGCAATGATGCTGGGCGTCGCGCTGATCGCTTTCGCCGGTTTTGCCGGGCTATGCCTGGCAATGGACAAACATTTTCAGCAAGTGCTCGAGCGCAAGCCCGGCGCTGGCCAACTGCGCGCTTTGCGCATCGGCGGCTGGCTGCTGCTGCTGCTCTCGCTGGTGCTTGCCGTGCACGGACGCGGCTGGGCCCATGGCCTGGTGGAATGGTTGGCGGTGATGATGGCAGGGGTGACACTGTGGGTGTTCGGCTTGCCCTATCAGCCACGCTTGCTGCTGGGCCTGGCCGCAGTCAGCCTTGTCTGTGGCCCGCTGCTGGCCGTGTTGGCCGGGTGATGCGGTGAGCGAGCTGGAAAGCGACGGCACCCGCGCGCGCTTCGTCCAGGTGTTCATGGCCCAACGCGCCCGCATGGAAGCGCTGGTCAGCCGCCGCGTGGGCTGTCGTGCGACCGCCTCCGACTTGGTCCAGGAGTTGTTTCTGCGCTTCTGGCGCCGCCCCGAGGTCAAGGTCGAAGCGCTCGACACCTACCTGCTGCGCTGCGCCGGCAATCTGGCCATCGACCATCTGCGCAGCCAGGGCAGCCGCGAGCGGCTCGCCGAAACGGCGCAGGGCTGGGATCAGGAGGCGCTGGCTCAGGCCCCTGAGCATGCCCTTGAGGTCGAGCACGACCTGCAACGCATCGAAGCGGCGTTACGTGCCTTGCCTGAGCGGACCCAACAGATCTTCCTGCTCAACCGCATTCATGGCTGCACCTATGCTGACATCGCCAAAGCCATGCAAGTGTCCCAGAGCGCTGTGGAAAAGCATATGATGCGCGCCCTTGAAGCGTGCAAGGCGAGTGTCGCCGAGCCCGCGTCCTCCATCCGCCGGCCTGGGAGCCCCCGTTGATGAGCCCGTGCGACTCGGTGAGCGCCGCGCAGTCCGCAGCCGCCTTGCAGTGGCTGAGCCGGATCATGCAGAGCCCTGCGCTGGCCCACAGCGCCGCATTCAAGCGCTGGCTGCTCGAACACCCGCTGCACCGCGAAGCCTACGCCGAGGCCCAATTGCTGTGGCAGCTCAGCGAAGCGCCGGCAGCGCGCCTGGCCGCTGAGCAGCATGACGATCTACAGCGCTACCTGCGCGCCATGGCCGAACCGCCACGGCGCCAGCGTCGGTGGCGAGTGGGCGTCGGCTTGGCCGCTGCTTGCCTGGTGCTGGCGGTGGGCGTCATCGGTGGCTGGCAGCCCGGCTACTGGTGGCAGGATCTACAAGCGGACTTCACCAGTGGCGGGGCGATCCGCCAAGTGACCTTGGCCGACCGATCCCAGGTGACGCTCGATGCCGGCAGCGCCCTCGCCGTCGACTTCCAGCACGGCGAGCGGCGCGTGCGCCTGCTGCGCGGCGCCGGCTATTTCGAGGTCAGCCACACCGGTCAGCCGTTCGTGGTGCAGGCGGCAGGCGGGGAGGTGCGTGTGCTGGGCACCCAATTTGAGGTCCGCGAACAGCGCCAGGCCGTGCAGGTCACCGTGCGCAGCGGCCGCGTCGCGGTCAGTGCCAGCCCAGATGACGCCGCCCGCGAGCTGACGGCCAATCAACAGCTGGTCTATGCAAGCGGTCATGCCGGCGAGCGGCGGCGGGTCGACAGCGATACCCGCCTGGCCTGGCGCCAGGGCTGGCTGAGCTATGACCAGGCGCCGTTGACGCAGGTGATCGAGGATCTGCGCCGTTATTATCCGGGCCGTATCGTCCTGCTCGATGATGCCTTGGGCCAGCGCAAGGTCAGCGGCAGTTTTCCGCTGACCGAACCGTTGCTGGCCCTGGATTCGCTGGGCAAGGTGCTGGGTTTCACGCGCCAGACCGTGCTCGGGCGCTTGACCATCGTTCGCTAGCGCAGCACCTGAAAATAAATCGGCCAGCCGCGTGAGGTAACAGCTCGCGGCATCCGTGTAATGAGTGGAAGTGCGATTCATTCGCAGTCATATCCCTCTCACAGGTCAGCGTCCATGAAGTTCACCTCGCGTTGCGTTCCCCTCATGCTTGGCCTCTCGGCAGGCTCGGCCATTGCCGCCGCCCCTGGCCTGATGGCCGCCGAGCGCTTGCAATTGCACCATTTCGCGCAACCGAGCCAGCCTTTGGCGCAAGCGCTGGGCGCATTCAGCCGCGCGACCGGGCAAAGCGTGTTGTACACCCTCGAGCTGCCAGGCGTGCAGGCCCCGGCGCTCGAGGGCATGTTCAGCGCCGAGCAAGCCCTGCAGCAACTGCTCGGCAATAGCGGGCTGAGCTGGCGCCGCGTCGATGCCCGGACCTTGACCCTGGAGCCTGCCGCGACTGCGGGGGCGCTGAACCTGCAGGCCACCACCGTCACCTCGCAGCTGGACGATTACAGCTACCAGCCGCCGGCCAGCGCATCCATCATGCGTGGCCAAGGCCCAGTGCAGGACATCGCGCAAGCGGTGAACATCGTGCCCGCGCAGGTCATTCGCGACCAGGCACCGCGTAACCTCGACGACGCCCTGGCCAATGTCAGCGGCATTACCCAGGGCAATAATTTCGGCGGCACTTCCGATACCGTGATGAAGCGCGGTTTCGGCGATAACCGCGATGGTTCGATCATGCGCGACGGCATGCCCGTGGTGCAGGGCCGCAGCCTCAACGCCAGCACCGAGCGGGTTGAGGTGCTCAAGGGGCCGGCGTCGCTGCTGTATGGCATCCAGGACCCAGGCGGGGTGATCAACGTGGTCAGCAAACGCCCGCAACTGCAGGCGTACAACGCCCTGACCCTGCGCGGCTCGAGCTACGGCAGCGGCAAGAATGGCAGCGGCGGCGGGTTGGACAGCACCGGCGCGTTGGGCGACAGCGACTTCGCCTACCGTCTGATCGCCGACCACCAGGATGAAGATTACTGGCGCAATTACGGCGTGCGCCGCGAGTCGTTGCTGGCGCCATCGTTGGCCTGGCTGGGCGAGGACACGCAGGTGGTGCTGGCTTATGAGCATCGCGAATTCCTTTACCCGTTCGACCGTGGCACAGCATTCGGCAACGACGGCCACCCGCTGAACATCCCAGCGAGTCGGCGCCTGGACGAGCCGTTCAACGACATGCAGGGGCGTTCCGACCTGTATCGCCTGGAAGTCGACCACCAACTGGCCGATGACTGGAAACTGCACTTCGGTTACAGCTTCAACCGCGAAACCTATGACGCCAGCCAGGTGCGCATCACCGCGATCAACGCGGCCAGGGGCACCTTGACCCGCAGCATCGACGGTACCCACAACGCCATGAGCCGCGATCAGTTCGCGACCTTGAGTGTCAATGGCACGCTCGAACTGGCCGGGCTGCAGAATGATGTGCTGTTCGGCCTCGATCACGAGGACCGCAAGGTCTTTCGCGGCGACCTGATCCGTCAGAACGCGCGCTCCACCTTCAGTTACCTGGACCCGGTCTACGGCCGGGAAGTGGAGGGCAGCACGGTGCGCGCCAGTGACAGCGATCAGACCGACAAGCTGCGCACCGATGCCTTGTTCGTGCAGGACGCCCTGCACCTGGACGAGCATTGGATCGTGGTGGCGGGTGCGCGCTATCAGCAATTCGACCAGTACGCCGGCCGCGGTCGACCGTTCAAGGCCAATACCGATAGCAGTGGCCAGACCTGGGTGCCGCATGCCGGCGTGGTCTACAAGGTCGACGAGCGACTGTCGTTCTACGGCAGCTACAGCGAATCGTTCAAGCCCAACTCCAGCATCGCGCCGCTGACCGGCGGCCTGGTGCTCGATGGCACGGTGGCTCCCGAAGAAGGCAAGTCGTGGGAGCTGGGCGCCAAGCTGGACATGCCCGGCAGCCTTACCGGGACGTTGGCACTGTTCGATATCACCAAGCAGAACGTGCTGGTGGCCAATTTCGACAGTGCGACCGGCGAGACCCTTTACAGCAATGCTGGCGAAGTCAATTCACGGGGCCTGGAACTCGACGTGACCGGCCAGCTCAGCGAGCGCTGGAGCCTGATCGGTGCCTACGCCTACACCGATGCCAAGGTCACCAAGGATCCGGCCCTGGAGGGCAACCGTCTGCAGAATGTGGCGCGCCACGGCGCCTCGTTGTCGGCGGTGTACGATTTCGGCAGTGTCTTCGGTGGCGACCGGCTGCGCCTTGGTGCCGGCGCGCGGTACGTCGGCGAGCGGCCGGGCAATGCGACCAATACCTTCGACTTGCCCAGCTACACCGTGGCCGATGCCTTTGCCACGTACGAAACCAAGCTCGACGAGCACAAGGTGCGCTTGCAGCTCAATGTGAAGAACCTGTTCGATCGGGTCTACTACAGCTCGGCAGTCAATCAGTATTTCGTCGCCCTCGGCGATGCCCGGCAGGTGAGCCTGTCGAGTACGTTCGAGTTCTGAGTGCAAGAAATACGTTGGCGAACTACTTGTAAGGCAAGCGCGGCTGACCCCGCCTTAGCCGCTGACCGCCGCACGATACTGCCCAGGCGTCGCCCCCAGCGCCTGGCGGAAACGGTTGCTGAAATGGCTGGCGCTGGCGAAGCCGCACATCAGCGCTACCTCGCCCAGCGGCAGGGCGCCCAGGCGCAGCAATTGGCAGGCCCGGTGCAACCGGCGCGCCAGCAGATACTGGTGCGGCGGCACCCCGAAGCTGGTGCGGAACATGCGGGCGAAATGGTACTCCGACAGATTGCAGGGCAGCGCCAAGTCGCCCAGGGTGATCGGTTGATCCAGGTGCGCCTCGAGGTACTCGGCCAGCTGCCGGCGCGCACTGGGCGCCAGTCCGCCTTTGAGGCGCAGGCCGTGACGCTGGCCGACCTGGCTTAGCAGCGCATGATCGACGATCTCGTGGGCCAGGCTGCTGGCCAGCAGACGCTCGGCGGGCTCGGCCCAGTTCAGGCCCACCAGCTGGCGGAAACGCACCGATTGCTGCGGGTCATCGAGAAACGTCGCTTCGCGCAATTGCAGCTCGCGCGGCTCGCGGTCGAGCAGACGCACGCAGCCCAGGGCGAACTGGGTTTCGCTGATGTACAGGTGGGCCAGGCGAATCGCGCCATTGACGATCCAGTTCGACTCAAGCCCGGCAGGCATGATGCATAGCTTGTTCGGCGCGCCTTTATCGGCCGGGCGCTGACGGCGAAAGGTGCCGGTGCCATCGGCGATGTAGCACGACAAGGTGTGGTGGCTTGGCGCCAGGTAATCGCGGGCGTCGTCGCGGTTGCTCCACCGCGCGGCGGCCATGCCATCGCCCAGTTGCGCGCTGAGCTCCAGGCGGGCGTTGGGCGATGCGTGCATGGCATTGAACACTTGCAACTGGGTAAATGGCGTCATCGGCGTTTCCTCTGCCGCTCATCCTACTGCGCCTGCGCGTCGCTGGCAGCCTGTCTGCCGGCAAATGCGCAAGTTTGTGCAAGCCGCGTCAGTGGCGTTGGCAGAACACTGAAAGCCCCCGCTGGCTTGTGGCTTGGCCGCGCATGCTTGGGGGCCATTCAGTAAAGGCTCAAGGAACCGCCATGAACCTGTCTTTGTATCTGCTCACCGTGTTGATCTGGGGCACCACCTGGATTGCCCTGAAACTGCAACTGGGGGTGGTCGCCATCCCGGTATCGATCGTCTATCGCTTTGCGCTGGCCGGCCTGATCCTGTTCGCCATCCTCCTGCTCAGCCGTCGCCTGCAGCCGATGGGCAGGCGCGGGCATCTGATCTGCCTGGCGCAGGGCGCGTGCCTGTTCTGCATCAATTTCATGTGCTTTCTCACCGCCAGCCAGTGGATCGCCAGTGGCCTGATCGCCGTGGTGTTCTCCACGGCCACCTTGTGGAATGCCCTGAATGCGCGGGTGTTCTTTGGCCAGAAGATCGCCGGCAATGTGCTGGGCGGCGGCGCATTGGGCCTGATCGGCCTGGGGCTGCTGTTCTGGCCGGAGCTCGCGCACCACAGCGCCAGCCCTGAAACCCTGTACGGGCTGGGCCTGGCGTTGCTGGGTACGCTGTGCTTTTCGGCGGGCAACATGCTGTCGAGCATGCAGCAGAAAGCCGGGCTCAAGCCCATGACCACCAACGCCTGGGGCATGGCCTACGGCGCTGCGATGTTGGCGCTGTACTGCCTGCTCAGCGGCATCCCGTTCACCCTGGAATGGAACGGTCGCTACATCGGTTCGCTGCTCTACCTGGTCATTCCGGGGTCGGTGATCGGCTTCACCGCGTACCTGACGTTGGTCGGCCGCATGGGGCCGGAACGTGCTGCCTATTGCACGGTACTGTTTCCGCTGGTGGCGCTGAACGTCTCGGCCTACGCCGAGGGCTACCAATGGACGGCCCCGGCGCTGCTTGGGCTGGTGGCGGTGATGGCAGGGAATGTACTGGTGTTTCGCAAGCCCCGGACTCGGCCCGAAGTGCCATTAGCATGCGCGCCGCAGCCACGACAACTATGAAAAATGACAGGAGCGGCCAGCGGCAGGCTGTCTAGACTGAGCCCTGAACCTCTGCTGATCGGATGGGTAAATGGGGACAGTACCGTCATTGAGCACGCCGTTGTCACCCGTGCAGGTCAGAGGGCTCTGCGCGTTGGCAGTGGCGCTGCATGTCTTGCCGCTGATCATCGCCGACTATCCCTATATCGATGACATCTGGCGCTCCCAGAGCGCCGGGCTGGGAGATGATGGCCGCGAATCCTGGACTGGGCACGGGCGTTTTCTGCTCGCATGGCTGTACCAATTGCTGAGTGTTTCCGGTGCAGCGCCCAACCTCTTTCCATTGCCGCTGCTGCTGGGTGCCGGCGTCTGCGCAATGGCCTTGGCCAGCTTGGCCAGGCATTACCATTCGGTGCCGAGCGCCTCCAGCGTGCTGGTGGTATTGCCCCTCTGGTTCAACCCCTTCTTCCTCCAGGGGCTGTCCTACCAATATGACGGTGCGGGCATGGCGTTGGCATTGGCGGCGTGCATCTGGGCCATCACGCTCACGCTCGAGCCTGTCTGGAAATGCCTTGCCGGCGCTTTGCTGGTAGCCGTCGCGGCCAGCTTCTATCAGGTGAGTGTCAATGTGTTCGCCGGGCTGTGCTGTGTCGAGGTGATGCGCCAGGTGCTTGGGCAGGCAAGCCTGCGCCAGGTCTGCCGGCATGCGCTTGGCCGGCTTGGTCAGCTGCTGGGTGGCTGCGGGCTGTACTACCTGACGGCGTTTCAGTTGATCGATGTGCCGCGCACGGCGCTGTTGCCAGTGGATGGCGCTTGGTTGCCGGCAATGCGCCAGCGATTGAGCATCATCGCCGATCATGTGCTGTCATTGCTTACACCCGGTCCTGCATGGCTGTTCATCGGCCTGCTGCTGCTGGCGTTGATTGCCCTGATGGCGGCAGTGCGCGAAGTATCGAAGCAACGCCGCTCGATGGTTGAGCGTGCGCTGCTCGCCGCCTTCTTGCTGCTGCCGCTCGCACCCATCGTGCTGCTGGTTCACGGCATGATGCTGCTGTTCGCCAGTTTCGACGACGGTGCTCGCTCGCTGCAGGGCTTTGGCGTGTTGATGGTGACGTTGATGCTGCTTGCCCATCGGCTGCTGACGAGTCTGCAAGCTCGTCTGGCTTGGCTGTTGGCCGTGCCGCTGCTGTTCATGCTGTCGTTTTCATACGCCTATGGTCGCGTGCTGGTGGTGCAAAAGACCCTGCAGCAGACGGTAGGCATGGCGCTGGCCCAGCGCATTCAGAGTCAACCCGCGCTGTACGATGCACAACGGCTGTTCATGCTCGATAGCGGCAGCAGCGGCCAATGGCTCGCCGGGGCTCATGGCTCGTACGAGGCCATGCCTGCGCTGCGGTATGTGCTTAACGTCAACTTTCTGCTGCTTCCGGAAATGATGCCTCGCTTCGGCGTCAGCAACTTCGGCTCGCACCCTGCGCTGGATCGCGAACAGGTCTTGGCGCAAAGCCCTGCGCCTTTGGTAGACGACATGTATTACGCCATCCACAAGGTCGGTGGCACGGTCTACGTGCTCATGAAAGCGCCGAAGGCGCCGGAGGCTTACCGATGGTGAGCGCGCCGCTTGGTTTCATCCTGGAGACGCCATGAACATCACCTTGGTCGTGCCGATCTACAACGAGCAGGATACCCTGCGGCCCTTCTACGACGCGGTGCGCAACGAGCCGAGCTTGCGCGGCATCAATGTGGAGATCCTGTTCGTCAATGACGGCAGCACGGATGCCAGCGAAGAAATCTGCGCCGAATTGGCGGCGGTGGACGAATGGGTCACGGTGGTCGATTTCTCACGCAACTTCGGCAAGGAGTCAGCACTGTTCGCAGGCCTGGAACACGCCGATGGCGATGCCGTGGTGCCGATCGATGTCGACTTGCAAGACCCCATCGGCTTGATCGCGCAGATGATCGAGCTGTGGCAGCAGGGCGCCGACGTGGTCCTGGCCAAACGCCGGACCCGCGCCGCCGATACGCCGTTCAAGCGCTGGAGCGCGCGCTTCTATTACCGCTTGCACAACCGCATCGCCTCGACCCGGATCGAGGAAAACGTCGGCGATTTCCGCCTGCTGGACCGTAAGGTGGTGGCCGCCATCCGCCAGTTGCCCGAGCAGCAACTGTTCATGAAAGGGGTGTTGTCGTGGGTCGGCTTTCGCACGGCGATCGTCGAATATGACCGCCCCGAGCGTACCGCCGGACACAGCAAGTTCAGTTTCTGGCGTCTGTGGAACCTGGCGCTGGACGGCATCACCTCGTTCAGCACCGTACCGCTGCGCCTGTGGAGCTATGTCGGCGGCTGTGTGTCGTTATTCGCTTTCGCCTTCGCCGTCTACATGCTGGTCGACAAGGTGCTGTACGGCAGCGACGTGCCTGGGTATCCGTCATTGATGACTGCGGTGCTGTTTCTCGGTGGGGTGCAGTTGATCGGTATCGGCATCCTGGGCGAGTACATCGGGCGCATTTACCAGGAAACCAAGCACCGACCTCGCTATGTGGTGCGCAGGGTCATCGGCAGGCGGCGGCAGGCTCGCTGACAGGCGAAGCGTGCCAACCGCGTGCGACTGACGCTGCTCAGCCTTTCCACACCTGCGGGTTGACCAGGTCCTGTGGCCGCTCGCCGAGCAGGGCTGCGCGCAAGTTGGTCATCGCCCGGTCGGCCATGGCTTCGCGGGTTTCAGCAGTCGCCGATCCGATGTGCGGCAAGGTCAGGGCGTTGGGCAGCTGGAACAGCGGGGATGCGCTCAGCGGCTCTTTCTCGTACACATCGAGCCCTGCGCCGCGAAGGGTGCCAGCCTGCAGCGCCTCGATCAGCGCCGCCTCGTCCACCACCGGGCCGCGGGAGATGTTGATCAGAAACGCACTGGGTTTCATCAGCTTCAGTTCACGGGCGCCGATCAGCTTGCGCGTGGCATCGGACAGCGGCACCACCAGGCAAACGAAGTCGGATTCGGCCAGCAACTGCTCGAGGCTGCGGTACTGCGCGCCAAGTTCCTGTTCCAGTGCGGCCTTGCGGCTGTTGCCGCTGTACAGGATCGCCATGTTGAAGCCGAAGCGCCCACGGCGCGCCACGGCGGCGCCGATGTTGCCCAGGCCGACGATGCCCAGGGTCTTGCCATGCACGTCGCTGCCGAAGTGCGAAGGCGCGACGGTTGCCTGCCAGTTACCGGCCTTGGTCCAGGCGTCGAGCTCGGCGGTGCGCCGGGCGCAGCCCATGATCAACGAGAAGCCAAGATCGGCGGTGCTTTCGGTCAGTACGTCGGGGGTGTTGGTCAGGGCGATGCCGCGTTCGTTGAAGTAATCGAGGTCGTAGTTGTCATAGCCCACGGATACGCTGGACACCACTTCAAGCTTGCTGGCCCCTTCCAGCTGCGCCCGGCCCAGCTTGCGTCCGGCGCCAATCAGACCATGCGCCTCAGGCAGCGCTTCGTTGAACTGCGCGCCAATGTCGCCCTGCTTGGCGTTGGGCACGATCACATGGAAATCTTGCTGCAAACGCTCAGCCATGGCGGGGCTGATACGGCTGAACGCCAGAACGGTCTTCTTCATCAACCAACTCCTTTTCAAAGCTACAAGCTACAAGTTTCTAGCGGTAAGAAAAAGCCGGCGGGCGTTGAGGCCAGTTGCTTGCCTTGAGAGCTTCGTTGCCGGTGCGATCGAGCGCCGCCCGCGCGGCGCATCGCGAGCTGCGCTCGCTCCTACGCGATATCGAGCCGAAGCACACGTAGGAGCGAGCACAGCTCGCGATGCTCCTACGCGATATCGAACCGAAGCACACGTAGGAGCGAGCACAGCTCGCGATACGCCGCGCCGGCGGCGCGCGGTCTCATAGGCGCTGCCGCTGCTCTGCATCGCGAGCTGCGCTCGCTCCTACGCGATATCGAACCGAAGCACACGTAGGAGCGAGCACAGCTCGCGATACGCCGCGGCGGCGGCGCGCGATCTCATAGGCGCTGCCGCTGCTCTGTATCGCGAGCTGCGCTCGCTCCTACGCGATATCGAACCGGAACTCACGTAGGAGCGAGCACAGCTCGCGATACGCCGCGTCGGCGGCGCGCGATCTCATAGGCGCTGCCGCTGCTCAGTATCGCGAGCTGCGCTCGCTCCTACGCGATATCGAGCCGAAGCACACGTAGGAGCAAGCACAGCTCGCGATACGCCGCGTCGGCGGCGCGCGATCTCATAGGCGCTACCGCTGCTCAATATCGCGAGCTGCGCTCGCTCCTACGCGATATCGAACCGGAACACACGTAGGAGCGAGCACAGCTCGCGATGCGCTGTTCAGTGCCCGAGGAGTTCGTGGGTTTTCAGGTCGGCTTCGTGGGCGGCGAGTATTTCCGGCAGGGAGTTGCGCAGGTACTCCACCCAGGTCTTGATCTTGGCATCCAGGTACTGGCGCGAAGGGTAGATCGCGTACAGGTTCAACTCCTGCAGCCGGTACTCAGGCAGTACTCTGACCAGGCTGCCGTCGCGCAAGCCATCGATCACCGAATAGATCGGCAGCACGCCCAGGCCCATGCCGCTGCGGATCGCCGTCTTCATGGCATCGGCCGAGTTCACCTGAAACGGCGAACTGCTGATGTTCACCAACTCCTGGCCTTCCGGGCCGTCGAACAGCCACTTTTCCAACGGAATCACCGGGCTCACCATGCGTAGACACGCATGCTTGAGCAAGTCCACCGGCTTGTGCGCGAAACCGTGCCTGGCCACATAGTCGGGCGAAGCACAGACAATGCTGTAGGTGATGCCCAGGCGCTGCGAAACGAAGCCCGAATCCGGCAGCTCGGTGGCCAGCACGATCGACACGTCGTACCCCTCATCGAGCAGGTCCGGCACGCGGTTGGCCATGGTCAGGTCGAAGGTCACGTCCGGGTGCGATTCGCGGTAGCGGGCGATGGCGTCCACCACGAAATGCTGGCCCACCCCGGTCATCGAGTGCACCTTCAACTGCCCGGCCGGGCGCGCGTGGGCATCGCTGGCCTCGGCTTCGGCTTCTTCGACATAGGTGAGAATCTGCTCGCACCGCATCAGGTAGCGTTTGCCCGCCTCGGTCAAGGCGATACGGCGGGTCGTGCGGTTGAGCAGGCGGGTTTGCAGATGCGCTTCCAGGTTGGAGACCGCCCGCGAGACGTTCGCGGTGGTGGTGTCCAGCTGCACCGCGGCAGCGGTGAAACTGCCCAGTTGCGCGACGCAACTGAAAGCACGCATGTTTTGCAGGGTGTCCATGGGTCACTCTCAAGGTAGAGGACAAAATTGTGTCACGAAGCAACGCAAAAGTGCGTTCGACCAAAGCCGGATTATCGCTGTTTCGGTAACAAAGATTCGCAGGAATACCCGCTTATCGCCAGTGCAGCAGCCCCCTAGAATTGCTCGGCCTCCACCTCTTGCCCCGGGAAATCGCCGCTGTGCCGCGTCGCATCATCAGAGCGCTTCGAGCGTTCAGTGCCTGTGCCTTCAGTTTGACCTTGAGCGGCTGTATCGGAACCTGGGGTGTCGCCCCGCATAGCGAAACCCTGCAAGCCAACACCCTGGGCACTGACGCCGCGATCGCTCAGGCGCTCAGCGATGCCCATTGGCCCGAGCAACAGTGGTGGCGCGCCTACCACGATCCCCAGCTCGAGCGCTGGATCGCGCTGGCGGTGGCCGGTAGCCCCAGCCTGGCCATGGCCGCTGCGCGGGTGCGCCAGGCCAAGGCCATGGCCGGGGTGGTCGAGTCCGCCGAGCATGTGCAAGGCAACGGTGAGGCCACCCTCAAGCGCCACAACTGGCCGGAGGATCAGTTCTACGGCCCTGGCGCGTTGTCGGGGGCCAATACCTGGGACAACAACGCCAGCATTGGCCTGAGCTATGCGCTGGACCTCTGGGGGCGCGAGCGCAATGCCAGCGAGCAGGCCCTGGACCAAGCGCACGTGAGCGTCGCCGAGGCACGCCAGGCGCAGCTCGAATTGCACAACAACGTGGTGCGCGCCTACATCCAGCTGAGCCTGCATTTTGCCCAGCGCGACATCGTCGAACAGCAGTTGCATCAGCAGGAGCAGATCCTGGCCCTGGCCAGACGCCGTCTGGATGCAGGCATCGGCACGCATTTCGAGGTCAGCCAGGCCGAGGCTACGCTGCCTGAAACTCACCGCCAGCTCGACAGCCTCGATGAGGCCATTGCCCTGACCCGCAATCAGCTGGCAGCCCTGGCTGGCAGGGGACCAGGGGAGGGCGCCCAGCTGCAACGGCCAAGCCTGACCTTGGCAGCGCCGCTGGCGCTACCGTCGAACCTGCCGGCAGAGCTGGTCGGTCAGCGCCCCGATGTGGTCGCCAGCCGTTGGCAGGTTGCGGCCCAGGCCCGCGGTATCGATGTCGCCCACGCCGGCTTCTTTCCCAATGTCGACCTGGTCGGCGGCCTGGGCTTCATGGCCACCGGCGGTGGCCCGTTGGCGTTTCTCAGCGGGCGCAAATTCAATTACAGCGTCGGCCCTGCCATCAGCCTGCCAATTTTCGATGGCGGTCGCCTGCGTGCACAACTGGGCGTCGCCTCAGCCGGTTACGACGTGGCAGTGGCCCATTACAACCAGACGGTGATCGCAGCGCTGCAGGGCATCTCCGATCAGCTGATCCGCCGCCAGTCACTGCAAGCACAGGCGCATTTCGCCGACGAGTCGGTAGCCGCTGCGCAAAAAACCTATGACATTGCCACGGTCGCTTTCCAGCGCGGCCTCACCGACTACCTCAACGTGCTCAACGCGCAAACCCTGTTGCTGCGCCAGCGCCAGGTGCAACAACAGGTCCAGGCGGCGCGCCTGAGAGCCCATGCCGAGTTGGTCACCGCCCTCGGCGGCGGCTTGCAGGCGGGCGCGGACGTCCCGCCGCTCGAGCGTCAGGCGGCGCCGCAAACACCGGCGGCACTGGCCACGTTCAATCCGCACCCAGGCCGCGCCGAATGAGCGCAATCCCATTGGCCGTGCGCTGGTTGCAGCGCCTCGAATGGCGCCGCGGCTTCTTTGCCTGGGCGCGTACCGACGGCGTCACCTGGGTGTATATCTTCAAGGTTCTGGCAGCGGCGTTCATCACCCTGTGGCTGGCCATGCGCCTGGAACTGCCGCAGCCGCGCACGGCGATGATCACCGTGTTCATCGTCATGCAGCCGCAAAGCGGTCATGTGTTCGCCAAGAGTTTCTACCGGGTGCTCGGCACCCTGGCAGGCTCGGCGATGATGGTGGTGCTGATCGCCCTCTTTGCGCAGAACAGCGAGCTGTTTCTGCCGAGCCTGGCGCTGTGGGTCGGGCTGTGCTCGGCCGGCGCCATGCGCTACCGCACCTTTCGCGCCTACGGCTTCGTGCTCGCCGGCTACACCGCTGCGATGATCGGGCTGCCGGTGCTGCAGCATCCGGACCAGGCGTTCATGGCGGCGGTGTGGCGCGTGCTGGAAATCGCCCTGGGCATCCTGGTGTCGACCTTCGTCAGTGCTGCGATCCTGCCGCAGTCGGCCAGCGCCGCCATGCGCAACGCGCTGTATCAACGCTTCGGGGTGTTCGCCGGAGTGGTCGTCGATGCCTTGCGCGGTGACAGCGAGCGCGAGCGCTTCGAGAACAGCAACGTGCGTTTCATCGCCGAGGCCGTGGGGCTGGAGAGCCTGCGCAACGTCACCGCGTTCGAAGACCCGCACATGCGTCGACGCTCTGGCCGCCTGGTGCGCATGAACAGCGAATTCATGGCCATCACCACGCGCTTCAACGCCTTGCATCGCCTGCTCGAGCGCCTGCGCACGCGCAGCTCTGCGCCAATCCTCGACGCCATCGAGCCGGGTCTGGCGACCTTGATCGAGCTGTTGCAGCCCTATGTGGGCCGGGCGCTGACCGACGCCGATGCACTGCGCCTGACCCTGGAACTGGCGGCCTACAAGGACGGCTTGCAGGCCCAGGTACGCGGGTTGCGCGCCCACTACCTGGCTACGGCGCCCAGCGACGCCGACCTGCTGGATTTTCATACCGCGTTCGAGCTGCTCTACCGCTTCATCGACGAGATGCACGACTATGCCCAGACCCACGCCTCGCTGGCCGCGCACCGTCACCAGCGTGAGCAGTGGGACGAGCCTTATGTCGCGCAGACCAGCTGGCTGGTGTCGGCGGCGGCCGGCGTTCGCGCCGCCACGGTACTGCTGCTGCTGGGCAGCTTCTGGTTGCTCAACGATTGGCCCAGCGGCGCCATGATGACCTTGATCGCCACCGTCACCGTGGGCCTCTCGGCCGCTTCGCCGAACCCCAAGCGCATGGCGTTCCAGATGGCCTGCGGCACGGCGGTCGGCGCCTTCATCGGTTTTTTCGAAACCTTCTTCGTGTTCCCCTGGATCGACGGCTTCGCGCTGTTGTGCATGGTGCTGGCGCCGGTGTTCGTGCTCGGCGCTTTTCTCTCCTCGCGGCCGGCCTACGCCGGGTACGGGGTCGGCCTGCTGGTGTTCTTCGCCATCGGTTCGGTGCCGAACAACCTGACCCTGTATGACCCCTACAGCTTCATCAACGACTACATCGGCATGGTCGTGGGCATGTTCGTCTGCGCGGCGGCCGGGGCGATCATCCTGCCGCCCAACAGTCGCTGGCTGTGGTGCCGGCTGGAGCAAGCGCTGCGCGAGCAGGTGCTGTTCGCCATCAGCGGGCGCTTGCGCGGCGTCGGCTCGGCCTTCGAAAGCCGCACCCGTGACCTGCTGCACCAGGCCTACGGCCTGGCCGCCGGTAATCGACAGGTTCAACACCAACTGATGGGCTGGATGTTCACGGTGCTGGAGATCGGCCATGCGGTCATCGAGTTGCGCAAGGAACAGGCCAACGCGCCGGTGCACCCGGCCTACGCCGAGTCGCAGCCCTGGCGCCAGGCCATTCGCGTGATGGGCCGCGCCCTGGCGCGCTTGTTCCTGCAGCCCAGTGCCAGCAACCATGAACGTGCCCTGATCGCCGTGGACCACGCCATCGCCCGCGTGCAGGCCACCGACGAGCCGTTCGCCCGCCACTTCGACACCTCGGTGCTGCGCCGCGCGCAAAGCTACCTGCACTTCATTCGGTCTTCCCTGCTGGACCCACACTCGCCCTTGGCCACGGCCCGAGAACTGCCCGATGCTCAGTGAAATCATGCCCCGCGAAATCGCCTTTCATGGCGTGTACATGCCCGCCATGACCCTGATGTTCCTGTTCGCCCTGGGCCTGGCCTGGGGCCTGGACCGATTCATTGCCAGTCATGATGGCTACCGCTTTTTCTGGCACCCGGCGCTGCTGCGCCTGAGCCTGTTCGTCTGTCTGTTCGGCGCCCTGGCGCTGTCGCTCTACTGGTGAGAAACCTTCGATGAAAAAGTTCTTCAGCCTGCTCGCCACCTTGCTGGTGCTGGCCGCCGCCGTGGTGATCGGTCGCCAGCTGTGGCTGCACTACATGACCACGCCGTGGACCCGCGACGGTCGCGTGCGCGCCGACATCATCAACGTCGCTGCCGATGTGCCCGGCTATGTGGTGCATGTTCCGGTCAAGGACAACCAGCGGGTGAAGAAGGGCGACCTGCTGATTCAGATCGACCCGGAGCATTACCAGATGGCGGTCGATCAGGCCAAGGCCCTGGTCGCTTCGCGCAAGGCCACCTGGGAAATGCGCAAGGTCAACGCCAAGCGCCGCGCCGACATGGACAACCTGGTGATCTCCAAGGAAAACCGCGACGACGCCAGCAACATCGCCACTGCCGCCCTGGCCGACTACCAACAGGCCCAGGCGGCACTGGCGGCGGCCGAGCTCAACCTCAAGCGCACCCATATCGTCGCAACGGTGGACGGGTACGTCACCAACCTGAATGTGCACAAGGGCGATTATGCCCGTACCGGCGAGGCGGTGATGGCGGTGGTCGATGAGCGTTCGTTCTGGGTCTATGGCTTTTTCGAGGAGACCAAGCTGCCCCACGTCAGGGTCGGCGATCCGGCCGAACTGCAGATGATGAGCGGCGAACGCCTGCGCGGCCACGTTGAGAGCATCGCCCGTGGCATCTACGACCGCGACAACCCGCAGAGCCGCGAGCTGATCGCCGACGTCAACCCGACCTTCAACTGGGTACGGCTGGCCCAGCGTGTGCCGGTGCGCATCCATATCGACGAAGTGCCCGAGGGCTTTTTGCTGGCGGCAGGCACGACCTGTACGGTGGTGGTCAAGCCGCAGGTGCCTTGAAGGCGCCGTCCTGCTGCGCGGCTCAACCAGCAGCGCCAACCAGCACCGGTATCTGGACCCGATCGATCACCTTGGCGCTGATCGACGGATCCAGCAGCCGGCCCAGTCGCGACAGGTGGCGGTGGCCCATGATGATCAGCTCGCAGTCGAGCTCGCCCGCCGTGCTCACGATGGCCGCCACCGGTGGGCTGGCGAGCATGCGACCTTCGGCATGAAAGCCTGCGTCGCGCAGGCTGTGCACGGCGTCGGACACGGCGCGCTCAGCCAACTGCTGCTCGTCGCAGGCGGCAGGGTATTCTTCGAGCTCCTGCTCGGTGTAGGTCTTGGGCCGGTCGTGAACGGCGAAGGTGGCATCGATGGCCAGCAACACGTGCAGCTGGTGTTCGTCTGGGTGGCAATAGCGGCGGGCGAGGGCGAGCAGGGCGCTGGCGGCAGGCGAGGCGTCGATGGCAATGAGTACGGGGCGAGGCATGGGCAGGTCCTTGATGGCGGCTTGCTGCAGGGCTGGCAGCGACAGCTCATTTAAGGCTCACCGGTCGCCGCAAATAAATGCCCTGGCACGCACGAGCACATTACGTCTGGTGCAATCGACCACCTGTTACCATCGGTTTCTCCCACAGCAGTTATGGAAAACGGCCATGCCACTCCCGGACATGAACCTGCTCGTCGCCCTTGATGCACTGCTCGACGAAGGCAGCGTCGTCGGCGCGGCGCAGCGCATGAACCTGAGCCCTGCCGCCATGAGCAGAACCTTGGGGCGGATCCGTGACGCCCTGGGTGATCCGATCCTGGTGCGCGCTGGCCGCGGCCTGGTGCCGACCCCGCGGGCGTTGGCCCTGCGTGAGCAGGTGGCGGGGTTGGTCCAGCAGGCCGGGGAGGTGTTTCGCAGTGCCGACCAGGTGGACCTGCCCAAGCTCGAACGGGCGTTCAACATCCGCACCAACGATCTGTTCATTGCCCTGTACGGTGCTCAGCTGCTGCGGCGCATGCACGAGCAGGCGCCGCGCACGGTCTTGCGTTTCGTCCCGGAAAGCCCAGGTGGCGATGATGACAGCGTGCTGCGCGAAGGGCACACCGACCTGATCATCAGCTCCACCGTCGACCTGGGGCCGGAAATCAAGGTGCAGAGCCTGTTCCAGACCTACTACGTGGGCCTGGCACGGCGCGACCATCCGATCTTCGACCAGCCGATCACCCCGGAACGCTTCGCCAGCTTCCCGCAAATCAGCGTGTCCCGGCGCGGCCGTGCCAATGGACCGATCGATGTCGAGCTGGCCCACTTCAAGGCGCAACGGCGGGTCGCGTTGATCACCCCGAGTTTCCATTCGGCGCTGTTTTCGCTGCCGGACTCGGACCTGATCCTGCCAATGCCGGCAAATATCCTCAGCAGCGTGGACAAGCTTGGCCTGCCGTTGCGCGCGTTCGACATTCCGCTGCCGTTGGAGCGGGTGAACGTTTTGCAAGCCTGGCACCCGCGTTTTCACAACGATCCCGCGCACCGCTGGTTGCGCCAGGCGTTGAAGAGCTGCTGCAGTGTCGATCCCTGAAGACGTTGACAGTACATCTTCAGGGAACACGCAGCGGTAGTCGATTGCGCCTGGCGCAATTGAAAGCTGCCGATAAGTCAGTTTTCGTCAGCATTCGACCTTCTTAAACTGGCTCCAGTCACAATTATGTTGCTGGAGATGTCTGTAAATGAGTGCCCTGTCCGCGCCATCTGCCCTGAGCGCCGCTGCCCCCGCCGCGGCTGCCCCTGCGCAAGCGGCGTTCGGTCTGCGCGTGGTCGTGGGGCTGTTCGGTGTGCTGCTCGCGGTATTGTGCGCGGGGCTCAACGAGTCGGTCACCAAGATCTCCCTGAACGATATTCGCGGCGCCATGGGCATTGGGGCCGATGAAGGCGCCTGGCTGGTGGCGGCCTACAGCGCCGCGTCGGTTTCGGCCATGGCCTTCGCCCCGTGGTTGGCCACCACCTTTTCCCTGCGTCGCTTCACCCTCAGTGCCATCGGCCTGTTTGCCGTGCTGGGCCTGCTGCAACCGTTCGCCCCCAACCTGCATGGCTTGATGACGCTGCGCGTGCTGCAGGGCTTTGCCTCCGGAGCCTTGCCGCCGATGCTGATGAGCGTAGCCCTGCGCTTTCTGCCGCCAGGCATCAAGGTGTACGGCCTGGCCTGCTATGCCCTGACGGCCACCTTCGGCCCCAACCTCGGCACCCCGCTGGCAGGTCTGTGGACCGAATACGTCGGCTGGCAGTGGGCCTTCTGGCAAATCATCCTGCCCTCGGCCTTGGCCATGTGCTGCGTCGCCTGGGGCCTGCCCCAGGATCCGCTGCGTCTGGAGCGTTTCAGGCAGTTCGATTGGCGCGGCGTAGTGCTGGGCCTGCCGGCCATCAGCTGCGTCGTGCTTGGGTTGTCGCTGGGCGATCGCTGGGGGTGGTTCGACTCGCCTTTGATCTGCTGGTTGCTTGGTGGCGGTGTCTTGCTCCTGGTGCTGTTCCTGTTCAACGAGTGGTCCGAACCGCTGCCGTTCTTTCAGCTGCGCATGCTGCAGCGGCGCAACCTCGCGTTTGCCCTGGTGACCTTGGCCGGGGTGCTGATCGTGCTGTCCGGGGTGGGCAGCATCCCCTCGGCATACCTGGCGCAGATTCAGGGCTACCGGCCGGCGCAGACCAGCCCGCTGATGCTGTTGGTGGCCATGCCGCAATTGCTCGCCTTGCCGCTGACCGCTGCGCTGTGCAACATCCGCGCGGTCGACTGCCGCTGGGTGCTGGCCTGCGGGCTGGGCATGCTCGCGCTGTCGTGCGTGGGCAGCAGCCTGCTGACCAGCCAGTGGATACGCGGCGATTTCTATCCGTTCTACCTGTTGCAGGTGTTCGGTCAGCCGATGGCGGTGCTGCCGCTGCTGATGCTCTCGACCAACGGCATGACGCCGCAGGAAGGCCCGTTCGCTTCTGCCTGGTTCAACACCGTCAAAGGCCTGGCTGCGGTGGTTGCCTCAGGGCTGCTCGATGCGCTCGGTACCGTGCGCCGGCATTTTCATTCCAACCACCTGGTCGACAGCCTGGGCAACGCCACGCTGATCGACGACACCACGGCAGGCCTGGCCAAGCGCCTGCACGAGCAGGCCTTGGTATTGACCTCAGCGGACCTGTACCTGGTCATGGCCTGCGTGGCCGCCGCCTTGATTTGCCTGATTCCCTTCGTACCTACCCGGGTCTACCCACCGCGCGCGGTGGCCTGACCTGTGCAAGCATTCGAGACACTGAACATGACGCAAAACCGTAAAACCCTGGTCATCGGCTCGGTCCTCGCCGTGGCCGTGCTGGCCGCCCTCGTCGGGCCCTGGCTGTTGGGCAGTGACCAGCAGCAAAGTACCAACGATGCCTATGTAAGCGCCGACTTCACGGTAGTGGCGCCGAAGGTCGCGGGCTTCATCAAAGAGGTGCTGGTCGAAGACAACCAGCAGGTGCAGGCCGGGCAGTTGCTGGCGACCATCGACGCGCGCGACTATCAGGCAGCGCTGGATGCCGCCCAGGCGCAATTGCTGGTGGCCAAGGCGCAGAGCGCCGATGCCCGTGCCACTCTGGAGCGCCAGGCCGCGTTGATCGCCCAGGCCGAAGCGCAGGTCAAGGCCGCCCAGGCCGAAGCTGCGTTCGCCGATCATGAGGTCAATCGCTACAGCCGCCTGGCGGCGCAGGGCGCAGGCACCGTGCAGAACGCCCAGCAGGCGCGCAGCGCGGTCGACCAGGCGCGTGCACGTCTGGCCAATGCCCAAGCGGCACAGGTAGCGGCGCGCAAGCAGGTGGATATCCTCACTGCCCAGGTGGCCAGTGCCGACGGCCAGCTCAAGCGCGCCGAAGCGGGCCTGGAGAAGGCACAGCTGGATGTCTCCTACACCCGCATTACCGCACCGGTCGATGGCATGGTCGGTGAGCGGGCCCTGCGCGTCGGCGCCTATGTCAATCCCGGCGCGCGTCTGCTTTCGGTCGTACCGCTGCAGCAGGCCTACGTGGTCGGCAACTTCCAGGAGACTCAGCTGACCCACGTGCAGCCGGGGCAGCCGGTGCGCATCAGTGTCGATACCTTTGCCGGCGAGACCCTCACCGGGCATGTCGAGAGTATCGCCCCGGCCACCGGCGTAACCTTCGCCGCGGTGAAGCCTGACAACGCCACCGGCAACTTCACCAAGGTGGTGCAGCGTATTCCGGTGAAGATCGTCTTCGACGCCGGCCAACCTCTGCTCGAGCGCTTGCGTGTCGGCATGTCGGTGGAGGCGACCATCGATACCGCAGCCCCTACGCTGTCGAACAAACAGGTGACTGCCCGATGAAGCCTGCCCTGCGCTTGAGCCCTTTGCTGCTGGCTGCGCTGCTGGCCGGCTGCACGCTAGGCCCTGATTTCCAGCGCCCCGCCAGCCAGGCTCCGCAACGCTGGGCGCCGCTGCAAGGCGAAGCTGCCAGCAGCCAGCCACTGGCACAAACGCTGCAATTGCGCTGGTGGGAGACGTTCCATGACAGGCAGCTGAGCGCCTTGATCCAGCGGGTGGCCGAGAACAACCTGGACCTGCAGATGGCGAGCGCGCGCCTGTTGCAAAGCCGCGCACTGCGCAGCTCGGTTGCGGCCGAGCAAGCCCCGGCGGTTGACGCCGATTTGGGTTACAGCCGGGCGCGCAACAGCGCCGAAGGCTTGAACGATCCTTCCGGACAGGCCGGCAAATCGGCGTTCAACCTCTGGCAGGGTGATCTGGTTGCCGGTTGGGAGCTCGACCTGTGGGGCCGTGTCCGTCGCCAGGTCGAGGCCGCCGATGCCTCGGTGCAGGTCGCCGAGAATGACCGGCGTGGCGTGCTGTTGGCATTGTTGGCCGAAACCGCCGGGGACTACATCCAGCTGCGCGCGGTGCAGCACACCCTGGCCGTCACCCAGGACAACCTGAAGGTTGCCGAACACAGTTTGACGCTTTCCCAAGACCGCCAGGCAGAAGGGGTCGCAACCCGCCTCGACGTGGCGCAGGCCAGTGCCCAGGTGGCTTCGATCGAAGCTCGCCTGCCGACCTTGGAGGCCAGGCGCGATGACCTGATCAACGCGCTCAGCCTGCTGGCCGCCGAGCCGCCGCGCAGCTTGCAGAGCGAACTGTTACAGGGCGGCGAGTTGCCAGCGCCGCAGCAGCGTTTCGCCATCGGCCTGCCGTCAGAGCTGGCCGCGCGCCGCCCGGACATCCGTCAGGCCGAGGCCCGCCTGCACGCGGCCACCGCCAGCATCGGGGTGGCCAAGGCCGATTTCTACCCGAGTATTAGACTGTCAGGGAGTGTCGGCTTCCAGGCCATGCAGCTGGCGGACTTTGGCGCCTGGGACTCGCGCCGCTTCGCGTTTGGGCCGCAGCTGTCACTGCCGATCTTCGAAGGCGGAAGGCTCAAGGGCACCTTGGCCCTGCGCGAGGCGCAGCAGCAGGAAGCAGCGCTCAACTACCGCAAGGTGGTGCTTGGCGCCTGGCACGAGATCGACGACGTGCTGCGCCTGTACAACGCCAGCCAATTGCGCCGTGACCACCTTGCCGAAGCGGTGCGGCAGAACCGCATCGCCCTGGAGACTGCTCAGCGCCAGTATGTCGAAGGCGCGGTGGACTTTCTCAATGTGCTGACCGTGCAGGGCGCGCTGCTCGCCAGCCAAGAGCAGTGGATCGACAGCTCGGCTGCGGTGTCCCAGGCGCTGGTCGGCCTGTACAAGGCCCTAGGCGGTGGTTGGCAAGCCTTCGATGAAGCGCCGCACAACCCTAGCGGCCAGGGCCACGGCGCTTAAAGCGGTCGCAACAAGCCGAAGCGTTTGCGTAAGGCCCAGTTCAGTACACGCCGTGGCAGCAGCCGGGCCATCAGCGGCAGCGCGGTGCTGCCGTTACCCAATCGCACCAGTGCCGGCACCGGCGTCTTGCCCACGGCTTGCAGTACGCCCTGGGCAAATACCGCAGCTGGCGTGGGTCGGTCTTGCGAGGCACGCGCACGGGCCTGCACCTGCTCACGCAAGGGCCACCACGGCGAGTCCGCCGCCAGCACCTGCTCGGCCTGGCGCTGGGCATTGCTGGCGAACTGCGAGGCAATGGCCCCGGGCTGCACCTCCATCACGCGGATGCCGAAGGGCGCGAGCTCCAGGCGCAGCGCATCGCTCAAGGCGTGTACCGCCGCCTTGGAGGCGCAATAGGCGCCGGCGAATGGGGTGACCAGCACGCCGGAGACGCTGCCGATGTTGACCACCAGCCCGCGCCCACGGCGCAGCGGTGCGAACAGGGCGCGGGTCACCCCGACCACGGCGAAGACGTTGGTTTCGAATTGCTGACGCATGGCCTCGACACCGCCATCGAGCAGCGGCCCCATGGCGCCGTAGCCGGCGTTGTTGATCAGGATGTCGAGGCTTTGCAGCTCATCGGCAAGATGGGCCAGGGCTGCGCCGTCGTTGACATCCAGTTGCCGCGCAGTGAAGCCAGCGCCGGCCAGGCGCTCGACATCCTCTGCCTTGCGGGCGGTGGCCCAGACTTGATAGCCGGCGTCACGAAAGGCGTCGGCCAGGGCGCGGCCGATGCCGCTGGAACAACCGGTGATCAGGACGGTGGGCATGGATGAGCCTGTTAGTGAGCGTAGAGAGAGCCGATGATAGATCAGTTGGCGAAGCTACCTTGCAGGTGCTCGGCACGAAATTCCAGCGTCTGCGGGCGATACCCGGAGCGCAGCGGGGGCAGGGGCAGGCAGTCGCTCCATTCACTGCCCGGCTGTAGGTCGCCGGGGCCGCGATAGCGCGGTGCGTTGTAGGTATTCTCGGCGAGGTTGACGCTGTCGCCGGGCGCATAGGCTGCAATGCGCCAACGCAGTTCGGTCAGCGGAACCTGGTTGCCGTTCTTCATTTGCACCTGCAGCGCGCGATCGGCAGGGCACTGCTCGGGTGCATAACGCAGGCGCAGGTCAAGGCGCGCCAGCTGCGAGGCTTCGCGCGTGTCCTGCCAGGCGACGAACAGCGCCACCAGCCCAAGCCCGAGCACTGCCGCCAGGGATATCGGCAACGCCTTGCCCGGGTAGCGCAAGAGCAACACCAGCCAAGTCAGGATGAGAAGCGCGCCTACGATCAATCCAACCTCCCCTTGATCCGCGAGTTTCGAGGTGCACGCTGCAAGACTAAAGCAAAAGCGGGGCGGGCGTGAACCTACAATCGCGGGTCTACTTCGGCTTGATGCCAGTCAGGCGGCAGGTGTTTGTCTTGAGACAGTGGGTGGCTGTGCGATCGAGCGCCGCCCGCGCGGCGCATCGCGAGCTGCGCTCGCTCCTACGAATGTTGCCCCACAGGATTGATTGGCCAGAAACAGCCCGTAGGAGCGAGCGTAGCTCGCGATGCGCCGCGGGCGGCGCTCGATCGCCTAGGTGCTGCAACTATCTAGGCCTGGCAGCTCGCCATACTGCGCGATGGTCTTGACGGAAACGCCGCGCTCAAGGCTATTGGAGGTGCGGCCGCAGACGTCCTCGAAGCGCTCGATGCTTTGGCGCCTGTGCGATCGAGCGCCGCCTGCGCGGCGCATCGCGAGCTGCGCTCGCTCCTACGAATGTTTCCCCACAGGATTGAAACAACCCGTAGGAGCGAGCGTAGCTCGCGATGCGCCGCACAGGCGGCGCTCGATCGCATAGGCGCTGCAAATCCCCAGACCTTGCAGGCTCGCCTTACTGCGCGATGGTCTTGACGGAAACCCCCCGCTCAAGGCTATTCGAGGTGCGGCCATAGACGTCCTCGAAACGCTCGATGTCGTCCTCGCCCAGGTAGCTGCCCGATTGCACCTCGATGATCTCCAGTGGAATCTTGCCAGGGTTGCGCAGACGGTGGATCGAAGCGATCGGAATGTAGGTCGACTGGTTTTCAGTGAGCAGGAACACGTTCTCGTCGCACGTCACCTCGGCCGTGCCGGATACCACGATCCAGTGCTCGGCACGGTGGTGGTGCATCTGCAACGACAAGCTGGCGCCGGGCTTGACGGTGATGTGCTTGACCTGGAAACGACCACCCATGTCCACCGAATCGTACGAGCCCCACGGGCGATACACTTCCAGGTGGTTCTGGGTCTCGCTGCGGCCCTGCTCGTCGAGGGTCTTGACCATCTGCTTGACGCCCTGGACCTTGTCCTTGTGGGCAATCATCATCGCGTCCTTGGTTTCGACCACCACGATGTTCTCAAGGCCAATCACCGACACCAGCTTGCCGTTGCCATGGATCATGCAGTTGTGGCTGTCCTGCACCACCACATCGCCCTTGGTGACGTTGCCGTTGTCGTCCTTGTCGTGCACTTCCCACAGCGACGACCAGCAGCCCACGTCACTCCAGCCAGCGGACATCGGCACCACACAGGCACGCTGGGTCTTTTCCATCACGGCGTAGTCGATCGAGTTGTCCGGGCAGCAGGCGAAGGTCGCCTCGTCGATGCTCAGCACGTCGCCGTCCTCCTGGCTGCGCTCCAGCGCCAGCAGGCAGGTGTCGTAGATGTCTGAGTCATGCTTCTTCAGCTCTTCGAGGAAGCGGCTGGCACGGAACAGGAACATGCCGCTGTTCCAGAAGTAACCGCCGGCGGCAACGAACTCGGCCGCACGCTTTTCGTCTGGCTTCTCGACGAACTGCGCAACCCGCGCCACGCCTTCGGGCAGCAGCGCGTCCTGGCTGGAGCGGATGTAGCCATAGCCGGTCTCAGGCTTGGTCGCCGGCACCCCGAACAGCACCATTTCGCCACGTTCGGCGGCCACGGTGGCCAGGGCCAGGGCGCGTTGCAATGCCTTCTGGTCATCGATGACGTGGTCGGCAGGCAGCACCAGCATCAGTTCGTCGCGCCCTTCATTGACCAGCTTCATCGCCGCCATCGCCACCGCCGGTGCGGTGTTGCGGCCGAACGGCTCCATCAGCAGGCCTTGGGTTTGCAGCTTCAGGGCAGCCAGCTGTTCCTGGACGATGAACTTGTGGTCCTTGTTGCAGACCACGATCGGGGTGTCCATGCCTTCGAAGATCAAGCGCTCGATGGTCTGCTGGAACAGCGTGTGCTCGCCGGTCAGGGCCAGGAATTGCTTGGGGAACTGCTTGCGCGACAAAGGCCACAGACGCGAACCGCTACCACCAGAAAGAATTACCGGGATCATCATGTTTCTCCAATAGTCGTTATGAGGCAGGGAATCAGTTGCTGGTCACGGGGCGAGTTACCCACACCGGCGACAAGTTGCTGCCGGAACCTGTTACGTACAACACAGCGGCTTCGCCGCGCTCCAGGGCGACCGGCTTGAGGTCGCTGACTTTCTTGTCGCCTTCGAACAAGGCCAGGTTGACCTTGACCGGATTGATCTCACGCTCGCCGCGGCCTTTGGTCGCCACCGACGGCACCACTTCGGTCTTGCCATCGGCGGTCTTCAAGGTCACGGCCTGGTCGCTGAGGTTCTGCACGCGGACCAGCGCTTTCTGCTTGTTCTTGAACGGTGGTTCTTCGATCAACTGCGGGGTGCCGCTGGTGCTGTTGACCAGGGTGTAGTACTTGTCCGCCGCCAGCTTGACCGGGACGCTCTTGCCGCCGACCTGGGCGGTGTAGTCGCCGCCTGGCAGGAAGCTGAAGTCGCTGCTCGACTGGGCGCCGACCTGCTTGATCTGGGTGTTGCCGACGCTGGCGGCAGCCGGGGCGCTGGCGGCGTTGTACAGGCGTACGAAGGTCGACCCCTTCGGTGCGCTCGGGCCATACAGCGCAGCATCGGCGCCAGCGAAGGCTTGCATCGAAGCAAGGGAAAGGCCGGCCGCGAGGGTGAGGGCTTTGGCAATGGAAGTCTTGGTAGTCATGTGCATTTCCTCTCTATCGATCAGTGGTTCGTCCGGGTGGACGACAAGGCCAGGTTTTCTTCGGATTTACGGGTGTTTTTCAGCTGCACGATCCACTGCGGATCGAAGCTGCTGAGGTCGTTTTTCATTGGCAGATAACGTTCGGGGAATTCCCACACCACCACTTGTGGCGCAGCATTCTTGAAAGCGTCGCTTTGCAGGTACTTGAGCATCGGCAGCAGCGGGCCATGGCCGTCTTCGGCGTAGTTGGCAACGTCGCTGTGCAGCGCCTGCTGCAGCGCGCCAAGGAAGTTCCAGTGCGGGTTGGCGCTGTAGCTGGTACCTACCAGCGCTACCGGGATCTGGGTATCGGCGAACAGCGCATCGCCGGTATCTGCACTGCTTTGCACCGGATGCGTGCTGCGTTGCTGCAAGGTGTCCGGGGCTGGCAGCAGGCTGCTGAACAGCGGGTCGAGCGGCAGGAAGTTGGTCAGGTCGCCCTTGTACGGCGCGCTGTCGCCGGCCTCGGTGACGAACGCCTGCGGGGCACCATTGAGCAGGCTCTGGCGACTGACCGCTTCGGCCACGGCCTGGGCCGCTACCTCGGCGCCCATCGGCGTCCAGTGGGTATCGGTACGCAGGAACACCTGGCCGCGCGCCTTGGCCTGCTCCAGCGGGGTCTTGAGGTCCGGGGCGAAGACATTGGCCTGACGCGCCTGGGCGTGGAACTGGTTGTACAGGTCATCGTGCAGGCTGGCCGGTTGCTCCTTGCCAACGTACTCGGCATAGACCCGCGCCTTGGCCGGGACGATCGCCAGCACCAGTTGGCTGCCGTGCTGGTGCAGGGTATCGCGCACGCCACGGATCAACGCCAGGTTGTCCTGCATCAATTGCTGGGCATCGGCGCTGGGCTTGAATTCCTCATCGCTGAACAGCCACTGGTCGCGGCCCAGCACCACGCCGGGACGGCCTTCGTTGAACAGCTTGAAGTCCAGCGCCGCCCACAGGTTGGTGCCCAGGCGCTTGATCGGGAACTGGTCGTCGTAGTGAGTCTCGGCGGCCTTGGCCAGCTTGCCGTTGAGCAAGGTCATCTGCTCGGTACGGTGGAAGCTCTCGAAGGCCCCGGTCGACCAGGCGCCCATGCCGACCAACAGGCCCAGGAACGACAGCGAATAAGTGATGCGTAGTGTCCGGTTCATGTCATTGGCCTCAGAACTGGAAGTACAGGAACGGCGAGTAGCTCTGCGCCGACAGCTTGAGGATCGAGGCGGCGAACAGCAGCAGGATCAGCGCGCGGCTCATCACCCGGGTCCAGTCCAGGCCGATCGAACCGTCGGCATGCACTTGCGCCGGCGTGCGGATGGCGGCAGGCGGGGTGGCGTTGCGGTAGAAGTCGCGCAGGCCGAAGAACGCCAGGGTGAGGTAGGCGATCACCAGGGTCGCCACCTGCAGGCCGGTGAGCTGGGCGCGGTTGAGTTCCGACAGCTGCCATTCGCCGAAGCTGAACATGGCGCCATACATGCGGGCGGCAACGTGCAGGTTCTCGGCGCGGAAGATCACCCAGCCGACCACCACCAGCAGGAAGGTGAAGGCCCATTTGATCGGGTTGAAGCGTTGCGGGTTGGTGTCGATGCCCAGCGCGCGCTCGATCGCCAGCCACATGCCGTGCCAGGCGCCCCAGATGATGTAGGTGAAGTTGGCACCGTGCCACAGGCCGCCCAGGAGCATGGTCAGAAACAGGTTGCGGTAGGTGTTGAAGGTGCCTTTGCGGTTACCGCCCAGGGTGATGTACAGGTAGTCGCGCAGCCAGGTCGACAGGCTGATGTGCCAGCGCCGCCAGAACTCGGTGATCGACTGGCTGATGTACGGCTGCTTGAAGTTCTCCATGAAGCGAAAGCCCATCATCAGGCCCAGGCCGATGGCCATGTCGCTGTAGCCGCTGAAGTCGAAGTACAGCTGCGCGGTGTAGGCCAGGGCGCCCAGCCAGGCATCGCCGGTGGTCGGGTTCTGCAGGGCGAAGCAGTGATCGGCGACCACCGCCAAGGTGTCGGCGATGAACACCTTCTTGATGAAACCCTGCATGAAGCGGGTGCAGCCTTCGGAAAACTTGTCCAAGGTATGGGTGCGGTTGTTGAACTGGTCGACCAGGTCCTTGAAGCGCAGCACCGGGCCTGCGATCAGGTGCGGGAAGATCGCCACGAACGCGGCGAAGTCGATCAGGTTACGGGTCGCTGGAGTATCGCCGCGGTACACGTCGATGATGTAGCTGATCGACTCGAAGATGTAGAACGAAATACCGATCGGCAGCAGCACGTGGGTGAGGATGAACGGCTCAAGGCCGAACGAGGTGATGATCGCGTTCAGGCTATCGACGCCGAAGTTGGCGTACTTGAAGTAACCGAGAATTGCCAGGTCCACCCCGACGCCCAGCAGCAACCAGCGCTGGGCGGGTTTGCTACGCACCCCGGCGGCGCCGACTTTGAGGCCGATCCAGTAGTTCCACAGGGTCACGCCAGCGAACAGGGCGAGGAAGTCGACCCGCCACCAGGCGTAGAAGATGTAGCTGGCGACCAGCAGCAGCAGGTTGCGATAACGTTGTCCGCTCAAGTAATACAGGCCGAGAAAGATCGGCAAGAACAGGAACAGGAACACGTTGGACGAGAAGACCATCCCGGTTCTCCTTATTGTTCACAGCATCCGGGGCACAGCGCCCCCCAAACCCCCCAGTGCAGAACTGGAGGAAACCTTTTTCACTTCATGGCCACTGGCGAGGGCTTCACCCTCGTTTCGCAACACCCGGCCGCGCCCACAGGTACCGCGTATCCCGTGTGGCAGCGGCCGCTATCCAGGCGACAACTACTTTTTCGATTCTGCGTTCGGGTCATAGACCCGCGTCACGTCACCGCCGAGCCGGAAGCTGTTGAACGGCTGCATGTCCTGCTTGCGTTCCAGGGTGTCGCCGACGCAGTGGTACAGCGCGCACCAGGGCTCCAGCCAGGCGTATTTGGTGTCGACCTTGAGGTCCTTCATGTCCTGTTTCTCACCGGCGCGCTCGGCGAAATGACGCGGATCGCGGGCGCCGTACAGCACGCCTTCACCCAGCCGCTGCAGGGCGAAGTTGTTCTCGGCGCGCAGGTCCACGCCATTGGCCTGGGCGAAGCTTGCGATCATCGCCAGCGGTGGCAGGGCGTAGTTGTGGTAAGCCAAGGCGCGCTGGCGGCGCTTGATCTCGTTGGGCAGGAAGCCCTGGTCGTCGATCTGGTTGACGCCGATCTTGTATTCCTTCACCGCCCAGTCGAACAGGTCGCGGCGATCGGTCGCCACGGCCGTGGCCATCACCGACCAGGCGGCCCAGTAGCTGTGGTTGTTGATCTTTTCCAGCGGCAGGTCGCTCCAGTCGCGCACGGTCTGCTCGGCCAGGCGGGCGAACCACTTCTCGATCAGCTCGGCCTCGGCCTGATGCGCCGCCAGGGGGTGTGCGTTGGAAAACTTCAGGCGCAGCCACGAGCCACTCATGCTGCCCAGCGCCCATTTGCGCATCGACTTGCCGGTGTGGTTGTAGTCCTTGGACATCAACGCATCGGCGCGCGCCCAGGTGCCTAGCCAGCTCAGGGCGCAATCCAGTTGCTGCGGGCGGCCGTCACGCATGTACTGGCCGACCATCTTGCTCACGCCTTTCTCCAGCGTGGTGATGTCTTCGGTGGATTTGCGAAAGGCTTTTTCCGACGCGACATTGAGCGTCGCCCGTGCCTTATCCGAACCTTCGTACTTGCTGCGGAACTGCAGCGCTCCGGTGTACGGCTTGGGCGCCGATTCGCAGCGGAAGCGGTTCTCGCCGGTTTTGATCTTCTCGATGCCCTCGTAATAGCCTTGCGGTGGCACCAGTGCGGCCTGGGCGGCGCCGCCGAACAGTGCCAGGGTGAGCAGGGCGGGGCGGAAAATACGCGTGAATGCTGACATGGTTCGCCTCACTGTCCGGCCTGCGCGGTGTGCGCAGGGATGGCAAAGTTGTTGCGTTTGCAGAGCTTGGCTTCGACCTTCTGGGTGCCGCTTTCCGGCCCCTGGACTTCCAGGGCCAGCAGGTTCTGGCTGGCCCAGTCCTGATCTTCACGCATCTGGAAGACGAAGCGGCCATCGGTGTCGGAGGTCTCCGGTTTCTCCAGCTTGATGTCTTCGTGGCGACCGTTCAGGTACCACAAGGTCGCCTGCAACACCTTCACCGACGGGTCTTCGAACTTGATGTCCATCTGCAAGTTGCGGTTGACCAGTTCTTTGATCACGCCACCCTTGCCGTTGACCATCAGCTCGTTCTTGCCGGGTTTGAGCGTGGTGCTGGCACTCATCAGGGCCGGGCGCGCTTCACAGCCATCGTCGAGCAGGGCGAGGATCTGCCGCCAGATGGTTTCCTGATCCAGGCGATACAGCGGCGAGAATTCCCAGATGAGGATCTTCGGTGGGTTGTTCTGGAATTCCTCACTGCCCAGGTACTGGATCATCGAGCCCTCCAGGCCACCACCGGGGAAGGCGACATTGAGCACGTCGGCGCCGATGTATTGCTGCAGGAAACCCGAGAAGTTGTAGTTCTTGCCGCTGTGACTGGTGCCGACCAGGGTGATCTGTGCATTGCCGCTGTCACCGAACAGGTCGTCGCCACCGCTCGAGCCCTTCGGCTCGGTGGTGAACTGGTCCATGTACTGCACCGCGTAGCTGGTGCCGCAGAGTTGACCGGCGACGTTGTGCAGGGTGCCGGTCTTGCCCATGCGCCCCGACCTGTGGGTTTCGAATTCCTTGTGCGGGATGCCTTCGAATGCCGGCATCTGGTGCACGGTGTCGGCCACGATCCTGGCCGCGCGCTGGGCGCCATACGGGGTCCAGTGCTGGTCGCCGCGGAAGTAGAAGTCCTTGCCCTGGTCGGCGGCGGCCAGTTGTTCGTTGGTCAGTGGCGACAGGTCCGGCACGTTGTAGCCCATGCTGGCGAAGCGCTTGAGCATGGCCTGGTAGTTGCCCAGGGCCTTCTGGTAATCGAAGGCGGCTTTCTCGGCCGGGTTGAGCATGTTGCGGTTCACCAGGCCACGCGTGGGCTGGTACACCACGACCAGCTCGACGCCGCGCTTCTTGAACGCATCGTGTACCTGCTGCAGGCGCTTGTAACCGGCCGGGGTAGTGTCGAATTCGGTGCGCAGGTCTTCCCGGGTACGGAACAGCCAATCGCCTTGGGCTTGCACCAGGGTGGTGAAGTTCTGCTGGTAGCGCGTGGTGTAGCGGCTGGCGTCGTGCGCCTGCGGGCACAGCTGGCAGCAGGGCTCGGCGGTGAAGCTCGGGGCCTGTACTTGATCGGCGCGCGCGCCTTGGCTGATGGCCAGAAGGGCGGCGGACAAGCCCAGCAGTTTGATCAGGTGTGGAGTCATGGTCTGGGCTTCCTTAATCGATCATTTCGGTCTGGCGTTCGACCGGGTCGATCAGCACGGCCTTCTGCTGGCGCACCAGCAGGTCGAGAATTTCGTCCTGGCGCTCGCCGAGCACGCCGTTGAGGCTGATGCCGCTGGCCTTGCGCGGGGCGAGCATGGACACCTTGTACAGCTCGACCGACAACGGTGAGTCGATCGACAGCGGGCCGGACCCGTTGGCCGCCAGCTCGCCACCCACCACGATCAGCGAAACCTTGGTGTCGAAAGGGTCGAGGGCAATGTCGCGGTCAGTGTCGGACAGGTCCTTGATGTGCCCGTACACCCCGACCAGGCCATTGGCCATGGCGATGTTTTCGTACAGGCGGATGTTCACGCTGTTGCGCACGCGAATGCCGTGACGGCGGTTGTTGATCAGCTTGTTGCCCCAGATCAGGTTGTCGCCGCTTTCGTACAAGGTGATGCCGTCGGTGTGGTTGCGGTAGATCTCGTTGTAGGCCACCAGGTTGTTGACGCTGTTGCGGTCGATCACCACGCCCGAGAGCTTGTTGTCGTAGCTCTTGTTGTGGATGATCCAGCTGTCGTTGACCTCACGCGAGACGATGATGCCGTGCTTCTTCTTGGTGCCGTACACGGTGTTGCCGGCGATGATTAGGCGGTGCGAACGGTCGTGCGGGTCGATGCCATAAACGATGTTGTCGTTGTAGGTGTTGTCCTTGACCACGAAGTCGGACGTTTCGTAGCAATAGAAGCCGTACCACATGTCGCTGAACTGCGAGCCGATGATCCAGCCGGTGGGTTCGGCACGGCCCATGCGCTTGGACATGTTCGGCGTGTACTGGGAAATGCTCACGCCGTACGACTTGGATTTCGAATAGCCGAAGCTGGCCATCCTGGAATTGACGATGTAGGTCTCGGTGCCGCCCCAGGACAGCAGGAACGGGCGAAACTCCTTGGGCGAACGGAAGGTCGCCGGGCCATTGTCCTGCTCGCGCCAGCCGGTCACCTGGGTGTCGGTGACGAACAACTTGCCATCGTTGACCAGAAACGCGCCGCCTTCCTGGGAAAGACGCAGCTGCTTGACCTTGCCGTCGATTTCCAGAATGCCCTTGTGCCCGACCACGATCGGCAGGCGCGCCAGATACACGCCAGGTTGCACTTCGCTCAGGTACTGCTTGGGCACGCGCTTGCTCAGCTCGACCAGGTCCAGGTGACCGTCGTCGATGAAGATCGCCTGGGGAATGCCGTGCTGGCGTTGTACCCACTCGGCGGCCTTGTTGTCGCCGCCGACGAATTCCTTGAGGGTATCTTCCTGGAACATGCGGCGCACGCTGACCTTGCCCTTGTGCCTGCGGTCGATCTTCTGCTGCACCGCCTCGGCGGTGTAGCCGGACAGATCCGGCAGCTTCGGTGGGTCCATGCGCAGCGGCTCGATCGGTGCGCTGGCCACGGTGTAGGTCTTGGCCTGCTGCAGCTCCTTGGCGATCACCTGGGGCTGGGCGGCGACGGCGACCTGGCTGGCCAGCAGCAGGGCGCTGGCCAGCAGGCTGTGACGAATGTGCGGGTGAAGGTTCATTTGCTCAGGTCCTTTGCCGGCCTCAGAAGCGCCAGATCACGTCGACGAAGGCACGGTGCATGTACGAGTCCGCTTCTTTGCCATACGCGTCGCCGGGCTTGAACACACCGGCGCGCAGGCGCACCAGGGCTGAAGGCTCGTCGATCGCCTGGCTCATCGAAGCGGGCAACAGGCCCTGCTTGAAGTACTTGGTGACGACCACGTCCATTTCCTGGCCGAGGTCTTTTTCGCCATCGACCAGCTGACGGTTCACGCCGTTGTCGTTGACCACCGCGTTGATGCCACTGGAACCGATGTTCTGGTTGCCGTCGACGCGCCAGAACTTGTGGTAGATCAGGCTGGCGTCGTAGTCGTCGCGCAGTTGCCAGGAGGCGAACAGGGTCGCTGCCTGCAGATTGCCCAGTTCGCCACGGAAGGCCTCGCCGAAGCGGTGCACGCGCGAGCGGGTACCGGTGAAGTTGGAGCGGTTGCTCTCAAGACCGGTCTGCTCGAAGTTGTTCGAGCCATCATCGCCACCCCCGCCGCTGCCGCGGGCATAGGCGGCGCCGACCTGCCACTGCGGATCGAGGCGCAGGCGGATGCCGAGGTCGGTGGCCCAGGCATTGACGTCGCCGCTCTGCTTGCCGGTGGCGACCTGGTCGTCGCCGACCAGCTGGGTGCTGAGCTTGTCGCGATCACCGCTCAACCAGGTGACGCTGCCCCAGTAGTTGACGGTGTGTTCGTTGCGCCAGTTGTAGGCGTCGCTGTTGGCTTCCAGGCCCAGCCAGGTGAGGTCGCCGGTGCGCGTCTTGTCCAGCGCATCGACGGTTTCCCCGGGGTTCTTCAGGCTGCCGCTGTCATGGGTGTGGTGGGCGCGCAGGCCAACCCAGTGACCCGGCGTCCACTGCGCGGCGACGTTGCCATACACGTGGGTGCGGTCCTTGTCTTCCGGGGCCAGCTCGGTGAGGTCGGTGCGGTATTCGCTGAAACGCTGGGCAACCCCCAGGTCGGCCTTGAGCAACGTGGTGTCGAAGGTCCAGTTCAGCGCCTCGATGTTGGTGTCGCGCCACATGCCGTCGTCGCTGCGCAGGCGCTGGCGACCCAGGCGCAGTTGCTCGCCGGGGTAGGCGGTCAGGCCACTGTAGCCGACCCAGAATTCGCGCATGGCCAGGTAGCTTTTATCAGGTTTGCGGCTGTTGTCGCCGGTGTCGGTGGTGGTGCCGTCGTCGTTCTGGCGCAGGGTGTCGGTTTCGATGGTGTCGGTGGCAGTCACTGCCTGGCCCATGGCGTAGGCGCTCCAGTTGCCGCGTTCGCCGTATACCCAGGGGCGCAGGTCCAGACCCAGGCCGTTGACGTCGCCGCCGGGGCGGGTACCCAGGTCGCGGTCGTCCTCGGATTGGCCGGTGATCTTCACGTCCAGGCCGAAGTTCTTCTGCGCAGTCATGTCCGCCAGGGTCGGGCACGACCACAGCAGCGCGAAGCTCAGGCCGATGCCGGCTTTCACGAAGGGATTGAGCGTCATAGCGAGTCCTCGGCGTCTACGTCTTTTTCGTCGTCTTGCAGGGCCTCCATGGCCAGGGAGCGGGTGGCGCCTTGGCCCATGCTGCCGCGGGCCTGGCGTTCCTGTGCCAACAGGCTCTGGGCCTGGTTGCGCTGTTCGGGGCTGAGCTGCTGATCGAGCTGTCGCAGCAGCTCGCTGGACTGCGGGGTGGGGTTGAGTTGCGACAACTGCGCAAACACCCAGGCGTTGCCCAGTTGCGGGCGAATGCCGTGACCTTCGCTGAACAGCTGGGCAAGCGCATAGTCGGCGCTGTTCTGGCCGCCGCGGGCGGCGGCGAGCAGGTGATCGACGGCTTTCTGCGGCTCGACGTTGCCCAGGTAACCACGGCGGTACAGCTGGCCAAGGTAATAGTCGGCACTGACTTCGCCGGCCGCGGCTGCAGCTTGCAGATGGCGCTCGGCCTTGGCAGCGTCGGGCGGCACGGTCTTGCCTTCGTAATACAGTCGACCCAGGAGCAGATCGGCGCGCGGCTGTTCGGCGGCCCGGCCCTTGTCGATGTAGCTCATCAACTGGTCGGTGTCGCCCAGCTCGGGGAAGTCGTACAGCAGCTGGGCCAGGCTCACCCAGGAGGCCGGATTGGCCGGCGCGACTTCTTCGAGCAAGGCCTTGGCGGTGTTTTCATCGGTCTGGCCGAGGCTGCGGTCAGCCAGCACTCGCGCCACGCTGTCGACCCGACTGGCAGGTACCGCGCCGCGGGCATAGGCCGACTTGAGCTGGTCGATCAGCGCGGCTTGCTGATCGGCCTGGGCGCGTTTCTGATAGACCGTGGCCAGCTCGACATAGCAGATGTCGGTGCTGGTCAGGGCTGCCTTGCAGATCGATTCGACCTCGTCCAGGTGCTGGTCGTAGGTATCCTGGGTCCGGTACAGCAGCACTTGGGCCAGGCCCGCTTCCGGGTTGCCGGCGGCACGCCACTGGTCGATCTGCTGCTGGGCGTTGACCTTGGGGAAGCTCTGCGGATAGCTCAGGTAGAGCATGGCCAGCGGAATCAGGGTATTGCCCTGGCCTTGCTGGGCGGCCAGCTTGAGCAGGGTTTCGGCCTGTTCGCGTTCGGCCTGGGTGCTGTCGGGCTTGGCCACCAGCAGCCGCCCAAGACGCGCCTGGGCCCGCGGCGAGGTCGCCGCTGCGGCGCGATAGGTCGCCTCGGCTTGCTGGATCTGCCCAGGGTCGCGGCTGGCCACCTTGATGTCGGCCAAGCCGACCTTGGCATCGCTGTAACCGAGGTCGGCCAACGCCTGGTAGTTGCGCTCGGCCAGCGCAGTGTCGCCGCGCTTGAGGGCTTCGTTGGCCAGGCGCTGGTCAGGCAGGCCGGCACAACCGGCCAGGGCCACCGCCGTGGCCAGGGCACACAGGCCCAGGCTTGCGCTTTTCTTCGGCAAGGTCATCGCTTGATCCCCTTACAGCCCGCGGGCCGCAGCTTTGTCGACCAGCCAGTCCAGGGACGGGCCGCGATCGCTTTGTACCGAGGCCGGGCGGCCTGCCAGCTCGGCAGGCATGGCGCTGTCCGGCTTGATCTGCACGCGGATGTCGGAGGCCAGGTCATCGCTGTTGAGGCTGGTGCTGCTGACAATCTGGCCGCTGCGCATCGCGTCTTCGCCGGCGACCTGGAAGCTGACCCGGGTGCCTGGCTTGACCTCGTCGAACTGGCGATAGCTGAAGCGCGCCTCGACCATCGGTGTGGTGGTTCGCGGTATCAGCTGGAAGATCGGTTGGCCCTTGGCGGCATATTGGCCGTCATCGACCAGTTGCCGGGCGACCACGCAATCGCAAGGACTGGTGAGGGTGCCGGAGAGTTGCTTGCCGAACAGCTCCTCGATCTTCGCCGGTTCCAGCTGCGAGTCGTCCAGGCTGCCCTTGAGCATGTCCAGCATGCTGGTGGTGAAGCTGGCCAGTGGCGCGCCTTTGACGATCTGCCCGCCGGTTTGCGTCAGGCTGTTCACGGTGCCGTCGCGCGGCATGGTCACGGTGGTGGTCGGCACCGCCACCACGCCTGCTTCGGCATGGCTGACGAAGTACATGCCATACAGCGACTTGGCAACGAAGCCGAAGGCCGCCACGCCGACCACGAATACCCCGAGGGTCACGGTCACCGCCTTGAGCCGGCCGAAGGCGGACAGGCCCGAACCGTTGTCCTTCTGCTTGCGTGCCTTGGTGAAGTTGTCGCGCTGCAAGGTGCTGAGCACGTCGCCGGCGGTGATCAGCTCACCGGACAGATGGCTGGTGATGATGTGCCGCAGGGTGGCGATGTCACGTGGCTCCAGGTTCTGGAACTGGGCACCGGTACGGCCGCTGGCGCTGTCGTGGGAGCGCACCTGAAATTCGATGTCCATCGACAACCCGAGGTTGTCGACCGTGAACTGCAGGCGGCCGCGCAGTACTTCACCGATCGCCAGGGGCAGGGGGCTGTGGAAGCTCAAGCCACCGGCAGAGAGGTCGTCGACCTTTACATCCGGTGCCTGGCGCGCCTGGTCCAGAATGCGCAGCTTGGCCGGAATGCGCACACGGGCGTGTTGGCGCTGGGCTTCGGACTCATGCACGACGTTGACGTTCACGGCGTTATTCATCTTGGTTTGTTCCTGTTAGTACCGATCCGGGTTGGGCTCACACGACCATGAACAGCACAGCGACGAAGACGCTGGCAGCCGAGAAGGTCATGGTCCGCGAGGACCAGGTGTTGAACCATTGTTGAAAACTGGCGAGGTCACGCTTGAGGGCAGTCGGTTGGCGGGTCCAGGACTGCTTGTCGAGGCGGAAGAACACGTAGATCTTCATCAGCGCGCCGACGATCTGGTTGTAATAGAGAATCAGCGGGTAGGCCGGCCCGACGCTGTGGCCGGAGCACAGCAGCATGATGGTCAGGATCAGACGGGTGATGCCGATCCACAGCAGGTACACCAGCAGGTAGGCCATGCCGAACTTGAGGCTGGCGATCACCGCCACGGTCAGGCCGAGCAGGCTGGTCCACATCGACACGCGCTGGTCGAACAGCACGATGCTGGTGAACACACCCAGGCGCCGCAGCCCCAGCCCCAAGGCACGGGAGTTCTGCCGCAGGTTGTTGCCGTACCAGCGGTACATCAGTTTGCGGCTGGCCTTGAGGAAGCTCTTTTCAGGCGGGTGCTCGACCGTGTTGATCGCCGCGTCCGGCACGTAGAAGGTGTCATAGCCCAGGCGCATCAGGCTGAACCAGCTGGACTTGTCGTCGCCGGTGAGGAACTTGAAGCGGCCCAGGCGCCAGTGCATCAGCGAGTCGCTTTCGACGTCGGCGATGAACTCGGGGTTGGTCACCACGCTCGCGCGGAACATCGACATGCGCCCGGTCATGGTCAGCACGCGCTTGGACAAGGCCATCGAGCACATGTTGATGTGGCGCTGGGCGAAGCGCAGCTTGTGCCACTCGCTCATGATGTAGCCGCCGCGCACTTCGCAGAACTCGTTGGTGGTCAGGCCGCCGACGTTGGGGAACAGCTTGAACCACGGCACGGTCTTGCGCACCACGCCTTCGCCCAGCACGGTGTCGCCGTCGATCACCGCGACCACGGCATTTTCGTCCGGCAGCATCCGCGAGATGGCGCGGAACCCGTAGGCCAGGCCGTCGCGCTTGCCGGTGCCGGCGATGCGCACGATGTCCAGGGTGACGTGGGACGGCGGGTTGTACTTGGCCCAGAGGCTTTTCACCAGCAGCTCATCGGACATCTCTACCAGCGAGCAGACCACGGTGGTGGGGTAGCCGCATTCGATGGCTTCGCGGATCACCGAGCTGTACACCTGGGCGGTGGTCAGTGCTTCGATACGAAAGCTGGTGACCATCAGGTAGACGTGCGACGGCGCCGCGGACTCGCCCATTTTCCGAACCTTGCGGCGCAGGTAGGGGTAGACGCCGTAGAGGAAGATCATGCCGCGGATGAAATGGGTGGCGCCCATGGAGTAGCGCCAGATGCCGACTGCGCCGACCAGGAAGATGAAGTGCTTCGACTGCGAGTCGAAGATATCGGCTGGCAGGGCCAGGGCGATCAGCATGAGCAGGCTCATGTAGAGCAGCCACCCGGCGCACTGCAACAGCACTGTCTGGAGCCTTTGCATGTTCAGCATCCGTCGAGAATTCGGGGAAAGGTGGGCAGCGATGGGGCGCCTGGTGCCAAGGCCCCATCGCTGGCCGGTCAAGCGCTTACCAGCAGATGCCTTCGGTACGGCTGACGTTGCAGGTGGTCTTGTTCATGAAGCCGACCAGGTCGATGACTTGCTTGCCTTCCGGTGCCTGTTGAGCCAGGGCGCGGAACTGCTCGTCACGGTTGCCCAGGACGATGATGTCGGCGTTGTCGATGACCTTCTGGAAATCGGCGTTGAGCAGCGACGAGACGTGGGGGATCTTCGACTCGATGTACTCTTTGTTGGCGCCGTGAACGCGGGCGTACTCGACGTTCTCGTCGTAGATGTCCAGCTGGTAGCCCTTGCCGATCAGGCGTTCGGCCAGTTCCACCAGCGGGCTTTCGCGCAGGTCGTCGGTACCGGCCTTGAAGCTCAGGCCGAGCAGGGCGACCTTGCGCTTGTCGTGGGCTTCGATCAGTTCGAAGGCGTTCTGCACCTGGGATTCGTTGCTGCGCATCAGCGAGTCGAGCAGCGGTGCGCGTACATCGAGGCTGGCCGCGCGGTAGGTCAGGGCGCGTACGTCCTTGGGCAGGCACGAGCCGCCAAAGGCGAAGCCTGGGCGCATGTAGTACTGCGACAGGTTCAGCACCTTGTCCTGGCAGACCACGTCCATCACGTCGCGACCATCGACACCCACGGCCTTGGCAATGTTGCCGATCTCGTTGGCGAAGGTGACCTTGGTGGCGTGCCAGACGTTGCAGGTGTACTTGATCATCTCGGCCACTTCGATCGGCTTGCGGATGACCGGGGCGTCCAGTTCTTCGTACAACGCTTGCAGCACGTCACCGCTGGCGCTGTCCAGCTCGCCGATGACGGTCATCGGAGGGTGGTCATAGTCTTTGATCGCGGTGCTTTCGCGGAGGAATTCCGGGTTCACCGCGACGCCGAAGTCGACACCGGCTTTTTTGCCGGAGCACGCTTCGAGGATCGGGATCACCACGTTCTTCACGGTGCCTGGCAGCACGGTGCTGCGCACCACGATGGTGTGGCGGCGCTCGCTGTCACGCAGCACGTAACCGATCTCGCGGCACACCGACTCGATGTACTCCAGGCCCAGGTCGCCGTTTTTCTTGCTCGGGGTGCCGACACAGATCATCGACACGTCGCTGGCGCGGATGGCCTCGGCGAAATCGGTGGTGCCACGCAGGCGGCCATTGGCGATGCCTTGTTGCAGCAGTGCTTCCAGGCCAGGTTCGACGATGGGCGACTTGCCCTGATTGATCAGGTCGATCTTGGTCTTGGACACGTCCACACCAATCACGTCATGGCCACGCGCCGTCAGGCAGCCTGCACAGACCGCACCTACATAACCCAAACCAAAGATGCTGATACGCATCGCTATCACCTCGTGTGTTTATCACGTCGGCTCTTTCGCAAAAGCCGGACTGGGTTGATTAACAACAGTTTTCGGGCGCACGGGTCCGTGGCGAATGCTCACTTCGCCGAGCGCAGGCATGAATGAATCCGTCGCGCACAAAGTTGTGCACTAGTAAATGGCAGTTGCTAACCAGTAATTAAAAGGCGTGCCCTATGATGCAGCCGTCTTTATTGCAATACGCTTACGTGGCGTACTGCTGTGCTTGTTCTTTCAAGTGGAAAAATCCTTTGAAATCAACCACTAGGACGAATTGTCAGGGGCGCGTCTGTCCTCCATGGACGGGGCTGTCGGGGGAACCCGTTTGCACCGGTGTTACTGAGTGAGGCGGGTATTAGTTACCGGCCGATTGTCCTGTAAGTCATCTCGTACAGCCCGGAGGCATGAAATTCGTTACGGCACTATGAGCGACAGGTAGTGGGAGAAGTTCCTGAGGCGGATTGGCCACCATGAAAGATTTCTAAATAATTTTTCAGTGGCGAATACTTTCAATTTGATAGCACAGCTCGGTTTTACCCCCGGCTATAAGGGGCGGAACTGACGCGCGCCGTTGTTATGCCATCACGCAAAATTTTTTTTCAAAATTAGTCAAAAAAGTACGAACGGGCTTATGGCGTTTCGCGATAAACCGGCCTTCGTCGTTTTCGTGGCGCCGGAATATTGGCTATTCTGCTTTTTCACCTGCGACCTGTGGGACAGGATGGCCTGAGACACATGCCGTAACAGAACAAGGCCACACAGAGGCTAAGGTTTTACGTAGAGCTGCCGTTAGCCTTCTTGGACGCCTTTCTAGGCTGTCCATGAACGAGGGAACGTCTTGGACAGCCTCCGGCTGATGGCCAGATAGGGCGTCTCATCCATCAACACATGGAAGAGACGAGACCCATACCGATGAAAACTATCTTTCAATTTCTATGCTCTACCGTTTGCTTGCTTGCCACAGGGCAGGCGCTGGCGGGTCCGCCGGTCGAGGTGACCTTCAAGAACCTCTCTGCCAAGACCGTCACGTTGCAATTGACGAACGCCAATGAAAACAGCACTTACCTGATTGCCAATCCCAAACCTGAACAAAAGGTCAATGCCGGCCAATCGATCAAGTTCACGGTGCAACGTCAAGTCAGTCCAGACGTTAATGGTGCCTCGCTGCGTTATTCCGACGGCACTAAAACCTGCGCCTTTGGCACTTCGTTCGTCATGATGATGTCAGGCGGCATGATGCTGCCTAAATGGAGCAAGGCTGCCAATCCAAGCGGCGGCGCGACGTGCACCGCTGTCAATTCAGGCTTTGGCGCAAACTACTCATGGAAAGCTGAATTTGTCATGAAATAGACCTCATGTGCAGGGTGGCCTGCGCGTGTCCGAGCATTGCTTGGCGCGCAGGCTACCGCAACCGATGGTTTTACATTCGTGCTACCAGTCGTGGAGATAGCGCTCATGACAAAAGTTGGCGATTCACTCGTTACATCCTTACCAGCATCTATCACGTCAGGATTAAACCCAGTTCGACCAGGCGTGTCAGGGGCTATGCCTGAAATATCGACGGATCAGGCGGCAGACTCCCTACAGGTGTCACCTTTAGCCAAGCAGCTGGCGGCTGCGGCGGAACGCGCTGCTGCGCGTGACAGCCAATTGAGCCGCAAAGAGTTGGCCGCTCTGGCACTGCGCATCAGTATCCACCTGGGCGGTAACGCTTATATCTCGAACAAAGCGCTTTATGACGCCATCGTCCCTGAGACAGATGATCCCGAGTTATTGGCCAGGGCGCGTCAAGCGACCGATTTTTCCAATGGAAAAGACACTAACCCTTTCAAAGATCTGACAACCGAGCAACTGGCACTCATCAGCTACGATGAGGCAGGTGAGTTTACCCACAACGAACGCTACGCAGCCAACTGGGAACTGGGGCTACGCGCGTCCCAGTGGACAGCCTATATCGTAGAAAAATCGAACAGCGAATATCAACGAAGCGGTTCGCGTGAATTGGCGATCCGCGAGATGAGTGACTACTACAGGTCACTCCCGCCTATCATTGGCGCCGAATTCGACGGTTTCGAGCTGCATGCCATGCTGAATAAAGAGGGTGCAGAGTTGCCGCGCACTCGTACGTCAATGTTCTTGTTTGACACGGTCCTGCAAACCACCCTCGAACTGGAACAGCAGGCCGACGAAGCAAAGCCGCCACTGACGCCACCTGCGCAGGACGCGAGCAAACAGCAATGATCCAGGATCCCATCATTGCCTTGCACGGCATCGGCCGCCGATTCGGTGGCCAGCGCATCCTCCACAATGCCTCGTTTACCCTGGCGCGCGGCGCATCCTGCGCCCTCCTTGGGGCCTCTGGCTCAGGCAAAAGCACCTTGCTCAACATCATCGGGCTGCTGGACCGCGCCTGCGAAGGGATGGTGTACCTTGACGGCCGTGACATGAGCACCGCCGACGCCGACAGCCGGGCGATCACCCGCAATCATCTGCTCGGATTCGTGTTCCAGAGCTTCAATCTACTGCCACGCTTGTGCGCGTTGGACAACGTTGCCTTGCCCCTGAGCTATCGCGGTGTGCCCCGTGCAGCCGCGCGTGAGGCCGCCAAGGTGCGGCTGCACAGCGTCGGTTTGTTGCACAAGGCGTCCAGTCTGCCAGCCGATCTGTCGGGCGGGCAGCGCCAGCGCGTGGCGATCGCCCGGGCCCTGGTCACCCAGCCGCGCATCCTGCTGGCTGACGAGCCCACCGGCAACCTGGACGGCGAGGCGGCGCAAGCGGTGGTCGAGCTGCTGCTCGCGCTCAACCGCGAGCAGGGCATGACGCTGTTGCTTGTCACCCATGATGAGCGCGTCGCCGCGTGCATGCAGCGACGCGTCCGGGTGCGCGAGGGTGCGCTCGAGCATGCCTGAAGACTACGGACCGTCATGGCCGCAAAGGCTGCAGGAGGCACTCGGCAGTGTTCGGCAGCTGGGAGGGAGAGCCTGGATGGCCGCGTTCGGTATCGCTGTCGGCTGCGCGGCGCTGGTGGCGTTGCTGAACATCGGCCATAGCGCTGCGCAGCACACCCGGCAGATGTTCCAGCGCCTGGGCAGCAGCCTGGTACTGGTCAGCATCGACACCCCAGGCGTTGCCGCGCCGCCTGTACGGCTGTCGTTGGCGGCGCTACCGCCAGCAATCGTGGCTGCGGCGCCGTTGGCAGTCAGCGTCGCCGCAGCGCGGCTGGGTGAGGTCAGCGAAGCGCTGATGGTGGCTGGCAGCACCCCGGCGCTGGCGCAGGTGCTCGATTTACAGATCCACAGCGGGCGGGCGCTGTCCCGTCACGATGATGGCGCGCTGCACGTGCTGCTTGGGGCAGCGCTGGCCGAGCGCTTGCAGGCGCAACCTGGCGATCGTCTGCAACTGGACAACTACCTGTTCGACGTGATCGGCATCCTGGCGCAGCGCGGCGCCAACCCTATGCTGCCGATCGATCTCGACCAGACAGTACTGATGCCTCTGTCTGCCCTGGGCCGCCTGGCCAGTGCGGGTGAGGTGAGTGCCGTGCTGGCCCGAGGCGATGATCGCGGTGAGTTGGCAGCGATTGCCCAGCAATTGCTCGATGACTTGCAGGCGCAATTGCCCGCCCATGCGCTGAGCGTGCAACTGCCTGCGCAACTGCTGGCAAGCATGGCCAGTCAGACCCAGCTGCTGCGCTGGAGCCTGGCCGGCACGGCCGCCATCGCCTTGCTGCTCGGCGGTGTTGGCATCATGAATGTGATGGTCATGAACGTCAGCCAGCGCCGCCGTGAAATAGGCGTACGCCTGGCGCTCGGCGCCCGCGGGCGAGATATCGCCGGGTTGTTCCTGCTCGAGGCGGTGGTGCTGGCGGCGGCCGCTGCGTTTGCCGGGCTGCTGCTTGGGTTGGCCGCGGCCTGGGGGTTCGTCTGGCTGACCGGCTGGGGATTCGCATTCGACGTCCGGTCGTTGCCGGCCGGGGTTGGCAGTTCGCTGGCCTTGGCGTTGTTCTTCGGCCTGCAGCCGGCGCTGGCGGCGGCGCGGCTGCAACCGGTGCAGGCGCTGCGCGATGACTAGGTGGCTGTTGCTGATCGGCAGCCTGGTGACAATGACCTGCGTAGGGGCGCAGGAGTCGGTCGAGCTTCGCCTGACCGATGCCATTGCCCTGGCCTTGCGCGACAACCGGGCCGTGCGCGGTGCCTACTTGCAGCGGGTGGTGCAACGCTTCGACCTGCGGGTGGCCGCCGACCAGTTCGCCCCACAATTGTCGTTGCGCGCGCGCTATCTGGGTCAGCGCAACCAGGCTGACCGTTACCGTCAGGCCCAGCTCACGCCGAGCGCCAGTCTGCTCACGCCCTACGGCACGCGCCTGAGCCTGGACTGGGCGTACGATGATACCCGCGCCGATGACGCCGGGCGGCGTTACAGCGACGGCGCCAACCTGACGATCATCCAGCCGCTGCTGCGCGGTGCCGGACGTGCGATCGCCACCGCGCCGCTGCGCCAGGCGCACCTGGCTGAACAGATCAACCGCCTGGCATTGCAGGAGAGCGTCGCTCAAGTCGTTGCCCAGACCATCTTCGACTACCACGACTTGCTGCGTGCCCAGGAGCAGCTACGCATCGCCGATGACGCCTTGGCACGCGCGCGGCAATGGGTCGAGGTGAACCGTGCGTTGATCGCGGCCGGGCGCATGCCGGCTTTCGAGATCGTCCAGGCCCAGGCGCAGGTCGCTGATCAGGAACTGGCGCGCGAGGGCAGTCGCAACCGACTCTATCAAAGCCGTCTGGCCTTGGCGCAGGTTCTGGCTTTGGACATGACCACACCTTTGCGCGCCGTCGAGCCCCTGCGCGTCGAGCCGACGCACCTGGATGCCGAGCAGGCGCTGCAGCGCGCGCAACGCCTGCAACCGGCCTACCGCGCGCAGCTATTGGCAGGTGAGCTGGCGGCGATCGACTTGCAGGTGGCCCGTAACGAACAGTGGTGGGACCTGGCCTTGATCGGGGGGGCGAGCCAACAGCGCGAGCGGCCTGTGGACAGCAGGGCCTGGCAGCATTACCTGGGCCTTGAACTGAGCATCCCGCTCGGCGACCTGAGCCGCCGGCAAGTCCTGGTACAGGCCCAGGTAGCGGCGGACACCCAGCGCCTGCGCGAAGCACAGGCCCAGCAGCAATTGGCTCGCGATGTCGCCGTTGCCGTGCGCGACCTGCAGGTGCGCTGGCGACAACTGGGCATCGCCCGCCGAGCCCTGGAGCTGGCACAGCGCAAGCTGGACATCGAGCAAGAGAAGCTGGCCGCTGGACGCTCCAGCAATTTCCAGGTGCTGAGCTTCGAAAGCGATCTGCGCCAGGCACAGAGCACGGAGCTGGACACCAGCATCGACTACTTGCAGGCGCAGGTCATGCTCAACCAAGTGGTGGGCAGCACGCTACAACGCTGGCAGGTGGCGCTGGATGATTAGGCATTGGCGTTGGGTGATACGCCTGCTGCCATGTGCGGGTGTGCTGCTCGCCTGGGCCTGCTGGCCGGTTGTCGAACCGCGTCCTGCGCCACGGTGGGTGAGGGTCGAGGCGCAGCGCGTGGACAGCCGCCTGGGACTGGTCGGCAGGCTTGAGGCGAGCCGCCGACAGGCGCTGGGCGCAGCGTTCGACGCGGTGCTGGCAGCCGTTCTGGTCCAGCCAGGGCAGCCAGTCGCCGCTGGCCAGCCGCTGTTCGTGCTGGACACGGCGCAGATCGATATCCAGTTGCGCCAGGCCGAAGCGGAGCGACTCAAGGCTCGCGCGCAGCTCGCTGAGTTGCGCGCCTGGCGCGAAGGGCCGCAAATGGCACGCAGCGAACGCGCGCTCGGCGCCGCCCGGGCCAACCTGCAGGCCAGCGAGGGCGCTTTGCGCGAGGCCCGCCGCCTGTTCGAGCGCGGCATCATCGCACGCATGGAGCTAGAGAGCCTGGAGCAGCAAGCCCAGGCGCAACGCCAGGCCTTGCTGGATGCCGAGCAGGATGTCCGGCAAACCCGCACGCGTGGCGAGGGCGAGGCACTGTCGATTGCCGGCATGGAGCTGGCCAATGCGCAAGCGCGCTGGCAGGCATTGGCCGATCGGCGTGCGCTCAGCGTGGTCGTGGCGCCTTTCAGCGGGCTGCTGGTGGCAGCGCCCAGCGAGCGCAATGATACCGGGCGGCCGTTGCAGGTCGGACAGCTGCTGAGCCAAGGCGCGCCCCTTGGTAGCCTCGTGGCGCTCGAGCGTCTGCAGGTGGTCACTAGGGTGCACGAGGAAGATCTGGCCAAGCTGCGCGAGGGGCAGCCGGTGCAGGCGCTGATCGCCGGGCAGCGCTTCGAAGGCCGCGTCGAGCAGGTTGGCCAGCAGGCCCTGGATGATCGCGGGCAAGCGGCCTGGTACGCGTTGACGGTGGGATTGACCCTACCCAAGGCAGCCACCGCACTGGGGTTGCGGCTGGGCATGAGCGCGCAGTTGAGCGTCGAGCTGGAGCCTCGCCGGCAGGCGATGGTCATACCGCCGCAGGCGCTGCACGAGGATCAGGCGGGGCAGGTTTACGTGCTGTTTCGCGCGCAGGACGGGCAACCGCCGCGCAAGGTCAGGGTAACGCCTGGCGCAGCAGTGGTGCAGGGGATCGAAGTCGATGGCCTGGCAGCGGGCTGGGTACGCCTGGCCGATGGGCCTTGATGGCCTGTGCTCGGCTCAGTCGTCCGGGTGATCGCGCAGGAACACCAGGTGATCGGCCTTGGACTGTTCGGCGCTGTAGTAATAGCCCTGCACATCGAAGGCCTTGAGCTGCTCGGGATCGTTGACCCGTTCCTGGATGACGAAACGGCTCATCATGCCGCGGGCTTTCTTGGCGTAGAAGCTGATGATCTTGTACTGGCCGTTCTTCTGGTCCTTGAAGTCGACATTGATCACCCGGGCCTTGAGGGCGCTGCGTTTGACCGCACTGAAGTACTCGTTGCTGGCCAGGTTGAGCAAGACATCGTCGCCCTGGTCGGCCAGCGCCTGGTTCAGCCATTCGCTGATACGCGTGCCCCAGAAGGCGTACAGGTCCTTGCCGCGCGCATTGGCCAGCTTGGTGCCCATCTCCAGGCGATACGGCTGCATCAGGTCGAGTGGGCGCAGCAGGCCGTACAGGCCAGAGAGCATGCGCAGGTGATCCTGGGCGTAGCTGAAGTCGTCTTCACTGAGGCTTTGGGCGTCGAGGCCGGTGTACACATCGCCTTTGAAGGCGAGCAAGGCTTGCTTCGCGTTGGCCGGCGTGAACTGTGGTCTCCAGCTGCCGAAACGCGCAGCATTGAGGCCAGCGAGCTTGTCGGAGAGGTGCATCAGTTCGCTGATCTGCGCCGGCGAAAGCTCGCGCAATTGGCCGATCAGCTGCTGGGAGTCGTCCAGGTATTGCGGCAGGGTGAACCGCTCGGTAACCGCGGGGGTTTCGTAATCGAGGGTCTTGGCGGGGGAAATCACCGTCAGCATCGGGTCGGCTCCAGGAAACGTTGCCGGCAATTCTACGGGGTAGGGAGGACAAGTCCAAACTATGACGACGATAGTCACAGACCATAGGCCAGGCAGGCGCTATAGTGCGCGCTTTGCCGTCACCCAGGGATCGCTCATGCGCATCGTCGCCGCGTTGCTTGCCATGTTGCTGGGCCTGGCCGCCCAGGCTGCGCCCATGCCGCCGGCCAGCCTCGACCGCAGCCAGTGGCCTGAACAGCTCGACAGCCCGCCCTTGTTCGATGTTGCCTCGCGGGCGGAGATCCTGTCGTTTGCCCGCGTGCTGCACGAAAGCGAGCTGCTCGACGACGCTGCCCTGGGCGCGCGCCTGGGCCTGCGCCAGATCAACCTGCAGAAGATCCGCGCGGTGCGCGCGCAGATGTGGCAGCGCCTGTGGCAGGGTTATCAACAGGCCCAGCGCAGTTGCGAGCAGGATGCGTCATTCTGCTATCTGGTCGAGTCCATGAGTGAATTGCGCAGCAAGGCTGCGACGTTCGCCAGCGATGTTGGCACCTTCTACACAGGCTGGGTCGAGCCAAGCTATCAGTTCCATGTGCGCTACCTCGATGAGCAACTGCGCAAGGCCGCGTTGTTGCCGCAGACCAGCAGCGAGATCGAGCGCCTGTCCAGTGGTGAGCGCAGCGGCGACGAATTGAACGATCGGATGTTCTTGCTGACCTTCGCCGGAGGTCCCGGGCCTGAGGGCAGCCCTGTCGACGCCTTGACAGCCTACCTGCGCAAGCAGCGCCTGCAAGGCACCTTCTTCGTGCTGGGCAGCCGCCTGCAGCAGCGCCGCGATGCTACGCCGGCCGGCAGCTTGGCACGGCTGTATGCCGGCCAGTGTGTTGGCATACAAGGCTGGGAATACCGCTCGCATGCCCAGTGGCAGGGCTGGCAGGACTCGATCAAACGTGCCCAGGCGCGAGTCCAGGCGGACCTGCCCGGGCAATACGTGCCGCTGTTTCGTCCACCTTACGGTCAGCGCCGCGCCGATGGCGAAGCGTTCATGGCCAGCCAGCAGCTCAGCGTATCGCTGTGGGACATCGATGCTCAGGACGATACTGCGCTGACGGCCGAGGCATCTGCCCAGCGTGTCGTGACCTTGATGCTGCTGTGGCGCAAAGGCGTCATCCAGTTTCACGACAGCCTGCCAAAGGCTCAGCCAGCGCTGCAATGGCTGCTGCAGCACACCGCGCAAAGCGGACTCGGTTGGGAGGATTGCCACGATTATGCGGCAGGTGAATCGGGGGTATGACTTCTGACTGTAGTCTGCGATCGAGCGATCGCCAAGGGCGCTTCGTCAATCGGAAAAATAAACTTCAAAAATACGTAAAAGTGCTTTTTCCGGTCATGGTTTTTGCGGTATGAAGAAACCAGACAGCCGATTCCTGCAGCACAGGTGGCGTCATCCAGGCCCACCTTGCCAGGTTCGCTTCCCGCCCGTAGCAACGCGGATACGGGGAGAACGGTCGTCACTCTGCGGCGCGCCACAGCGCGTGCCGTGTGGCTTCGACATAAGGTGACCGAGTATGGATGACCAAGGACGCACCCCTTCCTCCAGCAAGCCAATCCTCTATGTGCTCGATACCAACGTCCTGATTCACGACCCCAACGCATTGCTCAACTTCGAGGAGCACCACGTCGCCCTGCCCATGACGGTGCTGGAGGAACTCGACAAGCTCAAGACCGGTAAACAGTCCATCGCTGCCGAATGCCGCCAGGCCATTCGCTTGATCGACCAGACCTTGGGCGATGCCTCGCCCAGCGCAGTCGAACAGGGCGTGCCGATCCAGCGCGGCAAGAGTGGGCCCAAGGGCTTTTTGTCGATCCTGATGACCCCGCGCAACGAACCGAACAAGCTGCTGCCCGAAACCCTCAACGACAACATCATCATCAACCAACTGCTCGAGGTCCGCGCCCGGCGCACCGACCTGGACGTGGTGCTGGTCACCAAAGACATCAACATGCGCCTGAAGGCGCGCGCCTGTGGCATTGCTGCCGAGGACTACAGCACCGACCAGCTGGTCGATGACGTTTCGCTACTGTCCAAGGGCTATCACTCGGTCACCGGCTCGTTCTGGGACCGCGTCAGCAAGGTCGAAACGCGTCAGGAGCGCGGTCGTACCTGGCACCGGGTGCAGATGAGTGAAAGCCTGCCGGCGGTGCACATCAATGAATTCATCATCGATGAGCAAGGCTTCGTCGGCTGGGTCAAGGGCATGCGCAACGATGAGCTGCTGCTGCTCGACCTGCACCAGGAACCGCTGCTGCACCAGGAAGCCTGGGGCTTGAAGCCGCGCGACATCCACCAGAGCCTGGCGCTGTTCGCCTTGCTCGACCCCGATATCCATTTGGTCAACCTCACCGGCGCCGCAGGTTCCGGCAAGACCATTCTGGCCCTGGCTGCAGCCATCGAGCAGACCATGGTCAGCAAGCGCTACCGGCGCATCATCGCCACCCGCAGCGTGCAGGGGCTGGACCAGGAGATCGGCTTCCTGCCGGGTACCGAGGCCGAGAAGATGGAACCTTGGCTGGGCGCGATCACCGACAACCTCGAAGCCCTGCACATGGATGACGAAAGCACCCATGGCAGCGTCGAGTACATCCTTGAACGTGTGCCCTTGCAGTTCAAGTCGCTGAACTACATCCGCGGGCGCAGCTTCCAGCAGAGCCTGATCCTCATCGACGAATGCCAGAACCTCACGCCGCACCAGATGAAGACCATCATCACCCGTGCCGGCGCTGGCTCCAAGGTGGTGTGCCTGGGTAACCTGGCGCAGATCGATACCCCCTACCTGTCCGCGACCAGCTCCGGCCTGACTTACCTGACCGAGCGCTTCAAGGACTTCCCCCACGGCGTGCACATCACGCTGCAAGGTGTACCGCGGTCGGTTCTGGCCGAATACGCCGAGTCGCACATGTAAGCCCTTGGAAGATCCTGTGTAAGCCACCTTGCCGGTTCGATACGCCGGCAAGGTCGCCTCTCCATAACACAATCCACTGCGCAAAGCTGACCCACGGGTTTACACTCTCTGTTCCCTTCACAGGAGCAGAGCAGTGCTGACACATCTTGATTCCCAGGGGCGCGCCAACATGGTCGACGTCACTGAAAAAGCCGTGACCGAGCGCGAAGCGGTGGCAGAAGCGCGGGTGCGCATGTTGCCGCAGACCTTGCAAATGATCGTCGACGGTCAACACCCCAAGGGCGATGTGTTCGCGGTAGCACGTATCGCCGGCATCCACGCGGCGAAGAAGACCAGCGACCTGATCCCGTTGTGCCACCCGCTGATGCTGACCAGCGTGAAAGTCGAATTGAGCGCCCAAGGCGAAGATTCGGTACACATCGTGGCCCGTTGCAAGCTGGCCGGGCAGACCGGGGTGGAGATGGAAGCGCTGACCGCCGCCAGCGTCGCCGCGCTGACGCTCTACGACATGTGCAAGGCCGTGGACAAGGGCATGCTCATTGAGCAGGTGCGCCTGCTGGAAAAGCTCGGCGGCAAGAGTGGCCACTACAAGGTGCAGGCGTGATGAAGATCAAGGTCATGTATTTCGCCCGTTACCGCGAGCGACTGGGGCTGGATGCCGAACAGCTGGAAGGTCGGTTCAGCGTGCTGGACGATGTCCGTCAGGCGCTTGTCGGCAAAGGCGGGGACTACGCGGTGCTGGCAGAACACAACCTGATGTGTGCGCGCAATGAAGACCTGTGCCGCCTGGATGAGCCGGTGCAGGACGGCGATGAAGTGGCATTCTTTCCACCTGTGACAGGAGGCTGAGCATGGCGGTACGCGTACAGCAAAGCGCTTTCGATCCAGGCGCCGAGGTCAACGCCATGCATGCGGCGAATGTCGGGGTCGGCGCGGTGGTGGGGTTCGTCGGCTACGTGCGCGACTTCAATGACGGGCGCGACGTCGCCGGCATGTTCCTCGAACACTACCCCGGCATGACCGAGAAAGCCCTGGGCAAGATCGTCGTCGAGGCCGAGCAGCGCTGGCCACTGCTCAAGGTCGAGGTACTGCACCGCATCGGCGCGCTCGAGCCAGGCGAGCCGATCGTCTTCGTGGGTGTGGCCAGTGCCCATCGGCAAGCAGCGTTCGATGCCTGCAACTTCATCATGGATTACCTGAAAACCCGCGCGCCGTTCTGGAAGAAGGAAAACACCCAGGAAGGGCCGCGCTGGGTCGAAGGCAGGCAGAGCGACCAGGATGCTGCCGGGCGCTGGTAATCAGTGCGGCTTGCGCGGCACTGGTTTGAGCAACTCATCCGGTGGCATCTCACACTTGATCTTGCGCCCCAACAGCGCTTCGATCGCTGGCAACTGGTAGGAGTCATCCTCCCCGGCGAAGCTGATCGACACGCCATTGGTACCGGCGCGGCCGGTACGACCGATGCGGTGCACGTAGTCGTCCGGATCTTCTGGCAGGGTGAAGTTGATCACGTGGCTGATGCCATCGATGTGGATCCCGCGCCCAGCCACGTCGGTTGCCACCAGCACGGTGATGCGCCCTTCGCGGAAGTTCTCCAGGGTACGAATACGTTTGTGCTGAGGCACATCGCCCGAGAGCTGGGCGGCGTTGATGCCGTCGCGCACCAGTTTTTCCTCGATGCGCCGCACCTCGTCCTTGCGGTTGGCGAAGACCATGACCCGTTCCCACTGGTTCTGGGTCACCAGGTTGTACAGCAGCTTGTACTTGTCGCTGCCGGCCACCGCATACACGTGCTGCTCGACCGTCTCGCTGGCGACGTTCTCCGGCTCGATCTCGACGATTGCCGGGTCGGTCGTCCACTGCTTGGCCAGGTTCATCACATCGTCTGTGAAGGTGGCGGAGAACAGCAGGGTCTGGCGTTCGCTCTTGGGCGGGGTCTGGCGGATGATCTGCCGCACTTGCGGGATGAAACCCATGTCGAGCATGCGGTCAGCTTCGTCGAGCACCATGACCTCGACCATGTCCAGGTGCACCTCGCCGCGCTGGTTGAAGTCCAGCAAGCGGCCCGGCGTGGCCACCAGGATGTCGCAGTGCCGCGCCTCCAGGGCCTTGAGCTGCTTGTCGAAGTCCATGCCGCCTACAAAGCTCATGACGTTCAGGCCGGTGTACTTGGTCAGGGCGGCAGCGTCCTTGGCGATCTGCACCACCAACTCGCGCGTTGGGGCGATGATCAGTGCCCGTGGCTCGCCCATGTAGCGCTCCTTGGGCGGTGGCGTCTGCTGCAACTGGGAAATGATCGAAATCAGAAACGCCGCGGTCTTGCCGGTGCCGGTCTGCGCCCGGCCGATGGCGTCCTGGCCGCGCAGGGTGAAGCCCAGCACCTGCGCCTGGATCGGCGTGCAGTAGGGGAAGCCCAAGTCGTGAATGGCATGCATCAGCTCGTTGGAGAGCTTGAAGTCGTGGAAGCGGGTCTTGCCTTCCTGCGGCTCGACCACGAAGTCTTCCGGCTTCCACAGGCTGGCCTGGGGTTTGGGTTTGCGTTCGCGGCGCGGCTTGTCCTTGGCAGGCTTGCTGGCTGCTGCCGCAGGCTCGGCGCTTGCAGTGGGCTTGGCGATGGCAGGTTGCCGAGGCGCTGGCGCTTTCGGTTGCGGCCGGGCCGGTGCGCTTGGCGCGGGCGCGGCGGGCGTGACGCTGGCAGCAGGCGCGGGCGCAGTGGGCGCGGCGTCTGGTTTGCCGAATAGTTTCTTGAGTGCCTTGAGCACGATCTTCTCATCAACTGATTAAGGAATGTACGCCGGGCAGTGTAATGCAAGACATCCGCACGGCGTAGCGGAAAACGCCCAGCCAGGGGCGGGCTGGTCTTATTGCAACTGCTTGCTCAGCCAGTCGTGGATGTCGCTCAGCTCCTCGACCACCACTTCATGCTCCATCGGATATTCGTGCCAGCGGGCGGCCACGCCCCAGGTATTGAGGTACTCGAAGGCGGTGCGGCCCATGGACGGGATCACCACCGGATCGTGCACGCCATGCAGGCACAGCGCCGGGGTGCGTTGCTGGCAGGCGCTCAACTGATGATCGTCAGCGAAGGTCGGAGCGTAGGTGGACAGCGCAATCACGCCGCCGAGGGCTTCCTGCCACTTTATATAGGCTGTGTGCAGCACCACCGCGCCGCCTTGCGAGAACCCGGCCAGGACGATCCGTGACAAGTCGATGCCCTTGGCCTGCTCGGCCTTGATCAGCTCGATGACCTGCTCGGCCGAGGCGTCGAGCTGTGCTTCGTCGATGGCGCGCGCCGGCGTCATGGCCTTGATGTCGTACCAACTGGGCATCGCGTAGCCACCGTTGATGGTGACCGGACGGGTCGGCGCCTGGGGCATCACGAAGCGGGTACTGGGCAGGCGTTCCTGCATGAATTCAGCCACGGGTAGGAAGTCGTAACGGTCGGCGCCCAAACCATGCAACCAGATCACACAAGCGTCTGCGGTTTTCTGTGGTTCGAGAATCAGCGGGTTGGTCATGACTGCTCCGAAATAGTGCGGGTGTAGCACAAGCGTGCGTTGAAAAAAGGCGTAGCAAATGATTGTCAGTAAAAGAATGTCGCAACGATACAACTTTAGCTACTTGACGATCGCTTAAACGCTACAGCCGACAACTCTGGTACGCGCTTTGCAATTCTTCAACCGATGCAAAAGGCAGGCCGTGACGGTAACACCCTTTGCACGCGAAGGCTGTCACAGAACAGCCCATTGCGCCAATTGACCCAATAACAAGCCAACAAGGGTCGGATGCGCCTCATAAGGGTGCGGTGCAATTCCGGCTCGTACAACAAGAGCGATTTGGAGGTTGTGAATGAAGATGTTGAAAACCACCCTGGCAGTCCTGACCGCTGCCGCCGCATTGGGCGCCGTGAGCACTGCCCAGGCCGGTGCCACCCTCGATGCGGTGAAAAAGAAGGGCTTCGTCCAGTGTGGCGTGAGCGATGGCTTGCCAGGCTTCTCGGTACCGGATGCACAAGGCAAGATCGTCGGTATCGACGCCGATGTCTGCCGCGCAGTCGCAGCGGCCGTGTTCGGTGACGCCAGCAAGGTCAAGTTCAGCCAGCTCAACGCCAAGGAGCGCTTCACCGCGCTGCAGTCAGGCGAGGTCGATGTGCTGTCGCGCAATACCACCTGGACCAGCTCGCGCGATGCCGGCATGGGCCTGGTGTTCGCCGGCGTCACCTACTATGACGGCGTGGGCTTCTTGGTCAACAAGAAGCTTGGCGTCTCCAGCGCCAAGGAACTCGATGGTGCGACCATCTGTATCCAGGCCGGTACCACCACCGAACTGAACGTGTCGGACTTCTTCCGCGCCAATGGCCTGAAATACACCCCGATCACCTTCGATACCTCGGACGAGAGCGCCAAGTCCCTGGAATCTGGCCGTTGCGACGTACTGACCTCGGACAAGTCCCAGCTGTTCGCGCAGCGCTCCAAGCTGGCCGCACCGACCGAGTACGTGGTGCTGCCGGAAACCATCTCCAAGGAACCGCTGGGCCCGGTGGTGCGCAAGGGCGACGAGGAATGGTTCAGCATCGTCAAATGGACCTTGTTCGCCATGCTCAACGCCGAAGAGGCCGGCATCACCTCGAAGAACGTCGAGGCTGAAGCCAAGGCGACCAAGAACCCGGATGTCGCCCGCCTGCTCGGTGGCGACGGTGAGTACGGCAAGGACCTGAAGCTGCCCAAGGACTGGGTGGTGCAGATCGTCAAGCAAGTCGGCAACTATGGCGAAGTGTTCGAGAAGAACCTGGGCCAGAGCACCGACCTGAAGATCGACCGTGGCATGAACGCCCTGTGGAACAACGGCGGCATCCAGTACGCGCCACCGGTGCGCTGATGGCTGCACCCTGCGGCGGCATTCGGCCGCCGCAGGTCGTTCGGAACCCTACTTTCCGGGGCACTTCATGCAAAATCGAATCGGCGCACAAAGGGGCCTGTCCCTGAGCGATCCACGTGTGCGCGCGTGGCTGTTCCAGATCCTCACCGTGGTCCTGGTGGTGGGTCTGGGCTGGTACCTGTTCCACAACACCCAGACCAACCTGCAACACCGGGGCATCACCTCGGGCTTCGACTTTCTCGAGCGCAGCGCAGGCTTCGGCATTGCCCAGCACCTGATCCCCTACGTCGAATCCGACAGCTATGCGCGGGTGTTCGTCATCGGCCTGCTCAATACCCTGCTGGTGACCTTGATCGGCGTGATCCTGGCCACCGTACTGGGCTTCGTCATCGGCGTGGCGCGGCTGTCGCCGAACTGGATGATCAGCAAACTGGCGGCGGTGTATGTCGAGACCTTCCGCAATATCCCGCCCTTGCTGCAGATCCTGTTCTGGTACTTCGCCGTGTTCCTGACCCTGCCAGGACCACGGGGCAGCATCAACATCGACGACATGGTGTTCATCAGCAACCGCGGCCTGAACATCCCCGGAGCCTCGATGGCCGAAGGCTTCTGGCCGTTCGTGGTGGCCGTTGCCGTGGCGCTGCTGGCCATCGTGGCCATGGTCCGCTACGCCAACCGGCGCTTCGACGCCACTGGGCAGCCGCTGCACAAGTTCTGGCTGGGCCTGGCCTTGCTGATCGGCATCCCCGGGGCCTGCGTGCTGCTGTTCGGCAGCCCGGTGCATTGGCAGGTGCCGCAGCTCAAGGGCTTCAACTTCGTCGGTGGCTGGGTGCTGATACCTGAGCTGCTGGCGCTGACCCTGGCCTTGACCATCTACACCGCTGCGTTCATCGCCGAGATCGTGCGCTCCGGGATTCGCTCGGTCAGCCATGGGCAGACCGAAGCTGCGCGCTCGCTCGGCCTGCGCGAAGGCCCGACCCTGCGCAAGGTGATCATCCCGCAGGCCCTGCGGGTGATCATTCCGCCGTTGACCAGCCAATACCTGAACCTGGCCAAGAACTCGTCGCTGGCGGCGGGCATCGGCTACCCGGAGATGGTTTCGCTGTTCGCCGGGACGGTGCTCAACCAGACCGGCCAGGCCATCGAGGTGATCGCCATCACCATGAGTGTCTATCTCGCCATCAGCATCAGCATTTCGCTGCTGATGAACTGGTACAACAAGCGCATCGCGCTGATCGAGCGGTGAGGATACGCCCGTGAATGCACATGTTTTCAAACCTGACATGCCGCCGCCGGTGAAGACCGTCGGCGTGCTCGCATGGATGCGTGCAAACCTGTTCTCCAGCTGGCTCAACACCCTGTTGACCCTGTTCGCGGTTTACCTGGTGTGGCTGATCGTGCCGCCGCTGGTGCAGTGGGCGTTGCTGGACGCCAACTGGGTCGGCAGCACACGCGCCGACTGCACCAAGCAAGGCGCCTGCTGGGTGTTCGTGCAGCAGCGCTTTGGCCAGTTCATGTACGGCTATTACCCTGCCGAATTGCGCTGGCGGGTCGACCTGACCGTGTGGCTGGCGGTACTGGGTGGCGCGCCGCTGTTCATCAAGCGCTTCCCGCGCAAGGCGATCTATGGCCTGGGCCTGCTGGTGCTGTACCCAATCGTCGCCTACACCCTGTTGCACGGTGGCGTGCTGGGCCTGAGCAGCGTTGCCACCAGCCAGTGGGGCGGCCTGATGCTGACCTTGGTGATCGCCACCGTGGGCATCGTTGGCGCCTTGCCGCTGGGCATCCTGCTGGCCTTGGGGCGGCGCTCGAAAATGCCGGCGGTGAAGGTGGTCTGTGTCACCTTCATCGAGTTCTGGCGTGGCGTACCGCTGATCACCGTGCTGTTCATGTCATCGGTGATGCTGCCGCTGTTCCTGCCTGAAGGCATGAGCTTCGACAAGCTGCTGCGGGCCATGATCGGGGTGATTCTGTTCCAGTCGGCGTACATCGCCGAGGTGGTGCGCGGCGGCCTGCAGGCCATCCCCAAAGGCCAGTACGAAGCGGCCGCGGCCATGGGCCTGGGTTATTGGCGGGCGATGGGCCTGGTGATCCTGCCGCAAGCCCTCAAGCTGGTGATCCCCGGCATCGTCAACACCTTCATCGCCCTGTTCAAGGACACCAGTCTGGTGATCATCATCGGCCTGTTCGACCTGTTGAACAGCGTCAAGCAAGCTGCCGCCGACCCGGCCTGGCTGGGCATGGCCACCGAGGGCTACGTGTTCGCCGCCCTGGTGTTCTGGATTTTCTGTTTCGGTATGTCCCGCTACTCCATGCATCTGGAGCGCAAGCTGGACACTGGCCACAAGCGTTAGGAGTGTCGAGATGAGTGAAGCGATCAAGCAGCCTGTTGGCCCGGAAGGCATTATCCAGATGCAGGGTGTCAACAAGTGGTACGGGCAATTCCATGTGCTCAAGGACATCAACCTCAACGTGCGCCAGGGTGAGCGTATCGTGCTCTGCGGGCCATCCGGTTCGGGCAAGTCGACCACCATTCGCTGCCTCAACCGCCTGGAAGAACACCAGCAGGGGCGTATCGTGGTCGATGGCGTCGAGTTGACCAACGACCTCAAGCAGATCGAGGCGATCCGCCGTGAGGTTGGCATGGTGTTCCAGCATTTCAACCTGTTCCCGCACCTGAGCATCCTGGAAAACTGCACCCTGGCGCCCATGTGGGTGCGCAAGATGCCGCGCCGTCAGGCCGAGGAAATTGCCATGCACTATCTGGAGCGAGTGCGCATTCCGGAGCAGGCGCACAAGTTCCCCGGGCAGCTGTCGGGCGGCCAGCAGCAACGTGTGGCGATCGCCCGAGCGTTGTGCATGAAGCCAAAGATCATGCTGTTCGACGAGCCTACCTCGGCGCTCGATCCGGAGATGGTCAAGGAGGTGCTCGACACCATGGTCAGCCTGGCCGAGGACGGCATGACCATGCTCTGCGTGACCCACGAAATGGGCTTTGCCCGGACCGTGGCGAACCGGGTGATCTTCATGGACAAGGGGGAAATCGTCGAGCAGGCAGCGCCCGATGACTTCTTCGACCGCCCACGCAGCGAGCGGACCCGGCTGTTCCTCAGCCAGATTCTGCACTGATGCAACCAGGGCCGCTTGCGCGGCCCTGGTTGTTACTTCTCTTCCTTGGTCACCACCGGTGCCGGCGGCGGTCGCAAGCCGACTTCGGCGATCAGCTTCAATTGCTGACCATTGCGCATCACCTCGATGCTGATCTTTTCGTTGGGCTTGATCCGCGCCACCTGGTTCATCGACTTGCGCCCGTCACCGGCGGGCTCGCCGTTGATGCTCAGAATCACGTCGCCCAGTTGCAGGCCGGCCTTCTGCGCCGGACCATCGCGGAAAATCCCCGCCACCACGATGCCTGGGCGACCTTGCATGCCGAACGATTCGGCCAGCTCCTGACTCAGCGGCTGCACTTCGATGCCCAGCCAGCCACGAATCACCTGACCATGCTCGACGATCGACTTCATCACCTCCAGCGCGAGCTTCACCGGAATGGCGAAGCCGATGCCCTGGGAGCCGCCGGACTTGGAGAAGATCGCGGTGTTGATGCCGACCAGGTTGCCATTGGCATCGACCAAGGCGCCGCCCGAGTTGCCCGGGTTGATCGCAGCGTCGGTCTGGATGAAGTCTTCGTAGTTGTTCAGGCCCAACTGGTTGCGCCCGGTGGCGCTGATGATGCCCATGGTCACGGTCTGGCCCACGCCGAAGGGGTTACCAATGGCCAAAGTCACGTCGCCGATATGAATGCTGTCGGAGCGGCCAATGGTGATCGCTGGCAGGTTCTTCAGGTCTATCTTGAGCACCGCCAGATCGGTTTCCGGATCGCTGCCGATCACCCGCGCCAGGGTTTCGCGACCGTCCTTGAGCGCCACGACGATCTGGTCGGCGCCGCTGGTGACGTGGTTGTTGGTCAGCAGATAGCCCTCGGGGCTCATGATCACCGCCGAGCCCAGGCTCGATTCCCAGCGCCGTTGCTTGGGCAGGTTGTCACCGAAGAAGCGCCGGAACTGCGGGTCCTCAAACAGCGGATGCGCGCTTTTGTTGACCACCTTGGTGGTATACAGGTTGACCACTGCCGGTGCGGCGAGGGTCACGGCGTCGGCGTAGGACACCGGCCCCTGCATGACCTTGGTGGTCTGCGGGGCTTGCTGCAGGTTGACATCCTGGCTGGGCAGGCCGACCCATTGCGGAAAACGCTGGATGATCAGTACGGCGATCAGAACACCGGTAAGCAGGGGCCAGCCAAAATAACGCAACGCCTTGAACATGAACGAATCCTGGAAAGGAGCGGGGGCCTGTGGCCGCAGTGGGGCCATGAACGCGCGCGATCATACACCGGTTCCCCCGCTGCCGGCGACGGCTCATAATGGCCGGCATTATACGGGCGTTGACCCGCTGTTGGGCCCGCTATACGTACAGAAATCGAGGAGATCGTCATGGCCGTCGCGCTCAATACCCTGGTCGAGGAGGCCGAGCGTTACCTCGCTAGCGCCAGGATTCAAGACTACTGCCCCAACGGCTTGCAGGTCGAAGGCCGGCCGCAGGTCAGCCGCATCGTCAGCGGCGTGACCGCCAGCCAGGCCTTGCTCGATGCGGCGGTCGAGGCCGAGGCCGACCTGATCCTGGTGCACCATGGCTACTTCTGGAAAGGCGAGAACCCCTGCATCACCGGTATCCGTCAGCGCCGTCTGAAGACTCTGCTGAACAACGACATCAGCCTGCTGGCGTTTCACCTGCCGCTGGACGTGCATCCGGAAGTCGGCAACAACGTGCAGTTGGCCCGGCAGCTGGATATCACCGTCGAAGGGCCACTGGATGCGGACAACCCCAAGGTGGTGGGGCTGGTCGGCTCGCTGGCCGAGCCGGTGACGGCGCGCGACTTCGCCCGCCGGGTGCAGGATGTGCTGGGGCGTGAACCGCTGCTGGTGGAAGGGCAGGCGATGATCCGCAGGGTCGGCTGGTGCACCGGCGGCGGGCAGGGCTACATCGACACGGCGATCGCCGCTGGGGTCGACCTCTACCTGACCGGCGAAGCATCCGAGCAGACCTACCACAGCGCGCGCGAGAATGGCGTCAGCTTCATCGCCGCCGGGCATCATGCCACCGAGCGCTATGGGGTGCAGGCCTTGGGTGACTACCTGGCGCGGCGCTTTGCCTTGGAACACCTGTTCATCGACTGCCCCAATCCCATTTGATTTCGGCGGGGGACCGCGGCCCGCACAGGTCCTCCAAGCCCAAACCGGCAGTCATATCGTTAGACGCTTTCGATCTAGTTAGCCTCCTAAATAGAAGCAGCTGCTGTGATAGAGTGGCTCGCTCGAACACGGCCCGCAGGCCGTCCATAACATCGTTTTACGTGAGTAGCCATGGTCGACAAACTGACGCACTTGAAACAGCTGGAGGCGGAAAGCATCCACATCATCCGCGAGGTGGCCGCCGAGTTCGACAACCCGGTGATGCTGTACTCGATCGGCAAGGATTCCGCCGTGATGCTGCACCTGGCGCGCAAGGCCTTCTTCCCGGGCAAGTTGCCGTTCCCGGTGATGCACGTCGACACCCAATGGAAATTCCAGGAAATGTACCGCTTCCGCGACAAGATGGTCGAGGAAATGGGCCTGGAGCTGATCACCCACGTCAACCCCGAAGGTGTGGCGCAGGGCATCAACCCGTTCACCCATGGCAGCTCCAAGCACACCGACATCATGAAGACCCAGGGCCTGAAACAGGCGTTGGACAAGCATGGTTTCGACGCCGCCTTCGGTGGCGCGCGCCGCGACGAAGAAAAGTCGCGAGCCAAGGAACGCGTCTACTCGTTCCGCGACAGCAAGCACCGCTGGGACCCGAAGAACCAGCGTCCGGAGCTGTGGAACGTCTACAACGGCAAGGTCAACAAGGGCGAGTCGATCCGCGTCTTCCCGCTGTCGAACTGGACCGAGCTGGACATCTGGCAGTACATCTACCTCGAAGGCATCCCGATCGTGCCGCTGTACTTCGCCGCCGAGCGTGAAGTCATCGAGAAGAACGGCACCCTGATCATGATCGACGACGATCGCATCCTCGAGCACCTCTCCGAGGAAGAAAAAGCGCGCATCGTCAAGAAGAAGGTACGTTTCCGTACCCTCGGCTGCTACCCGCTCACGGGCGCTGTCGAGTCGCAAGCCGAGACCCTGACGGACATCATTCAGGAAATGCTCCTGACCCGCACGTCCGAACGCCAGGGCCGTGTCATCGACCACGATGGCGCCGGCTCCATGGAAGACAAGAAACGCCAAGGCTACTTCTAATTTCAGGGTTACTCCATGTCGCACCAATCTGATCTGATCAGCGAGGACATCCTCGCCTACCTGGCCCAGCACGAGCGCAAGGAACTGCTGCGCTTCCTGACCTGCGGCAACGTCGACGATGGCAAGAGCACCCTGATCGGGCGCCTGCTGCACGACTCGAAGATGATCTACGAGGACCACCTCGAGGCCATCACCCGTGATTCGAAGAAAGTCGGCACCACCGGCGAAGAAGTCGACCTGGCGCTGCTGGTAGACGGCTTGCAGGCCGAGCGCGAGCAGGGCATTACTATCGATGTCGCCTATCGCTACTTCTCGACCGCCAAGCGCAAGTTCATCATCGCCGACACCCCCGGCCACGAGCAGTACACCCGCAACATGGCCACCGGCGCGTCCACCTGCGACCTGGCGATCATCCTGGTCGATGCCCGCTACGGCGTGCAGACTCAGACCCGTCGTCACAGCTACATCGCCTCGTTGCTGGGCATCAAGCACATCGTGGTTGCGGTCAACAAGATGGACCTCAAAGGCTTCGACGAAGGCGTATTCGAGTCGATCAAGGCCGACTACCTGAAGTTCGCCGACGCCATCAACCTGAAGCCAAGCAGCCTGCATTTCGTGCCGATGTCGGCGCTCAAGGGCGACAACGTGGTCAACCACAGCGAGCAGTCGCCTTGGTACGCCGGCCCGACGCTGATGGAAATCCTTGAAACCGTCGAAGTCTCCGCCGACCGCAACTTCACCGACCTGCGCTTCCCGGTGCAGTACGTCAACCGTCCGAACCTGAACTTCCGCGGCTTCGCCGGCACCATCGCCAGCGGCGTGGTGCATAAAGGTGACGAAGTGGTCGTGCTGCCGTCGGGCAAGAGCAGCCGGGTCAAATCCATCGTTACCTACGAAGGTGAACTGGAAAACGCAGGGCCTGGCCAGGCCGTGACCCTGACCATGGAAGACGAGATCGACATCTCCCGTGGCGACCTGCTGGTACATGCCGATAACGTGCCGCCGGTCACCGACCAGTTCGATGCCATGCTGGTTTGGATGGCCGAGGAGCCGATGCTCCCCGGCAAGAAATACGACATCAAGCGCGCCACCAGCTATGTGCCGGGCTCGATTGCCAGCATCACCCACAAGGTCGATGTCAACACCCTCGAGCGCGGCGCCGCCAGCGCGCTGCAACTGAACGAGATCGGCCGCGTCAGCGTGTCGCTGGACAGCGCCATCGCCCTGGACGGTTACGACAGCAACCGCACCACCGGTGCGTTCATCGTCATCGACCGCTTGACCAACGGCACTGTCGGCGCCGGCATGATCATCGCGCCGCCGGTACTGCCCCACGGCAGCACTGGCCAGCATGGCAAGCAGGCCCATGTGTCGACCGAGGAGCGCGCCCTGCGCTTTGGCCAGCAACCGGCCACCGTACTGTTCAGCGGCCTGTCTGGCGCTGGCAAGAGCACCCTGGCCTACGCAGTCGAACGCAAACTGTTCGACATGGGCCGCGCGGTATACGTGCTTGACGGCCAGAACCTGCGCCACGACCTGAACAAAGGCCTGCCACAGGACCGCGCCGGCCGCACCGAAAACTGGCGCCGCGCCGCCCATGTGGCGCGCCAGTTCAACGAAGCTGGCCTGCTGACCCTGGCAGCTTTCGTCGCCCCCGATGCCGAGGGCCGCGAACAGGCCAAAGCGTTGATCGGCAAGGACCGTCTGGTCACCGTCTACGTGCAGGCCTCGCCGCTGGTCTGCCGCGAACGCGACCCCCAGGGCCTGTACGCGGCCGGTGGTGACAACATCCCGGGCGAAGGCTTCCCGTTCGATGTGCCGCTGGATGCCGATCTCGTGATCGATACCCAGAGCACGAGTGTTGAAGAAGGCGTGAAGCAGGTGCTGGATGTGCTGCGCCAGCGTGGCGCGATCTAAGCGTTGATGCTTTTGATAAACCCCGCTTCGGCGGGGTTTTTTGTTTGTGGGTATTTTCTATAGTTGCTTTATATTTTGACGAATTGACAAGTTGACAGACTTTTCGCAGCGGCCATAGCCTATGGGCACACGGGCTATTCAGGCCCTGAGGAGGGTCTATGAGTGCGGTCACCCACGGTGCCATTCATCCCGCGCTCGCAAGCATCGAGGCCGCCAAGGCTGCATTGCGGGAGCGCTTCGAGGAGCATCTTGCCCGAGCGTCGGCTGCGGTAGTGCTCAAAGCAGTGGCGCTTGCGGACGAGAAGGCTTTTGCTGCGCTCGCCAAGGTCGAGGTTGAGGCGAAACGCAGTATTGCAACGCGCAACCAGGAAGCGGTGGCCAGGATGAAGGCACGCGCCTTTGAGCGGGTAGACAGCCGCTGTGAGCTGCTTGACGGCAAAGCAGCGTGCGAAATCCTGGGCATTACCAAGCAAGCACTGAGTCAGAAGACCAAGGCGGGGAAGCTCCTGGCCTACACCAATACCGGCAATCGCAGAAAGTTCTACCCGTCGTTTCAGTTTGTCGAAAACAAACCAAGGTCAATCATTGAGGCATTGATTGCATCGCTTGATGTTGATCCTGCTGATACGGAAGCAATGAACACACTCGTTCAGCACCTGGTCGGCATAATGGATTACTCCGACCCAGGCGAGCCGAGCCACGAAGTGCCACGGTTTGAAGTACTGGATGATCCAGCCGCTCTGGAAATCATCAAGCGTGACTACCGGAATGCGTTGATGGCAGGACAGTGAAGGCGGGCCTCGTGAGAGGTCCGCTTTTTTGTGTTTACTCCAGCACTACACCCAGACTCTCCAGGAATTCCACAGCCGTCTCCCCATTCAATAGCAGTGCTTCCATTACCAGCTGGTGGCTGATCGCCTCGACTTGGCGCCTACGACCCTCGAACAACACAAGGTTGCACCCGTCCATTGACCCGGTCACGGTGTAGACCGCTGACTGATAGAGCTGGCCATCGACCTCACCGACATTCATGCACGCTTGGCTGATTTTTTTGGTAAGTGCATATCCTTCTCGCCCCTGTCCCTTGGCCTGCACGATATCGCGCACTTTGTGGTGGGTGGCTCTATTCGCCAATGCGGCCACGTCAATCACGTTCAATACACGCGCCGCCTTGAGTCGATGCAGTGACGTTTGCTTTAGTCGCCAGAGATTAACTGACTGGTCATCAACACCCTGGCCAGGCTGGAAGGACTCGGCCACGGCAACTTCCTCGGTAAGACCGAGGTAATAGACACCGAAATGTTTGGCGGGATCGGCATGGCGGGTGTCGGAGTTGGCACGATAGTTGGCGGGGTTGGTATCGTAAAGGGAAGGCTGGACGCGGTGTGGCACTGTACCCACGGGAATCTGGCGTATCAGTTCCGGATAACGCCTCAGTGATTCCAGCACTTGCCTGGCGATTGTATTTTCGGGCTGCTTCGCCATACCGCTCACGAAATGCCTCCGAGCAATCGCGGTGGTGTTCGCAGATAGCGCCATATGAACGGACTGGCCTACCTAGCTCTTCTTGTCCTCGACTGACTTGAAGTGCCGGTCATAGTCACATTGGCGTTCACATCCCTGCTTGTAAGGATCCATGTCGCAGGAAAACTTCTGGTTCTGCTGATCGGGCAAAAGAAAGAACTTGCCGTCTACACAACCGGTCAGAAACAGCTTCAACACCCATACAGACTTTTTCATTGCACGTCCTTGAACAGGTGAAGTCCGTTTGATTTTCGCCAGGCGATGATACGTGCGATCACCCCCACGGCGCAGCCCTCCAGTTCGTTTGCCGGGTAGTAGAGGAGGTCGGAGCCGTCCGGGTGTTCGGCCATGTCGATAAAGTGTTCGAGCAAGCGATCCTGCCAGGCGGAGGTTCCAGACGCCTGTAGCAATTCCTCAACCACCGTCCTGAATTCGGCACAGGTGTAATCGGCAAGGGAGTGTTTTTGACTGATCACCACTTCACCTCCGATGACAGCGCGTACTGCAGGGCGCTCATGATCCGCAGGTTTTCGGCGCCGTACATCGCACCGCCAAAGGCGGGTGGGTCGAGGTGGCAGATCTGATAGTCGCGTACGCCTTTTGCGGTTTCGCCAAAGGGCGCGCGGGGTGGCCAGCCTTGCTTGATGCGGTTGAGTTGCGAGGTAACGAATTGTTGGGAGTAGATCGGGTCTTCGGCGATTGCTAACCAGAAAGCCTGCGAGAAATCGTCGAAGTTGTTGAAGATTTGCTCAGCAAGCTTGTTTGCGATGTGGTTGGGTAGTGGTAATGCCATGTCAGCGTTTCCCTCCTGTTGATGCTGGCAGCATCACTTAAGTTGCGCGGTAGTTAAATATTCGTGGTGCTATGTGAATTGTGAGGATTTTTCTGTTTTTGTAGGATTATTCCTTGCTGGTTTAACAATTGCCGTAGTATGCCACCCGCCGGTGGGGTCTTGAATTACCTGCATGTCGTGGCTTCAGGTCGTCGGTTTCTTGATCCAGCGACGGTGCTCTTGATAGTCCATCATCCACTCGCAGCCTTGTTTGTAAGGGTCCATGTCACACTGAAATTTCATTTCTTGCCTGTTGGGAAGCAGTAGGGGCATTTCGCCTGTGCATCCGAACAATACAAAAATAACGACTGCTAATAGCTGTATCATATGGTGCTCGTGTGACAGCGTCCTTTTGGGGTTATTTGGCATTTTTATTGTTTTTGTGCCCGTCGGGTAGACCCTTACCGTGCATTGGAAATTATGGCCAATTCTTCAATAGGAAATATGAGTATTGAGTGTGGGTGGGATCTATCGTTGTTGTAGGAAAATTTGCCCATGGTTGGGGCTTACGTGTTTTCTAATTTTGCTGTCGATTGCGCTTGCGGGAGCTTTCGTCATGGTGAAAGCAAGTATTAACAACTAAAATTTCGGCCGTTTCAAGGTTCTGGGTTTGCGATGTGCTCGGGGAGGTGGAACGCCATGTCAGTGTTTCTCTCTTAAAAAGATATCGAGATCATGGCTTTGGTTGCTTGGGGTGGAAATATTCACCGTGCTGCATTTGGTGTGAGATTTTTTTAATGAGCGTGTAGGAATATTCTTGGTCAAGGAGTGATATGCCCCGTGAAAACGGGGCATGTGTTGGCTATGACTTAAAGCCGCTTTTCCCGCTGGCTAGTCGCCAAGACTTGATGATTTCTACAATTTTCTCCGGATTACCATCCTCCGGGGTAGCTGGCCTGTAAAGGAGATTTATTCCAGAAGGATGCTCAGTTACTTTTCTGAAATGCTGCAGTAAAGGCGTGAGTACCTCGTCAGGCTCGTCCTCGTTTGCTCTGTCGATTTCAGCTAGAAACTCCAGGAATTCCTGCTCTGTGTAATCACTTAGGTTTTCCTTGAGTATCATGGCTTTTCTCCATAATGGATGGTGTTATGCACCCTTGGCGTTACGATTCTCAAATTGCTCATGTCGTAAACACCACCGCCTTCACTTATTGGTAGCACGTGATGGATCGCGAAAGTCATCTGGCTCATGTAAATGTCCTCGTCATTCACCAATGGTGCATTTCCATTTTTCCTCATGCGCGCTAGGTCCCTTTCACTGAATTGTTTAGAAAGCTCAGGATCGTTAGCCACAGACTTCCAGAAGCGTCGCCGGAACGCATCAAAGTTTCTGAATTCAACACCTCTGAGCAGATCGGCAATTTGAGACGGAATTGGCGCACCTTCAAGGCTGGCGGCCTGCGCGCGCCATGTCTCTGTAACCTGCACGCCTTGACCAATCGAGGTCCCAGCCTCAAACCTCGGACTCTTGAACACCACCAGAATAGGCGGCAATCCCGAGTCGATCGGGAAGGTGATGATCAGCCGTTCCTGATCGAGAAGATCCAGTGCAGGATAGCTTTCCGTCGTGTTGCTTACAGGGTTGAGGCTGCTGCCGGTGTAAACAATCGTGCCCGGCGGAGCGGGTGGCAGGCTAGTGGAGCTACCTTCACCACCTCCGGGCGGGCTGGCGGGTGTCCAGGTCAGGATGCGCTGTGGGTTCTCCAGTGCGAGGCTGTATACTTGCCGTTCAGCATCAAATGTTGCGGCCCTTACCGGGACTGCCTTACCGCCGGGAACCACGTACAAGCTGATGTCGTTTGCGTCTTCACTACCAGCAAGTAAATAAGGCACGTCCACGCTGGCTGATGAAAGGGCGAGGGCGGCCAGGTCAGGCCCGTCTGGTGGAGAAAGGCTGGAAAGAGGAGTGCTGATCAGGTACCGCCTTTCCGAATTACCCAGCGTTGCAGGCCAGGCTGCCGAAAGTATGGCTACAGCCAAGGGGGCCGTTGTGGTAGCCAATCGACCTACCGCTGCGATAATTGCTCCGCGAATAGCAACCGACGCGACATCCGCAGCAAAGGTCGCCAACCCGATCGGAATGACGGTCGTCGCAGAGGCAGCGGAGTGGGTGTCGTTGATGTAACTGATGCGTTGGCGTGCTGCCTCAGCTTGGCGCCGGGCCGCTTCTTCGGCAGCTATCCGTTCAGCTTCTGCTTGCTGACGTGCGGCTTCTTCGGTAGCTATTCGCGCTGCTTCTGCTTGCTGACGTGCAGCCTCCTCGGCAGCTGCATGTTCGGCTGCAATCCTTGCCTGCAGTTGTTCCATTTCCATCGCTCGCTGGGTGAGGTTCGCCATGGACGCGCTGAATTGCTGCAAATAGCGAATGGACTCTGTGAGCGCCAGTGCCCGGTGATAATCTGCCCAAAGCACGCCGGCCCTGCGGGTGGCCTGTTCGTTGACGAGGTCGTGCAGTGCCTCGGTTTGAGGCTTGGAAAGTGGCCCCACGATGTTCGGGTTGGAGTCACTGAAAGCGGGTATCTCGGCTTGCTTCGCTGCGATCAGCGCATTGGCAGTGTTCACATAGGCCGAAAAGCGCTGGATGAGGGTATCGGTTTCCTGGGTTGGGGTGGATTGAGCCACTTGCTGCTGCAGGAAGCTGGGCAGGCAGTCGAAGTAGATCTGCTGTTCATGAAGAATTTGCCCATACCGCCGTTCGATGGCTTTGGGGAGGTCGACAGCAGGTTGCGCAATTTCTGCCTCGTCGACCTGGCGAGCCATTTCAGGCAGGTCCACCGCCAACGCGTGAAACTTCTGCGCTGCGATGTGCAAGCGGTAGGCGGCATCTACAGACGCGTTGAAAGTCTCCCAGACCTGTCGGCCCCATGCCTCGCCAGAGGTGCCTATCGGGAATGCGCCATTGTCATTCAACCGGGTGGCGAAGGAGTCGTAGCGTTTATAAAAAGGAATGGCACCGTAGAAGCTGGTTGCCACGGGGACGATTTGAAGATACTCGGCGCGCCTTTGTTGCAAGCTCGTCGTGGCCAGTTGCTGGCGTAGCCCCAGATGCTGGACAGGCTGACCCGCAGCTCCCGCGATTGCCTGTTGTTCGATGGCGGCGCGTTCAGCGCTGATTTGCGCGGGAAGTTGTTCAAGAGCGGGTGCATATTGATCGGCGTTGATATTGTTGACGGCAGTAAACTCCTCGCCGAAAACCGTTCGCCAGCCTTTTTCCTGGGCGAAAGGGCTAGGCCCTCCAGTACCTCGAGGCCGCCCTGCATCAAGCCCCCAGCCGCCATAGCCGGTCCCAGACAATGGCGGCAACGGGCTGAGAGACACTCGGTCCGGGGCTTGCGCGCGCGTCAAGACGCCTTCATTCAGATTCAGCGCACCGCGGGAATCACGGAAGGGTTCACCAAATTTGACAGTTTCATTTTGAGCCATGTAGTCATCCTCCTGGTCGCTACATGGCAAAGCGTGCTCCAGGCAGTTTTTCCTGTATGTCAGGCGCTGCTCGTCAATCAGTAGGAGTATTCCGACTGACTGGAATGATCTGTTTCAGATGTGTTTTTCAGCAACAGGAATAACGTGTTTTTCCTTAACCGCCTTGTAGGAAAAACTCGAATAAATCTCCTTCACCCCCGGCAACCGCTGCAGCACTTCCCGGGTAAATTCCCCAAACGATTCCAGATCCCTCGCCAGAATCTCGAGCAGAAAGTCATACCGTCCAGAGATGTTGTGGCAAGCAACAATCTCGGGGATCTCCATCAGCCGCTGCTCGAACGTCAACGCCATGTCCTTGGTATGCGAGTCCATCATGATGCTGACAAACGCCGTCACCCCAAACCCCAGCGACTTGGGCGACAAGATGGCCTGGTAGCCGGTGATATAGCCGTTATCCTCCAGCAACTTGACCCGCCGCCAGCACGGCGAGGTGGTCAGTGCGACCTGGTCGGCAAGTTCGGAAATGGTCAGGCGGGCGTTGTCTTGGAGGGCGGCGAGCAGGGCGCGGTCGGTGCGGTCGAGGCTTGAAGGCATGATTTGCCCTCCTGATGTTGTATTTGTTGTTTTCTTTCCAAAACAGGCGCGAATGCGTGGGCAATTTTGGAAAAATTCAGACAGCTCGGTGGCATAAGCTTATAACAAACCACCAGAGGCTGTTGCCATGCGCGACTCCCATAACAACACCGGTTTTTCCACCCGCGCCATCCATCATGGCTACGACCCGCTTTCCCACGGCGGTGCCTTGGTGCCACCGGTTTACCAGACTGCAACTTATGCCTTCCCCAGCGTCGAATACGGCGCGGCGTGCTTTGCCGGTGAGGAGGGCAGGCACTTCTACAGCCGTATCTCCAACCCGACCCTAGCCTTGCTGGAGCAGCGCATGGTTTCTCTGGAAGGAGGCGAGGCAGGCTTGGCGTTGGCTTCAGGCATGGGGGCCATCACCTCGACGCTATGGACCCTGCTGCGCCCCGGTGATGAGCTGATCGTCGGGCGCACGGTGTATGGCTGCACCTTTGCCTACATGCACCATGGCATCGGCGAGTTCGGAGTGAAGGTGCGCCATGTCGACCTCAATGACGCCAAGGCCTTGAAGGCTGCGATCAACGCCAAAACCCGGATGATCTACTTCGAAACCCCGGCCAACCCGAACATGCAACTGGTCGATATCGCGGCAGTTGCTGAAGCGTCGCGGGGGCATGACCTGCATATCGTGGTCGACAATACCTATTGCACGCCTTACCTGCAGCGGCCGCTGGAGCAGGGGGCCGACCTGGTGGTGCATTCGGCGACCAAGTACCTCAGTGGGCACGGCGATATCACGGCCGGGCTGGTGATCGGACGCAAGGCACTGGTGGACCGGATTCGCCTTGAAGGCCTCAAGGACATGACGGGCGCTGTGCTGTCGCCGCACGATGCCTCGCTGCTGATGCGTGGCATCAAGACACTCGCTTTGCGTATGGATCGCCACTGCGCGAATGCCCAGCGGGTTGCCGAGTTTCTCGCGGTCCAGCCACAGGTGGAGCTGATCCAGTATCCGGGGCTACCATCGTTTGCCCAGTACGAACTGGCGCAGCGGCAGATGCGCTTGCCGGGCGGGATGATCGCTTTCGAACTCAAGGGCGGAATCGAGGCCGGGCGGCGCTTCATGAATGCGCTGCAACTGTTTGCCCGGGCGGTGAGCCTGGGGGATGCCGAATCGCTGGCGCAGCATCCGGCGAGCATGACCCATTCCAGCTATACGCCTGAAGAGCGGGCGCACCACGGCATTTCCGAGGGGCTGGTGCGGTTGTCGGTGGGGTTGGAGGATGTGGATGATTTGGTGGCTGATGTGCAGCAGGCGCTGGAGGCTTGCAGTTAAATAGCTGCGTCAAATCCAGCCCAGGAAAAAGGCCTCATGCGAGGCCTTGTTCATTTCAGCGATTCAACGCTTGAGCCCATAGCTCTCGTCGAGCATGCCCGGCGAGTTCGGCGACTTCGGTGCATAGTCACGTGGCACTTCGGCGGTGTCCTTTGGCGGGGTCAGGCGGTCACGTGGCCCCTGATTGCCTTCGGAATGCAGGGCCGCGAGCAGGCGCTGGCGGGTCACGTCGTCGAGGGCCAGGCTGTTGGCGCCTTCTGCCAGGTGATCCTGCACGTCCTGGTAGCTCTGGGTCAGCTTCTTGACCAGCACCGCAGTACTGTTGAAATGAGTAACCACCTGGTTCTGATAATTGTCGAAGCGCTGCTGGATATCGTCCAGCTGGCGCTGGGTGCTGCTGGGCGCCGCATTGGGCAACAGGCGGGCCACGATGAAACCGACCGCCACACCGATGACCAGGGCCAGGGTTGGCAACAACCAAACAAGGAGCGAGAGTTCCACGAGTCCTTCCTCTATAAACGGCTTTGCTTTACGTTAACGGCTCAGACCTGCGCTGTATACCGCGAGCGATCGCAAATCAGAACAGAATTCCTCACCTAGACGAATCGACCCCCTTCGAGGTCACGGAGTAGTGCCTTGCTTGTCCGCGAAACCCCCTTGTTCATCGATGGCCCGCTCGGCCAGCTCGAAGCCCTGTACCTGGACGTGGCCGATGCCCGGGGTGCGGTGTTGATCTGCCATCCCAATCCGGTCCAGGGTGGCACCATGCTCAACAAGGTGGTCTCGACCCTGCAACGCACGGCTCGCGATGCCGGCTACGTGACCTTGCGCTTCAACTACCGTGGTGTCGGCCAAAGCGCCGGCAGCCATGACCTGGGCGCAGGCGAAGTGGCTGATGCCGAGGCCGCCGCCGCCTGGCTGCGTCAGCAACATCCGCAACTGCCGCTGGTGATCATGGGCTTTTCGTTCGGCGGGTTCGTCGCGGCCAGCCTGGCTGGGCGCCTGGAGGGCGAAGGCGTGACGCTGCAGCAGCTGTTCATGATTGCCCCGGCGGTGATGCGCCTGAGCGCGGACTTCCCGCTGCCGCAGCATTGCCCGCTCGCGGTGGTGCAGCCGGATGCCGACGAGGTCGTCGATCCGCAGTTGGTTTACGAATGGTCCGACGCACTGGGTCGCCCCCATGAGCTGCTGAAAGTGGCAGAATGCGGACACTTCTTCCATGGCAAGCTGACCGATCTGAAGGATCTGCTGCTGCCGCGCCTTTCGAACCGAGCCAAGCCTGAATAAGCGAACACCATGACCACGCGCATCCTTACCGGTATCACCACCACCGGCACCCCGCACCTGGGCAACTACGCCGGCGCCATCCGTCCGGCGATCGTCGCCAGCCAGCAACCGGGCGTCGACTCGTTCTACTTCCTGGCTGATTACCACGCCCTGATCAAGTGCGATGACCCGCTGCGCATCCAGCGCTCGCGCCTCGAAATCGCTGCCACCTGGCTGGCCGGTGGCCTGGATCCGGCGAAGGTGACGTTCTACCGTCAGTCCGACATTCCCGAAATCCCCGAGCTGACCTGGCTACTCACCTGCGTGGCGGCCAAAGGGCTGCTCAACCGCGCCCACGCCTACAAGGCTTCGGTCGACAAGAACCTGGAAACCGGCGAAGACCCGGATGCTGGCGTGACCATGGGCCTGTACAGCTACCCGGTGCTGATGGCTGCGGACATCCTGATGTTCAACGCCAACAAGGTGCCGGTTGGTCGTGATCAGATCCAGCACGTGGAAATGGCTCGCGACATCGGCCAGCGTTTCAACCACCTGTTCGGGCAGGGCAAGGACTTCTTCGCCTTGCCCGAAGCGCTGATCGAAGAAAGCGTGGCCACCCTGCCGGGCCTGGACGGGCGCAAGATGTCCAAGAGCTACGACAACACCATCCCGCTGTTCACCAGCGCCAAGGACATGAAGGACGCCATCTCGCGCATCGTCACCGACTCGCGCGCGCCAGGCGAAGCCAAGGATCCGGACACCGCCCACCTGTTCACCCTGTACCAGGCATTCGCAACGCCTGGGCAGTGCGCCGAGTTCCGCGACGAGCTGCTGCAGGGCCTGGGCTGGGGGGAGGCCAAGCAGCGCCTGTTCCAGCTGCTCGACGGGCAACTGGCCGAGAAGCGCGAGCACTACCACCAGCTCATTGCGCGCCCCGCCGACCTCGAGGACATTCTCCTCGCCGGTGCTGCCAAGGCACGCTCGATCGCTACGCCGTTCCTCGAACAGCTGCGTGAGGCAGTGGGCCTGCGCTCGTTTCGCAGTAGCGTGCAAGGCAGTACTGAGGTGAAGAAGAAAGCCGCCAAGAGCGCGCGCTTCGTCAGCTTCCGTGACGACGATGGCAGCTTCCGCTTCCGCCTGCTGGCCGCTGATGGCGAGCAACTGCTGCTCTCGCGCAGCTTCGCCGATGGCAAGAGCGCCGGCGCCGTGAGCAAGCAGCTGCAGCAGGGTGGTGAGGCCGATGTGCGCGTCGAAGGCATGGGCTTCAGCCTGTGGCTGAACGACGAGCAGGTGGCTGATGGCCCGCAGTTCGACAGCGCCCAGGCGCGTGATTCGGCTATCGAAAGCCTGCGTGTAGCGCTTCAGCCGGCGCAGGACTGAGGCATTTCGCCGCAAGTCTGATTGCCATTAAGCGGGCCGCTCGCTACAGTGACGGCCCGTTTTTTGTTGCCTCGCTAACGAAATCATGACGCCCCTAGAACGATATCAAGCAGATCTGAAACGTCCCGACTTCTTCCATGACGCGGCGCAGGAAACTGCTGTGCGTCACTTGCAGCGCCTGTACGACGACCTGGTCCAGGCGCAGAACAACAAGCCGGGCGTCTTCGGCAAGCTGTTCGGCAAGAAGGATCAGACGCCGGTCAAAGGCCTGTATTTCTGGGGCGGGGTAGGGCGAGGAAAGACCTACCTGGTCGACACGTTCTTCGAGGCGCTGCCGTTCAAGCAGAAGATGCGTACGCACTTCCACCGCTTCATGAAGCGTGTGCATGAAGAAATGAAGACCCTCAAGGGCGAAAAGAACCCGCTGACCATCATCGCCAAGCGTTTCAGCGACGAAGCCCGGGTGATCTGCTTCGACGAATTCTTCGTGTCCGACATCACCGATGCCATGATCCTCGGCACCTTGATGGAAGAGCTGTTCAAGAACGGCGTCTCGCTGGTGGCCACGTCCAACATCGTGCCTGACGGCCTGTACAAGGACGGCCTGCAACGTGCGCGCTTCCTGCCGGCCATCGCCATGATCAAGCAATACACCGACGTAGTGAACGTCGACAGCGGCGTGGACTACCGCTTGCGCCATCTGGAGCAGGCCGAGCTGTTCCATTTCCCGCTCAATGAAGCGGCGCAGCAAAGCATGCAGGCGAGCTTCAAGGCGTTGACGCCCGAGTGCACCCAGGCTGTCGAGAACGACGTGCTGATGATCGAGAACCGCCCGATCCACGCCCTGCGTACCTGCGACGATGTCGCCTGGTTCGACTTCCGCGCCTTGTGCGATGGCCCGCGCAGCCAGAACGACTACATCGAGCTAGGCAAGATCTTCCATGCGGTGTTGCTGAGCAATGTCGAGCAGATGGGCGTCACCACCGACGATATCGCCCGTCGTTTCATCAACATGGTCGATGAATTCTATGACCGCAACGTCAAGCTGATCATCTCCGCCGAAGTCGAGCTCAAGGACCTGTACACCGGCGGTCGCCTGAGTTTCGAATTCCAGCGCACCCTGAGCCGCTTGCTGGAAATGCAGTCCCACGAATTCCTTTCTCGCGCACACAGGCCCTGACAACAGCTGCAAGCTGCAAGAGAAAAGCAAAAAGCCAGAGCGGTTCGCGGACTGCTCTGGCTTTTTCTTGCAGCTTGCAGCTCAAAGCGCCCTAGGAAGCCTCTTGCATGAACTGCTGCCGATACTGGTTTGGTGACAAGTCGGTATGCTGGCGGAACAGGCGGGCGAAGAAGCTGGCGTCGTCGTAGCCGACCTCGTAGCTGATGGTCTTGATGCTCTTGCGTGTGCTCGACAGCAGCCCCTTGGCCGTCTCGATGCGTAGGCGTTGCAAGTAATGCAGCGGCTTGTCGCCGGTCGCGCCCTGGAACCTGCGCATGAAGTTGCGGATGCTCATGCCATGGTTACGCGCCACATCTTCGAAGCGGAACTTGTCGGCGAAGTGCTCTTCCAGCCAATGCTGAATCTGCAGGATGATCAGGTCCTGATGCAGTTTCTGGCCGCCGAAGCCCATGCGTCCTGGGGTGTAGTTGCGCTGCACTTCATAGAGGATGTCGCGGGCCACGGCCCGCGCCACATTGGGCCCACAGAAACGCTCGATCAGGTAGATGTACAAGTCGCACGCCGACGTCGTGCCACCGGCGCAGTACAAGTTGTCGGCGTCGGTCAGGTGCTTGTCCTGGTTCAGACGAATCTGCGGGAAGCGCTCGGCGAATGTGCTGAAGAACCGCCAGTAGGTAGTCGCTTCCTTACCGTCCAGCAGACCCGATTCTGCCAGCCAGAACACCCCGCTGGCTTCGGCGCACAGCACCGCGCCGCGGGCGTGCTGCTCGCGCAGCCAAGGTAGCACCTGCGGGTAGCGTTGCTGAAGGTTGTCGAAATCGTCCCAGAACGCCGGCAGGATGATCACGTCGGCATCGCCCAGGCCGCCATCGACCGGTAATTGCACATTGCTGAAGCTGTCCACCGGTTGCCCATCCGGGCTGACCAGATGAATGTCGAACATCGGCTGCAAGCCCAGGCCCAGCTGCTTGCTGTAGCGCAGGCTGGCGAGGTGGAAGAAGTCCTTGGCCTGCATCAGTGTCGAAGCGAACACCTTGTCAATGGCCAGGATGCTGACGCGCCGCAGCGACGCGGAGGGTTGGGTAAACATCATTGTCATTGTTCTTATATGGGAGAGTGGTCAATCACCGGCTGAATCGTCTTACGTTTTTTGCAAAGCTGCAAGATGTCAGCTGCAAGCGGCAAGATAAAAGCGCGCTGGGGTCGGGCGCTTCTTCTCGCTGCCTGCCACTTGCCGCTACGCGCTCAGGGCGCGGGGTTGGGTTGCTCCTGATGAATCGCCTCGATGGCTGCCAGCAATTCGTCGCACAGGGTCACGTGCAGGCTGTCGAGGTTGCTCTGCAGTTGCGCGAGCGTGGTGGCGCCGATGATGTTGCTGGTCACGAACGGCTGGCGGGTGACGAAGGCCAAGGCCATCTGCGCCGGATCCAGGCCATGGGCCTGGGCCAGTTGCACGTAGCGGCTGCAGGCTGCCACCGTTTGTGGATTGGAGTAGCGGGCAAAGCGGCTGAACAGAGTCAGGCGCGCCTGCTCTGGGCGTGCGCCGTTCTCGTACTTGCCCGCGAGCATGCCGAACGCCAGCGGCGAATAGGCCAACAGGCCGCACTGTTCGCGGATCGCCACCTCGGCCAGGCCCACTTCGAAGCTGCGGTTGAGCAGGTTGTAGGGGTTCTGGATCGACACCGCGCGTGGCCAGCCGCGGGCCTCGGCCAATTGCAGGAACTTCATGGTGCCCCAGGGTGTTTCGTTCGACAGACCAACATGGCGAATCTTGCCAGCGCGCACCTGCTCATCGAGGACTTCGAGGGTTTCCTCGAGCGGGGTGAACAGGTCGTTGGACAGGTGCTGGTAGCCCAGCTTGCCGAAGAAATTGGTGCTGCGCTCCGGCCAGTGCAGCTGGTAGAGGTCGATGCGGTCGGTGTGCAGGCGCTTCAGGCTTTCGTCCAGGGCCGCCACGATGTGCTGACGGTTGTGCTTGAGCTGGCCGTCGCGGATGTGGCTGATGCCATTGCCGGGGCCGGCGACCTTGCTCGCCAGGACCCAGTCATCACGGTCGCCGTTGGCGCGAAACCAGTTGCCGATGATGCGTTCGGTGGCGGCGTAGGTTTCCGGGCGCGGCGGCACCGGGTACATTTCGGCGGTGTCGATGAAGTTGATGCCGCTGGCCTTGGCCAGGGTGATTTGCTCGAACGCCTCGTCCTGGGTGTTCTGCTCACCCCAGGTCATGGTGCCCAGGCACAGGGCGCTGACGTCGAGGTCGGTACGGCCGAGCTTGCGGTATTCCATCGGGAAGACTCTCCATTGGCTAAGAAGCCCATCAAAGCAGGTTGAAATTTTTCGCGCAATCTGGATAATTCTGCCCCTCTCCATGTGGCGGAAGTGATGCACCACCACGCAGGAAGAACCCCCGTCGAATATTGGCGTGCCCGACCCGAGCCCCCAATAGCGCCAGTGTTCGGCTGCGCGCTTGCCCTTGGCAAGTTGTGCACTATCCAGTAAGATTCGCCGTCTATTTTTCGCTGGGCGGCCTCTGAGGCTTTAGAGAATGAAAACTTTTACTGCTAAACCGGAAACAGTAAAGCGCGAGTGGTTCGTAGTCGACGCCGCTGGCCAGACCCTGGGTCGTCTGGCTACCGAAATCGCTACCCGTCTGCGTGGCAAACACAAACCTGAATACACCCCTCACGTTGACACCGGCGACTACATCGTCGTCATCAACGCCGAGCAGGTTCGTGTGACGGGCGCCAAGTCTTCCGACAAAATGTACTACTCCCACTCCGGTTTCCCAGGTGGCATCAAGGAAATCAACTTCGAGAAGTTGATCGCCAAAGCCCCTGAGCGTGTTATCGAAACCGCGGTCAAGGGCATGCTGCCTAAGAACCCGCTGGGTCGCGACATGTACCGTAAGCTGAAAGTGTACGCGGGTGCTGCTCACCCACACACTGCTCAGCAGCCTCAAGAACTGAAGATCTAACGGGAAAGTTCATTATGTCGGCGACTCAAAATTACGGCACTGGCCGTCGCAAGACCGCAACCGCTCGCGTTTTCCTGCGTCCGGGTACTGGTAACATTTCCATCAACAACCGTTCTCTGGACGTGTTCTTCGGTCGTGAAACTGCTCGCATGGTTGTTCGTCAGCCACTCGAACTGACCGAAACCGTTGAGAAGTTCGACATCTACGTCACCGTTTCCGGTGGTGGTGTCAGCGGTCAAGCCGGTGCGATCCGTCACGGTATCACCCGCGCTCTGATGGAATACGACGAAACCCTGCGTGGCGCTCTGCGTCGTGCTGGCTACGTCACCCGCGACGCTCGTGAAGTCGAGCGTAAGAAAGTGGGTCTGCGTAAAGCGCGTAAGCGTCCTCAGTACTCCAAGCGTTAATAGCGCTTCGGCAGTCGAAAGAAGCCCGGTTCCTTGGAACCGGGCTTTTTTTTGCGTTTGAACTAACCTCTCAGCATGTCCATGACCACTGGTCGCATAGACGCAGATCAAGCAAAGCGCGGGTTGTAGCCCTATGCAGGGCTAATCACCTTGTCACTGTGTGGATTTGTTTCTTACCATGGCGACCAACTTTTAGTGCCACAGACACAACCTAACTACAGGTCAGGTACAACTGGCCAAGCAAGCTGATGGGAGAGGACTGAATGAGCAATGACGGCGTCAACGCAGGCCGGCGCCGCTTCCTCGTAGCCGCGACGTCCGTGGTCGGGGCGGCGGGGGCGGTGGGGGCTGCGGTACCGTTCGTGGGGTCATGGTTCCCCAGTGCCAAGGCGAAGGCAGCAGGCGCACCGGTGAAGGTCAACATCGCCAAGATCGAACCCGGGCAGCAGATGGTCGCCGAATGGCGCGGGCAGCCGGTATTCATTTTGCGCCGAACGCCAGAAATCCTTGGCAACCTGAAGAAGATCGAAGGCGATCTCTCAGATCCGCTCTCCAAGAGCTCGGATCAACCCGCCTATGTCGACCCCGAAACCCGGGCGATCAAGCCGGAAATCCTGTTGCTCGTCGGGCTGTGCACCCACCTGGGTTGCTCGCCGACCTTCCGCCCGGAAGTCGCGCCCGTCGACCTTGGGCCAAAGTGGGTCGGCGGCTATTTCTGCCCTTGCCATGGCTCGCACTACGACCTGGCCGGTCGTGTCTACAAATCCCAACCGGCACCCCTGAATCTGCCAGTGCCGCCGCATTCCTATGAGTCGGACGACATCGTCGTCATTGGCGTCGACCAGGAGAACGCATGATGAGCAAATTCATGGACTGGATCGACGCTCGCTTCCCCGCAACCAAAATGTGGGAAGACCACCTGAGCAAGTATTACGCGCCGAAGAACTTCAACTTCCTGTACTTCTTCGGCTCGCTGGCGTTGCTGGTGCTGGTCAACCAGCTCGTCACCGGCGTGTGGCTGACCATGAGCTTCACGCCCTCGGCCGAAGAGGCGTTCGCCTCGGTCGAATACATCATGCGTGATGTCGAGTACGGTTGGATCTTGCGCTACATGCATTCCACCGGTGCCTCGGCCTTCTTCATCGTGGTCTACCTGCACATGTTCCGCGGCCTGCTCTACGGCTCTTACCAGAAGCCCCGTGAGCTGGTGTGGCTGTTCGGCATGCTGATCTACCTGGCACTGATGGCCGAGGCGTTCATGGGCTATCTGCTGCCGTGGGGGCAGATGTCGTACTGGGGGGCCCAGGTGATCATCTCGCTGTTCGGCGCCATTCCGTTGATCGGTGACGACCTGACCCAATGGATCCGCGGTGACTACCTGATCTCCGGCATCACCCTCAACCGCTTCTTCGCCTTGCATGTCGTGGCACTGCCCATCGTGATTCTCGGCCTGGTCGTGCTGCATATTCTAGCCCTGCACGAAGTCGGCTCGAACAACCCTGACGGCATCGACATCAAGAAGCACAAGGACGAGAACGGCATCCCACTGGACGGCATTCCGTTCCATCCTTACTACACCGTCAAGGATATCGTCGGCGTGGTGGTGTTCCTCTTCGTGTTCTGCGCTGTGGTGTTCTTCTTCCCTGAGATGGGCGGTTACTTCCTGGAGAAACCTAACTTCGAGCAGGCCAACGCGTTCAAGACGCCCGAGCATATCGCCCCCGTCTGGTACTTCACGCCGTTCTACGCGATCTTGCGCGCGGTGCCGGACAAGCTCATGGGCGTGATCGCCATGGGCGCCGCCATCGCCGTGCTGTTCGTGCTGCCCTGGCTCGATCGCAGCCCGGTACGTTCCATGCGCTACAAGGGCTGGATCAGCAAAGTCTTCCTGCTGTTGTTCTGCATCGCCTTCGTCACGCTCGGCGTGCTCGGCGTACTGGCGCCCACACCTGGTCGCACCTTGCTGTCGCAGGCGTGCACGGTGCTGTATTTCGCCTACTTCCTGTTGATGCCGTTCTATACAAGGCTTGAGAAGACCAAACCGGTTCCGGAAAGGGTGACTGGCTGATGAAAAAGTTGATTGCAGTACTGTTATTGGCCGTGATGCCTGCCTTTACCTTCGCCGCCGAGCACGGCATGGAGCTGGACAAGGTCGATATCGACCTCACCGACAAAGCCGCCATGCAAGACGGTGCGCGTACCTTCGCCAACTATTGCATGGGTTGCCACAGCGCCAAGTTCCAACGCTACGAGCGGGTCGCCGATGATCTGGGCATTCCCCATGAGCTGATGCTGGAAAAATTGGTATTCACCGGTGCCAAGATTGGCGATCACATGCAGATCGGCATGCAGCCCAACGACGCCAAGACCTGGTTCGGCGCAGCGCCGCCAGACCTGACCCTGGTTGCACGGGTGCGTGGCAACGATTGGCTGTACAACTACCTGCGTAGCTTCTATGAGGACAAGTCGCGGCCCTATGGCGTGAACAACAAGGTCTTCCCCAATGTCGGCATGCCGAATGTGCTGGTGGGGCTGCAGGGTAACCAGGTGATTGGTTGCAAGCAGGTGCAGATGGTGGTCGATGGCAAGAAACAATTTGACCCATTGACCGGCAGCCCGCTGACCCACGAAGCCTGCGACCAGCTGACCGTTACGCCGAATTCCGGTACCCTGAGCGCCGAGCAGTTCGACGAGAAGGTCAAGAACCTGGTGACCTTCCTGGCCTATTCGGCCAACCCGGTCAAACTGGAAAGCCAGCGCATCGGTACCTACGTGTTGCTGTACCTGGCTTTCTTCTTCGTATTCGCCTATTTGCTCAAGCGCGAATTCTGGAAGGACGTGCACTGATCACGCAGTAGTTCTGGTAGTTGAACGCGCCTGGGGCGCCCTGACAGAAATGCCAGGGCGCCCCAGGCGCGTTTTCATTTAGAGTTGACATGTATTCCCTGCGAGGAGGCGCTACATGGGCGCAACCAACCGGTTAGCCTGTTATTCCGATCCGGCTGATCACTATTCACATCGGATTCGCCTGGTGCTTGCCGAAAAGGGCATTGCTGTGCAGATCATCGATGTCGAGCCTGCACGCCCGCCAGCCAAGCTTGCAGAGGTCAATCCTTACGGCAGCGTGCCGACCCTGGTCGATCGCGACCTGGCGTTGTACGAGCCGACCGTGGTGATGGAATACCTCGAGGAGCGTTACCCGCATCCGCCGTTGATGCCGGTTTATCCGGTCGCGCGTGGCAACAGCCGCCTGCTGATCCACCGTATTCAGCGTGACTGGTGCGCGCTGGCCGATACCATTCTCGACCCACGCAGTGCCGAGGCGGCGCGCAGCGACGCGCGCAAGGCCTTGCGCGAGAGCTTGACCGGGGTGTCGCCGTTGTTCGGCGAGTTCGCTTGCTTCATGAGCGAGGAGCAAAGCCTGGTCGATTGTTGTCTATTGCCCATCCTCTGGCGTTTGCCGGTGATGGGTATCGAATTGCCGCGGCAAGCCAAGCCGCTGCTGGATTACATGGAGCGACAGTTCGCCCGCGAGCCCTTCCAGGCGAGCCTGTCGTCCGTTGAGCGTGAAATGCGCAAGCTTTAAGGAGCCGTTGATGAACTCCAGTCGCCCCTATTTGGTACGAGCACTGTATGAGTGGATCGTCGACAACGATTGCACCCCGCATATGCTGGTCAATGCCGAATACCCGAAGGTCCAGGTTCCGCAAGGCTTTGCCAGTGATGGCCAGATCGTGCTGAACATCTCGCCCAGCGCCGTGCGCAACCTGCACATGGACAATGACGCGGTCAGTTTCGAAGGTCGCTTCAGTGGAGTTGCCCACTCGCTGTTCGTGCCCGCTGGCGCCATCCTGGGCATCTATGCTCGGGAGAATGGCCAAGGTATGGTCTTCGAGCTGGAGCCGCCGTTGATGGAAGACGATGAGCTGGAAGAAGAAGGCGTCGAGCCGGACGACGACGGCCCACCCGAGGGCGGTGGCCAACCGCCACGCCCCAGCGGCCGGCCTAGTCTGAAGGTGGTCAAGTAACAAAAAAGGCGATCCACGTGGATCGCCTTTTTCATGGCTCGGCTGCGCTTACAGATCGGTGATGGTGCGGATCTGGTCACGATTGACGCGGGTGCGCTTGCCGTCCAGTTGCTGCAGTTCGTAAAAGCCTGAGTCGCTGTCGAACTTCGGCGCATCGACGGCATGGATTTCACGGCCATCGTTGAGGGTGATGACGCTTGGCGTCGAGCAGCCGGCCAGGGTGGCCAGCGTGCCGAGCAGCAGGGTCGGTAGCAGAAGCTGTTTCATGCGGTGTTTCCCATGTTTCCCAGGTAAAGCCAGCGCTGGTGCGAGCCAGCGGCCGATCAATCGATGTATTCGAACAACTTGACGATCTTCTGCACGCCCGAGACGCCCTGAACCACCGCGGTGGCCGAATTGGCCTCTTGCTGGGTGACCAGGCCGAGCAGGTAGACGATGCCGTTTTCGGTGATCACCTTGATGCGCGAGCTGGGCACCGCGTTGTCGGTGAGCATCTGGGTCTTGATCTTGGTGGTCAGCCACGCGTCGTTGTTGCGCGCCAGGATCGACGAAGGCTGCATGACTTGCAGTTCGTTGTGCACCTTTTTCACCCGCTGAACCTGGCTGGCGGTCTGTTCGGCCAGGCTCTTGAGCTCGGCTCGAGGGGTTTGCCCGGCCAGCAGCACGATACCGTTGTAGCTGCTGACAACGATGTGCGAACCGTCGTCCAGGTCCGGGTTGGCCTTGGCGATGTTCACCGAAACCTTGGTTTCGATCAGCGAGTCGTCGATCTTGCTACCGATGGTGCGCGTGCCGCGGTTGTCTTCGATCGGCGAATTGCGGGTCGAGGTCAGCACCGAGCTGCAACCGGTGACGCTCAGGCACAGGGTAAGGGCCATCAGGCCGAGGCGTATGGGGGTCATTCTTCACTCCCGAACAATTGGCTGTCGATCAGATCGCACAGGCAGTGGATCGCCAGCAGGTGGACTTCCTGGATACGTGCGGTGACCGTGGACGGTACGCGGATCTCCACGTCTTCGGGCAGCAGCAGCGAAGCCATGCCACCGCCGTCACGCCCGGTCAATGCTACGACAATCATTTCGCGATCATGTGCCGCCTGGATCGCTTGAATCACGTTGGCCGAATTGCCGCTGGTCGAGATCGCCAGCAGGACGTCACCGGGCTGGCCGAGTGCGCGGATCTGCTTGGAGAAGATCTCGTTGTAGCTGTAGTCGTTGGCGATCGAGGTCAGGGTCGAGCTGTCGGTGGTCAGAGCGATGGCCGGCAGACTCGGCCGCTCGCGCTCGAAGCGATTGAGCAGCTCGGAGGAAAAATGCTGGGCATCGCCGGCCGAGCCGCCGTTGCCGCAAGCGAGCATCTTGCCCTCGTTGAGCAGCGCATTGACCATGACCAGGCTAGCCTGCTCGATGTGCGGTGCCAGGATGTCCATTGCCTGTTGCTTGGTGTCGATGCTGGCCTGGAACAGCCGGCGAATTCGGGATTGCATGTCCATCTGGTGACCTTAAGTGGGGCGGTGGCCGTTGCTGCGCGCAACCAGGACCTGCCCGCGAAACATAGCGCTAGAAAATCGAAGTGGGTTCAGCATTCGAAGGCGTTTTTCAGCCATTGCAGCGGCCGCCCTGCATGCTGGCTGCCTTGCAGGGCGACAACGTCGAAGCGACAAGGGTAGTCGGCCCAGCGCGACTCCTTCTGCAGGAACAGCGTTGCGGCAAGCACCAGCCGTTGCTGCTTGCGCCCGTCGACACTGCCGAGGGCGCCACCGAAGCCTGCGTGCAAGCGATAGCGGACTTCGACGAATACTACTGTATCGGCGTCGAGCATGACCAGATCAAGCTCGCCGCCCCTGCATCGCCAATTGCGCGCCAGCAACTGCAGGCCGTGCCCTTGCAGGTAGCCAAGGGCCTGGTTTTCCGCAGCCTGGCCGGCGCTGGTCGACGATGCGTCTGGCATCAGCGCGGGGTGTCCGGCAGGCGTTTGACCTGGCCACCGGCGAACTCGGCCCACGGCAGCTGGCGCTCGATCCGCTGGCTGGGGTTCATACTCAGGCTACCGGACAGGCCCTGGATGCGGTTGTCCGGCAATGCCTTGAGCTGGCCCAGGCGCGGTGCCAGGGCATAGGCATCGACGCCCATCGCATACAGGCGGCCGATGCTGCCCGCAGCCTGCGGCCACTGTTGCACCACCTGCTGGCGCAGGCTGTTGCTGGTGTCGAGCAGCCACGGCGTTTCGCAGAAGCGAATGCCGTTCATGTCGTTGTACTGGTTCACGTCACCGCTGGCGCTGTACAGGTTCGAGGTGGCGTAGACCGGCACGTCGCCGGCGTACTGGAAGTTCAGGGTCGGCTTGATCTGCTGAGCCTGTTGTGGGGTAGAGGCGAGGAAGATGAACTCGATGTCCTGGCGTCGCGAGGGCTGCGCAGCGACGTTGCCGCCGACAGCGCTCTGCATGCTCTGGGCACGGCCTTCGCTCTGGCGCAACTGGAACATGTTGGCGATCTGTTGGGCCAGGGCTACCGGCTGCGCGATGCGCTCGGCGGCGACAATGGTGCCACCGTTGCTCTCCCAGTCCTGGCGGAAGGCAGCCAGTACGCGATCGCCCCATTCACCGCTGGGCACCATTGCTGCGGCGCGGACCATGCCGTCGGCACGCGCGCGGCGGGAGACCTCACGGGCTTCGTCTTCAGCAGCCAAGCCGAACTGGAACAGCTGCGCGGGCGCTTGCTGACCGGCGTCGGCGTAGTTCAGAGCCAGGGTGGTGAGGGGCAACTGTGGATTGGCGGCGAGCTTTTTCACCAGCGGCTTTTCCAGCGGCCCGACCACCAGTTGTACGCCATCGGCTTGCGCCTGGCGGTAGAAGTCTTCCAGCGAGCCGATGCGCGAACTGTCGTAGACCTGTACCGCCGGGGCCTGCTGGCCGGCTTGCTGGGCCTGGAAGTGCGCGGCCATGAAGCCATCGCGCAGCGCCCGGGCGACGCCGGCCAGTGGGCCTTCCTGTGGCAGCAGCAGGGCGATCTTGGTCAGCGGCTGGCTGGCCAGTTCCTTGAGCTTGGCCAGGGCGCTCGGCAGTTGCTTGGCGGCCGGGTGGTCAGGATGCTGTTGGCGCCAGGTGTCGATGGCCGCTTGCTGCTGTTCAAGGGTGCCAGCGCTTTTTACAGCCAGTGCCAGGCGGGTCCAGCCAGCCAACACGGGGTCGCTGGCAGGCTGTTGCAGCTGCTCGGCGGGCAGCGCAGCGACCAGGGCCCAGGTCGCGTCGTTGTTGGCGCTGGCAGCAGCGCCACTGAGCAGCGGGCTGAGCAGCACGCGCTGCTGGGCGGCTGCAAGGGCCTGACCGTCGGCTTCGAGGGCTGCAGCATGCACGCTGTAGGTGCGTACCTGCTGTTCGGCAGGCAGCTCGGCGAGGTGCTGCAGGCTCGGGTGGGACAGGGCGCTCAGGGCAGCCTTGGGCTGGTTGCGGCTCATGGCCAGCTCCGCGCCCAGGGTGGCTGCGAAAATCTGCTGCGCAGGCTTGAGCGACTCGATCGGCACCTGTTCCAGGATACGCGCGGCGCGTGGGAAGTCCTTCTGCTTATAGGCCAGGTCGGCGGCGCTCAGGCGCAGCAGGGCGGCATCTTGCGCAGACTTGCTGGAAGCCGCCTGTTCGAGCAGTTGCTCGATGCTGGCATCCGGCGTGCGTGGCAACTCACCCAGGCTGGATGAGGGCGAGCTGGCGCAAGCTGCCAGCAGGGCAGCGAAGCAGAGGGCTGTGAACAGCCGCAGGCAAGCGATCATGTAAGGGTCCTGTTACTCGATCAAGTTGGTCGGCAATTGTACCCAAGCGGCGGCCGGGGCGCGATCCGCCGATGGCAGAACCTTCACTATAGGCGCCGCTTCGCCGCTCGCCGGTCAAGTTCTTTGCGCTGTGTAACCGGCGCTCGGGCTACAATGGCGCCTTTGATCCGAAAGGCAGGGTGTTAGCAGTGATTGATGTGGCCGGGGCTTCGAAATCCACCATGGGTACGCTGTATGTGGTCGCGACCCCCATCGGCAACCTTGACGACATCAGCGCCAGAGCGCTCAAGGTGCTGGCCGATGTCGCCCTGATCGCCGCCGAGGATACCCGGCATTCGGTCCGTCTGCTGCAGCACTTCGGCATCGAGACGCCCCTGGCCGCGTGTCATGAGCATAACGAGCGCGACGAAGGCGGGCGGTTCATCACCAAGCTGCTGGCCGGTGAGGACGTGGCGCTGGTTTCCGATGCCGGCACGCCGTTGATTTCCGACCCTGGCTACCACCTGGTGCGGCAGGCGCGCGCTGCTGGCGTGCAGGTGGCGCCGGTGCCAGGTGCCTGTGCCTTGATCGCGGCGCTGTCGGCGGCGGGACTGCCGTCGGATCGTTTCATCTTCGAAGGGTTCCTGCCAGCCAAGGCTGCCGCTCGTCGTGCGCGCCTGGAGCAGGTGAAGGAGGAGCCCCGCACACTGATCTTCTATGAAGCGCCGCACCGCATCCTCGAATGCCTCGAAGACATGGAGGCGGTGTTCGGTGGCGAGCGCCCGGCATTGCTGGGGCGGGAACTGACGAAAACGTTCGAAACCCTCAAGGGCCTGCCCCTGGCCGAGCTGCGGGCGTTCGTCGCTGGCGACAGCAATCAGCAGCGCGGCGAGTGCGTAGTGCTAGTGGGGGGTTGGACAGCGCCACAGGGTGAAGAGGCGATCAGTACCGAAGCGCAGCGCGTGCTCGATCTTCTGCTGGCTGAGCTGCCGCTGAAAAAAGCAGCGGCCTTGGCGGCGCAGATCACCGGTGTGCGCAAGAACCTGCTCTATCAAGTGGCGCTTGAAAAGCAGAAAGCCCAGTAATGGCATTTAGACATAGTTGACGGTATTGCTTGTTCTTGAGCGCGCCTGCCGTTAATCTTGTCGGCGGAGAGTCGATCGGACAGTCGCTGCCGTCTTTTGTTCCGCAAAAGATGGGGGAGGAAAGTCCGGGCTCCGCAGGGCAGAGTGCCAGGTAACGCCTGGGAGGCGCGAGCCTACGGAAAGTGCCACAGAAAATAACCGCCTAAGCACTTCGGTGCCGGTAAGGGTGAAAAGGTGCGGTAAGAGCGCACCGCACGTCTGGCAACAGGTCGTGGCTAGGTAAACCCCACTCGGAGCAAGACCAAATAGGGTTCCATTAGGCGTGGCCCGCGTCGGAACCGGGTAGGTTGCTAGAGGCGTCCAGTGATGGCCGTCGTAGAGGAATGACTGTCCTCGACAAAACCCGGCTTACAGATCGACTCTCCACCTTTCCCCCCCCCCTGCTTGAATCGATAGCAGACGCATTCTGGTAATACCAAAAAGATCTTACTCTTAATAAACCACTTTAACTTCACAGCGCATGCGTCTGTGCAGTTTTGATTTTTCACGTTTTTTTCATGCCCCGGTACACCTTCCTCCTTCCTTTAACGCGCTAAATCTCGGTCCTGTAAGGGTTTTCCTTATGAACGTGCCTTGACGGTGCAGCGGACGGATTCCTATAGTGTGCGCAAGTGGCAGAAAGTGGGACGAAGTGGGTTTTCTGACACAAAAAAGCTAATATTGTGGGGAATCGCAGCCGTGTTCCGCGGAGCCAACGCCGTCAGCCTCGATGCCAAAGGCCGTCTCGCCATGCCGAGCCGGTACCGTGACGAGCTCGATTCGCGCTGTGATGGTCAGCTGATCGTGACCATCGACGCCGTCGATCCCTGCTTGTGTGTTTACCCCCTCGATGAGTGGGAACAGATAGAAGCCAAGTTGCGTGCCTTGCCGTCGTTGCGTGAGGAAAACCGCCGCCTGCAGCGCCTGCTGATCGGTAACGCGGTTGACCTGGAGCTCGACGGCAGTGGGCGTTTCCTGGTACCGCCCCGCCTGCGTGAGTACGCCAAGCTGGACAAGAAGGCGATGCTGGTGGGGCAACTGAACAAATTCCAGTTGTGGGATGAAGATGCCTGGAACGCGGTTTCGGCAGCTGATCTTGCAGCTATTCAACAACCGGGCGCCATGCCCGACGATTTACGTGACCTGATCCTGTGACCATAGATAGCGGCTTCAACCACATCACCGTCCTGCTCGAGGAAGCTGTCGAGGCTTTGGCCCTGCGCGCCGACGGTTGCTATCTGGACGGCACCTTCGGGCGGGGCGGGCATAGCCGCCTGATCCTCAGCAAACTGGGGCCGCAAGGCCGACTACTGGGGTTCGACAAGGATCCTCAAGCGATTGCCACCGGGCAAGCGCTGGCGGCCGAAGACGGCCGCTTTGTCATTGTGCAGCGCAGCTTTGCCGAGCTGGGTACGGAAGTCGCCGAGCGCGGTCTGGCCGGCAAGGTCAGCGGCATCCTGCTCGACCTTGGTGTGTCGTCGCCGCAACTGGACGACCCTGAGCGCGGCTTCAGCTTCCTCAACGATGGCCCGCTGGACATGCGCATGAACCCCGACCAGGGCATCAGCGCTGCCGAGTTCATCGCCACTGCGCCGGTCGAGGAGATCGCCCGCGTGTTCAAGGAGTATGGCGAGGAGCGCTTTGCCGGGCGTATGGCGCGTGCCGTGGTCGAGCGCCGCGAACAGCAGCCGTTCACCCGAACCGCAGACCTGGCCGAAGTGCTCAAGGTGGCCAACCCCGCCTGGGAGAAGGGCAAGAATCCAGCGACCCGTGCCTTCCAGGGCCTGCGTATCCATGTCAACAACGAACTGGGCGATCTCGAGGCAGGCCTCGAGGCAGCCATGCAGGCCCTGGAAGTCGGTGGGCGCCTGGCCGTCATCAGTTTCCACTCGCTGGAAGACCGCATCGTCAAACTGTTCATGCGCAAACTGGTCAAGGGCGAGGCGGACAACCTGCCGCGCAACCTGCCAGTGCAGCACAAGGCCTTCGAGCCGAAGATCAAGCTGATCGGCAAGGCCCAGTTCGCCTCCGAGGCGGAACTCAAGGCCAATCCACGGTCACGCAGCGCAGTGATGCGTGTGGCGGAGAAGCTTCGGTGAGCCGGCTCTTCGCCAAACCTCTGCCAGGCGGAAGCTTTCTGATGCTGCTGCTGTTCGTGGGCGTGTTGGTCTCGGCGATCGCCGTGTCCTACAGCGCCCACTGGAACCGCCAGTTGCTCAACACCCTCTACGGAGAATTGAACGAGCGCGACAAGGCCCAGGCCGAGTGGGGCCGGCTGATCCTCGAGCAAAGCACCTGGACTGCCGCCAGTCGTATCGAGAACCTGGCGTCCGAGCAACTGAAGATGCGCGTTCCGGCCGCTGACGAAGTGCGGATGGTGGCGCCATGATGAAGCTCGAGGGCGCACTCTACCCATGGCGCTTCCGGGTCGTGATCGGTTTGCTGGCCCTGATGGTCGGCGCTATCTGCTGGCGCATCATCGACCTGCAGGTGGTCGACCGCGACTTCCTCAAAGGCCAGGGCGATGCTCGCAGCCTGCGGCACATTCCCATTCCAGCGCACCGCGGTCTGATCACCGACCGTAACGGTGAGCCCCTGGCCGTCAGTACGCCGGTCACCACCCTGTGGGCCAACCCCAAGGAGATGCAGGGTTCCAAGGAGCGCTGGGGGCAACTGGCCGCGGCACTTGGGCAGAATGCCCAACAGCTGACCGAGCGCCTGACCCAACAGGCGAACAAGGAGTTCATCTACCTGGTGCGCGGGCTCACCCCCGAGCAAGGTCAGCACGTGCTCGACCTGAAGGTGCCGGGTGTTTACGGTCTGGAAGAATTCCGCCGCTTCTACCCAGCCGGTGACGTCACGGCGCACATGGTCGGCTTCACCGACCTGGACGATCATGGCCGCGAAGGCGTGGAGCTGGCCTACGACGAGTGGCTGGCCGGCGTACCGGGCAAGCGCCAGGTGATCAAGGACCGGCGCGGGCGCCTGATCAAGGACATCCAGGTCACCAAGAACGCCAAGGCCGGCAAGACCTTGGCGTTGTCGATCGACCTGCGCTTGCAGTACCTGGCCACCCGTGAGCTGCGCAACGCCATTGCCGAGCAGGACGCCAAGGCCGGCAGCCTGGTGATCATGGACGTCAAGACCGGTGAAGTCCTGGCCATGGTCAACCAGCCGACCTACAACCCCAACAACCGTCGCAGCATGTTCCCGGCAGCCATGCGTAACCGGGCGATCATCGACGTATTCGAGCCAGGCTCGACGGTCAAGCCGATTTCCATGAGTGCGGCGCTCGAGAGCGGTCGCTGGAAACCCACCGACAAGGTCGAGGTGTATCCGGGCAGCCTGCAAATCGGCCGCTACACCATCAAGGACGTTTCGCGCAGCGAGGGCCCGATCCTCGACCTGACCGGCATCCTGATCAACTCGTCCAACGTCGGCATGAGCAAGATCGCCTTCGACATTGGCGGCGAAGCCATCTACCGAGTCATGTCCCAGGTGGGCCTGGGCCAATACACCGGCCTCGGTTTCCCCGGCGAGCGCGTGGGCAACCTGCCCAACCACCGTGAGTGGCGCAAGGCCGAGACCGCGACCCTTTCCTACGGCTACGGCGTTTCGGTGACCGCCTTGCAGCTGGTGCACGCGTACGCTGCACTGGCCAACGACGGCAAGATGGTGCCGCTGTCGATCCTCAAGGTCGACAAGGCTCCCGAAGCGGTACAGGCGATTCCCAAGGACACCGCCGAAACCGTCCAGGGCATGCTGCAACAGGTCATCGAGGCGCCGCGCGGGGTGTTCCGCGCCCAGGTGCCGTTCTATCACGTGGCCGGCAAGTCCGGCACGGCGCGTAAAGCCACGGTCGGCTCCAAGGGCTACACCGAAAACGCCTACCGCTCGCTGTTCGCAGGCTTCGGTCCGATGAGCGACCCGCGCTACGCCATCGTCGTGGTGATCGACGAACCAGGCAAGGGCGGCTACTTCGGCGGCCTGGTTTCAGCCCCGGTGTTCAGCAAAGTCATGTCCGGCACCCTGCGCCTGATGAACGTACCGCCAGATAACCTGCCGCCGCCCAGCGATCCGCAGCAGGCCAATGCAGTACCCGCCAAGGGAGGGCGTGGATAATGACGATGCCACTGAGCAAGCTGTTCGCCCATGCCAGCCGCGACCCTCTGATTCGTGAACTGACCCTGGACAGCCGTCAGGTGCGACAGGGCGACCTGTTCCTGGCGGTACCCGGCGCCAAGGTCGATGGCCGTGCCCATATTGCCGACGCGCTGTCGCGCGGTGCGGCGGCGGTGGCCTATGAAGAGCAGGGCGCCAACGTGCTGCCGCTGACCGACGTGCCGCTGATTCCGGTCAAGGGTCTGATCGGCCAGCTGTCGCAGATCGCCGGGCGCTTCTATGGCGAGCCGAGCCGCCAGCTGTACCTGGTCGGGGTGACCGGCACCAATGGCAAGACCAGCGTCACCCAGCTGGTTGCCCAGGCGCTCGATGCGCTGGGCCAGCGTTGCGGGCTGATCGGCACCCTGGGCACCGGGTTCTACGGCGAGCTGCAGAGCGGCCGCTTGACCACGCCTGACCCGATCGCCGTGCAAGCGACCCTGTACGACCTCAAGAAGGGCGGCGCCAAGGCCGTGGCCATGGAGGTTTCCTCCCATGCCCTGGAGCAAGGGCGGGTCGCTGCGCTGGAATTCGACATTGCGGTGATGACCAACCTGTCGCGTGATCACCTCGACTACCACGGCAGCATGCAGGCTTACGAGGCCGCCAAGGCCAAGCTGTTCGCCTGGCCGAGCCTGCGTTGCCAGGTGGTCAACCTGGACGATGACTTCGGCCGTCGCCTGGCGGCAGACTTCGCGCGTCGCCCGAGTGTCGAACACCTCGAGAGCCGGCTGCTCAGCTATAGCCTGGAGAATCCCGATGCAGCGCTGTTCTGCCGCGAGGCCCGGTTCAGCGACGATGGCGTGAGCGCCGTGCTGGTGACCGCCCAGGGCGAACGCACCTTGCGTAGCCAGTTGCTGGGCCGCTTCAACCTGAGCAACATGCTCGCCGCCGTGGCCACCTTGATGGCCATGGACTATTCGCTGGATGAAATCCTCAAGGTCACGCCACTGCTGCAGGGCCCGGTGGGCCGCATGCAGCGCTTGGGCGGCGGCGACAAGCCGCTGGTGGTGGTCGACTACGCGCATACCCCCGACGCCCTGGAGAAAGTCCTCGAAGCGTTACGCCCGCATGCCCATGGCAAGCTGCTGTGCCTGTTCGGATGCGGCGGCGACCGTGATCGTGGCAAGCGTCCGCTGATGGCAGGCGTGGCAGAGCGCCTGGCCGATCGGGTACTGGTGACCGACGACAATCCGCGCAGCGAACAGCCGCAGCGCATCTTCGACGACATCCGCCCGGGCTTCACAGCGCCCGATGCCGTTGAATTCGTCGCCGGTCGCGGCGCTGCCATTGCCCGCCTGATCGCCAGCGCAGCTGCCGAGGACGTCATCGTCCTGGCCGGCAAGGGGCACGAGGATTACCAGGAAATCAACGGCGAGCGCCAGGCGTTCTCCGACCTGATCGAAGCCGACAAGGCACTTGCCGCCTGGGAGGCGCCGCATGCTTGAAGCCATGACCCTGAGCCAGCTGACCGGCGTGCTGAACGCACGCCTGGTCGGCGCCGATGCCAGCTTCGACGGCGTCAGCATCGACAGCCGCAGCGTGGCCGCCGGGCAGCTTTTCGTCGCCCTGAGCGGGCCGCGCTTTGACGGCCATGATTACCTGGCCGATGTGCAGGCCAAGGGTGCTGTTGCCGCCCTGGTCGAACGCGAAGTCGCCGGTGTCGATCTGCCGCAACTGCTGGTCGCCGATTGCCGCCTGGCGCTGGGCCAACTCGGTGCGCTGAATCGCGCCGCGTTCGACAAGCCGGTGATCGCCATCACCGGTTCCAGCGGCAAGACCACGGTCAAGGAAATGCTCGCCAGCATCCTGCGCACGCGCGGCCTGGTGCACGCCACCCGTGGCAACCTGAACAACGACCTCGGTGCACCGCTGAGCTTGCTGGAAATCGGCCCGCAGCACAGCGCCGCGGTCATCGAGCTGGGGGCCTCGCGCATCGGCGAGATCCGCTACACCGTCGGCCTTACCCGCCCGCAGGTGGTGATCATCAACAACGCCGGCACCGCCCACGTCGGTGAATTCGGCGGCCCGGAAAAGATCGTCGAAGCCAAGGGCGAGATCCTCGAAGGCCTGGGCGAGGGCGGCATTGCGATCCTCAACCTCGCCGACAAGGCGTTCGCTACCTGGCAGGCGCGCGCCGGCGATCATCGGGTCCTGAGCTTTGCCTTGTCCGATGCCCGCGCCGACTTCCATGCCAGCGCCATCGGTCGCGATGCCCGCGGCTGTCCATCGTTCACCCTGCACGGCCCCGAGGGCAGCGTGCCGGTGCAACTGAACCTGCTCGGTACCCACAACGTCAGCAACGCCCTGGCCGCCGCTGCCGCTGCCCACGCCGTTGGTCTGAGCCTGAGCGGCATCGCCGCCGGGCTCAATGCAGTGCAGCCGGTCAAGGGTCGCAGTGTGGCGCAGATCGCCGCCAATGGCGTGCGCGTCATCGATGACAGCTACAACGCAAATCCCACCTCCATGTGCGCGGCCATTGATATACTCGCCGGCTTTTCCGGACGCACCGTTCTGGTGCTGGGAGACATCGGCGAGCTGGGTGCCTGGACTGAGGAAGGCCACCGGCAGGTGGGCGAGTACGCTCGGGGCAAGGTCGATGCCGTTTACGCGACGGGCAACAACATGATCCACGCGGTCACGGCGTTTGGCGCCGGTGGCCGTCATTTCGCTACGCAAGCTGAGCTGATCGAAGCCGTTCAGGCCGAGACGGCCAGTGATACCACTATCTTGATCAAGGGCTCGCGCAGCGCTGCGATGGAAAACGTCGTGGCTGCACTGTGCGGTGCCAGCGGGGAGAAACATTAATGCTGCTGCTGTTGGCCGAGTATCTGCAACAGTTCTACAAAGGCTTCGCGGTCTTTCAGTACCTGTCCCTGCGCGGGATTCTTGGCGTACTGACCGCGTTGTCGCTGGCGCTGTGGCTGGGGCCGTGGATGATTCGTACCCTGCAGATCCGCCAGATCGGTCAGGCGGTCCGTAACGACGGTCCGCAATCGCACCTGTCCAAGTCCGGCACACCGACCATGGGCGGTGCGCTGATCCTGTCTGCCATCGCCATCAGCACGCTGCTGTGGGCCGACCTGAGCAACCGCTACGTATGGACTGTCCTCGTCGTCACGCTGCTGTTCGGCGCGATCGGCTGGGTGGACGACTACCGCAAGGTGATCGAGAAGAACTCGCGCGGGCTACCGAGCCGCTGGAAATACTTCTGGCAATCGGTTTTCGGCCTGGGCGCTGCGGTATTCCTGTACACGAGCGCACCGACCAGCGTCGAAACCACGCTGATCGTGCCGTTCCTCAAGGACGTCACCATTCCCTTGGGCATCGGTTTCGTCGTGCTGACCTATTTCGTCATCGTCGGCTCGAGCAACGCGGTCAACCTGACCGATGGCCTGGACGGCCTGGCGATCATGCCAACCGTCATGGTCGGCGGCGCGCTGGGTATCTTCTGCTACCTGTCGGGCAACGTGAAATTCGCCGAGTACCTGCTGATTCCCTACGTGCCAGGCTCCGGTGAGCTGATTGTCTTCTGTGGCGCGCTGATCGGCGCAGGCCTGGGCTTTCTGTGGTTCAACACCTACCCGGCGCAGGTATTCATGGGCGACGTCGGTGCGCTGGCGCTGGGCGCTGCGCTGGGCACCATCGCCGTGATCGTGCGCCAGGAGATCGTGCTGTTCATCATGGGTGGCATCTTCGTGATGGAAACCTTGTCGGTGGTGATCCAGGTGGCCTCCTTCAAGCTCACCGGCAAGCGCGTGTTTCGCATGGCGCCGATACACCACCACTTTGAACTCAAGGGCTGGCCCGAGCCACGCGTGATCGTCCGCTTCTGGATCATCACCGTGATTCTGGTACTGGTCGGCCTTGCCACCCTGAAACTGAGGTAGAAAAGCGTGTCATTGATCGCTTCCGACCAATTCCGCATCGTTGTCGGCCTCGGCAAGAGCGGCATGTCCCTGGTTCGCTTCCTGGCGAACCGGGGCATCGCCTTTGCGGTCGCCGACACCCGCGAGCAACCGCCGGAACTGGAAACCCTGCGCCGTGATTACCCGCAGGTGGAAGTGCGCTGTGGTGAACTGGACGTCGACTTCCTCTGCCGTGCCAGCGAGCTGTACGTGAGCCCGGGCCTGGCCCTGGCTACCCCAGCCCTGCAACAGGCTGCAGCGCGGGGTGTGGTGCTGTCGGGTGACATCGAGTTGTTCGCGCGGCATGCCAAGGCGCCGATCGTCGCCATCAGCGGCTCCAATGCCAAGAGCACCGTGACTACCCTGGTGGGCGAAATGGCTGCGAAGGCCGGTAAGCGGGTCGCCGTCGGCGGCAACCTCGGCACGCCGGCGCTGGATCTGCTGAGTGACGATATCGAGCTGTATGTGATGGAGCTCTCGAGCTTTCAGCTGGAGACCACCGACCAGCTCAACGCCGAAGTCGCGACCGTGCTCAACATCAGCGAAGACCACATGGACCGCTACAGCGGCCTGCCGGCCTATCACTTGGCCAAGCACCGGATTTTCCGGGGCGCCCGCCAGGTGGTGGTCAACCGCCAGGACGCCCTGAGCCGGCCGTTGCCGGTCGAAGGCCGGCCGTGCTGGAGCTTCGGCCTGAATCAACCGGACTTCAAGGCCTTCGGCCTGCGTGAAGTCGATGGCGAAAAATACCTGGCATTCGAGTTCCAGACCCTGATGCCGGTCCGCGAGCTGAAAATTCGTGGCGCGCACAATCAGAGCAACGCGTTGGCGGCCCTGGCCCTGGGCCATGCCGCCGGCCTGCCGATGGCGCCGATGCTCGAAGCACTGCGCGAGTTCAAGGGCCTGGCTCACCGTTGCCAATGGATTCGCCAACATCGTGCGGTCAACTGGTATGACGATTCCAAAGCCACCAATGTCGGTGCTGCCCTGGCTGCGATCGAAGGCCTGGGTGCCGACATCGACGGCAAGCTGGTGCTGATTGCCGGTGGTGATGGCAAAGGGGCCGACTTCGCCGCATTACGCGCGCCGGTCGAGCGCTTCTGCCGCGCCGTGGTACTGCTCGGCCGAGACGCCGAGCGTCTGGCAGGCGCTTTGGGCAGCGAGGTGCAGCAGGTGCGGGCCAAGACGCTGGAGGAGGCCGTGCAGCGCTGCGCCGAGCTGGCCCAGCCGGGCGATGCGGTGTTGTTGTCGCCGGCCTGCGCCAGCCTCGACATGTTCAAGAATTTCGAAGAGCGTGGGCGCCTGTTCGCCCAGGCGGCGGGGGAGCTGGCATGATCTTCGGCATCCTCAAGCCTTACCCATCGCCGCTGATCAGCGGCCGGGGCATCGACCTCGACTTCGCCATGCTCGCCGGTTGCCTGGCGCTGCTGGGCCTTGGCCTGGTGATGATCACCTCGGCCTCCTCGGAAGTGGCCGCCGTGCAATCGGGCAACCCGCTGTACCACATGTTCCGCCATTTGGTGTACGTGTTCCTCGGCCTGGTCGCCTGCGGCGCCACCATGCTGGTGCCGATCGCCACCTGGCAGCGCATGGGCTTCATGATGCTGCTGGGCGCCTTCGGTCTGTTGGTGCTGGTGCTGGTGCCGGGCATCGGCCGCGAAGTGAACGGCTCGATGCGCTGGATCGGCTTCAGCTTCTTCAACGTGCAGCCTTCGGAAATCGCCAAGGTATTCGTGGTCATCTACCTCGCCGGCTATCTGGTGCGGCGTCAGACCGAGGTGCGCGAAACCTGGATGGGCTTCTTCAAGCCGTTCATCGTGCTGTTGCCGATGGCCGTGCTGCTGCTGATGGAACCCGACTTCGGCGCCACCGTGGTGATGATGGGCGCGGCTGCGGCGATGCTGTTCCTCGGTGGTGTGGGACTGTTCCGCTTCAGCCTGATGGTGGTGCTGGCGGTGTTCGCCGTGTTCGTCCTGGTGCAGGCGCAGCCCTACCGCATGGCGCGCTTGATCACCTTCACCGATCCGTGGTCCGACCAGTTCGGCTCTGGCTACCAGCTGACCCAGGCGCTGATCGCCTTCGGCCGCGGTGAATGGCTGGGCGTAGGCCTGGGCAACAGTGTGCAGAAGCAGTTCTACCTGCCTGAGGCGCACACCGACTTCGTGTTTTCGGTGCTGGCCGAGGAGCTGGGCGTGGTCGGCTCGCTGTTGACCATTGCCCTGTTCGTCTTCGTTACCGTCCGTGCGCTTTACATCGGCCTGTGGGCCGAGAAGGCCAAGCAGTTCTTTGCCGCGTACATGGCGTTCGGCCTGGCATTCCTGTGGATCGGCCAGTTCCTGATCAACATCGGGGTGAACGTCGGTTTGCTGCCGACCAAGGGGTTGACCCTGCCGTTTCTCAGCTATGGTGGCTCGTCCTTGGTGATCTGCTGCGCCTGCGTGGGCTTACTGCTACGCATCGAATGGGAAAGCCGCACGCACCTGGGCAGTGAAGAGCACGAATTCAGCGAGAGCGATTTTGCCGAGGAGACCAGTCATGGGCGCTGACGGCAAAAACGTACTGATCATGGCCGGTGGCACCGGTGGCCACGTATTCCCGGCGCTGGCCTGCGCGCGCGAATTCCAGGCGCGCGGCTACAGCGTGCATTGGCTGGGCACACCGCGCGGTATCGAGAACGAGCTGGTGCCGCAGGCCGGCCTGCCGCTGCACCTGATCCAGGTCAGCGGCCTGCGCGGCAAAGGCAAGTTGTCGTTGCTCAAGGCCCCGTTCACCCTGGTCAAGGCCGTGTTGCAGGCGCGGCGAATCGTGCGTCAGCTCCAGCCGGTGTGCGTGGTCGGCTTCGGCGGCTACGTGACCGGCCCTGGCGGCGTGGCAGCCAAGCTATGCGGCGTGCCGCTGGTGATCCACGAGCAGAATGCCCGCGCCGGCACCACCAATCGTCTGCTGCTGCCAATGGCTGCGCGGGTCTGCGAAGCCTTCCCGGCGACCTTCAGCGCCAGCGACAAGCTGCGAACCACCGGCAATCCGGTGCGCGCCGAGCTGTTCATGAGCGCCGAGCGTGCGCCGCTGGCCGAACGCCGGGCGCGCCTGCTGGTCATGGGCGGCAGCTTGGGCGCGGAACCATTGAACAAATTGTTGCCTAAGGCCCTGTCCGAAGTGCCTGCGGCGCTGCGCCCGGAGGTGTTTCACCAGGCCGGCAAGCACCACGCGCCAGCCACTGCCGAGCGTTACCGCGAAGCCGGGGTGCAGGCCGAGGTGCAACCGTTCATCAAAGACATGGCCCACGCCTATGGCTGGGCCGATATGGTGGTCTGCCGGGCCGGTGCCCTGACCGTCAGCGAGCTGGCGGCGGCAGGCCTGCCTTCGGTACTGGTGCCGTTGCCCCACGCGATCGACGACCACCAGACCCATAACGCCCAATATCTGGCCCGTGAAGGCGCTGCCTTCCTCATGCCACAAGCGACAACTGGCGCGGCGCAATTGGCCGACCGCCTGAACGAGGTGCTGATGCAACCCGAGAAACTCAACACCATGGCTGGCACCGCACGGCGCCTGGCCAAACCTGCTGCAACCAGCACCGTGGTCGATATCTGCCTGGAGGTGGCCCATGGTTGAAAACCAGAAAGCCATGCCCCAGCCGAAGATGGGCCGTATCCATCGCATCCACTTCGTCGGTATCGGCGGCGTTGGCATGTGCGGCATCGCCGAAGTCCTGTTGAACCTGGGTTACCAGGTATCGGGTTCGGACCTCAAGGCTTCGCCTGTGACCGAGCGCCTGGAGTCGTTCGGTGCCGAGATCTTCGTCGGACACCGTGCCGAAAACGCGGCCAACGCCGACGTACTGGTGGTGTCGAGCGCGATCAACCCGGCCAACCCGGAAGTCGCCACGGCCCTGGAGCGCCGCATCCCTGTGGTGCCGCGTGCCGAGATGCTGGCCGAGCTGATGCGCTACCGCCATGGCGTCGCCGTGGCCGGCACGCACGGCAAGACCACCACCACCAGCCTGCTCGCCTCGGTGTTCGCCGCCGGGGGCCTGGACCCGACCTTCGTCATCGGCGGCCGCCTGACCGCCGCCGGCACCAACGCGCAGCTGGGCACCAGCCGCTACCTGATCGCCGAAGCCGACGAGAGCGACGCCAGCTTCCTGCACCTGCAGCCGATGGTGGCCGTGGTCACCAACATCGACGCCGATCACATGGCGACCTACGAAGGCGACTTCAACAAGCTGAAGAAAACCTTCGTCGAGTTCCTGCATAACCTGCCGTTCTACGGCCTGGCCGTGATGTGCCTGGACGACCCGGTGGTGCGCGAGATCCTGCCGCAGGTCAAGCGTCCGACGGTGACCTACGGCTTCAGCGAAGAGGCCGACATTCGCGCCATCAACGTGCGCCAGCAGGGCATGCAGACCCACTTCACCGTTCTGCGCCGCGACCGCGAGCCGCTCGAGGTGTCGGTCAACATGCCCGGCAACCACAACGTGCTCAACGCCCTGGCCACCATCGCCATTGCCTCTGACGAAGGCATCAGTGACGAGGCCATCGTCCAGGGCCTGTCCGGCTTCCAGGGTGTCGGCCGGCGCTTCCAGGTATACGGCGAACTGCCGGTCGACGATGGCAGTGTGATGCTGGTCGATGACTACGGCCATCACCCGACCGAGGTCGCCGCGGTGATCAAGGCCGTGCGCGGTGGTTGGCCTAGTCGCCGCCTGGTGATCGTCTACCAGCCGCACCGCTATAGCCGCACCCGTGACCTGTACGACGATTTCGTGCAGGTGCTCGGTGATGCCAATGTGCTGCTGCTGATGGAGGTCTACCCGGCCGGCGAAGAGCCAATCCCCGGTGCCGACAGCCGTCAGCTGTGTCACAGCATTCGCCAGCGCGGCAAGCTCGACCCTATCTACATCGAACGTGGCGCGGAGCTCGCGCCGCTGGTCAAGCCGCTGCTGCGTGCCGGCGACATCCTGTTGTGCCAGGGTGCCGGCGACGTTGGCGGGCTGGCTCCGCAACTGATGAAAAGCCCGCTGTTCGCTGGCACCAAGCAGGAGAAGTCGCAATGAGCCACGCCTACCCACAATTGCATTCGACCCTGGATGTGAAGGCGTTTGGCCGCGTCGCCGTCCTGTATGGCGGCAAGAGCGCCGAGCGTGAGGTGTCGCTGAAGTCTGGTGCCGCGGTGATCGACGCCCTGAGCGCGGCAGGGGTCGACGTGGTGGCCATCGACGTGGGCGATGACCTGCTGGCGCGCCTGCTCAATGAAAAGATCGACCGTGCGTTCATCATCCTGCACGGGCGTGGCGGCGAAGATGGCAGCATGCAAGGCCTGCTCGAGTGCCTGGGGATTCCCTACACCGGTAGCGGCATTCTCGCCTCGGCACTGGCGATGGACAAACTGCGCACCAAGCAGGTGTGGCAGAGCCTGGGCATTCCGACCCCGCGACATGCCGTATTGAGCAGTGAAGATGACTGTATTGCTGCAGGCACGGAACTGGGCTTCCCGTTGATCGTCAAACCGGCGCATGAAGGCTCCAGCATCGGTATGGCCAAGGTCGCCAGCGTGCAGGAACTGGTCGCCGCGTGGAAGGATGCCGCCAAGTACGATTCGCAAGTCCTGGTCGAACAATGGATTCACGGCCCGGAGTTCACCATCGCGGTACTGCGTGGCCAGGTGCTGCCGCCGATCGCCCTGGGTACCCCGCACGTGTTCTACGACTACGACGCCAAATACATCGCCAATGACACCCAGTACCGCATCCCGTGCGGGCTGGACAGTGCCAAGGAGCAGGAACTGATCGACCTGACCGCGCGCGCCTGCGATGCCATCGGCATCGAAGGCTGGGGCCGGCTGGACGTGATGCAGGACGAGCAGGGCCGTTTCTGGCTGCTCGAAGTCAACACCGCACCCGGCATGACTGATCATAGCCTGGTGCCCATGGCGGCCCGCGCGGCTGGTCTGGATTTCCAGCAGCTGGTGCTGGCGATTCTGGCCGACAGCGTGGCATCGCGAGGTTAATCATCATGCAAGGCGCAATGATACGTCAGCAGCAACCCGTTACCGGCCGCAGCAAGCCGGTGCCGCGCGGTGCCAGCCGACTGGTGGCCGACGAGCCCGTATCGGCGCGCCTGCCGCGGCCTAGCCTGGGCGGCCTGAAGCGTCTGCTGTGGCCGATCGTGCTGGTGGCCGCAGGGTTTGGTGCCTATGAAGGGGCCATTCGCCTGATGCCGTATGCCGACCGCCCGATCACCAAAATCGACGTGCAGGGCGACCTCAGCTACATCAGCCAGCAGTCGGTGCAGCAACGCATCGCACCCTACGTGGCGGCGAGCTTCTTCAGCGTCGACCTGCCGGCGATGCGCGCCGAGCTCGAGCAGATGCCATGGATCGCCCACGCCGAAGTACGCCGCGTGTGGCCGGACGAGGTGGTCATCCGCCTGGAAGAACAACTGCCGGTAGCGCGCTGGGGTGACGAGGCGCTGCTCAACAACCAGGGCCAGGCCTTCACCCCTCGCGAGCTGGCCAACTACGAGCACTTGCCGCAACTGGCCGGTCCGCAACGTGCTCAGCAACAAGTCATGCAGCAGTATCAGGTACTGAGCCAGATGCTGCGCCCCCTGGGCTTTTCCATCGCTCGCCTGGAGCTGCGCGAGCGTGGCAGCTGGTTCCTGACCACCGGTGCGAGCAGCGCCGGCCCGGGCATCGAGCTGCTGCTGGGGCGCGACCATCTGGTGGAGAAGATGCGCCGTTTCATTGCCATTTACGACAAGACACTCAAAGACCAGATCACCACCATCGCCCGCATTGATCTGCGTTATTCCAACGGACTTGCCGTTGGTTGGCGGGAACCGATTGCACCGACGACGGCCCAACCCGCCGTTGCGAAGAATTAGAGAGAGGCAGGACCATGGCAAACGCGCATAGCGGCAAAATGATCGTCGGGCTGGACATCGGCACCTCCAAGGTGGTGGCGCTGGTGGGTGAGGTGGGCGAAGACGGCACCCTGGAGATCGTGGGTATCGGTACCCATCCGTCGCGCGGCCTGAAAAAAGGCGTGGTGGTGAACATCGAATCCACCGTGCAGTCGATCCAGCGCGCGGTGGAAGAAGCCCAGCTGATGGCCGGCTGCCGCATCCACTCGGCCTTCGTCGGCGTCGCCGGCAACCACATCCGCAGCCTGAACTCCCACGGCATCGTCGCCATTCGCGACCGCGAAGTCAGCCTGGCCGACCTTGAGCGAGTGCTCGACGCCGCCCAGGCCGTGGCCATTCCGGCCGACCAACGCGTGCTGCATACGCTGCCGCAGGACTACGTGATCGACAACCAGGAGGGCGTGCGCGAGCCGCTGGGCATGTCCGGCGTGCGCCTGGAGGCCAAGGTCCATGTGGTCACCTGCGCCGTCAACGCGGCGCAGAACATCGAAAAATGCGTGCGCCGCTGCGGCCTGGAAATCGACGACATCATCCTCGAGCAACTGGCTTCGGCCTATTCGGTGCTCACCGACGACGAAAAAGAGCTGGGCGTGTGCCTGGTGGACATTGGCGGTGGTACCACCGACATCGCCATCTTCACCGAAGGCGCCATTCGCCATACCGCGGTCATCCCGATCGCGGGCGACCAGGTCACCAACGACATCGCCATGGCTCTGCGTACGCCGACTCAATACGCCGAAGAGATCAAGATCCGCTACGCCTGCGCCCTGGCCAAGCTGGCCGGCGCCGGCGAGACCATCAAGGTGCCGAGCGTCGGCGATCGTCCGCCGCGCGAACTGTCGCGTCAGGCCCTGGCCGAAGTCGTGGAGCCGCGTTACGACGAGCTCTTCACCCTGATTCAGGCTGAACTGCGCCGCAGTGGCTACGAAGACCTGGTGCCGGCCGGCATCGTGCTGACCGGCGGCACTGCGAAGATGGAAGGTGCGGTCGAACTGGCCGAGGAAATCTTCCACATGCCGGTACGCCTGGGCGTACCGCACAGCGTTCGGGGGCTGAGCGACGTGGTGCGCAACCCGATCTATTCCACCGGCGTGGGTTTGCTCACCTACGGCCTGCACAAGCAGTCCGAGGACCTGCCCCTGACCGGTAACACCAGCAGCAACAGCTATGGCGATGAACCGAAGGCCCCAGTGCTTGAGCGCTTCAAGCGGTGGGTCCAGGGCAACTTCTAAGTTTCAAAGCAGTAGTGGTAGGCGCGACAACTAGAGAACTGAAAGGAGAGGGAAAATGTTCGAGCTCGTAGACAACGTCCCGCAAAGCCCGGTCATCAAAGTGATCGGTGTCGGCGGTGGCGGCGGCAACGCCGTCAACCACATGGTGAAGAGCAGCATCGAAGGCGTGGAGTTCATTTGCGCCAACACCGATGCCCAGGCGCTGAAAAACATCGGCGCCCGCACCATCCTGCAACTGGGTACCGGTGTGACCAAAGGTCTGGGTGCCGGTGCCAACCCGGAAGTCGGCCGTCAGGCCGCGCTGGAAGACCGTGAGCGCATCGCCGAAGTGCTGCAAGGCACCAACATGGTGTTCATCACCACCGGCATGGGTGGCGGTACCGGTACCGGCGCGGCGCCGATCATCGCCGAAGTGGCCAAGGAAATGGGCATCCTCACCGTTGCGGTGGTGACCCGTCCATTCCCGTTCGAGGGTCGCAAGCGCATGCAGATCGCCGATGAGGGCATCCGCATGCTGGCCGAGAGCGTCGACTCGCTCATCACCATTCCCAACGAGAAGTTGCTGACCATCCTGGGCAAGGATGCCAGCCTGCTGTCCGCCTTCGCCAAGGCCGACGATGTCCTGGCCGGTGCCGTTCGCGGTATCTCCGACATCATCAAGCGCCCAGGCATGATCAACGTCGACTTCGCCGACGTGCGCACCGTCATGGGTGAAATGGGCATGGCGATGATGGGTACGGGTTGCGCCAGTGGCCCGAATCGCGCCCGTGAAGCCACCGAAGCGGCGATTCGCAACCCGCTGCTCGAAGACGTCAACCTGCAGGGCGCCCGCGGCATCCTGGTGAACATCACCGCAGGTCCGGACCTGTCGCTGGGTGAGTACTCCGACGTCGGCAGCATCATCGAAGCCTTCGCCTCCGACCACGCCATGGTCAAGGTCGGCACCGTCATCGATCCGGACATGCGCGACGAACTGCACGTGACCGTGGTCGCCACTGGCCTGGGCGCGCGCATCGAGAAGCCGGTCAAAGTGGTCGACAACACCCTGCAGACTGCCCAGCAGGCTTACGAGGCGTCCAACCCGGCGCCGGTTCGTCAGGAGCAGCCAGCCGTCAACTACCGTGACCTGGAGCGTCCGACCGTGATGCGCAACCAGGCCCATGCAGGCGCCGCGGCGGCAGCTAAACTCAACCCTCAGGATGACCTGGACTACCTTGATATCCCAGCCTTCCTGCGTCGTCAGGCCGATTGATGGAATTTATCAGGGGTATAAGGGTGATTGGTGTTCAGCAAAGGCAGGGTCTGTTATTATCCCCAGCCTTTGTTGATACCTGTTCGCATTAATTGCGCTGAAGCGGCCAATGCCATGATTAGACAACGCACCCTGAAGAATACCATCCGTGCCACCGGCGTCGGCCTGCACTCCGGGGAGAAGGTCTACCTGACCCTCAAGCCTGCGCCTGTCGACACCGGCATCGTCTTCCGTCGCGCCGACCTCGACCCTGTGGTCGAAATCCCGGCGCGTGCGGCCAATGTTGGCGAGACCACCATGTCCACCACGCTGGTCAACGGGGACGTCAAGGTCGATACGGTCGAGCATTTGCTCTCCGCCATGGCGGGTCTGGGCATCGATAACGCCTACGTCGAGCTCTCCGCCTCGGAAGTGCCGATCATGGACGGCAGCGCCGGCCCCTTCGTATTCCTGATCCAATCTGCCGGCCTGGAAGAACAGGACGCAGCCAAGAAGTTCATCCGTATCCTGCGCGAAGTGACGGTGGTGGAGGGCGACAAGAGCGCCACCTTCCTGCCCTTCGATGGTTTCAAGGTGAGCTTCGAGATCGACTTCGATCATCCGGTCCTCAAGGGCCAGACCCAAAGTGCAGTCGTGGATTTCTCCAGCACCTCGTTCGTGAAGGAAGTCAGCCGCGCCCGGACCTTCGGTTTCATGCGTGACATCGAGTACCTGCGCAAGCACAACCTGGCGCTGGGCGGCAGTGTCGAGAACGCCATCGTGGTCGACGAGACCGGTGTGCTCAACGAGGACGGCCTTCGTTCCGATGACGAATTCGTCAAGCACAAGATTCTCGACGCCATCGGCGACCTTTACCTGCTGGGCAACAGCCTGATCGGCGAGTTCAAGGGCTTCAAGTCCGGCCACGCGCTGAACAACCAACTGCTGCGCAAGCTGATCGCTGAAACCGATGCTTGGGAAGTGGTCACGTTCGAAGATGCCAGCACGGCACCGATCTCGTACATGCGCCCTGTTGCGGCGGTGTAAGTTCGAACACTCTCTAGTTCATTGAGGCCACCTTCGGGTGGCCTTTTTTATGGCTTGTCCTGGGCGTGGGCGGCCAGGCGCTCCAGGGCCGCGCGCAGCTTTGGGTCGGTGATGCCATCGGCGGTATCGCGCAAGGTGGCGGCGGCGCAGGTAGACAACTCGCTGCTGTTGCCGCCGCGTTTGGCTGGCACCAGCGGGGGCTGCACCTTGTACAGGATGCGCCGGAGGTTGCCGAAGGCCTCCATGGCCTGCAGCGCCGCCAGCAGCCGCTTTTGCTGATAACGCAGGCGCGTGGCCCAGTGGCCGTCGGTCACCACCAGCAGCAAGGTGCCATCGCGCCATGAGGCGACGTGGCAATGTTCGCGCGCGGCCGGCTGTAGCTGGCTTTCGAGCAGGCGCTGCAGGTGCTCCAGGCGCTCGGCCTGATTCAGCAGCAGGCGCAACGGACGGTTTTGCCGCAGCAGGGCAGCAGGCGGCTGGGCAGGGGAGGGTTTGAAGGCCATGGCGATATGCATGAAGTTACAAGATCGCCAGTCTAACACTGTGCCACCCGCACTGGCCCGCTCACCGGTCAGCACAGCCTGAACGTACGCGCAGACGGTTTCATCCACCTTGAGGTTGAACTCAGGGAAAATGCCCCTATCTTAGAAAAGTCCCCACCCAAGCGCTGTGCCAGCATCGTGGCAATCCACCACTTTCCTCACCATCGTTTCCGGGTAGAATGCTCGTTCGCATGCGGCCTCAGGGCTGCACGGGCGACTCATGGGGCCGCCCTCCATCCCTACGTGTGGAAGATCCTGCCGATATGTTTGCGCCTTTGTTAAAAAAACTTTTTGGAAGCAAGAACGAGCGTGAAGTCAAACGCATGCTCAAGACGGTATCTATCGTCAATGCCTTCGAAGAGAAGATGGTGGCCCTCTCCGATGAGCAGCTGCGGGGCAAGACCGCAGAGTTCAAGGAGCGCCTGGCCAAAGGCGAGACACTGGACCAGCTGTTGCCCGAAGCCTTCGCCGTCGCCCGCGAGGCCGGTAAGCGCGTCATGGGCATGCGCCACTTCGATGTCCAGCTGATTGGCGGCATGACCCTGCATGAGGGCATGATCGCAGAGATGCGTACCGGTGAAGGCAAGACCTTGGTCGGTACCCTGGCTGTCTACCTCAATGCGCTGTCCGGCAAGGGCGTGCACGTGGTCACGGTGAACGACTACCTGGCCCGCCGTGACGCTAACTGGATGCGTCCGTTGTACGAATTCCTCGGCTTGTCCGTGGGTATCGTCTCGGCCTTCCAGCCGCCTGAGGAAAAACGCGCAGCCTATGGCGCCGATATCACCTACGGCACCAACAACGAATTCGGTTTCGATTACCTGCGCGACAACATGGCGTTCAGCCAGGAAGAAAAATTTCAGCGTGAACTGAATTTCGCGGTGATCGACGAAGTCGACTCGATCCTCATCGACGAAGCGCGCACCCCGCTGATCATCTCTGGCCAGGCCGAAGACAGCTCCAAGCTGTACATCGAGATCAACCGCCTGATTCCGCGCCTGACCCAGCACATCGAAGAGGTCGAGGGCCAGGTTACCCAGGAAGGCCACTTCACCATCGACGAGAAGAGCCGCCAGGTCGAGCTCAACGAATCCGGTCACCAGTTCATCGAGGAAATGCTCACCCAGGTCGGCCTGCTGGCCGAGGGCGAGAGCCTGTATTCGGCGCACAACCTGGGCCTGTTGACCCACGTGTATGCTGGCCTGCGTGCGCACAAGCTGTTCCATCGCAACGTCGAGTACATCGTCCAGGACGGTCAGGTACTGCTGATCGACGAGCACACCGGCCGTACCATGCCCGGTCGTCGTCTCTCCGAGGGCCTGCACCAGGCCATCGAAGCCAAGGAAAATCTCAACATCCAGGCCGAAAGCCAGACCCTGGCATCGACCACCTTCCAGAACTACTTCCGCCTCTACAACAAGCTCTCCGGCATGACCGGTACTGCCGACACCGAAGCGTTCGAGTTCGCCCAGATCTACGCCCTCAACGTGATGGTCATTCCGCCGAACAAGCCGCTGGCGCGTAAAGACTTCAACGACCTGGTGTACCTGACTGCCGACGAGAAGTACGCCGCGATCATCGCCGACATCAAAGAGAGCATGACCCAGGGCCGGCCGATTCTGGTGGGCACCGCGACCATCGAAACCTCCGAGCACATGTCCAACCTGCTGCACAAGGAAGGCATCGAGCACAAGGTACTGAACGCCAAGTACCACGAGAAGGAAGCCGAGATCATCGCCCAGGCCGGTGCGCCTGGCGCCCTGACCATCGCCACCAACATGGCCGGCCGTGGTACCGACATTCTCCTGGGTGGTAACTGGGAGGCCGAAGTCGCCGCCCTGGAAAACCCGACCCCTGAGCAGATCGCCCAGATCAAGGCCGACTGGCAGAAGCGTCACCAGCAGGTGATCCAGGCCGGTGGCCTGCACGTGATCGCCTCCGAGCGCCACGAATCGCGCCGTATCGACAACCAGCTGCGTGGCCGTTCCGGTCGTCAGGGTGACCCGGGTTCGAGCCGCTTCTACCTGTCGCTCGAAGACAGCCTGATGCGCATCTTCGCCTCCGACCGGGTGAAGAACTTCATGAAGGCGCTGGGCATGCAGTCCGGTGAGGCCATCGAGCACCGCATGGTGACCAATGCCATCGAAAAGGCCCAGCGCAAGGTCGAAGGCCGCAACTTCGACATCCGTAAGCAACTGCTCGAATACGACGACGTCGCCAACGAACAGCGCAAGGTGATCTACCACATGCGCAACAGCCTGCTGGCGGCCGAGAACATTGGCGACACCATCGCCGAATTCCGTCAGGAAGTGCTCGACGCCACGATCAGCCAGCACATTCCCCCGCAGTCGCTGCCTGAGCAGTGGGACGTCGCCGGCCTGGAAGCCTCATTGGCCAGCGACTTCGGCATCAAGCTGCCGATTCAGCAATGGCTGGACGAAGACGATCACCTCTACGAAGAAACCCTGCGCGAGAAGCTGCTGAGCGAGATTACTTCGGCCTACACCGAGAAGGAAGATCAGGCCGGTATCGACGCCCTGCGCACCTTCGAGAAGCAGATTCTGCTGCGCGTACTGGACGACCTGTGGAAAGACCACCTGTCGACCATGGACCACCTGCGTCATGGTATCCACCTGCGCGGCTACGCTCAGAAGAACCCGAAGCAGGAATACAAGCGCGAGTCGTTCGCCCTGTTCCAGGAGCTGCTGGAGTCGATCAAGCGCGACACCATTCGCGTGCTGTCGCACGTCCAGGTGCGCCGCGAAGACCCGATCGAAGAGGAAGCGCGTCTGCGCCGCGAGGCCGAAGAACTGGCCAGCCGCATGCAGTTCCAGCATGCCGAAGCGCCAGGCCTTGAAAGCGAAACGCTGGCCGAGGAGGGCGCTGAAGTAGCCGTGGCTGCCGCCCCGGTGCGCAACGACCTCAAGCTAGGCCGTAACGAGCCTTGCTGGTGCGGCTCGGGCAAGAAATTCAAGCACTGCCACGGTCAGATCGAGTGATCTGACCTGAATGGGGCCGCTTCGCGGCCCTGTTGCGACACCAGGCCGCTACCACCGCGATAGCGCACAGCCCTGCTGCTGCGCAGTCCCCGTGGAAGCGGCCTTGTCTCGCGATGGGGCGCGAAGCGGCCCCGCTTTTCGCTATCAATCAAATGTTCTAGGAGCGCTTTCATGGCTGTTGGTCTTGGTCCCCTGCCTACCCTGCACCCGGTGCCAGGTTTTGAACTCGGCATCGCCTCTGCCGGCATCAAGCGCCCAGGGCGCAAGGATGTGGTGGTGATGCGCTGCGCCGAAGGCTCCAGCGTGGCGGGCGTGTTCACCCTGAATGCGTTCTGCGCGGCGCCGGTGATCCTGTCCAAGCAGCGCGTGCAGGGCCAGGTGCGCTACCTGCTGACCAACACCGGCAATGCCAACGCCGGCACCGGTGCACCCGGCCTGGCTGCCGCCGAGCGCACCTGCGCCAAGCTGGCCGAGCTGACTGGCGTACCCGCCGAGTCGGTGCTGCCGTTCTCCACCGGGGTGATTGGCGAGCCGCTGCCGGTCGAGAAGATCGAAGGCGCGCTGCAAGCTGCCCTGGACAATCTGTCCGAGAACAACTGGGCCGAAGCCGCTACCGGCATCATGACCACCGACACCCTGCCCAAGGGTGCCAGCCGCCAGTTCCAGCACGATGGCGTGACCGTCACCGTGACAGGCATCAGCAAAGGCGCCGGGATGATCCGGCCGAACATGGCGACCATGCTCGGCTATATCGCCACCGACGCCAAGGTGGCGCCTGAGGTGCTCAAGGACTTGATTCTCGACGGTGCCAACAAGTCGTTCAACCGTATCACCATCGACGGCGATACCTCGACCAACGACTGCTGCATGCTGATCGCCACTGGCAAGGCCGACCTGCCGCAAGTGACCCAGGCCAGCGGCGCCTTGTTCGAAGCGCTGAAAAAAGCGGTATTCGAGGTGTGCATGGAGGTGGCCCAGGCCATCGTGCGCGACGGCGAGGGGGCGACCAAGTTCGTGACCGTACAGGTCAACGGCGGGGGTAATCCTCAGGAGTGCCTGGACGTGGTTTACGCCGTGGCGCACTCGCCGCTGATCAAGACCGCGCTGTTCGCCTCCGACCCCAACTGGGGGCGGATTCTCGCCGCCGTCGGCCGCGCCGGCGTGCCAGCGCTGGATGTCGGTCTGATCGACGTCTACCTGGGCGAGGTGTGCATTGCCAGCCAGGGTGGGCGCAGCCCGAGCTATACCGAAGAGCAAGGCTCGCAGGTCATGGCGCAGGAAGAGATCACCATCCGCATCGAACTGGGTCGCGGTCAGTGCAGCGAGACCATCTGGACCACCGATCTGTCCCACGAATACGTGAAGATCAACGCCGAATACCGCACCTGATGCAACCCTGGGGCCGCGCTGCACGGCGGCCCCCACTCACCAGATACATGGAGCCGACCCATGAGCTATCACCTGATCATCGGCGACAAACTGTACTCTTCCTGGTCGCTGCGCGGCGCCTTGGCCCTTGAACTGACCGGCGCGCCCTACCAGGAAACCTTGATCACGTTGCGCCAGCCCGATACGCGCCAGCGCATCCTGGCGTTTTCCTCTACCGGCAAGGTGCCTGTGCTGCAGACCGAGCACGGCACGATCGCCGACTCCCTGGCCATCGCCGAATACCTCAACGAACGTCACCCCCAGGCGCAGTTGTGGCCGACTGATGTCGCCGCACGGGCCCAGGCCCGTTCTGCCTGCGCGCAAATGCACAGCGGATTTGCCGCGTTGCGCACTGCCATGCCGTTCGACCTGTCCCGGGACCAGGCGCTGGAGCAGATCCCGCTCGACGTGCAGGTGGACATCGACCGGGTCGTTGCCCTGTGGTCGGAGTGCCGTGTGGTGGCCAAGGAGCCCGGCCCCTTCCTGTTCGGCAAACCAGGTCTGGTCGATGCTTTCTTCGCGCCGGTGGCGGTACGCCTGCGAACCTACCGTGTGCAGGTGCCAGCGGCAGCTGCGAGTTATATCGAGACCATCTACCAGTGGCCGGCCTTCCAGGCCTGGCAGCACGCTGGCCTGGCGGAGCATCAAGGGTGAAACGTATCCATGTAGTCGCCGCCGTGATCCGCGGCACGGACGGGCGCATTTTGATTGCGCGGCGCTCCGACAGTCAGCATCAAGGCGGCCTGTGGGAATTCCCAGGCGGCAAGGTCGAGGCGGGTGAGAGCGTCGAGGCAGCGCTGGCCCGTGAACTGTGTGAAGAGCTCGGCATCGAGATCAGCGCCTCGCGCGCACTGATCAAGGTCAACCATGACTATCCGGACAAGCAGGTGTTGCTGGACGTGCGTGAAGTCCAGGCCTTCAGCGGCGAGCCCCATGGCGCCGAGGGGCAACCGCTGGCCTGGGTGGCGCCGCGCGACCTGGCGCAGTATGCCTTTCCCGAGGCCAACCAGCCCATCGTCGCTGCCGCGCGCCTGCCCGATCAGTACCTGATTACCCCGGATGGCCTGGAAGTGCCGCAACTGCTCAAGGGTATCCAGAAGGCCGTCGCCAGCGGTATTGGCCTGATTCAGCTGCGCGCGCCGGACATGTACGACCCCAAGTACCGCGACGTTGCCGTGGACGCCGTGGGGCTGTGCGCTGGCAAGGCGCAGTTGATGCTCAAGGGCCCGCTGGAGTGGCTGGGCGATTTCCCGTCCGCCGGCTGGCACCTGACCTCGGCACAGCTGCGAAAGTATGCCGCCAAAGGCCGACCGTTTCCCCAGGCGCGCTGGCTGGCGGCCTCATGCCACAGCGCTGAAGAGCTGGCCTTGGCCGAGCAGATGGGCGTGGACTTCGTCACCTTGTCACCGCTGCAGGCGACCCAGACTCACCCCGATGCGACGCCGTTGGGCTGGGAGCAGGCCGAGCAGTTGATTGCCGGTTTCAAGCACCCGGTCTATCTGCTGGGCGGTGTCGGCCCGGCGCAACGCGAGCAAGCTTGGCAGGCCGGCGCCCAGGGCGTTGCGGGTATCCGTGCCTTCTGGCCTGAGGCCTGAGTGATCGGGGCCGCGGTGCGGCCCCGCGTTTTCAGCTGGCGGGCTTGGGCGCAGGTTGCCACAGTACCTCGGCAACCCGCTGTCGCCGGCCAATGATCCGCGCCGCCACGAAAAGCAAATCCGACAGCCGATTGATATAGGCCAACCCCACGCCCTCCAATGGCTCCAGCGCATTCAACTGCTGGCAGCGGCGTTCAGCGCTGCGCGCCAGGCTGCGGCACACATGGGCCTGGGCGATCAGCGCCGAGCCGCTGGGCAGGATGAAGTTTTCCAGTGGCCCCAATTCCTCGTTCCAGGTATCGATGGCCGCCTCCAGGCGCGCCACTTCAGCTTCGCTCAGCGCCCGGTAACTGGGCATCGCCAGCTCGCCGCCGAGGTCGAACAAGCGGTGCTGGCAGGGCGCAAGGACCTCGCTCACCTCGCTCAGGCCGCATTCGGCCAGCCCGGCCAGCAGCAGCCCCAGGTGGCTATTGAGGGTGTCGACCTCACCGATTGCCTCGACGCGGGGGTGGTCCTTGGGCACCCGCCGTCCGTCGCCCAGGCCGGTTTCGCCCCGGTCGCCGGTGCGGGTGTAGATCTTCGACAGGCGATAGCCCATGTCACATCTCCGTTTGGTTGTCTGCCGTGGGGGACGGCTGGCCAAGGGGCAGGCGCAAGGTGAAGCAGGTACCCTGGCCGGGGGTGGAATGCACCTCCATCTGCCCCTTGTGGTTGTTGGTGATGATGAAGTACGAAACCGACAGCCCGAGCCCGGTGCCCTGACCGATTTCCTTGGTGGTGAAGAACGGCTCGAAGGTGCGTTTGCGTACCGTTTCGGGCATGCCCACGCCATTGTCCTCGACCTGAATTTCGGCCCATGGCGGATTGAGTCGAGTACGCAGAACGATGCGCCCCGGCTCGCTCGCCTGTGGCCGTTGGTGGATAGCCTGCGCGGCGTTTTTCAACAGGTTGAGCAAGACCTGTTCAAGCTCGTTGGCCGTGCACGGCACCGGCCCCAGGTTGGGGTCGAATTGGCGCACGATGGCCTGGCCCTTGAAGTCGAAACCGATGCTCAGGTCGAAATCGTTGCTGGCGATCTCCAAGGCCTGGTCGATCAGTGCTGGCAGATCGCAGGGGGCCAGCTGGCGATCGCTGCGGCGACTGAAACTGAGCATGTGGGTGACAATCTTGGCGGCCCGTGCCCCCGCTTGCTGGATGCCGTCGAGCAGTTGCGGCACTTCGCGGTTGTGCAGGTAGCGATTGACGGTGGCCAGGTCGATGCCCAGCTCGCTGGCCTGCTCCTGGTTGCGAGCAAGCTCAGGTGACAGGCGGCGGCGGATGTTCTGCACATTGTGCAGGATGGCGCCCAGTGGGTTGTTGATCTCGTGGGCCATGCCAGCGGCGAGGCCGCCGACCGACAGCATCTTCTCCGATTGCACCATCATTTCTTCGAGTGACAGGCGTTGGGTGATGTCATCGATGCGAATGACCACGCCACGGCCGCCGCCGCCAGTCAGCGGGTAGAAGGTCAGGGCATAGTGGCGCGGCTCGTCGTCCTTGGCCCAGGTGACGCGCTCGATTTTCGCCACACGGTGCTTCTCGACACTCTCCTTGAGCTGGGGCAAGTATGGCTTTAGCGGTGCGAAGGCGAGAAAGATCGGCTGGTTCAGCGCTTCGTCCAGCGGTGTGCCCGAGAGCACCGTAGCCTCGTGGTTCCACTGGGTGACGTAGAGCTGTTCATCCAGGGCGATCAATGCCGAGGGCATGGAGTCGATGATGCTGTTGAGGTAGTTCTGAAAGCCGGTGAGCTTTTTCTCGATCTTGCTGCGCACCTGCACTTCCAGCTCCAGCTTGCGGTTGGTGTGGCGGGTTTCCTCGGCCAGACCCTGGGCTTGATCGTAGGCGCTCTGGAACTCATCGCGGGTGCGCTTGAGTTGCTGCTCGCGGGCTTCGATGCGCGAGAGCATGGTGTTGAACGCTTCGGCCAGGCTGCCGATCTCGTCGTCGTTGCCGGGGGTGGCACGCAGGGCATAGCTCTCTTCGCGGGTGACCTGGCGGGTGAGTTCTTCGAGCTGGTTGATCGGCTGGGTGATCAGGCGCTTGATCTGCCGGGCGATCACCAGCCATAGCAAGATGCTGAACACCAGGATCGCCAGGCTGGCAGTCAAGGTGCCGGTGTAGAACGCACTGGGCAGTTCGCTGCTGGCAACCAGCAGCAGGTGCGCTGGTGGGCTGGCCTGGCGAGCGATACGGATCAGCTGGGTGCTGCGAAACTCCATCAGGCGCCAGGCATCGACGTTACGGTAGCGCTTGGGCAGGGTCAGCGGCTCACCATGCTGCAGTTGCGCCAGCATGCGCCCATCACTGCCATAGATGGCCGCAGCGCGTAGGGGCGCGTAGCTGTCCAAGGCTTCGAGCAGCGCCGTGGCCGCCGGGGTGGAGTCGCCGGCGCGGGCGGACAGTTGCGGGTTGGCCACCAGCCGGCCGATGGTCTGCAAGGCCTGCGGCGCCATGCTTTCCTGGGTGATCCAGTAGGCGGCGCTGATGAAGGCCAGGTTGGCCACCAGCAGAATCGTGCCGAGCAGCACCAGCAGGGCCGCCAGTAGCTTGTGACCGACCGGCAGGTTTTCCAGGCGTTGGCGCAGGGTCATGGGTTGGGCGGTGTCCTTGTGAAAAAGCCGGATCAGGCGCTGGGCAAACCGCGCGCGCGCAGGTTATCGACCAGTTGCCGGTGCAGGTGTTCCAGCGCCGGCAGCACCAGGCCATGGCGCTCGGCCGCGCGGCAGGCGTGGCCGAGCAGGTAGTGCACTTCGGTGCGCCGGCCGGCGCGTACGTCCTGGTACATGGAAGAGTAGTTGGCCGCGGTGGCGAGGATCACCCGCTGCACATCTTCGCCCAGCTCGCTCGCCGCTGCTGGCTGGCCACAACGCTGCAGCAACTGAGTCAGCTCCACGCACAGCGCCTCGACCTGGTCGAGGTGGCCCAGCAGACCACCGTTGTGGCAGTCATGCAGCACCGTCAGCGGGTTGATAGCACAGTTGATCGCCAGCTTGCGCCACAGGCGGGTGAGAATGTCGACCGTCCACTGGGCCGGGATGCCCGCATTGGCCAGGTCCTCGAACCAGTCGGGTAGCGCGGGGTTGGTCGGGTCGCCCAGCCAGTTGAAGCCGTGGCCGGCGAAACGCACCCGCCAGTCCGCCTCGCGAAACGCGCCTTCGGTGCTCGAGGTGGCGATGCAGCGGGCGTGGGGGGCCTGTTCGGCCACTTCCTCCTGGCTACCCAGGCCATTCTGCAACAGGATGATGTGCGCATCCGCAGCCAGGCGTGGCAGCAGACGGGTGATGGCGGGGGCGGCATCATACGCCTTGCAGGCGACCAGCAGTCGATGCACGGGACCTGCGGATTCGGGGGTGTCGGCAGGAATGGCGAACAACGCGGCCTGCTCCTGCTCGATCAGGGTCAGGCCACCGGCGTGCCGGTACGCCCGCAGGCGCTGGTCGTTGCGCAGGATCAGGCGAACCGCTTTGCCGGCGCGTGCCAGACGGCACGCCCAGAGGCTGCCGAGGCTACCGGCGCCGAGAATATGCCAGGTGCTGCTCATCTGCGTTTCGCAACCCGTTATAATGAGCCCGCATTTTAACCCGCCAACACCGACGCGCTCCATGTTCAGCTCGAGCGCGCTCACTCTCATGGAGAATAGCCAATGCCTTCGTTCGACGTGGTATCGGAACTGGACAAGCACGAAGTGCAGAACGCGGTCGACAACGCCATCAAGGACCTCGACCGCCGCTACGACCTCAAAGGCAAAGGTAGCTTCGAGTTCAAGGACAAAGAGCAGACCGTGGTGCTCACGGCCGAAGAAGAGTTCCAGCTCGAGGCGATGCTGGAAATCCTGCGACTGGCGCTGGTCAAGCGCAAGATCGACGTCAAGTGCCTGGAAACCCAGGACCCGTATGCTTCCGGGAAGGAAAAGAAGCAGGAAGCGAAATTCCGCGAGGGCATCGATAAAGACCTGGCCAAGAAGATCGTCGCCACCATCAAGGACGGCAAGCTCAAGGTCCAGGCCGCCATCCAGGGCGAGCAGGTGCGCGTCACCGGCAAGAAGCGCGACGACCTGCAGGAAGCCATTGCCCTGCTGCGCACCAAGGAATTCGACATGCCGCTGCAGTTCAACAACTTCCGCGACTGATCCGCGCCTTTCCAGGAACCGCAGGGCCGCCTGGGCGGTCCATCGGTTCCGGGGCCGCTCGAACCTAGGCGGCCTGCTTTACACAGATTTGCCGCTCGGCATCAGGAGAAGAACATGGACTTTAGCGCTGAGGTCGATCAGCTGGTTCGCCAATCCCATACCTGGATTCCCATGATCATGCAGTACGGTAGCCGTGTGCTGCTGGCGCTGCTGACCCTGGCCATTGGCTGGTGGATCACCAACCTGGTCAGCGATCGTCTTGCCCGCGTGGTCGGTCTGCGCGTGCACGACCCGGCGCTGCAGGGCTTCATTCGCACGCTGACCAACATCATCCTGAAGATCATGCTGGCGATCAGCGTCGCTTCGATGATCGGCATCGAGACCACCTCATTCGTCGCCGCGATCGGTGGTGCGACACTGGCGATCGGCCTGGCGCTGCAGGGCAGCCTGGCCAACTTTGCCGGTGGTGTGCTGATCTTGTTGTTCCGGCCGTTTCGCATCGGCGACTGGATCGAGGCCCAAGGCGTCAGCGGCACCGTCGACAGCATCCAGATCTTCCACACCGTGCTGCGTACCGGTGACAACAAGACCGTGATCCTGCCCAACGGCACCTTGTCCAACGGCATCATCACCAACACCAACCGTCAGCCCACGCGCAAGGTGGTGTTCGATGTGGGTGTGGACTACGAGGCCGACCTGCAAAAAGCCCGCAATGTGCTGCTGGAACTGGCCCAGGATCCACGGGTGTTGCCAGATCCTGCCCCGCAGGCGGTGGTGTCGACCCTTGGCGACAGCTCGATCACGGTGTCGCTGCGCCTGTGGACCAAGACCTCCGACTACTGGGATGTGATCTTCATGCTCAATGAGCAGGCCCGCGATCGCCTGAAAGCCGAAGGTATCGACATTCCGTTCCCGCAGCGGGTCATCCGCGTGGTGCAGGAAACCACCGCCTGAGTATCTACCCTGTTGCAACCAGGGCCGCTTCTGCGGCCCTGGTCGTTTTCGGCCTTACACTTGTTCACAGCAAAACGGCTGCATTTCTGGCATATAGCCTGACCCTTCTTGTCTGCATCGATTCGCCACCATGAAACCACTGCTCTACATCACTCCCCTGCGGGCCTTGCTGTTCGGCTTGACCCTGGCCCTGTTCGAGCTGCTCACCTACCTGGCCAGCGACGCCGTGATGCCGGCCATGCCGGTGGTGGTCGAGCACCTGCAAGCAAGCCCCGAGTTCATTCCCCACGCGCTCAACCTGTACCTGCTGGGCGGTGTCGTGTTGCAGTGGCTGATCGGCCCGCTGGCCGACCGCTATGGCCGGCGCCCGCTGCTGCTGGCTGGCTGCGCTTGCTTTGGCGTCGCTTGCCTGGCGACCTATTGGGTGCAGGACATCGGCGTGTTCAACCTGTTGCGCCTGCTGCAGGGCATCGGCCTGGGCTTCGTGGTGACGGTCAGCTATCCGGCGTTGAACGAGTCGTTCAGCGAAGCCGATGCCGTGCGCATGATGGCGTTGCTGGCCAATATCGCGCTGCTCTCGCCGCTGCTCGGGCCGCTGGTGGGCACGCTGATGCTGCAGTGGCTGGACTGGCGCTGGCTGTTCGTGGCCTTCGCCGTGGGCGCGGTGGTGTGCTGGGGGCTGCTGTATCGCCTGATGCCGGAAACCCTCGGGGTCGAGCGCCGCGATGGCTCGCGGCTTGCGTTCACACCCATCCACCTGCTGCCGTTGCTGGCCGGCTATGGCCAGTTGCTGCGCAACCGCAAGTTCGTCGCAGGAAGTGCCGCCCTGGGCCTGGTGGGCTTGCCGCTGATCGCCTGGATCGGCCTGTCGCCGGTGCTGTTGATCCATGACGAGGGGCTCAGCACCCTGGATTACGCGCTCTGGCAATTGCCGGTATTCGGTGGCCTGATCCTGGGCAACCTGATCATCAACCGTATCGCCGACCGCTACCCGCTGCCGGCCTTGGTGCGGGGTGCCCTGGCGCCGTACCTGGCTGGCTTGGCCCTGATGCTGCTGGCGACCTGGTGGTGGCCGAGCGTGGCCAGCGTCGTCGCAGGCATGTCGCTGTATGCGCTGGGGCTAGGGGTGGCCAACGCGGTGCTCTACCGCATGACCCTGTTCGCCAGCGAGCAAAGCAAAGGCCTGGTATCGGCCATGCTGGGCATGATCACCATCGCCTTGCTCGGCCTGGGCGGCGCGTTGCTGGCGATGATCGGGGCGGGCGCGAGCCTGTTGCACTTCGCCTGGGCGGCAAGCATTGCCGGTGCGCTGGCACTGTGGCCGTTGTGGTACGTGGTCGGCGGGCGTCATGCCGATGCGACGGTTGCAGGCTGATGGCTGCCTGCACAGGCCTGTGCAGGCAGCGATGATCGCTCAGGGCTGATCGGCGGCAGGCGAGTCGGTCGCGGCGGGCTTGCCGCGGCCGGCTTCCTGACGCCACTGCAGGGCGATCAGGATCAGCGTCGGCACGCCAAGCAGGGCGGTGATCAGGAAGAAATCGTGGTAGCCGTATTTCTCCACCATCACCCCCGAATAGCCGCCAATCAGCCGCGGCAGCAGCAGCATGATCGAGCTGAGCAGCGCGTACTGCGTGGCCGAGAACTTCAGGTTGGTCAGGCTCGACAGGTAGGCGACGAACGCCGAGGTAGCCAGGCCCGAACTGAAGTTGTCCAGCGAGATGGTCACCACCAGCATTTCGACGTTAGGCCCCATGTCGGCCAACATCAGGAACAGGATGTTGGTCGCGGCCGAGGCGGCGCCGCCGACGAACAGGATCGGCATGATGCCGAAGCGCACGATCAGCAGGCCGCCGGCACCGGCGCCGACCAGGGTCATGATCAGGCCGAAGATCTTGCTGACGCTGGCGATCTGGTCCTTGGTGAAGCCCATGTCGATGTAGAAGACATTGGCCATCACACCCATGACGGTGTCGGACATCCGGTAGGTGGCGATCAGCCCGAGCAGCAGCAAGGCTTGCCAGCGGTAACGGGCGATGAAGTCGTTGACCGGCACCAGCACCGGCGCAAGGCCACGCCGGCCCAGGCTGGACAGGCAAGCCCAGGTCAGCAGTACGTAGAGGATCAAACGCAGGAAGGCGCGATCTTCGAGCAACAGGTCGAGCGGCGTGGCGTCGCCGGAAATGACCGTCGACCAGCCGGTATTGAACATCTGGGTAAAGCTCGCCGGCACCGAGACCAGCAGGATGATCAGCACGAATACCGACGCCAGCTGATGCATCAGGCCATAGCGCGCAGCCGACAGCTGCGTGCGCAGTGGCACCGGCGGTTCGCGCATCACCAGGGTGGTGAACAGCGCCGGCAGCATCATCACCCCGAACAACACGTACGTGCCGGCCCACGCTTTATGCAGGTAGCTGAAGCCGGTGGAGCCGAACCATTCGGCGAAGAACAGCGCACCGGCAGTGGCGAGCAGCGCAGCGACCCGGTAGCCGGCCATGTAGCTGGCGGCCAGGGCGGCCTGGCGCTGGTCGTCGGCAATCTCCAGACGGTAGGCGTCGACCGCGATATCCTGAGTGGCCGAGGCGAAGGCCACCAGCACCGCCAGGGCGATCAGCCAGGAGAGATGCTGCTGCGGGTCGCACAGGCTCATGCCCAGCAGGCCGATCACCACCAGCGCTTGCGACAGCAACAGCCACGAGCGACGACGCCCCATGCCACCGAGCAGCGGTAGGCGCCACTGGTCCAGCAGGGGCGACCAGACCCACTTGAAGGCGTAGGCCAGGCCGATCAGGCTGGCATAGCCAATGGTTTCCCGCGCCACGCCCGCTTCGCGCAGCCACACGGACAAGGTCGAAAACACCAGCATGTAGGGCAGGCCGGCAGCAAAGCCCAACAGCAGAAGCACCAAGGTTGACGGGCTGGCATAGGCAGCGAGCGCAGCGCGCCAGGTTTTACGGGGCATGGGCCAACATCTGCCTCAAATTTACGAAAACAAAGCGCGCACTCTAACCGCTGTGCTCCACTGGGCGCCAGCCATGACGCGTGATATCCACACGATTATGGGTTACTTGCACGCCCTCCGCGCGCAGCCTGGCGCGCTGTTCGTCGCCACTGGGCGTACCCGCTGCCAGGCTCAGGCGGCCACTGGCGCCCAGCACACGATGCCAGGGCAGACGACTCCCATCTGGCAGTTGCGCAAGGGTACGGCCCACCCAGCGCGCCGCGCGACCAAGGCCGGCCAGTTCGGCCAATTGGCCGTAGCTGACCACCTTGCCTGACGGCACCTGCCCGAGCACCGAATACAGCGCCGTTCGTCGGGCGTCAGGCGTGTCCTGGTACAGCCCATCTTCCCCGTGCACCCGATCAGCCCTGGCCTTGGATGAAAGCGGACCAATGGTTCGAATAAATGCGAGTGGAACTCATTGCAGACTCCTGTGTCTGTGCTTGCTCATGTCGTGGGTTGCCGGATAATGCCGGCTTTTTCGTCAATTCGAATCCATTAGCGCTTATGCATTCTAGATCCTTGCTGTGCCTGTTGACTGCTTCTCTGTGCGCTGCCCCAGCGTTCGCCGATACCGTGTGGATGAAGAACGGCGATCGCCTCAGTGGCAAGATTCGCGTGTTCGACGGCGGCAAGCTGCTGCTCGAAACGCCTTATGGCGGTTCGGTGTCGCTGGATTGGAAACAGGTCAAGACCCTGGAAAGCGACCAACAGCTGTTGGTCAAGCAGGATGCCTACAGCGGCGAGAAGGCCAAATCGCTCAAGGCTGCCGAGCCCGGCAAGGTGACTCTGGCCAACGGCGATGCGCCCAAGACTGTCGAGCTGGCCAGCATCGAGCAGATCATGAAGCCCAAACCTGTGGTCGAGGATCTGGTATGGAAGGGCAATGTCGATGTGGCGCTGGACTACAAGCGTGCCGAGAACGACACCGACGACTATGACGTCGGGTTCAAGACCACGGCGCGTCATGGCCGCTGGCGGCACAATGCCGAAGGCGAATACAACCGCGAAACCAAGGACGATGTCACCACCACCGACAACTGGAGCGCCGAGTACGCGCTTGACCGCTTCCTGACCGAGCAGTGGTTCTGGCAGGGTCGCCTGGAGTACAAGCGCGACCACGTCGAGGACCTGGCGCGCCAGCGCACGGTGGGTACCGGCCCGGGCTATCAGTTCTGGGATAACGAGTTGGGCGCATTCTCGCTCGGTACGCTGCTCAACCGCACCGACTTCGAATACCAGGACGGTGCCAAGGACAACTTCTATTCGGCCGCGCTGAAGTGGGACTACACCCGCTACTTGATCGGCAAGAAGGTTCAGCTGTTCACCAACGGTGAGTTCGCCAAGCCGCTGGGTAACGTCGCCGACTATTCGCTGGATGCCGAGATCGGTCTGCGCTACAAGGTCACCGATTGGGCCTCGCTCAACCTCAAGGCGGAAAAAGACATCATCACCGGCACCCGCGAAAGCGATCTGGACAAGACCCGCTACACCGCAGGCTTCGGCGTCAGCTGGTAAGGCGCGCAAGCCGCTTCGGCGGCTTGCTTCAAGCTGCAAGCTGCAAAAAAAAGCAGTCCCCCATCCGCCCGCGAGCGCGCTTTTTCTTGTAGCTTGCAGCGTATAGCGTGCAACGTAGAGAAGACGTGATGAGCAAACAGGCCATTCGACCCGCGCGGCAATTGCTGCTCAAGGAATACCGCGGCGTGCTGTCGACCCATTCCAAGTCCATGCCGGGGTTTCCCTTCGGTTCGGTGGTGCCGTATTGCCTGGATGCTGCCGGTAACCCACTGATGCTGATCAGCCGCATCGCCCAACACACCCACAACCTGCTCAAAGACCCCAAGTGCTCGTTGCTGGTCGGCGAGCGTGAGGCCGAAGACGTGCAGGCCGTGGGTCGCCTGACCGTGATGGCCGAAGCGCACCCGTTGGTAGAAGAGGCCTCGATCGAGGCGGCAGCGGAGCGTTACTACCGGTATTTCCCCGATGCGGCCAACTACCACAAAGCCCATGATTTCGATTTCTGGGTGCTGCAGCCGGTACGTCACCGCTACATCGGCGGCTTCGGCGCCATTCACTGGCTCGACCAGGTGACCTTGGCCAACCCTTTCGCCGGCCAGGCGGAGGCCAGCATGGTCGAACACATGAACACCGACCACGCCAGCGCCATTGCCCACTATGTCGCGCTGAGCGGTCTGCCGACCGGCGCGCCGGCACAGCTGGCCGGCATCGACAGCGAAGGCATGCACCTGAGGATTGGCCAGGGCATTCACTGGTTGCCGTTCCCGAGCACTTGCAATACGCCGACACAAGTGCGCGAAGCCTTGGTATTGCTGGCCCGCGCTGCTCATTGGCCGAATCCGATCGACGTCGAGGCTTGAAAAGCCGAGCGCATGCATCCATCTGATGGTCTTACTGGAAGGTTTCTTCCGACGAGGAATGCTTTGATGCGTGCTTTTCTATTGCTGTTACTGCTGTTTCCGGTGCTGGAGTTGTTCGTTTTCGTCAAGGTCAGCGCCGCCATCGGATTCTTTCCGGCGCTGCTGCTGATCATCGCCGGTTCCGCCCTGGGCGTGCTGGTCATGCGCGTGGCCGGCCTGGCGACGGCGCTGCGCGCGCGGGAAAGCCTGCAGCGCGGTGAGCTGCCGGCCGAGGAGATGTTCCAGGGCCTGATGCTGGCCGTCGGCGGCGGCCTGCTGCTGCTGCCCGGCTTCATCAGCGACGTGCTGGGCGTGCTGTGCCTGTTGCCGTTCAGCCGTCGCCTGGCAGTGCGCAAGCTGCGTGAGCGCGCCGAGGCCCAGGCCATGCGCCAGCGCGCGTTCCAGGACGACCCGCTGCAGCCGCAACCGCGCGACAGCGCCCATCGGCCGAATGTGATCGAAGGCGAATACGAACGCCGTGACCAATAGACCGATTCGTCCAACCTTGGGGGCCGCAGATGCGGCCCCTGTGTTTTTCGGCCTGCGGAAAAATTTTGCATGGCAAACCTTGTAATTGCCCACAGCGGCCTCATGTATGTGGTCACCGCAAGGTTTCTGGTGGCAACACCAGTCATTACACAGGTGGCTTGCCTGCGGCGAGCTACCCCCGGCAACGCCGGACCGCATCAACCCGCCGGTGTCGACACCGGCCGATGAAAACCACAAATTGGGAGAGATCGACAATGAAGCTTCGTCCTCTGCATGACCGCGTAGTCATCCGTCGCAGCGAAGAAGAATCGAAAACCGCTGGCGGTATCGTCCTGCCGGGTTCGGCCGCTGAAAAACCAAACCGCGGCGAAGTCGTCGCCGTTGGCACCGGCCGTGTCCTGGACAACGGCGAAGTACGTGCGCTGGCCGTCAAAGTCGGTGACAAAGTGGTTTTCGGCCCTTACTCGGGCAGCAACACCGTGAAAGTCGATGGCGAAGACCTGCTGGTCATGGCCGAGAATGAAATCCTCGCCGTCATCGAAGGCTGATTTCCCCCGACTTCCCGTTACTCCAAAGTTTTTCAAGGATTAAACGATCATGGCTGCTAAAGACGTAAAATTCGGCGATTCCGCTCGTAAGAAAATGCTCGTTGGTGTCAACGTTCTGGCTGACGCGGTAAAAGCGACCCTCGGTCCGAAAGGCCGTAACGTGGTACTGGCCAAGAGCTTCGGCGCTCCGACCATCACCAAGGACGGCGTTTCCGTCGCCAAAGAGATCGAACTCAAAGACGCCTTCGAAAACATGGGCGCCCAGCTGGTCAAGGAAGTCGCTTCCAAGGCCAACGATGCTGCCGGTGACGGCACCACCACCGCTACCGTCCTGGCTCAAGCCATCGTCAACGAAGGCCTCAAGGCCGTTGCTGCTGGCATGAACCCAATGGACCTCAAGCGCGGTATCGACAAAGCCACCGCTGCTGTCGTTGCCGAGCTGAAGAACCTGTCCAAGCCATGCGCCGACTCCAAGGCCATCGCTCAGGTAGGCACCATCTCCGCCAACTCCGACAGCTCCATCGGTGAAATCATCGCCGAAGCCATGGAAAAAGTCGGCAAGGAAGGCGTGATCACCGTCGAAGAAGGCTCGGGCCTGGAAAACGAACTGTCCGTCGTAGAAGGCATGCAGTTCGACCGCGGCTACCTGTCGCCGTACTTCGTCAACAAGCCAGACACCATGGTTGCCGAGCTGGACAGCCCGCTGCTGCTGTTGGTCGACAAGAAGATCTCCAACATCCGCGAGCTGCTGCCGGTTCTGGAAGCCGTTGCCAAAGCCGGCCGTCCGCTGCTGATCGTTGCCGAAGACGTCGAAGGCGAAGCCCTGGCGACCCTGGTGGTCAACAACATGCGCGGCATCGTCAAGGTTGCTGCGGTCAAGGCTCCAGGCTTCGGCGACCGCCGCAAGGCCATGCTGCAGGACATCGCCGTGCTGACCGGCGGCCAGGTCATCTCCGAAGAAATCGGCCTGACCCTGGAAACCACTACCCTGGAGCACCTGGGCAACGCCAAGCGCGTGATCCTGTCGAAAGAAAACACCACCATCATCGATGGTGCTGGCGTCGACGCCGACATCGAAGCACGCGTCAAGCAGATCCGTGCCCAGATCGAAGAAACCTCTTCGGACTACGACCGTGAGAAGCTGCAAGAGCGTCTGGCCAAACTGGCTGGCGGTGTTGCCGTGATCAAGGTCGGTGCAGGCACCGAAGTTGAAATGAAAGAGAAGAAAGCTCGCGTCGAAGACGCCCTGCACGCTACCCGTGCAGCCGTCGAAGAAGGCGTGGTGCCTGGCGGTGGTGTTGCCCTGGTGCGTGCCCTGTCGGCCATCACCGAGCTCAAAGGCGACAACGAAGACCAGAACGTCGGTATCGCCCTGCTGCGTCGCGCTGTAGAAGCACCGCTGCGTCAGATCACTGCCAACGCCGGCGACGAGCCAAGCGTGGTAGCTGACAAGGTCAAGCAAGGTTCGGGCAACTACGGCTACAACGCTGCAACCGGCGAGTACGGCGACATGATCGAAATGGGTATCCTCGACCCTGCCAAGGTCACCCGTTCGGCGCTGCAAGCGGCTGCTTCGATCGGCGGTCTGATGATCACCACCGAAGCCATGATCGCTGACGCACCAAGCGAAGCTCCAGCTGGCGGCGGTATGCCAGACATGGGCGGTATGGGTGGCATGGGCGGCATGATGTAAGCCAGCCTTACCCGCTGCACCCTCAGAAGCCCTGGTTCGTGAGAACCGGGGCTTTTTTATGTTCGCCACGGTATTGTTTTGCGCCTGTGCGATCGGGCGCCTGTCGTGCGGCGGATCGCGAGTTGCGCTCGCTCCTACGATCTATCTAGGGTTAATGATGGTACTGGGGCGGTGCCGATAGAGGATCAGGTAGTACGATCCCAAGCCGATCAACCAGCAGAACACCGCCGTCCACACGTTGTGCGACAGAAAATGCGCGCCCTGCATCATTCGCCCCAGACCAAGCACCGAACCTGCCACCAACGCCACGACAAACGCCGCCCGTGCCAGGCGCGGCCTACGATCGCGCAGCATGAAGAACAGCCCGAACAGGCAGAAGCCGGTCGCTGCATGCCCGCCCGGCCAGCACAGCCCGGGTTTGTCGGTGGCCGGCCGCGGTTCCAGCAACTTGCTGTAGGTCTCGCTGCCGCCGAACTGGGTCAAGCTCCACGGGCATTGCACCTGTGTGACCTTCTTCAGTGGCGTGACGAAGGCCGTCGACAGCCCCAGCGCCAAGACCAGGCATCCCAACTCACGACGCCAACCGAACAGCCTGGGCCAGACCAGGCTCAGGGCAAAGGCGGCGAGGGCGAGCAAACCGAGCACGATTACCCCTTGCTTGACCCGATCATGCAGCACCGTTTCCAGCAGGTAGCTGTGCCGGCCGATGAATTGACCGGCGGCCGGGTCGAAGAACAACGTGGCGATGTCCATGTCCAGCGAGGTCAACTCCAGCAACAGCAAGGCCAGCGTAATGGCCAGCGGCGTGCCCAGGTACAGCCACAGGTTGAGCGGGCGAGGGTGAAGGGTGTGCGACATGGCGACTCCAGGATGCGAAAAGTTCGGCATTGTCGTGCTGGCACTATGCTCTGTGCGTGAAGGTTCGGTGAAAAAACCGTCAAGTGCGCTGAATTCGTCCCGGGGCTGGTACACGACCGGCGATGGCCTTAAGCTGCGCCTGCCGCGCACCTAAGCGAAGCGCCGCACAGGAGACCCCGATGCGTATTCTTTTGGTTGAAGACAACCGCGATATCCTTGCCAACCTGGCCGATTACCTGGGCATGAAAGGCTACACCGTGGACTGCGCCCAGGATGGTTTGTCCGGCTTGCACCTGGCCGCCACCGAGCACTACGACCTGATCGTGCTCGACATCATGCTGCCCGGTATCGACGGCTACACCCTGTGCAAGCGCCTGCGCGAGGACGCCCGCCGCGATACCCCGGTGATCATGCTGACCGCCCGCGACCAGCTCGACGATCGCCTGCAGGGCTTTCGCTCAGGGGCCGATGACTACCTGCTCAAACCTTTCGCGTTGTCGGAATTGGCCGCACGCATCGAGGCGGTGCTGCGCCGGGCCCAGGGTGGTGGTCGGCGTACCCTGCAGGTGGCCGACCTCAGCTATGACCTGGACACCCTCGAGGTGTCCCGCCAGGGCCGATTGCTCAAGCTCAACCCGGTTGGTCTCAAGCTGCTGGCGGTACTGATGCAGAAGAGCCCCCACGTGCTGCGCCGCGAGGTGCTCGAAGAAGCCCTGTGGGGTGACGACTGCCCGGACAGCGACAGCCTGCGCAGCCATGTCCATCAGTTGCGCCAGGTGATCGACAAGCCGTTCGAGAAACCCTTGCTGCATACCGTCCATGGCGTCGGCTATCGCCTCGCCGAGGGCCGTGATGGAGTTTAAACAGAGCCTCGCCCAGCGCATCATCATCGCCTTCGCCTTGATGAGCGCGCTGGTGGCAGGCGCCTTTGCCTTTGGCATCGTGGCCACCGTGCACCTGGTCGAAGAGCGGCTGATTTCCTCGGTGCTCGGCGGCGACTTGCAGCGCCTGCTGCGCATGGACAGCGTCAGCGACTGGAGCCACCGACCGCGGCCCGACCAGCTGTTCTACTTCAGTGGCGGGCGCGATGACTTCGAGCTGCCCAAGGATCTGCGCCACCTGGATGTGGGCTTTCATGAGGTGTTCCGCGACCAGCTTTCCTATCATGCCATGGTCGAGATCGTCGATGGCCGGCGCTACGTGCTGCTGCAGGACCAGAGCGATTTCGAGGAGCGCGAGCGTCTGTTGTTTGCGGTGGTGGTGGTCGGCTTCGTGCTCAGCCTGGTCCTGGCCGTGGTGCTCGGCTGGCTGTTGGCGCGGCGGGTGATGGCGCCGGTGATTCGCCTGGCCCGCCAGGTGCGCCATCGTGACCAACTGCTGGGGCTGGCGCCGCCGCTGGCGCCTGATTACGCGGCCGATGAGGTCGGGCAGCTGGCCGTCGCCTTCGACGACACCCTCGGCCGGCTGCGCGACGCGCTGACCCGTGAGCGGCTGTTCACCAGCGATGTCAGTCATGAGCTGCGCACACCGTTGATGGTGCTGGCGACCTCCTGCGAACTGCTCATGGAAAACCCCAACCTCGACACGCGCTCCCGCAGCCAGGTGGAGCGCATCGCCCGCGCCACCGAGGAGATGCGCGAGCTGGTCAAGACCTTCCTGATGCTTGCGCGTGCCCAGCGTGATCAGGGCGCGGTGGCGTCCCGGGCCACCCTGCGCGAAGTTGCCGAAGACCTGATCGGCGTGTGGCGCGACACCATCGAGCAAAAAGGTCTGACGCTGTACTTCGATGGCCAGGTCAGCGCGGGTCCGCTGCTGTACAACGCCACCTTCCTGCAATCGGTGATGGGCAATTTGTTGCGCAATGCCGCGCACTACACCGACAGCGGATACATCCGCTTGAGCCTGGAAGCCACCGGTTTCAGCGTCGAGGACAGCGGCGTCGGCATTCCCGAGGAACAACGCGAAGCGATGTTCAAGCCCTTCGTGCGCGGCGATGAGCGCCGTGGCGAGGGGCTGGGCCTGGGGCTTTCGCTGGTGCAGCGGATCTGCGATGACCAAGGCTGGCGGGTGACGCTGACCTCGACCTCGCCCCACGGTTGTCGCTTCCAGGTCGACCTCAGCCAGAGCGCGGAAACGACTGATCCCTTTCAGTAATGGCATGAAACATTCATGACGAGTGCTTACATTTTTTTCACATCAGGATAACCTGGCCGTTACGACTCGTTACCTAAGGTGTGCGCACTGGAACCTGGAGACGCCCAATGCGCAGCCCGATCAAACTCGAATTTTCCGAAAAGTATGACCAGCAACATGCCCAGGCTTACTTTCGCAAGCACCAGGACGGGCTGGCTCGACGCCTGTCCCATGCCCGCGATGAGCAGATGGCCCGTCGCGCCCTGGCGCTGGCTGGGGAACCGGGCCTGGTGCTCGACTTACCCTGCGGTGCTGGGCGCTTCTGGCCGCTGCTGGCGGAAAAACCGAATCGGGTGATCATCGGTGCCGACAATTCCGAGGCGATGATCCAGACCGCGTGTGCCGCGCAACCGCCAGAGGTGGTAGCCCGGGTACGGCCTTTGCAGACATCTGCGTTCGCCATCGACCTGCCGGACAACGCGGTCGACAGCATATTTTGCATGCGCCTGTTCCATCACATCGGTGACCCGGCGCACCGCAAGACCATTCTTGACGAGTTTCAGCGGGTTAGCCGTGACAGCGTTATCCTGTCGCTGTGGGTAGACGGCAATTTCAAGGCCTGGCGCCGCCGCAAGCTCGAAGACAAGCGCAGCGCCAGGGCGCAGCAGGACAGCTACCAGAACCGGTTCGTGTTACCGGCAGAAACGGTAGAGGCCGAATTCAAGGCCGCCGGCTTCAGAATCCAGGAGCACCTCGACTTCCTGCCGTTCTATGCCATGTGGCGGGTTTATGTATTGCGTAAGGGGTAGTGTTTGATGGCGGTAGCCCAACATGGGGAATCACGGTTCGACTATTACTGGCGCCAGCAAGGCGAGTGGGTCGAGGAGCCCAATCAGCGGCGCGGCGGCGAAAGCGGCGTACAACGGCTGAGCGACGGTAACGGCAAGGTGCTGTATGCCAAGCGCCAGGTTGGCCACATCTATCGCAGCCTGTTGCACCCATTCGGCAGGCCGACGGTGCTGCGAGAGCTCGACGCGCTCAACAGTTTCGAACAGCTTGGGGTCCGCGTGCCGCGCATCGTGTTCTGCGGGGCCGAGCGCGACGCCGATCGGCAATGGCGGGCGTTGCTGGTCAGCGAGGCCCTCGACGGCTTCGTCGAGCTCGACACCTGGCATGCCGAGGGCGCGCGCGAGCGCTATCCCCAGGTGGTGCACGAGCGCATGCTCAAGGAGCTGGCCGACAACCTCGCGCGCATGCACCTGGGCCACTGGCAGCACGGCTGCCTGTACGGCAAGCACGTCTTCATCAAGGTCATCGGCGAGGGTGAGCAGGCCCGCGTCGAAGTCGCACTCCTGGACCTGGAAAAGTGCCGACGCCGCCTCAGCTGTCAGCGCGCGGCAGGTAATGACCTGCGCCAGCTGCGTCGCCACTCGTCGCTAAATGACACGGAATGGCAAACGCTGCTCTACTTTTACCAGATGGCGTTTGGCAGCGCTGTCAAAGGGTTAGGGCAATGAAACTAGAAATCGCTCGAGCTTTGTTCCTGGTGGCTGGCTTGGCTGTGACCACAGCGGCATTCGCCGCCTGGGAAGAGCCCAAGCCTGGCGTCATCAGCAAGGCTGGCCAATGCGCGATCCCGCGCATAGCCAAGGCACCCGAGGCTCAGGCCCAGCCTGACCACGATCTGCTGCTGTTCCTGTTCGGCATGCGCCAGGGGCTACGCCCATTTGGCTGAAATCGTTCGAGCACAGCAAAAGCCTCGCAGTCGCGAGGCTTTTGTTTTTTCGCGGGCACCCATGGCGGCTCATCCAGCGCCGGGGCGCATCGGCGCAGCGGGGTGCGCCAGCAGGGTGTAGATGCATGGCAGGACGAACAGGGTGAACAAGGTCCCGATCGACATGCCCGTGGCGATCACGATGCCGATATCGAAGCGGCTCACCGCCCCTGCGCCGCTTGCCAAAATCAACGGCACCATGCCGAATACCATCGCTGCCGTGGTCATCAATACCGGGCGCAGGCGGATGGCAGCCGCTTGTTCAATGGCTTCGCGCACACTCAGGCGTTGCTCCGCGCGCAGTTGGTTGGCGAATTCGACGATCAGGATGCCATGCTTGCTGATCAAGCCGATCAGTGTCACCAGCCCGACCTGGGTATAGATGTTCATGCTCGACAGGCCAAGGAACAGCGGCAGCAAGGCGCCACAGATCGACAGCGGTACGGTCACCAGAATCACCAGGGGATCGCGGAAGCTTTCGAATTGCGCGGCCAGCACCAGAAAGATGATCGCCAGCGCCAGGCTGAAGGTCACCCACAAGGCGCTGCCTTCCTGCACGTATTGCCGCGCGGTGCCGGCATAGTCGAAGGAAAAGCCCTCCAGCTCCTCTTCCCGGGCGATCTCCTGCACCGTTTGCAGGGCCTCGCCGATGCTGACGATCGGCACGCCCTGGATGATTGCAGCGTTCAACTGCTGAAACTGATTGAGCTGGCGCGGTCGGGCACGGTCGCTCAGGGTGATTAGCGTCGACAAGGGCAAGAGCTGGCCCTGTCGATTCTTCACGTAGTAGTTGTTCAGCCAGCCAGGGTTGTCGCGGTAGGGCCGCTCGACTTGGGCGATGACCTTGTAGCTGCGGCCGTCGAGGGTGAAGCGGTTGATCTCGCCCTCGCCCAGAAGGGTCGCCAGGGTGCCGCCCAAGGCGTCCATGGAGACGCCCATCTGCGCGGCCTTGGCGCGGTCGATGTCGACCACCACCTCGGGCTTGTCGAACGCCAGGTCGATATCCAGGAAGGCGAACTTGCCAGAGTCCTGGGCACGCTGTTTGATCCGCTGGGTGACCTCGAGCAGGGCAGGGTAGTCGCCAGCGGTATTGATCACGAACTGGAACGGCAAGCCCTCGCCGGTGCCGGGCAGCGACGGCAGGTTGAAGCCGAAGATCTGCAGCCCACTGATTTCTTCGAGCTTGGCCTGTACCAGTGGCAGCAGCTCCATCTGCGTGCGCTCGCGCTCGTTCCAGGGTTTGAGCAGAAAGCCGCCGATGCCGCTCTGTACCCCGTTGAACCCGTTGATCTGGAACGAGGAGTAGTACTCTGGAAACGAGCGGAACACCGGCATGAACTGATCGGTGTAGGCATTGAGGTAATCAAGGTTGGTCGGCTGCGGCGAGCTGCTGATCATGAAGATGACGCCCTGGTCCTCGTTGGGCGCCAACTCGCTCTGGCTGAACATCACCAGCAGCGGAATCAGGCACAGGACGATGGCGGCGAACACCAGCACCACTGGGCGGCTGTCCAGGGTCGCATGCAGCAGGCGCCGGTAGCGTACCTTGAGCGCCTCGAACAGCGTGTCGAGCCGATGGGCCAGGCCGCTGGCATTGTGTCCAGGGCGCAACAGCATGGCGCACATCATCGGCGACAGGGTGAGCGCGACGATGCCGGAAATCACCACCGCCCCGGCCAGGGTGAGGGCAAACTCCTTGAACAATGCCCCGGTCAGGCCGGTGAGAAAGCCGATGGGCGCATACACCGCCGCCAAGGTGATGGTCATCGACACCACGGGCAGGGCGATTTCCCGCGCCCCTTCCAGCGCCGCCACAGGGGGAGGCTGGCCCTGCTCCATGTGCCGGTGGATGTTCTCCACCACGACGATGGCATCGTCCACCACCAGGCCGATGGCCAGGACCATCGCCAGCAAGGTCAGCAGGTTGAGTGAGTAACCCATCAGCTGCATGAAAAACAGCACGCCGATCATCGACAGGGGGATGGTCACCACTGGAATCAGCACCGAACGCAGGGCGCCGAGGAACAGGAACACCACGACGATGACGATCAGCACCGCCTCGCCCAGGGTCTTGATCACCTCGTCGATCGACGCCTGGATGAACAGCGTCGCATCGTAGGCGATCGATGCCTGGAGCGCCGAGGGCAGCTGCCGTTCGAGCTCGGGCATCACCTGGCGTACCTGCTTGATCACCTCCAGCGGGTTGGCGGCCGGGGTCGCCTTGATGCCGATGTAGACCGACGGCGTGCCGTCGAACGAGCTGACCGTGTCGTAGTTTTCCGCGCCCATTTCGACCCTGGCCACATCGCCCAGCAGTACCCGGCTGTCGCCCTCGACCTTGACCGGCAGGGCGGCGAACGCTTCGGCCGATTTCAGTTCGGTGCTGGCGTTGATACTGCTGACCACGTACTCGCCTTTGACCTCGCCCGCCGCCGCCAGGAAGTTGTAGCGGCGTACCGCATCGGTCACGTCGCTGGCGGCCAGGCCGAAGCCTGCCAGCTTGATCGGGTCGATCCAGAGGCGCATGGCGAACACCTGGTTGCCGAGGATTTGCGCCTCGGCCATGCCGGGCAGCGTGGCGAGCTTGGGCTGGATGACCCGCGACAGGTAATCGGTGATCTGCGGGTTGCTCATCTGCTGACTGGCAAAACTCACGTACATCAGCACCGAGGCGTCGGCCGCTTCTTTGCTCAATACCGGGTCTTCGGCAGCTTGCGGCAGCTGATTGCGGACCTCGTTGGCCTTGGCCAGCAACTCGGTGAACAGGCGGTCGCTGTCGGCACCGATGCGCGCATAAATGGAAATCACCGAGAAATTCTGCCGACTGACCGAGGTCATGTAGTCGATGCCTTCGGCGCTGGCCAGGCTCTGCTGCAAAGGCTGGGTGATGTAGCCCTGGATGGTCTCGGCGTTCGCCCCGGGGTAGGCGGTGGTCACCGTGATCAGGGCGTTTTCCATCTTCGGGTATTGGCGAATCGGCAACGTGCTCCAGGCCTGTACCCCGAGCAGCAGGATCAGCAGGCTGACCACACAGGCCAGCACAGGTCGGCGGATGAACGGGTCGGTAAATGCCATGCCAACCTCCTGCTCAGTCGCCGCGCGCAGCGTCGGGTTGGCGCTCTGGCGCAGGGGCCTGGCCGGCACGAATGGCCGCACCCGCAGTCAACTTCAACTGGCCGGCGGTGACTACCTGCTCGCCAGCGACAAGGCCCTGGGTGATCACCACCACGCCATCGCGGCGCTCGCCGGTCTGTACGGTACGCGGCTCGGCACTCAGTTGTGGCTGGCCGTGCTGGTCGGGTGGTCGGTCGCCGTTGGGTGTCTGCCGCGCTGTGGCGACGTATACCGAGTTGCCATAGAGGGTGTAGGTGATGGCGCTTTCCGGCACCACCACCTGGGGTTGTGGATCAGGCAGCAATACCATCAGGTTGGCGAACATGCCCGGTAGCAACTTGCCGTCAGGATTGGCCAGGGTGGCGCGCACCAGCAGGTTGCGGGTGTTTTCGTCGACCTTGGGGTTTATCGCGCTGAGGCTGGCGTTGAAGGTTTGCCCAGGGTAGGCAGCGACCTCGACTTGCACCACCTGGCCCAGGCTCAGGCGCGGTAATGCCTGTTCGGGCACATTGAAGTCGACGTACAGGCTGGAGGTGTCCTGCAAGGTCGCGATCACGCTGCCAGGTGCCAGGTACTGACCGACATCGACCTGGCGAATGCCGATCGTGCCGCTGAAGGGCGCGGCGATGCGCTTCTTGGTTTGCTGCGCCTTGAGCTGTTCGACCACCGCCTGGTTGCGTCGGTACTGCGAACTCAGGCGGTCGTACTCGCCGCGCGAGATGGCGGCGTCACCTACCAGCTGACTGGCTCGGCCGAAGTCGATTCTGGCCAGGCCGAGATCGGCTTGGGCGGTACCGAGCAGGGCGCTCTCCTGATCGTCATTGAGCTGCAGCAGCGGTTGGCCGGCCTTGACCTGCTGCCCCGAATCGAAATACAGCGTCTTGACGATGCCTTGCACCTCCAGGCTCAGGTCGACCACTTGCCCAGCCCTGAGGCTGCCCACAGCGGGCAGGCGCTGCTGCCACTGGCGTTGCTCGGCCGGCGCCAGCGCCACGGTGACAGGCGGCCTCGGCGCGGTGAACACCTGGATCTGCCGATAGATCGAGAAGGCCTTGTAGCCTCCCAATGCCAGCACGATTAGCACAACCACTGCCAACATGATGAGCATGCGGCGGCGCATAGGTCCGATTCCTTGGCGACGAGCGGTAATGGGCGGGGCACGACAGCGGGCGATCCTGCCCATGTGCGGATGCATCAAGTATCGTCTGTTTTTCGCCGCACGTCGGAGCAATTGCGCTGGCCCAGGCAGCGCAAGTGCTCTTCGCTCAAGGGCAGTGCCTCAGGCCAGGTGCAGGTGGTTGTCCCAAAAGCCTGAGGGCAGCTGCATCGGCTGGCCGACCAGCTCGGCCTTGCGACAATCGTAGAAGCGGCAACGCCCCTGACCGGAGGTCACGACGAAACCGTCCTGCACTGCGCCAACCCCGGCACAGTCGGGCATCGGTGCGTCGAGCCTGACCGCGCCGCTGTCCAGGTCCCAGATGAACAGGCGATTGGCCCGCGGCGCGGTCAGCGCCACCAGGCGCAGCTCGCTGTGGATGGCGACACTGGCGGTGTACTGCGCCATGGACTGCAACTGCCGCTCGGGTACCGGGAAGGCCTGCAAGGCCTCGCCAGGGCGCTTGATCGCCAGCAGTTGCGCGGTTTCGTCGGCATCGCCCATGAACTGCTGGCAGGCGGCGATGGTGCCATCGCTGCCCACGGCCAGGTGCCGGATGCTGTTCATCTGCTGGGCCAGGGTTTCCTGGCTCAGCAGGGTGCCGTCGCGCTTCATCAGTACCAGGCTCGGCTGCATGGCATCGAGGTTCATCTCGACCCGGCTTTCGGCCTCGGTACGAATACCGCCGTTGGCCACGATCAAGGTTTCGCCATCGGGCAGCCAGGCCACTTCGTGCGGGCCGATACCGTGGGTTGGCAGCTCGCCGCTGTGCACCAGCCGCTCATCCTCGAAGCGGTACACGCCCAGCACGCCGCGACCTGGGTCGGTGGTGTCGTTCTCGGTGGCATATAGCCACTGGCCACTGTTATGGATGACCGCATGGCCATAGAAGTGGCGATTGGGCTGTGAGGCGAGCGTCTGCAACAGGCGCCCGTCGCGCACGTCGATCAGGTAGCTTTCGGTACCAGGGCGACGGGCGACGAACAGGGCGATCGGCAGCTGCGGGTGATCGATGATGGCGTGGCAACGCTGGCCGACCTCGGTGCTGAACACCTGGGTGCCGTCCAGGCGAAAGCCGACCGCGTAGTGCTTGCCATCACCGTCGTCACGCGCCGACAGCAGCAGCGGTTCGCTGCCTTTGTTGCGCAGCAGGCTCCAGCCGCCCAGGGTCAGGGCGCTGAGCAACACGCTACCGAGTTTGAGGGCCTGGCGTCGCAGCATGATCAGTCACCGTCGTTGGCATTGAAGCCCAGCTGGATGTTCAACGCCTTGGCCAGCTCGCCTTCGTGCAGGCGGTGGACGACGTTGAGGCTGTCGTAAAGCTGGTTGAGGGTCTGCTGCCCGGCATCGTCGGCCAGCAGCTCACCGAGGGTCTTGTGGTTGTCGGCCAGCAGCTTGAGCGAGGTAGCGTAGGCGTCGTCGATCTTCTGCGCCAGCGCTTTCTGATCGCTGGGCAACAGGCCACGCAGACCCTGGTTGTCGACCCCGACCCACACCGCCTGGGCCGCCTTGAGGGTCGCCTCCAGGCTCTTGAGCGAGGCGTGGCTGCGCCAGGCTTCGGCTTGCAGCGGTTGAGCGATGCCTTTGCTCTGCCGGCCCATCGGCGCGCCGAGTTTCTTCTTCAGGGTATCCAGGGCAGTGACCTGGGAGCGCAGCAAGTCGGCGATGGCCTCATGGGAGTCGGCATAGCGCTGGTTGGGGAACTTGGTCATCTGCGAGAGCATGCCGTCGGTGCTGTTCCAGCCCTTGAGGATCTCCTCGGCAAGGGTTTTCTGATGCTCGCCGATGGCCACCAGCAGAGGGCAGTAGCGGGCCTTCTGTTCAGCCGTGGCGATGTCCGGCTTGCTGTCGAAGAGAATGTACTCGTAGGCCGACAGGCCGCGGACCACGACGCTGGACTTGCTCAGGGTAGCGGCATCGACCGGCTTGTCGCCGTTGACCAGTTGCTCGACCTGACGGCCTACCAGGTTTTTCTTGTCAGGCCAGAACTGCACCTGCCAGGCGCGGTTGCCTTCGGCCAGCGGGCCAACCAGCAGGGGCTGCAGCTCAGCCCACGCCTTTTGCGCGTTGAGGTAGTCGGCGCGCGCGGTTTCCAGGCTCTGCTTGCCCTCGCAGTACGCCAGGGCGCTGGCTGCCAGCTGGCGGTCGGCTTCGACCCAGCGGCTGTAGGTGGGCAGGATCACCTGCTTGGCGATTGCGGCGGAGGTCACCGCCTGCGGGTCTTGCGGCGAGCAGGCGCCCAGGGCGAGTGCGGCGAGGCTGGTGAACAACAGTTTAGGTCGGAACATGCCCGGCTCCTTGCGCGTATTAAAGTGAATTGAGGAACGCCAGCAACGCATCGCGCTGCTCGGCATTGAAGGTAAGCACTTGGTCGCGTGCCCGCTGTGCCTCGCCGCCGTGCCAGAGCACGGCCTCGAGCAGGTTGCGCGCGCGACCGTCATGCAGAAGCTGGGTGTGCCCGCTGACCGTTGCGGTCAGGCCGATGCCCCACAGCGGCGGGGTGCGCCAGTCCTGGCCATTGGCGGCGAATTCGGTGCGTTCATCGGCCAGGCCCGGGCCCATGTCGTGCAGTAACAAGTCGCTGTAGGGGCGGATGAGCTGATTGGCCAGCTCCGGCTCGGGCGCATCGGCGGCGGTGGTGAACTGCGGGGTGTGGCAGCCCTGGCAGCCGGCCTGGAAGAACAGGTTCTTGCCGGCCAGCACCTGCGGTGCGTTCACCTCGCGCCGAGCTGGGACGGCAACGTTGCGCGCATAGAAGGTGACCAGACGCAGGATATTGTCGCTGACTTCTTTTTCATCGCCGTCGCCGTCGCCATTGGGCGCTGCCAGGCAGGCGGTCTGCGCGGCGGTGCAGTCGTCCTTGGGTTGCAAGGTGGTGGTCAGGCCCATGTCACCGTTGAACGCGTGCACGTTCTGCTGGTTGACGTTGGGCTGCCCGGCCTTCCAGCCGAAGCGGCCAATCACGGTCTTGCCCAGGGCGTCGTCCCACACGCGGTTGGCACGCCCGCGGATACCGTCGCGGTTGCGGTCGTCCGGGTCCTCGTTGGCCAGCAGGGCGGCTTCAGGTATGGCTTCGAGCAAGCCCAGGCCGATCATCGGCGGCGCCACGCGGGCGGAAAATCGCGTATCGGGGTGCATGGCACCGTAGCCAAGCTGGCTGATCTGCAAGCTCGGGCGTCGCAACTCGACCTGGTGCCCATCGGCGAAGCTCACCCACAGGGGCGTGTAGCTGACCCGCACCTTGCCCTCGGGCGTCACGCCGGGCACCGCCATGTCCTGCAACTGGGTGCCGTAGACTGGCTCGGGCACCACGCCCAGGCGCTCGATCACCTTGGCCAGATACGGCTGGTCGGGGATCGACAGGCGCACGAGCATGCCCACGGCATTGCTGGCGCCTGGTTCCGGCGGATGGCCGCGGCCATCGCGCACGTGGCAGTTTTGACACGCATTGGTGTTGAACAGCGGGCCGAGGCCATCGCGCGCAGTGGTGGTCGAGGGTGCGATCACCCAGGGACTGCGAAAGAAACTGTTGCCCACGGCAAAATCCAGACGGCGCTCGGGCGAAAGGTTGGCCGACGGCAAGGAAAACGCCTTGCGATCACTGCGCACGACCGTTGCCTGGCCACCGGACAGCGCTTCGCCAGGCTCGGCCTGGGTGAAACGCGGGGCGTCGTCACAGGCGGCGAGGGCGAGGGCCAGCAGCGCAAGAAGGGATCGGGACAGCGACGAGGACATGCAAAATCCTGGGCGTGGACGAAAAAACCGGCGTGCAAGCTTAGCAAAGTGCTGGAATTTGAATAAGAGCAATTTGCAATTACCCGGATGAAATCTGCCCCAGTGGTGCGCCCATGAAAAAGGCGACCCTAAGGTCGCCTCTGCTCACTCGCCGGTGGGCGGATCAGAAATCGTGATCCGCGGTGTCCGGGTTCAGGTTGGCGATACCCAGCTTGCCAGCCGCCTGCTCGATCGCGCCGGTCTGCTTGACCAGCGAGGCGATGGCGTCGCGCACCACCTGGTTGCCGGCGGCGTTGTCGGCAGCGATCAGCTGATCGTAGTGCTCGCCGTTCTGCGCGCGGTCAACCATGACCTGGATCTTTGCCTCGGTGGCTTCCAGGTCGGCCTTGAGCGTGGCATCGGTCGCTGGATCGACCTTGGCGACCAGCGAGGACAGGCTCGGGCCGGTCATCTTGGAACCGTCGACGCGGGTGTACTCGCCCAGGTAGACGTTGCGAATGCCCTTGGCGTCGTAGAAGTGCGAGTAGTGGGTGTTGTCGCTGAAGCAGTCTTGCTCGTCTTCCGGGGAGTTGGCTTCCAGGGAAACCTTCATGCGCTCACCGGCCAGTTCGCCCAGCGACAGGCTGCCCATGCCGAACAGCATCTTGCGCAGGCCGTCGGTGACCGGCTCGGCCTCCAGGGTGGCGCGGTAGTTGTCGGCGACGTTGGGCGCCCAGTTGCCGACCATCTCTTCCAGATCCTGCACCAGCAGCTGGGTGACCGCCTTGAGGTAAGCCCGGCGACGGTCGTTGTGACCGCCAGTGGCACCTTCGCCTTCCAGGTAGTCGGACGCCGGGCGGTTGCCGGCGCCTGGACCGGTACCGTTGAGGTCCTGGCCCCACAGGAGGAATTCGATGGCGTGATAGCCCGTGGCGACGTTGGCCTCGGAACCTGCCAGCTCGTTCAGGCTGCCCAGCTTCTCAGGGGTGATGTCCTTGACGTCGATTTTCTCTTCGCCGACCTGGATCTCGGTGTTGGCGATGATGTTGGCGCTGGCTGCCGGGTTGCCCAAGGCGTGCTCATAGCTCGAGTCGACATAGTCGATCAGGCCTTCGTCGAGAGGCCAGGCATTCACCTGACCTTCCCAATCGTCGATGATGGTGTTGCCGAAGCGGAACGCCTCGCTCTGCAGGTAGGGCACGCGTGCCGCTGCCCAGGCCTCTTTGGCGGCCTTCAGGGTCTGCTCGTCGGGCTTGGCCAGGAATGCGTCGATGGCGCTCTGCAGGGTCTTGGCGGTGCTCAGCGAGTCGCTGTAGACGGCATGCACCATGTCGGCGTAATGCTTGACCACGGCTTTGCCGGCTGCTTCGTCGACTGCCCCGGATGCCGCGGCAGGGGCGCTGGCAGCGGCAGGTGCCTGAGCTTGCGGCGCGGCCGCCTTGTCATCCTTGCTTTCGCCACACCCGGCGAGAGCGATGGCAATGGCCAGCAGACTGGCGGAGGCCAGAGGCATTCGAATCATTGTGGGTTTCCTGCGTCGTGTGGTTGGACCGAGGGTTTGCGCCGCGCGTCTTGGCACGCGAATCGGCAACATCATGCGAAAGATTTGCATTTGCTGTAAAGGGGCGGGGTCGCAAATCGTGTAAATGCGCGTCACGGCCTGTAATCGCGCCAGCGTTACAGGGCCGATGCGTGATTGCGCTGGGCCTGCTTGAGGAAACTGGTCAGCTCGCGCGCAGGCAGTGGTTTGCTGTAGTGATAACCCTGACCTTCGTGGCAGCCCTGGGCGATGATGTAGGCTTCCTGCTCGGCGGTTTCCACCCCTTCGGCGATGACTTGCATGCCCAGGCTCTTGCCCAGCTGGATGATGGCGCGAACGATGGTGGCATCGTCGTCGTCATCGAGCAGGTCCTGGACGAAGCTCTTGTCGATCTTGATCTTGTCCAGTGGCAAGGATTTGAGGTAGCTGAGCGACGAGTAGCCGGTGCCGAAGTCGTCGATGGCGATCATCGCCCCCGAGCGGCGCAGGCTGAGCAAGTGCTGCGCAGCGGTGCTGATGTCTTCCATCAGGCCGGTCTCGGTGACCTCGAGCTCCAGGCTGCGCGGTGGCAGGCGGTAGGCCTGCAGCAGGTTGTTGACCACCCGCGGCAGCTCGTTGTGGTGCAGCTGCACGGTGGACAGGTTGACCGCCATGCGCAGCTCGCCGAAGCCCATGTCGTGCCATTCGCGCAGCTGTCGGCAGGCCTGGTCGAGCACCCATTCGCCGATGCCGATGATGCTGCCGTTCTGCTCGGCCAGGGGGATGAACTGATCTGGCGGTACCATGCCCAGTTGCGGATGCTGCCAGCGCAGCAGCGCCTCGACACCGACCACGCGATGGTCGCGGTAGCTGATCTGCGGTTGATAGACCAGGTACAACTGATTGCGCGGCAGGGCTTCGCGCAGGTCTTTTTCCAACTCGCGGCGCCGGCGCATTTCGCTGTCGACGCTGGCGATGTAGAACTGGTAGCGGTTGCGTGAGCGAGCCTTGGCCAGGGTCATGGTCTGCTCGGCCTTTTGCAGCAGTTTCTCGGTGCTGTCGCCGTCCTCCGGGAACAGCGTGATGCCGATGGTGGCACGCAGGCGGATCTGCTGATGCTCCATGCCGAAGGGCATTTCCAGGTCGTCGAGAATGCTTTGGGCCAGCTCCGCGGCCTCGTAGGGCTGCTGGATGTTGGCTTGAACCAGGGCGAACTGGTCGCCGCCCAGACGCGCCAGGGCGCCGAGGCGACCACTGTGGGCGCGCAGACGGTCGGCCAAGGCCAGCAGCAACTGGTCGCCGGCCTGATAGCTGAACTGCTCGTTGATCCCCTTGAAATCATCCAGGCCGACGCAGAGCACCGCGACGCGATGCTGCAGGCGTCCGGCGTCGGCGAGAATCTTGTCGAGCTGCTGCTGCAGTTGCTGACGGTTGGGCAGCCCCGTCAGGAAATCGTACTGGGCCATGCGTTGCAAGCTGTTCTCGGCTTCATGGCGCAGGTGCGTATTGCGCTCGATCGAGGCCAGCAGCTGGTTGGCGGTATTGACCCACAGGCCCAACTCGTTTTTCTCATGGCCTTTGAGCAGCGGAATCTGATGCTGGCTGGGGCGGTCGGGGTTGATCTGGGTGAGGTGTTCGATGATCTTCGACAGCGGCTTGGTCAGCAGCCAGTGATACACCAGGTACAACACCAGGCCCATGGCCAGCGCCCGCAGCACGCCGGAAATGAAGATGATCACCGCGTTGATCAGGAAACCTTCGCCGTAGGCGGCGGTGTCGAGGGTGATGCTGAGGTCGCCGTAGTACTCGCTGTACGGCCCACGGCCGACCAGCTGGGTGGTGTAGGTGCGCTCCTGGCCCAGCAGCAGGTCGGTCAACCAGCGCATCGACATATCGCGCAGCGGGCGCGACTTTTCCGCGAGCATGGTTTCGTTGGGGTGGCCGATCGAGGCCATGCGCACCGAACCGTCCTGGAACAGGCCTTCCATCACCTGCATGCCCATCTCGCGGTCGAGGCTGTAGACCGCCTGAGTGGAAGGGTCGCGGAACATGTCGAGGATGCGTTGGGCGTCGTTATCGATGGCCTGGCGGGTCTTGTGCGTGTCATAGACGATCTGCGCGCAACTGAGGACGACGCCGACCGCCAGCGCCGAAAGAAGCACGACCCTGAGCAACTTGATCGATAAGCTGTTCCGCAATTCCAGCTTCAATGGGGTTTCCTTAATCCATGCGCATGGCAGCATTTTGCCATTAACGTTGGCAATACACTATTGGCCGACCTTGGCCAGTGTATCGGTCGCCCGACCCTGCAACTTGAGTGCGCGGTATCAAACTTCCAGAGGATTGATGTTAGCGCGCTCTGCGCGCTGAGCAAGCAAAACCGTGCCCACTGCCGGCGGCAGTGGCAGGCATGAAAAAACCCGGCGCGAGGGCCGGGTTTTTCGTTCAGGTCTGCAGGGTTCAGGCCTTGAAGGTCTGGCCTTCGAACTGTTCGGCAACGAAGGTCCAGTTGACCAGGTTCCAGAACGCCTCGACGTACTTCGGACGCAGGTTGCGGTAGTCGATGTAGTAGGCGTGCTCCCAGACGTCGCAGGTCAGCAGCGGGGTGTCGCCGCTGGTCAGCGGGTTGCCGGCACCGATGGTGCTGGCCAGGGCCAGGGAACCGTCGGCTTTCTTCACCAGCCAGCCCCAGCCGGAACCGAAGGTGCCGACCGACGTCTTGGTGAACTCTTCCTTGAACTTGTCGAAGGAACCGAAAGCGGCATTGATGGCGTCGGCCAGCGCGCCAGTCGGCTGACCGCCGCCGTTTGGCGACAGGCAGTTCCAGTAGAAGGTGTGGTTCCAGACTTGAGCGGCGTTGTTGAAGATACCGCCCGAAGAGCTCTTGACGATCTCTTCCAGGGTCTTGCCTTCGAATTCGGTGCCTGGGACCAGGTTGTTCAGGTTCACGACGTAGGTGTTGTGGTGCTTGTCGTGGTGATACTCCAGGGTTTCCTTGGAGATGTGCGGCTGCAGGGCATCGTGGGCGTAAGGCAGCGGCGGCAATTCAAAAGCCATGGTAGATCTCCTGATTCAGGTCTGTCTGCGGTTTGCGCAAGGCCGATCACGGGCGGCCCAAGGTACGTCGGCGAGTTTGTACTCTTTGCGACGCAAGCCTTGGATCATAGCACTGGGTCCTGCGCATAACCACGCAACAAACATAGGGAATAGAGCGTCAGGCCCAAGCTTGCAGCTTCCAGCTCAAGAGAGGATGAGCTGGGCAGCGACAGCGAACATCATCACCGCGACCATCAGGTCGAGCAGCCGCCAGGTCGCCGGGCGAGCCAGCCACGGCGCCAACCAGGCGGCGCCGAGCGCCAGCGTCGAGAACCACAGCAGCGACGCACTGGCGGCGCCTGCCACGTAGGCGCCAGGGGCTGTCTGTTGCGCGCCCAGCGAGCCGATCAGCAGTACGGTGTCGAGGTACACATGCGGGTTGAGCAGGGTGACGGCCAAGGCGCTCAGCAGCACTGCCCGGCGCGAGCGCGTGCCCTGGCCCTGTTGATGCTGCAGGCTTTGCTTGGAGTAGGCACTGCGCAGCGCCCTGGCGCCGTACCAGATCAGGAACGCCGCACCGCCCCAGCGCGCGATGGCCAGCAGCGTCGGGCTGTGCGCCAGGACCGTGGCCAGGCCGAACACACCCGCTGCCACCAGCAGCGCATCGCACACGATGCACACTGCGGCCACCTGCAAGTGGTGCTCGCGACGCAGGCTCTGCGCGAGCACGAAGGCATTCTGGGCACCGATGGCCATGATCAGGCCAAGGGCCACAAGCATGCCGTTGAGATAGCTTTGCCACATGGCATTCACTCCGGAAAAGATGCTGGCCAGTGTGCAGCCCGAACTTGTATAAGAAAAACAAATAAACCTGATCCGGCATTAGGAAAATCGATGTTCGACTACAAGTTGCTCGCTGCCCTTGCGGCGGTGATCGAACAGGGCGGCTTCGAGCGCGCCGCGCAGGTGCTGGGTTTGTCGCAATCGGCCATTTCCCAGCGCATCAAACTGCTCGAAGCTCGCGTTGGCCAACCGGTACTGGTACGTGCCACACCGCCGAGTCCCACCGAGGTGGGGCGGCAGTTGCTCAACCATGTGCAGCAGGTGCGCCTGCTCGAACGGGATCTGCAACGCCAGGTGCCGGCACTGGATGAAGAGGGCATGCCTGAACGCCTGCGCATCGCCCTCAACGCCGACAGCTTGGCGACCTGGTGGGCGGCAGCGGTTGGGGACTTCTGCGCCGAACAGCGGCTGCTCACCGATCTGGTGGTCGAAGACCAGGAGGTCGGGCTCAAGCGCATGCGTGCAGGCGAAGTGGCCGCCTGCCTGTGCGGCAGCGAGCGCCCTGTGGCCGGTGCGCGCAGCCTGCCCCTGGGCGCCATGCGCTATCGGGCACTGGCAAGCCCGCTGTTCATGGCGCGCTGTTTCCCGACAGGCTTCGAAGCTCGGCGCCTGGCGCGCATGCCGGCCATCGTCTACGGCCCGGATGACTTTCTGCAGCACCGTTACCTGGCGTCGCTGGGCATCGAGGAGGGTTTCGTGCATCACCTGTGCCCGTCCTCCGAAGGCTTTTTGCGCATGACCGAGGCCGGACTCGGCTGGGGGCTGGTGCCTGAATTGCAGGCGCGCGAGCAAATGGCCAGCGGCTTGCTGGTGGAAATCTGCAGCGATACGCCCATCGACGTGCCGTTGTACTGGCATCATTGGCGCAATGGCGGGCAATTGCTCGCGCAACTGACCGAGCACTTGCGGCGCACGGCACGGCACTGGTTGGTGCCGTTGTAGCGGTAGATGGCGTCTATTGCTTCTGAAATCTTGGCGGAGTCTTACATGCAAATTCTGGTCACGGGCGCGAGCGGCTTCATCGGCGGGCGCTTTGCCCGCTTTGCGCTGGAGCAGGGCCTGGCAGTACGGGTCAGCGGCCGACGCGCCGAAGGCATCGAGCATCTGGTCAAGCGCGGCGCGCAGTTCATTCCGGGTGACCTCGGCGATCCGGAACTGGCTCGCCGCCTGTGCCAAGGGGTCGAGGCAGTGGTGCACTGCGCAGGCGCGGTGGGTAGCTGGGGGCGTTATCAGGACTTTTACCAGGGCAATGTGGTGGTCACTGAGAACGTTGTCGAGGGCTGCCTGAAAGAGCATGTGCGGCGCCTGGTGCACCTGTCGTCGCCGTCGATCTATTTCAACGGCCGCTCGCGCCTGGACATCCGCGAAGACCAGGTGCCACGCCGCTTTCACGACCACTACGGGCATACCAAGCATATCGCCGAGCAGAAGGTCTTCGGCGCCCAGGAGTTTGGCCTCGAGGTGCTCGCCCTGCGCCCGCGTTTCGTCACCGGCGCGGGCGATGCGAGCATTTTCCCGCGGTTGATGCAGATGCAGCGCAAAGGCCGCGTGGCAATCATCGGCAACGGCCTGAACAAGGTTGACTTCACCAGCGTGCACAACCTCAATGACGCATTACTGAGCGCGTTGTTCGCCGATGAACGCGCCTTGGGTCAGGCCTACAACATCAGCAATGGTCAGCCGTTGCCATTGTGGGACGTGGTCAACTACGTCATGCGCCAGATGCAACTGCCGCAGGTGACCCGCTACCGCTCGTACCCACTGGCCTACAGCCTGGCCGCACTCAACGAAGCCGCTTGCCTGCTCTGGCCGGGTCGTCCACAACCGACGCTCTCGCGCTTGGGCATGCAGGTGATGAGCCGCGACTTCACCCTGGATATCAGCCGGGCTCGGCATTACCTGGATTATCAGCCGAAGGTCAGCCTGTGGAGTGCCCTGGATGAATTCTGCGCCTGGTGGAAGCACCAGCCGCCGGGCCAGGGAACCTGATCGGCCCATCATGGTCATCAGCGCGCCGCCCCAGCGGTTTATACTCATGCCTCTTTGCTATTACTGCGGTTGAAGCCACTTATGCGTAACGATGTCCACGACGAATTCGACGATGTGCCCACCTTGCGAGCGGGTACCCCCGATGACGACGAACTGCTGCCCGCGCGGGTGTCGCGCAGCCGCCAACGGGCCGCCAAGCCTGCCAGCACAGGGGCGCTATGGGCATTGCTCGGGGCGGCGTTCATTGCCTTGGCAGGCTTGGGCTGGTGGAGTTTCCAACAGATTTCGCTGATGGAGCAGCAGTTGGTGGCCACTCAGGAAAGCTTCGCCCGCATCAGCGAAGAGGCCGCCGGGCGGTTGCAGGCGATCAGCGGCAAGGTCGCCGCCAGCGAGACATCCAACACCACCGGCAGCGAGGCGCTCAAGCTGCAGATCAAGCAACTGCAGGCCAGCTTGGCCGAGCAGGACAAGCAGCAGCAAGGCGTGGCGGGTCAGACGGGTGACCTGGGCAAGCGCTTGGAGCAGGTGCTGGCCGATGCCCAGGCCCGGCAGCAGGCGGTCGCCGAGTTGCAAGCGCAGTTACAGACGCAACTCAAAGCGGTGAACGAGCAACTGGCGGCATTGAAAGCGGCTCAGGTGGATGGCAGCAAGCTCGATGGCCAGTTCAAGAGCGTCAACGATGAGATAGCGGCATTGAAGAAGCAGGGCAACCTCAAGGCCGCGGTCGACAGCCTGGAACAGGATGTGCTGGTGCTCAAGAGCCAGCTGGAAACCCGTAGCACCGCCGCCAGTGGCGCCACGGTGCAGGAATTCGATGCGTTTCGCGGGCAGACCACGCGCAGCCTGACGACCCTGCAGAGTCAGATCCAGAACCTGCAGCAGCAAATCAACGCGCGGCCTTGAGCGCGAGCGGGCGTCCGCTGGCCTAAGCGGCCAGCGACGCCGGCGATTACAGGCGTGGGTAGTCGATGTAGCCCACCGGCCCCTTGCCATAGAAGGTTTCCGGGTGCGCCTGGTTCAGCGGCGCGTCGGCGGCCAGCCGCGCAGGCAGGTCTGGGTTGGCGATGAACGGCACGCCGAAGGCCACGGCATCGGCCTTGCCTGCAGCCAGTGCGGCGTTGGCGCTGGCCTTGTCGAAGCGCTCGTTGACGATGTATGGGCCGCCGAAGGCTTGCTTGATCAGCGGGCCGATGCTGTCGTCGGCTTCTTTCTCCCGTGAGCAGATGAACGCGATCGCGCGTTTACCCAGTTCGCCGGCCACATAGGTGAAGGTTTCGCTGCGGTGCTCATCACCCATGTCGTGGGCATCGGCGCGCGGTGCCAGGTGCACGCCCACACGGCCCGCGCCCCACACTTCGATGGCCGCGTCGGTGACCTCCAGCAGCAGACGTGCGCGGTTTTCCAGCGACCCGCCGTAGCGGTCGCTGCGCTGGTTGGTGCTGCTTTGCAGGAACTGGTCGAGCAGGTAGCCATTGGCGCCGTGAATCTCGACGCCGTCGAAACCTGCGGCCTTGGCGTTCTCGGCTGCGCTGCGGTACGCCTCGACGATATCGGCGATTTCCTCGGTTTCAAGGGCGCGCGGGGTCGGGTAGTCGCTCAGCGGACGCACCAGGCTGACATGGCCCTGGGCCTTGATCGCGCTCGGCGCCACGGGCAGCTCGCCGTTGAGGTAGCTGGGGTGGGAGATGCGGCCCACGTGCCACAGCTGCAGGAAAATCCGCCCACCGGCGGCGTGCACCGCCTTGGTCACATTGGTCCAGCCACGCACCTGCTCGTCGTTCCAGATGCCGGGGGTATCGGGGTAGCCGACGCCCATGGGCGTCACCGAAGTCGCTTCGCTGAGAATCAGCCCGGCACTGGCGCGTTGTACGTAGTACTCGGCCATCAGCGCATTGGGCACCCGGCCCTCGTCGGCGCGGCAGCGGGTCAGCGGGGCCATGATGATGCGGTTGGGCAGTCGTACATCGCCCAGGGTGATGGGGTCGAACAGTGTGGTCATGTCGGTTACCTGCCTGGTCAAAGCGCTTGGCGCAGTTGGTCGAGGAATGCCTCGATAGTGGCTTCGTTACGTTTGAAGAAGTGCCATTGGCCGACCTTCTGGCTGCTGATCAGGCCGGCCCGCTGCAAGGTGGCCAGATGGGCCGAGACCGTGGATTGGGACAGCCCGCAACGCTGGTCGATCTGCCCGGCGCAGACACCGTTGTCGGTGCTGTGGTACTGATCGGGAAATTGCGTCGCAGGGTCCTTGAGCCAAGCGAGAATTTCGCGCCGAAGCGGATGGGCCAGTGCTTTGATGATGTCGTCCAGATCCGGTGGCATGGGGAGGCTCGCAGGGGCGCATATCGTGATAGAACGAACCGTACATCGGTATTTCGCGATATACAAATATGAAAAGGTTCGGTGTCCAGCGCCAATCGGTATATCGGCCCATGACGATATACCGCGCGGCAATGCTAGACTGCGCCGATGAACTACCTCGCACATTTGCACCTGGGTGGCCCGGCGCCGCAACAGATGCTCGGCAGCTTGTATGGCGACTTCGTCAAAGGCGCCCTGGAAGGGCGTTTTCCTCCCGCGCTCGAGGCGGCGATTCGCCTGCATCGGCGCATTGACAGCTATACCGATCAGCACCCACTGGTGATGCAGGCGTTGGGACGTTTTCCGCAGCAGCGTCGGCGCTTCGCCGGCATCGTCCTGGACGTGTTCTTCGACCACTGCCTGGCGCGGCATTGGTGCGATTACGCCGAGCAGCCGCTGGCACAATTCACCTCAGGCTTCTACCGCGTCCTGCTGGCCGAGCCGCAGCTGCCGGGCCGGCTCGCGCGGATCGCGCCGTTCATGGCGGCCGATGACTGGTTGGGCGCCTATGGCGACTTCGCCACGCTGGAACAGGTGTTCAACGGTATCGCCCGGCGCCTGTCGCGCCCGCAGGGGCTGACCGGCGTAATGACCGAGCTCGAGCACTTGTATGAGCCGCTGTTGGCAGATTTCCGCGCGTTCTACCCGCAGTTGCAGGCGTTCGCCAGCGCCGCGCGTGGCTGAGGGCTGAGCCTCATGCAGCCTGCACCCGCAGGCTCTCTGCGACCCCGAACAATGCCCCATGAATCGCCTGCTGCGCCTGATGGGCCAACGCCGCCCGTTCCAGGCCAGCGCTGGCAATCGGCGTCAACAGATGGATGCATACCTGGGCCTTGGGCTGCGCGAACAAGCGCAGCAGGTGCGAGACCAGGTCATCGTCGCCGATGAAGGGCGCCAATGGATCTGGCCCATCATCGCGCAGATACTCGATGGCCACCGGCTGCACCGCTACACCGCGATCGATGGCGCCGGCCAGCAGCCGGCCGTGAAAGGTGCGCACTTGCCGGCCGTCCGTGGTGGTGCCCTCGGGGAAAATCAGCAACGGCCGAGCCTCGCTCAGTTGTCCGGCGATCTGCTCGCGCAGGCGCTGAGCATCGCCACCGCCGCGGCGGATGAACAGCGTGCCGGCCTTCTGTGCCAGCCAGCCGGCCACTGGCCACTGGCGCACCTCGGCCTTGGACAGGAATGACAACGGCAGCAACATGCCGAGCAGCGGGATGTCGGTCCACGACACGTGATTGCTGACCCACAACATCGGCTGGCGCGGCAGTTCGCCGAGCACCCGCACCTCGAACGGTAACGCGGCGGCCAGCCGCTGCATGAACCAGCAGGCCCAGCGCTGGCGCAGCGCAAGCGACGCCGCGCAGCTAAGGCGTTCGCCGACGGCGATGAGGCTGGCCATGCCCAGCCCCAACAGCAGCACCATCGACAGCCTGGCCAGCCGGGCAAGCACCCGCAACTGCGCCATCACACCGCAGCCTTGAAGTGACGGGCATAACGTGGGCAGAGGTCGGCACGCTTGAGCAGGATGAACACGTCGGCGACCTGGAAGTCTGGGTCCCAGCACGGTTCGCCGCAGATCTTTGCGCCCAGGCGCATGTAGGCCTTGAGCAGGGGCGGCAGCTCGGCGATGACGTTGCCGGGCAGGTCCAGGCTGGGGAGCGGGTGCTTGGGCACGGCGCGCAGGTGCTGGTTGCACAGGTAGCGCTCGCGCAGGCGCTGCATGATCGCGTGGGCTTGGATACCACCGTCTTGCATGGGGATGCTGGCGCAGCCCATCAGGTAGCTGTAGCCGCCTTCATTGAGCACCTCGGCCAGTTCGCCCCAGAGCACGGCGATGGTGCCACCGTTGCGATAGTCAGGCGCTACGCAGGTGCGGCCCAGCTCGAGGATCGGCCCTTGCAGTTGCAACAGACCGTGCAGGCTGAATTCCTCTTCGCTGTAGAAGCGCCCCAGGCTGCTGGCAGCCCGATGGTCGAGCAGGCGGGTGGTGGCGACCAGTTGGCCGGTGGCCAGGTCGCGCACGCCGATGTGCCGGCAGTGGGCGTCGAACTCATCGCTGTCCAGGCCCTGCTCGGCGCCTTTGAGCTTGGCCTTGAATTCTGCGCTGAACACCTGGTAGCGCAAGGCCTGGGCCTCCTGCAGCGGCGCGGCGCCCACCAGGCGTTCGGCTTGCAGGCGGCGTGCAGTGCTGGCGGCGCCAGCGTGAGCGATCCGAGTCATACGCGTCTCCATGAGCCAGCCAAGAAGGGTTGCGGCCGGTCGGCTTTGTTGGGCAAAGTCAGCCTAGGTAGATGCAGTGTCACGCCCGTGAATGTTTGGTGATGCTTGCATGACACACCCAACAGCCCTTCAAGGAGCACGCGATGGCCTGGTTGCAACGAATCAACGACCCTGTTTGCCAGCCACTGGCCGGTAGCCTGGGCGAGATCTACGCCGCCCAACGCGAGCGCCTGGGTGCGGTGACGCCGTTCGAGCTGGCGGTGCTGGGTGGGCGTGCCATGGCCACGCCGGGCCTGGCGTTTCTGATCGGCTACCAGGCGGCCTTGCGCGTGCTTTGGCCCAGCGCCCCCGATAGCCTGGGCGCGCTGTGCGCCACCGAGCGGCGCAGCGTGCGACCGGCCGATATGCACACCCGCCTTGCCGGGTTGCGCCTGAGCGGCAGCAAGGACTTCGTCACCGCGGGCCTTGAGGCCGAGTGGCTGCTGGTTGCCGCGCGTAGCGAAGGCGCCGGGCAGCCGGCGCAGCTGCAACTGGCAGTGGTGTACCCCGGCGAGCCGGGGGTGACCCTGGAAGCGTTGCCGACCTTGCCGCTGATGCCCGAGGTCGGGCATGCCCGCTTGCAGCTGCACGATGCCGCCTGCGAACTGCTGGCCGGGGATGGCTGGGACACTTATGTGAAACCGTTCCGCTCGCTGGAAGACCTCTACGTGCTCGCCGCGCTGACGGCATGGCTGTATGGCGTCGGCCAGCACTGCCAATGGCCGCAGGCGCTGCGCCTGCGCCTGCTGGGGCTGTTGGCTGGGTGTGCCGAAGGCAGTCGACAAAGCGCCGACAGCGCAGGCTGCCACCTGTTGCTCGCCGGCCTGTTTGCGCAATTTCAGGAACTGCGTGGGGCGCTCGACCAGGCCCTGCAACAAGGCCCTGCGCACTGGGCGCAGCTGTGGCAGCGCGACCAGGGCGTGCTGGCGCTGGCCAACGCGGCGCGCGAAACGCGTCTGGCCAAGGCCTGGTCGGCAGCCGGCTTGGCGTGAACCCTGCCGAGGCCCAGCAGTCGGCTTGCTGAGCTGCAGGCGGGCGGGTAATGTTGGCGGTCATCTTCGATGAGACCTGTCATGCCTAAACTGTCCCGTCTGCTGCCTGCCTTGCTCCTGGCCCTGTGCCTGCCTGCCCACGCCAACTGGCACCTGGATGGCGAATCCTCACGGCTGTCGTTCATCACCGGCAAGAACGGCGAGATTGCCGAGGTCCATCGCTTCCTGGTGCTGCACGGCAGCGTCGATCGCAAGGGCGCTGCGGCGCTGCGCATCGAGATGGATTCGGTCAGCAGTGGCATTCCCCTGCGTGACGAGCAGATGCGCGACACCCTGTTCGACGTGCAGCGTTTCGCCGAAGCCAGTGTCCAGGCGCAACTCGACCTGGAGCCGATCACCGATCTGGCCAACGGCGCGCAGATTGAATTGCGCCTGCCCTTGACCGTCAGCCTGCATGGTCAGTCCCATCGCTACAACGCCCTGTTGTTGGCCACGCGCCTGGACGAGCGGCGTTTCCAGGTGGTGACCCTCGAACCGCTGGTGCTGCATGCCGCCGATTTCGGATTGCTGCCTGGCCTGGAAAAGCTGCGCACGTTCGCCAAGCTCAATTCCATCAACCCTACGGTGCCGGTCAATGCGGTGCTGATCTTCACTGCCCGTTGACATGCCGGGCCCGGTATTTCCCTGGCGTGACGGTAACCAATTCGAACTGCTGATCGACGGCCCGCAGTTCTTCCCGCGCATGCTGCATGCCATTGGCGAGGCTCGATCCCAGGTCGATCTGGAGTTGTATCTGGTCGAGGCAGGCGCCTGCGCGCAGGCAGTGGTCCAGGTGCTGGAGCAGGCGGCCCGGCGTGGCGTGCGCGTGCGTTGCCTGTTCGATGATTACGGCTCGCTGGCATTCACCACGGCGCTGCGCCAGCGGTTGCTCGATGCTGGGGTGTACCTGCGCTGGTACAACCGCCTGCACTGGAAGCGCGGCGTGCGCAACCTGTACCGCGACCACCGCAAGCTGTTGCTGGTCGACGAGCGCTGGGCCGTGGTCGGCGGCACTGGGGTCACCGATGAATTCTGGAAGCCCGGCGAGGCCAGCAGCGAGTGGCACGAGGTTATGGTACAGATGCAGGGGCCGGTGGTAGGCGACTGGCAGCTGCTGTTCGACCGTCAGTGGCATGCCAACAATCGCCGCACCGCCTGGCGTCCCGCCGAGGTTTTCGGCCTGCCCCGCGTGCCGAAGATCCCCGCGCAAGGGCAGGGTTTGGGCCGGGTGGCCTATGCCGACGCCCGGCAGCATCAGGACATCCTGCATGCGCTGGTGCGCGCGATCAACAGCGGCAAGCGCCGGGTGTGGCTGGCGACGCCATACTTCCTGCCGACCTGGAGCGTGCGCCGGTCATTGCGCCGGGCCGCTGGCAAAGGAGTCGACGTGCGCCTGCTGCTGACCGGGCCGCGCACCGATCACCCTTCGGTGCGCTATGCCGGCCACCGTTATTACCCGCGCCTGCTGCGCGCCGGGGTGCGCATCTACGAGTACCAGCCGTGTTTTCTGCACCTGAAGATGGTGCTGATCGACGACTGGGTCAGCGTCGGGTCCTGTAACTTCGACCACTGGAACCTGCGCTTCAATCTCGAAGCCAACATCGAGGCACTCGATCCACCCCTGACCGCTGCGGTGCAGGCCAGCTTCGAGCGCGATTTCGCCTTGAGCGAAGTGGTCGACCTCGATCATTGGCAGGCACGGCCGCTGTGGCGACGGGTGAAGCAGCGCATATGGGGCTGGCTTGACCGCCTGGTGGTCAACCTGCTCGACCGGCGCGACTGAGAGCGGCTATCGTGCAGTAACTGTGTCCAGGCAACCGAGGGTTAGCTGCGATGACCGCAAAGAAGATTCTCATGCTGGTAGGCGACTATGTGGAAGATTACGAAGCCATGGTGCCGTTCCAGGCCCTGAGCATGGTTGGCCACACCGTGCATGCGGTGTGCCCGGACAAGCTGGCGGGGCAAACGGTGCGCACGGCGATCCACGATTTCGAAGGCGAGCAGACCTACAGCGAGAAGCCCGGGCACCAGTTCGCCTTGAACTACGACTTCGTGCGTGCCCGCCCCGAAGGCTACGACGCGCTGTTGATCCCAGGCGGGCGTGCGCCGGAGTACCTGCGCCTGGACGAACGGGTGCTGGAGCTGGTGCGCGCCTTCGACCAAGCCGGTAAACCGATCGCTGCGGTCTGCCACGGTGCCCAGCTACTGGCCGCTGCAGGGGTTTTGGAAGGCCGCGAATGCAGCGCCTATCCGGCCTGTGCCCCCGAAGTGCGGCTGGCCGGTGGCACATTCATCGACATCGCCGTGGACCAGGCCCACGTCGATGGCAACCTGGTGACCGCGCCAGCCTGGCCGGCGCATCCGGCCTGGCTGGCGGCCTTGCTCAAGGTGCTCGGCACCCGCATCGGCTGAGGCGGCTGAGGCCATAGCGCGCTGCAGGCTCAGGCGACCTGCTCGAGCCAGTCGTTGAGGTTGTAGTAGTTGGTCACGCGGGCGATCTTGCCGCAGTGGATGTAGAAGAACGCGCCTGCTGGGAGTACATAGGTCTGCCCATTGGCAGGCGGCAGCCCTTGGTCATCGGCCAGGTATTGGCCGTGCACGGTGAACTCGGCCGCTGCCCGGCTGCCATCGGCGTTGTGCATGACCACGATGTCGGCCAGGCGCTCACGGTAGCAGCGGTTCATCTTCTCCATGAAGGCGGCGAACTTGGCCTTGCCCATCTGCCGCTCGCCCTGATTGACGTCGTGGATCACGTCTTCGCTGAGCAAGGCCAGGAAGGCTGGCATGTCACCGGCATTGAAAGCGGCGTAGTAAGCATTTACCAGGTCGGTAGCGGTCATGGAACAATACCTGTCGTGTAGGGAAAAGGCGGTGCGTTGGCTCGGATGATAGGGTTTCCCCTCAAGCCCGGCTTAGCCGAGCGCGTCATCCACATCGACAAAACGACCGCCAAGCATGGAAATACGCCTGTTGCACGGCGCCGCTATCGCGCCTTACATCGATGACCTCGCTCGCCTGCGCTTGTCAGTGTTTCGCGAGTACCCCTATCTCTACGACGGCAGCCCTGAGTACGAAGCCGACTACCTTGCCAACTACAGCCGCTCCGGACGCAGCCTGGTAGTGATCGCGGTGGACCAGGGCCAGGTGATCGGCGCCGCCACCGGCCTGCCACTGATAGACGTCGCAGGGCAATTTCAGCAGCCGTTCCTGGCCCAGGGACGCGACCCGGCCGGCATCTATTACTTCGGTGAATCGCTGGTGCTGCCCGAATACCGGGGGCAGGGCCTGGGGGTGCGCTTTTTCATCGAGCGCGAGTCCTACGCCCACAAGCTTGCCGAGTTCGACTTCTGCGCGTTTTGCGCCGTGGAGCGCCCCGGCGTGCACCCACGCCGCCCTGCCGACTACAAACCCCTGCACGGCTTCTGGCGCAACCGCGGCTTTCTGCACGATCCGTCCTTGCGGACCAGCTACGCCTGGCGCGATCTGGACGAGGAGCAAAGCTCGGACAAGATCATGTCGTTCTGGACCAAGGAACTGCCCATTTGATCCGCCTTGCGGCCTGTCAGTACGCCATTGAGCTGCACGAAACCTGGGAGGCTTACGCCGACCATCTGCAAGGCTTGTGCGCCGAGGCGGCTGAAGCCGGCGCCCAGCTGTTGCTGCTGCCCGAGTATGCCGGGCTGGTGCTCAGTGGCCAGTTGCCGAGCGAGCAGCGCGGTGATCTCGAGGCTTCGATCAAGGGTATCCAGCCGCTTGTCGAGCCTTGGTTGGCATTGTGCGAGGGCATCGCCAGGCGCTGGGGCATCTACCTGCAACCGGGCACCCTGCCGGTGCTCGACGACGATGGCCGCTACCGCAATCGTGCCTGGCTGTTCGGGCCTCAGGGTGTGATTGGCCGGCAGGACAAACTGATGATGACGCGCTTCGAGCGCGAGCAATGGCACATCAGCGCAGGGCAAGGGCTGCAGGTATTCGACACGGCGTTAGGCAAGCTGGGGATCCTGATCTGCTACGACAACGAGTTTCCACTGCTGGCCCGCACGCTTGCCGAGCAAGGTGTGGACCTGATCCTCGCGCCCAGTTGCACCGACACCGAAGCGGGCTACCACCGGGTGCGCATCGGGGCCCAGGCCAGGGCTTTGGAAAACCAGATTGCCGTGTTGCAGAGCCCGACGGTGGGCGTGGCGCCATGGTCGCCGGCGCTGGATGAGAATATCGGCCGGGCTGGGTTGTTCGTGCCGCCCGATCACGGCATGCCCGGTGATGGCGTAGTGGCTTCAAGCGAGGCGTTGAGCCCGATGGGCAGCCAATGGCTGAGGTGTGAGCTGGATCTTGAAGCGCTGGTGCGTGTGAGACGCGAAGGGCAGGTGTTCACCCGCAGGGACTGGCCAGAACAGTTCGACAGACTGAAATGAAAACGCCGCGGGCTGTTCACGGGCAATCGAGTTGCTCGTGAACAGCCCGCGGCGCTACTTCAGGGTCACTTCACTTCAACGGCCAGGCTCTGGGCAATCTTGTTCTGCCACAGGGCGGGACCGGTGATGTGCACCGACTCGCCGTTGCTGTCCACGGCAACGGTGACCGGCATGTCCTTGACCTCGAACTCGTAGATCGCTTCCATGCCCAGTTCGGCGAACGCCAGGACCTTGGACTTGCGAATGGCCTGGGCCACCAGGTAGGCGGCGCCGCCGACGGCCATCAGGTACACCGCCTTGTTGTCCTTGATCGCTTCGATCGCGGTCGGGCCACGCTCGGATTTACCGATCATGCCCAGCAGGCCGGTCTGTTCGAGGATCTGGCGGGTGAACTTGTCCATGCGCGTGGCCGTGGTCGGGCCAGCTGGGCCTACCACTTCGTCACCGACCGGATCGACCGGGCCGACGTAGTAAATGAAGCGGCCTTTGAGGTCGACCGGCAGCGCTTCGCCACGGTTGAGCATCTCCACCATGCGCTTGTGCGCAGCATCGCGGCCGGTGAGCATCTTGCCGTTGAGCAGGATGGTTTCGCCCGGCTTCCAGCTCGCGACCTCTTCCGGGGTGATATCGTCGAGATTGACGCGGCGCGCGCTTGGGCCGGCTTCCCAGACGATCTCCGGGTAGGCGTCCAGCGACGGTGCTTCGAGCTCGGCCGGGCCGTTGCCGTCGAGCACGAAGTGGGCGTGACGGGTGGCGGCGCAGTTGGGGATCATGCACACCGGCAAGGAGGCGGCGTGGGTCGGGTAGTCCATGATCTTGACGTCGAGCACGGTGGTCAGGCCACCCAGGCCCTGGGCACCGATGCCCAGCTGGTTGACCTTGTCGAACAGCTCCAGGCGAATTTCCTCGAGCCGGTTCTGCGGGCCACGGGCCTTGAGCTCATGGATGTCGATGGACTCCATCAACACCTCTTTGGCCATCACCGCAGCCTTTTCGGCGGTGCCGCCAATGCCGATGCCGAGCATACCTGGCGGGCACCAGCCGGCGCCCATGGTCGGCACGGTCTTGAGTACCCAGTCGACGATCGAGTCGGATGGGTTGAGCATGGCCATCTTCGACTTGTTCTCCGAACCGCCGCCTTTGGCCGCGACGTCGACTTCGACCTTGTCGCCCGGCACGATGGAGTAGTGGATGACCGCTGGGGTATTGTCTTTGGTGTTCTTGCGAGCACCGGCCGGGTCGGCGAGGATCGAGGCGCGCAGGACGTTTTCAGGCAGGTTGTAGGCGCGACGCACACCTTCGTTGATCATGTCGTCGACGCTCATGGTCGCGCCGTCCCAGCGCACGTCCATGCCCACGCGGATGAACACGGTGACGATGCCGGTATCCTGGCAGATCGGACGATGGCCAGTGGCGCACATGCGCGAGTTGATCAGAATCTGGGCAATCGAGTCGCGGGCAGCCGGCGATTCTTCACGCAGGTAGGCCTCGTGCATGGCCTGGATGAAATCGACGGGGTGGTAGTACGAGATGAATTGCAGGGCATCGGCGACGCTCTGAATCAGGTCGTCTTGCTTGATCACGGTCATGCAGCGCGCTCCTCTTAAAGACGGGAACATTCAAAAAGACGCTCGACGGTGCCGACCAGCGTGTCGAAACGCCTTGCAAGGCGCGCCGGCAGGCTGGCCGGCGCAAAAGGGCGCGGCAGTATAGCGCGCCTCCGTGCGCGAAACACCTGCGCGTGGTCTGGACCATGGTCGAAAACGCGCAGGGGCGATGGCCGGGTTATTGCGGGTAGTAGGTGCGACCTGAGGCGATTTCGAAGCCCGGCATGCTCGGGTTCGGGTCTGGACCAGCGTTGGCGCGGCGCCACCAGGGCACGCGCTGCAGCGGAATATTGAAGCCGCCGGCGCTGTCCAGGTTACGCATGAAGCTGGCGCGCACCACGTAGATGACGTTGTCATACCCATACACTGGGCGCTGCAGCACATCGGCCAGCTGCTGCGCGGCGCCACTGCGCCCGCCGAAGCAGGCCAGCAGGACCATGGGTTGGTTGGCCGGAGTGCCGAGCTGGAGTTGCCGAGGGGCGATCTCACGCAGGGCGATGCGCCTGGCATTTTCCATCTGGCCCTGGGCGTTCATCAGCTTGCCTGAGGCTGAACCGTGGGTTTCGAAGGCGGTGTAGCCCTGGCCCCAGACATTGCGATGAAATGCCACGTCATTCTCGAGGCCTTCGCCGTACAGCACATCGGCATAGCCGCGCACGAACTTGACCGGTGACGGTTGGTGGCTGCTCGGCGCGACCCGCAGTGCCCTGGCCGAGACTCTTGGCAGCAGTTGGCCCAGCAGCGGCGCCAGGCTCAAGGCCGAGCCGGCCAGCCCGCTACCCAGCGCTACCCAACCCAGCACCTCGGCTGCCCGGGTATCGCAGCGCGGGCCTTGCAGGGCCATGCTGGCGATGCCTGTGCCCAGCGACAGGGCTGCCAGCGAGGCGCTGCCGATCGCGAGCATGCCACTGCTGGTGAGTGTCCCCAGGCCTGCGCTTAGCACGCCCCACAGCGCCGGGGCAGCTGTGCCGGCGCTGGCCAATGTCGCCAGGGCGCCCATGGCCAGGCCCAGGCCGGCCACGGTCCAGGCTACCCAGTTATGACCATCGGGATCGACGCGGTTGATCGGGTCACCGGCGCAGTAAGCGTAAGGGTTGATGCCGCCTGCGCCGAAGGGGCTTTCGCTGTCTGGACTCAGAAACATCATCAGCAGCGGATCGTACGGCCGATATCCACCGGGCAGGTACCAATCGAATGGCGGCTCACGGCGGTTGCCGCTGAAGCCCCAGGCCGGGCGCGGCTCATCGGCGTTGCTGCCGTGGGGGCAATAGCGCAGCTGCTGCAGCGCTTGGGCAGCGTGCAAGCGTAGGCTGCCTTGGTGGTCCTGGCCGAGCAGGGCCGCGTGGCTGTCAGGTCTGTCCAGCGCAGTCAGCGCGTGCAGCGCCCGGCCATCGCTGGCAACGCTCATTACCTGCTCGCCGTGCCGTTCATGGGTCAGCTGGCCACCCGCGTAGAAACTGCGTATCACGCCGCCGGCAAAGGTCCGCGCATACACTTGGCCGTTGGCATGGTAGCGGTACAGGCAAGCTGCGCCGTCTTTCTCGACACGCTCCAGACGGCCGTGGGCATCCCAATCCAGGCGGCGACCGAGGCTATCGGCGATCAACCGGCCGCAGGCGTCGTAGCGCAGGTCGATGCTTGTCGGCCAGCTGGCGTGGGTATGGCAGATGCGCACGAGCTGGGCCGGATTGTCGGGTGCGTAGTCGAAGGTGGCGATGTCTTCGCTGGCATCGACAAAGCGGCTGGTGACCCGTTCGAAGCCATTGAGCGGATTGAACACGGAGCGCTGCTCGACGATAGCGTTGCCCTTGGCATCGAGGGGCGCGACCTCGGCATCGGCGCTGTAGTGGACCAGACGCCCGCGCAGATCGTAGTCAAAGCGCTCTTCGCCGGTACTTTCCTGGCTTTGCCAGCGCCGCCAGACCAGTTGGTCGAGGTCGTTGTAGCGCAGGGTCTGGGTGGCTTCGCTGCGCTCGTCAACCTGCGTGAACACGAAGCGCAGCTGCTGCGGGCGCCCCATCGCATCGTATTCATGCTCACAGACCAACTGGCGTGCGCTGGCACGCTCCAGCGTGGTCTGGGTAGCCAGTCGGCCAAAGGCGTCATAGGTCAGCGCGGTGTGCACGTCGCCGACCTGGACGCTGCTCAGGCGCCCACAGGCATCGTAACTGCGTATGTGCTGCACCCCGGCGGCGTCGCGCAGGCTCAGCGGCAGGCCTCTGAGGGAATGCGTCCAGTGGCTGCTGTGGGTCTGGTCCTCTACCGCCCAGGTTTCGCCCTGGAGCAGGCCGCTCTGGCTGAACTGCCAGCGTTGCTGCCCATGGCCGGTGCTGACCTGGACAGGCACGCCGAAGGTCGGATGATAGGTCAGTTGCTGCAGCGGCTCGTCGTCGGCGGCTACGCCGATCAGGGCGTTGTCCAGGTCCGGGTCATAGCGGTAGTCCACGCGCTTGCCGTTGGCCAGGATGTTCGCAGCCGGTGGCAGCAGGCCTGGCCGATAGAGGTATTGGGTGGTCTGGCCGGCCACCGTGACCGCGCGCTGACGGCCCAGGCCGTCGAACACTTGGCTGCCCAGGCTGACGGCAGCCGCCGCGCCGGCTGCGCGCAGGCGCAGGCTTTCAGGATGGTGGCCATCGCTGTGCGTTGCATAACGCCAGTGCAGGCGAGTGCCGTCGCTCAAGTGCTGCTCGACCAGGCGCGAAAAGGCATCGTGGCGCAGCTGCAACGCGCTGTGCTCAGTGCCCGCGCATAGCAGGCGCTGGGTAATGATGCGCCCCAGGCCATCGCGTTCGAGCTGCACGGTGCGCACCAGGCGCCTGTTGCTGTCGAGCCAGTGCCGCTCGATCACGCTCGCTGCGGCGTCGACCCGCTCGACCTGCAGCGGCCCGGTCAGGTCGCCCACCGACCGCCACTGCTCGCGGCGTCGTGCAATCGGGTCGTGACGGATATGGCTGTCGATCCCTTCAGGGCTGGTCTGCCGGCAGACGTTGCCCCAGCCGTCGTACGCCAGGGTGCTGTGCAGGCGCAACGACGCCGCGGCGTCTGCGTGCGCGAACCAGTCGAGCTGGGTCTGGCTGATTGGCCGGCCCAGCGCATCGAACCGATTCACGGCGACTTCACGAAACACCCCAGGGCCGTGGTCGATGTCTTCGAGCTCCACCTGCAGCGTGCGCCCGTCGCCATCGAGCCATTGGCGTTGCCGGCGGCCACTGACATCGACCTGTTCCACCAGGTTGACCAGCCAGCTGCCGGCGCGGGCAGCAGCACGTGCGGCAGGGTCGCCCAGGTGGTAGCGCACCTGGTGTTCATGCTGCTGGCTGCTGCCGGCGGCCATCACGGTGCGGATCAGGCGGCCTGCCGGGTCGTGAAAAAACTGCGTGCAGGCGCCGTTGACGCTGCGCTCCCAGGCCAGCAGACCGGTGATCTGGCAGTGGGCGACACGGGAGACGGTGCGGTTGACGGCGTCGTTCTCGAAGCCGATCACTGCCGTTTCGCTGACCAGCGTCGCGTCTTCGTTGCGGTAGGTGTGAAGGTGGGTAGTAGCTTTTGCGCCGATACTGAAAACCTGGCGCTGTTGCCGGCCGTAGAACGCTCCGGGGGTTTGCTCGTAGGTGGTATCGATGCGCTTGAGCAGGCTGCCGACGCTGTCGTCGAAGGTCTCCTGGCAGGTCAGCAGGACATGGGCTGGCGCGCCTGCGAGCGACGATTCCAGGCGTTGATAACGGTATTGTTCGCGCAGCACAGGGGCCGGATGCGCAGACGGTGCTGGAATCACGGTCGATGACGCCCGATGGCGCACCCAGCCCAACGGATCGGCCGGGCAGTCGGCGTTGCCGTGTGCTGGATGATAGGTGTGACGCACCTGCAGGCCGCTGGGGTAATCGACCTGCAGCAGGTTGCCCGCTGCATCATAGCCATAGCAGGTGCGTTCGCTGCGTTCACGCACGGTTGCGGCATGCTCGATGAACTGGGTCACGTGCTCTTTGGGTAACTGGCAGTCTGACGGCTGCTTCTCCCAACTGGCACTCGGATCGTCGCCGTAGACGGTTCGCTCGCGCACTTCGCAGCTGCCTTGGCGGCAACGTTGCTCGACCAGCAGGTGAAAGCGGTTCCACACGCGGGTGATGCAGGCCAACGGCTCGCCGCGATCGTCACTGATGGTTTCAGTGACCTGGTAGCGATAATCGCCCGGGGCCTGGTAAAGGTTGTCGCGGCCCGGCTGCCATTCGACGACCTGGCCGCTGGCGTAGCCGAGGAAATTGCGCTGGCCCAGCCAATCGTATTGGTGGTGGCGGTCGGCCCCGGGCACGCCGCACGAATGGGTCCAGCCGCTGACACGCGGCAGGGTAGCCAGGGGCGCGCCTGGCGGCAGTTGATGCCCGTGCACGCCTTCGGCCCAGTGGACGGTGTCGCGTGCCCCCAGTGGGCTGGTGCAGTGGCTGGGCAGCAGCAGGCAGCGTCCATCGGCGAGCGGGACTTCATCGTATTCGATGCGCACCGGCCTGGCGGCGCCGGGTAACTGCAGCTCGGTCAGGCGCTCGTTGCTCAGGCGCAGGGTGACGTCGCTGGCCTGCGAGGTGCCTGGGTTGAGCATCAGCTCGAGTTCACCGGCGCGGCGTTGCAGGGCGAGCAGGGTGCGCTGTTCGTCACGTACTGCGGCAAGTTGTGGCGGGCCGTCGGCCAGGGCGATCCAGTCCAGGAACAGCCTGTCGCCCAGGGGCGAATGCACCTCGTCCAACAGGTAGCGGGCAGTGCCGGCGTGCTGGCGCAGCAGCTCGCATTCTCCGCTCTTGTAGTCCAGGCGCAGGCGACCGTCGGCCTGGCGCTGCAGGCGCAGGTTGTCGAGCTTGTGATCGCGCAGCTGCCACGGCATTTGGCCGTCGAGGTCGCTGGCCGTCGGGTCGAGGGCGAACTGCTCACCGCTGGTCAGACGCAGCACGGCATGTTCGGGGTCCAAATCGACGTGCGACAGGTTCAGGTTCCAGCCATGGCCAAAGCCGTGATCGACCAGCGAGTCCAGGGTGCTGAACGACAGGCACGGCGACAGCGTCGGCCCGCGCAGTTGGTTGCCGGGGGCCAGGGGCAGGGTCAGTGACAGGGTGAACTGGCCAGTGCGCGGATCGACTGCGGTGTTGAACCGCTCGGGAAAATTGACCGCTTGGGTGTGCAGCGGGGCAGTGGGCATAGGGTCGCTCGCGGTAGTCGGTAGGCGTTGGCCAGCGACGCATCGCGCTGGCCATGCAGGTCAGTGGCCGATGCGAAAATCGATGAGGTTGCCATTGGCGGCGGGCAACAGCTCGATGAGGTGTTCGTTACCCTGTTGGTCCACCAGACCCCAGCGGCTAGGGCGGCGTATCTGGGGGTAGCCGGGTTTGTCGTAATCGACGTTTTGCACGCGCACGACATTCATCGTGCCCGCCGTCTGATTGATGCCAACCTTTTCCCCGTAGGCCTGCCAGACGAACGCTGGGCCCACGGCAAAGGCGTAGTGGAAGAAACTGTCCGCTCTGTAGGGGCCGCCGAATTGCAGGGCCGGGCGGCTGTCGACGTAACCTTCGTAGTACTCGACGCCGCTGGCGGTGCCGTAGCAGCGGCTTTCGATGATCCGCTGATTCGGATCCTTGAAGCCCAGGGTGTACAAGTCGAGGTCGAAGTGCCCACCCTCCAGTGGCTCGGCTGCCACATCGTCGCGTTGCAATTGGAAATGCTCCTTGCCCAGGCGCAGCGGCGAGAGCGATTCGACGCTCACCGATGACCTGAAAAAGCCTTCGTTGCTGACCGCGCGGCTGCCGTCCGGCAGCCAGATGCTGGCGTAAACGGTGTCGATGCTGCCACCTGGACGTGTCGAGCTTATATAGAAGCGCCGCCTGCGCGTGGCATCGGTAATGCCTGGCAAGGTACTGGGCGGGTGATGGCTGGCCGGCTGGTAATCGAAGCGCGTATCGCGCTGGTCGTCGGCGAACAGGGCAAAGTCCAGCGGCTGCAACTGCCCGTTGTCGTCAAACTGCACCAGGCTGATCGAATCCAGCTGTTGTTGGCTAAGGCTGTGGCCTTCGCGCGGCTCGACCGTCACGGTCACTTCGACCTGTTGCTGGCCATTGGCGAAAACGCGGTTGGAGGGCGAGGTGACATCGACCCGCAAGCGTCGAAGCCACAGATACGGTTGTGAGCTGCTCATGCGCATGCCTCTTGCAAGAAAGCCCGCTATTTAAAGGATGCGCAGGCTGGGGCTGTCGGTGAATAATTGAGGCCCTGCGCCCCATCGAATCCGATACCCCGCCATGCAGAGGAGGGTTGATGCCTGATATCACCGTGGGCGAGCGGCGCTGGACGGTGCCGACCGGCCGCAATTTGCTCGATGCCCTGAACGAGGCTGGGCACCACGTGCCCTACAGTTGCCGTGCCGGCAGTTGCCATGCGTGCCTGGTGCAGTGCCTGAGCGGGCAGCCTGTCGACGCGCTGCCTGAGGCTTTGGCGCTGGACAAGCACGCCCTGGGCTGGCGCCTGGCGTGCCAGTGCCGAGTGGTCGAAGACCTGCAGGTTGCAGTGTTCGACCCGCAGCAGGATGGGATACCGGCGCGGGTCGTCGTGCTGGAGTGGCTGGGTGAGGTGCTGCGTATGCGGCTGGCGCCTGGGCGACTGCTGCGCTATCAAGCTGGGCAACATGTGGTGCTGTGGTCAGGCAGCGTGGCCCGCCCTTATTCCCTGGCCAGCCTGCCGGGCGAGGATGAGTGGTTGGAGTTTCATATCGACTGCCGGCGGCCCGGCGCCTTTTGTACCCTGGTTCGCAGGCTGCGAATTGGCGACGAACTACGCTTGGGCGAGCTCCGCGGCGGCGCGCTGCACTACGACCCGCAGTGGCAGGCGCGGCCGCTGTGGTTGCTGGCAGCGGGCACGGGCCTGGCACCGTTGTGGGGCATCGTGCGCGAAGCATTGCGGCAGGGGCATGAAGGTGCAATCCGGCTGGTGCATGTCGCGGCGGACGACGCTGGGCATTACCTGGCCCAGGCGTTGCGGGAGCTGGAAGGGGTGGAGGTCGAACTGGTGCCAGCCGCGCAGCTGGAACAGGCGTTGGCACGGTTGCGCCCGTCATCGCGGCAAACGGTGGCGTTGCTGTGCGGGGCACCGGCAACCGTCGAGCGCTTCGCCCGGCGCTTGTTCATGGCGGGCCTGCCGCGAGGGCAGGTGTTTGCGGACGTGTTCGTCGAACACGCTTGAACCGGCAAGCCCGCGCCTACGCTGTAGACGCGGGCTGTCACCGCGACAGCAGATCAGCCGACCAGCGGATCGCCGACGTGCAGGATCTTCATGCCGTTGGTGCCGCCGATGGTGTGGTAGCTGTCACCTTTGGTCAGGATCACCCAGTCACCTTGTTGCACCAGACCGCGCTGCAGCAGCTCGTCTACCGCCGCCTGACTGACTTTGTCGGCAGGCTTGGATGCCGGGTCGAAGGCGATGGGGTAAACGCCGCGGAACATGTTGGCGCGTGCCTGGGTCGCGCGGTGTGGCGACAGCGCGAAGATCGGCACGTGCGAGCGCAGGCGCGACATGATCAGCGGGGTATAGCCACTCTCGGTCAGCGCGATGATCGCCTTGACGCCGGGGAAGTGGTTGGCGGTGTAGATCGCCGCCAGGGCAATGCTCTCGTCGCAGCGCTCGAACGTGGTGTGCAGGCGGTGGCTGGACTTCTGGCTGGTCGGGTGCTTCTCGGCGCCCAGGCAGATGCGGGCCATGGCCTGGACCGCTTCGATCGGGTAGGAACCGGCAGCACTCTCGGCCGAGAGCATCACCGCATCGGTGTTGTCCAGCACGGCGTTGGCCACGTCGGACACCTCGGCGCGGGTCGGCATCGGGTTCTGGATCATCGACTCCATCATCTGCGTCGCGACGATCACCGCCTTGTTGTTGCGGCGCGCATGCTGGATGATTTTCTTCTGGATGGCGATCAGCTCGGCGTCGCCGATTTCTACACCCAGGTCACCACGGGCAACCATCACAGCGTCGGAGGCGGCGATCAGCTTGTCCAGGGTTTCGTCGTCGGCAACGGCCTCGGCACGTTCGATCTTGGCCACCAGCCAGGCGTTGCCGCCCGATTCGTCACGCAGTTTGCGCGCGTATTCCATGTCGCTGGCGTCCCGCGGGAAGGACACGGCCAGGTAGTCCAGGTCCATCTCTGCGGCCAGCTTGATGTCGGCCTTGTCTTTTTCGGTCAGCGCCGGCGCAGTCAGGCCACCGCCTTTGCGGTTGATGCCTTTGTGGTCCGACAGCGGACCGCCGATGATCACCACGCAATGCAGGGCATCGGCGGTGGCGGTTTCGACGCGCATGACGACACGCCCGTCGTCGAGCAGCAGTTCGTCACCCACGCCGCAGTCCTTGACCAGGTCTGGATAGTCGATACCGACGATATCCTGGTTGCCTTCGGTCAGCGGATGCGCGGTGGAGAAGGTGAACTTGTCGCCGATTTTCAATTCGATGCGCTTGTTGGCGAACTTGGCGATGCGGATCTTCGGACCCTGCAGGTCGCCCAGCAGCGCGACATGGCGGCCGTTCTTGGCGGCGATGTCACGGATCAGGCGGGCACGGGCTTTGTGCTCGTCCGGCGTGCCGTGGGAGAAGTTCAGGCGTGCCACGTCCAGGCCAGCGAGGATCAGCTGTTCGATCACTTCCGGCGAGTTGCTGGCGGGGCCAAGGGTGGCGACGATTTTGGTACGGCGGATGCTCATGCACAGACTCCTATAGTGAAGCGCAGCGAAAGGCTACTCCTCAATTGGCCTGTAGTCATTGTTCCGTTGCACTACCGCGGCGGGGCCCCCTTGGGCGGCGGCTGCAAGCTGCGAGCACAAGCAAAGGCAAAAAGCACAAGCGAGCAACGGCAGTGGCCTTGCGGGCTTTTTCTTGCAGCTCGCAGCTTGCAGCTTGCAGCCAGCAGCTTCAGTCTTGGCGCCAGCGGCCGATAGACTGGCTAGCAAAGGAGATACCCATGCGTGCCTTGATCATCATTGCCCTCGCGCTCAGCGCTGGCGGCTGCACCCGCTGGTCCATGGACCACCACCTGAACAATGCCTACCGTGCCTATGACCGGGGCGATTGCCAGCGCGTCATGCTCGAACTGTCGCAGGTCGACCGTACCAGCCGAGCGCGGCCGTTCATTCATCCGGAGGTGTCCCTGCTGCGGGGCCAGTGCCTGGAGCGAGAGAAACTCTATGTCGATGCCGCGCAGACCTATGAGTACATGATCCTCAATTATCCGGGCAATGAGTATGCCTACCGGGCCAAGGCGCGCCTGCAAACCTTGGAGCGACTCGGTCATTACCGCAGCACCGAGGCGGCCGTGGCCAAGCCGATCAGCACTGCCCCTTGGCGTTAACACCAAGGTATCGCTAAATTCACGGGATTTGCCCAGCGTGCTGGGCTAATCTGTAAATCAGTTGTAACACTCACCGCCAGTACCTTGCATTCCTGGTACCAGGACTGTCTTGTCATTATGTTCACTCAGCGCCACATCGAACGTCATCAGTTGCCTTGTGTACTCAAGGTCTACAACCGCTTCACCGATCAGTTGATCGGGCAGCTCGGCAATGCCTCCGAAGACGGCATGATGCTGATCAGCTCACTGCCGGTGCTGGTTGGGCCGGACTTCGAGCTGCAACTGCGCGTGCCGTTGGCCGGCGGCGGTCTTCAGTTCATCAACCTGACCGCCAGTTGCCTGTGGTGTCGCGAAGACCAGACACCCGGGCATTACGATTCCGGGTTCATGCTGCTCCAGGCGCCGCCTGAGTACGATGAATTCGTGCGCAACCTGCGCGACTATTTCAGTTTCCGCCCGGCCAACGCTTCCGCCTGAGCCAGGCTCCGTTAGAATCGGGTCGATCTTGCAACAGGACGACCCCGTGACTTCCAGCATTTTCTGGCACGACTACGAAACCACCGGCATCAACCCACGCTGCGATCGACCGCTGCAGGTCGCCGGTGTGCGCACCGACCATGAGCTCAATGAAGTCGAGGCGCCGATCAATCTCTATTGCCGCCCCTCCGACGACATTCTGCCGCATCCTGCCGCCTGCCTGGTCACCGGTATCACCCCCGAGCAACTGGCCAGTGAAGGCTTGGGCGAAGCAGAGTTCATGACCCGCATTCACGAACAGCTGGCACGCCCCGGCACCTGTGGTGCCGGCTACAACACCCTGCGCTTCGATGATGAAGTGACGCGCTATAGCTTGTACCGCAACTTCTTCGACCCCTACGGCCGTGAATGGCAGGGCGGTAACAGCCGTTGGGATCTGATTGACGTGGTACGCACGGCCTATGCGCTGCGCCCTGAAGGAATCGTCTGGCCGCAACAGGACGGTCGCACCAGCCTGCGCCTGGAGCTGCTCAGCAAAGCCAATGGCCTCGACCACGGGCATGCCCACGAGGCGTTATCCGACGTACGGGCGACCATTGCCCTGGCGCGCCTGATCAAGCAGAAACAGCCAAAGTTGTTCGACTGGTTATTTCAGCTGCGCAGCAAGCACAAGGTGATGGAGCAGATCCGTCTGTTGCAGCCACTGGTGCATATATCTGGGCGCTTTTCAGCAGCGCGCAATTACTTGGGCGTAGTCTTGCCATTGGCATGGCACCCACACAATCGCAATGCCCTGATAGTCTGTGATTTGCATCAGGAAACCCTACCGTTATTGCGGGAAAGTGCTGAGGATCTGCGTCAGCGCTTGTACACTCGGCGTGAAGATTTGTCTGATGGACAACTACCGGTGCCCCTGAAGTTGGTACACATCAATCGCTGCCCGGTGGTCGCGCCTTTGTCGGTAGTGCGCCCGATCGATCAGCAACGCCTGGGCATTGATCTAGCCTCGTTGCAAACCCGCGCTGAAGCACTTGGCACTCAACAAGCGGTCTGGCAGGACAAGCTCGAACATATCTATGGCAAGGAAGATTTCGCCACGAACGAGGACCCTGAACAGCAGTTGTATGAAGGCTTCATTGGCGAGCGCGACCGGCGCCTGTGCGAACAAGTCCGTAGCCTGGATCCGGCACAGTTGGGGCATGGCCATTGGATGTTCGATGATCCACGCTTGCCTGAATTATTGTTCCGTTACCGTGCCCGCAACTTTCCCGATACCCTCGACAGCGAGGAAAGCCTGCGTTGGTACAGCTTCTGCCAACGGCGCCTGAGCGATCCACAGTGGGGTGCGCCGAATACCCTGGGCGACTTCGAGCAGGCATGCCTGAGCGCCTGGGCCACGGCAGACGAGGCCGGGCGCAAGGTGTTGCAGGCGTGGCAAGTGCATGCCCGCCATCTTCAACAGCACTTTGCTATCACCTGTTGATCGTCCACAAAAAACGCCAGCGAATGCTGGCGTTCTTGTTTGAATATACCGCGCCGGTGTGTGGACGATCAGTCCAGCAGGCTGGCCCAGCTTTCAACCACATCACCGCCCCACTTGGCTTTCCATTCTTTCAGGGTCTTGTGGTTGCCGCCTTTGGTTTCGATCACTTCACCGTTGTGCGGATTCTTGTATTGCTTGACCTTGCGTGCACGCTTGGTGGCGGTTGGTTTCACCGCACCGCGGGGTGCCTTGCTCATTTTCGCTTCTGGGTCGAGCAGGGCGATCACGTCGCGCAGCGATTTGGAGTATTCGCCCATCAGTGCGCGCAGTTTGCCTTCGAACTCCAGTTCTTTCTTCAGCTTGTCATCCTGGGACAGGTTGGCCAGGCGAGCTTGAAGTTCCTTGATGGCTTCTTCGGTAGCGCGGTACTCGTTGATCAGGGACATGAAGTGTTCCTTAATGCGTGTTCAGAAATGTGTGGTCCAATAATAGACAGGCGATACTCGCAAGTAAACATAATAATCCTCGCTTACTTGTCATTAACCCTGTGACAAAATATCTCTAGATTAAGAAATTTTTACATAGTCGCGATTAGTTAATGCTCGCCTCGACGCCCCTGCGACCAGCCGCCAGCGCCACCGGGACCTACCCAGACGCCGGCGGCCGGCGCATTGCTTACTGCGTTTTTCTGGACGTGCCGCTAGAATGTGCGCCTTTGCGAAGTTCTGGAGTCTTAATTCATGCGCACCTATCGTCTGGTGATCGCTTGCCCCGACCGTGTCGGCATCGTGGCGAAAGTCAGTAATTTCCTGGCCTTGTACAATGGCTGGATCACCGAAGCCAGCCACCACTCCGATCAGCAGAGCGGTTGGTTCTTCATGCGCCATGAAATCCGTGCCGAATCGCTGCCGTTCGGTATCGAGGCTTTCCGTGAAGCCTTCGCGCCGATCGCCGAAGAATTCTCCATGACCTGGCGCATCACCGACTCGGCGCAGAAAAAACGCGTCGTGCTGATGGCCAGCCGCGAATCGCACTGCCTGGCCGACCTGCTGCACCGCTGGCATACCGACGAGCTCGATTGCGACATTCCCTGCGTGATTTCCAACCACAACGATCTGCGCAGCATGGTCGAGTGGCATGGCATTCCGTTCTTCCATGTGCCGGTCGACCCCAAGGACAAGGCGCCTGCCTTCGCCGAAGTGTCGCGCCTGGTCCAGGAGCATGCTGCAGATGTCGTGGTGCTTGCGCGCTACATGCAGATCCTGCCGCCGCAGTTGTGCCAGGACTACGCCGAGAAGGTCATCAATATCCACCACAGCTTCCTGCCGTCGTTCGTTGGCGCCAAGCCCTATCACCAGGCGGCCCTGCGCGGGGTGAAGCTGATCGGCGCGACCTGCCACTACGTGACCGAAGAGCTCGATGCCGGGCCGATCATCGAGCAGGATGTGGTGCGGGTGAATCATGCCGACAGCATCGAAGACATGGTGCGCTTCGGTCGTGACGTAGAGAAGATGGTGCTGGCCCGTGGCTTGCGCTATCACCTCGAGGATCGGGTGCTGGTGCACGGCAACAAGACCGTGGTATTCGACTGACAGCGCAGCTTCAGTGCTCGGGGGGTGATCATGGCTAAGCGCAACAACCCTGCCGCCTCGGCGCCGCCCACCCTGGGTGAGGGCTGCCTGGCACGTTACGACCCCGATGCCCTGGATGACGACGACGGCACCGAATTCCCCGGTGCCGCCGAACTCTGGCGCCAGCTCAACCCGCCTGACGGCGCCAGCGCTCCAGCAACGGGCGCGCCAGCAGGCAGACGAATACCGGTCCGCCCGCCAGCAGATAAAAGTAGTAGGTAATCGCCCGCCAGATCACGATTGCCGCTGCTGCGGTCGAACTGCCCACCAGGGGCGATAACAGGCTCGCCGAGGTCAGCTCGGCGGCGCCGGCTCCGCCGGGTAGCAGACTGAATTGCCCGGCACTGAGCGACAGCATCTGCACCAGAAAGCTGGGGATCCACGACAGCTGCGCGCCCAGTCCCTGCAGCACCAGGTACAGCACGCTGAAACGCAGGCTCCAATGCACGCAGGTAAGGCTGAAGACCAGCGCCAGCGTGCGTTTGGGCAACTGCCAGGTCTGCGCCAGCGCATCGATGAAATGAAGTACCTTGCGCGCCCAGCGTCGACGGCGCTGCGGCGTCACACCCAAGCGTCGCAACAGGCGCCCATTGAAACGCAACACCGCGCGTCGATAGCGCAGCAACACCACCACCAGCGCCAGCGCCGCACAGAGCAACAGCGCGCTGCCCAGCAGCATGCTTTCCTGACTGCGACCCAGGCTATGGAACAGCGCATAGCCGGAAATCGCCAGCATCGCGCAGAAGAAGAACAGCAGGTCATTGAGCTGATCCATGGCAAATACCGCACCACTGCGCGCCGCTCCGATGTGATTGCGTGCCAGCAAGGCCATGAGGGTTACCGGACCGCCGCTCCCGCCGGGGGTAGTGCAGATCGCGAACTCGGTGGCCATGATGACGCCGACGCTGCGCAGGACGCCCAATCGTGCGCCGTGCTGACCCAGCAGCAAGCGCAAGCGCATGGCGTTGATGACCCAGCACAGGACGATCATGCCCAGCAGACCCAGCAGCAGCTCGGGGTCGAAGGTCTTGAGTCTGGGCAGCAGCTCGCTGCCGCCAAGCCATGCCGGTACCAGCACGGCCCCAAGCAGTGCCAGGCCCAGCCAGCCCCAGCGATTCATGCCGCCACCTGGCGCTCCAGCCAGGTTGATTTGGTCAGCGGTTCGCGGCCTTGCAGCAGCAGGTCATCCAGGGTATTGAGCCAATAGTCGCGCGAAGAACGGTGGCGCATGTCCACCGGGTGCAGGCCCAGGCGCAGGGTATCGGCTGTGCGCCAGCGTTGGCACTGCCAATCGCAAAGCACCTTGGACAGACCGCGGCGCCAGGCGCTGCGGGCACTCCAGACCAAGCCTGGGGCGTCGTATGCGGTGAAATCCGGCAATCGATACAGGTGCTGCGGCGTGCTGGTGTAGCGCAGCGGCAGTTGGCTCAGGGCCTGCCGTGTACCCTGGCTCATCAGCCAGGCCGGGGCGACGAAGCCTGCCACCGGCCAGCCCTGGCGCTCGAACACTGCCAGGCCCTGTTCCAGTCGCTGCATGGCCTGCGCCTGATCGAGGGCATAGAACTCGCCTTCGTGGGTATAGATGCGTCGCATGAAGAAATCGCTGATGCCGCGCGGTGCCGGTCCGTCGTCAGCGTGGAAGAAGCCGTGCAAGGCGAGCTCATCGCCCTTGGCCAGGCGCCGTTCGAGCAGGCGGCAGAACGACGGCGACTGGCCTAGCGGGTTGCGGTGATGAAAGTCCGGAACCACCAGCCAGGTCATCGGTACATGGCCCATTTCGTCCACCGCCTGCACGAAAGGCTCGTAGTCCGGCCAGGTTTCCGGGGCGACGTCGTGAAGCACCAGCATGACGCTGCCTGGGTGGGTGAGTGAATCAGCCATGGGCGCGTACCTGTGGTTGATGGCCGACCACGGCGTGGTAGTGATGCAGCAGGCCGGTCACGACGCTGTCCCACGAATAGTGCTGCTCGACATGCCGACGCGCCTGGGCGCCCAGCTTGCGCACGCCGGCCTCGAACACCTCGCGCACGGCCATGGCCATGGCGTGGGCGTCATTGGGCCGGCACAGGCGCCCGCAGTTGTCATTGACGATCTCGCCAAACGCCCCGGCCTTGACGGCGACCACCGGCGTGGCGCTGGCCATCGCTTCGAGAATCACCAAACCAAAGGTTTCCTGATCTCCCGCGTGTACCAGCAGGTCGGCGCTGGCCATCAGCCGGGCGACTTCCTGAGGAGGCCTGAACTGGTCGATGACAGTGACGTTGTCCGGCACGTTGGCCGGCATGTTCGAGCCCACCAATAACAGGTGGTAAGGCCGCCCGAGGTGACGCATGCAGTCGAGCAGCACGGGCAGGTTCTTTTCCCGTGAGCCACGCCCGGCATAGATCAGTAGGCGCGCGGTGTCGGCAATGCCCAGTTCGGCGCGCACATGCGGGTCGCGCCGCTCGGGGTTGAAGGTTTCCAGATCGACGCCCAGGGGCTGCACGTGCACTTCGCGCACGCCGAGGCGGCGCAGCTTGTCGGCCATCACGGTGCTGGGTGCCAGCACTCGGTCGAAGTTGCCGTACAACTTGCTGACGTAGGCTTCGACATTGGGGGTGAACCAGTTGCCCATGCGGTTGCTCACCAACAGCGGTAGATCGGAGTGATAGAAGCCGATGACCGGCACGTCCAGCTGGCGCCGTGCTTCGAGCGCCGCCCAGGCGGTGAGGTAGGGGTCACCGACCTCGATCAGGTCGGGCTTGAGGTTGCGCAATACATTGCACCACGGCGCCAGGCGCACCGGAAATCGGTAGCCTTTGCCGAAGGGCAGGGGTGGTGCCGGGACGTGATAGATACCATCGGCATGGGTGGCGCTGGCGCCGGGTATCAGCAAACTGTGGCGTACGTCCGCAATGGCATCGAGGCGATGGTGTTTGGCATCAAGGTAAGTCCGCACGCCGCCACTGGCTGGGGCGTAGAACATGGTGATGTCAGCGATGTGCACGATCAGCATCCCTCCGGGATCGTCTTCGAGTCTGTCATACGGCTGCAATGAGCCGGCGGTGACGCGCCTAAAGATTGACCTTGCGACAGGGGAGTTTGTTCGGTCGGATTGGGGGAGGGCAGCTGCAAGCTACAAGCTAAAAGCCACGGGCGATCGCCGTCTTGCTTTTACTTGCAGCTTGCAGCTTGCCACTCAGATGCGGAAGGTGCCGACCAGGTGCTTGAGGCGGGTGGCCTGTTGTTCCAGGTCCGAGCAGGCGCGCAGGGTCGCCTGCAGGTTTTCCACGCCTTCCTGGTTGAGCATGTTGATCTCGTTGATGTCCATGTTGATCGAGTCGACCACGGCGGTCTGCTCTTCGGTGGCGGTCGCCACCGACTGGTTCATGCCGTCGATTTCACCGATACGCAGCGTCACGCTGTCCAGACGTTCGCCGGCCTGATTGGCGATCTGCATGCTGTCCTGGCTGTGACGCTGGCTCTGGCCCATGGTGTCCACCGACTCGCGCGCGCCGACTTGCAGCTCTTCGATCATCGTCTGCACTTGCTGCGCCGACTCCTGGGTGCGATGGGCGAGGTTGCGTACCTCGTCAGCGACCACGGCAAACCCACGCCCCGCCTCACCGGCTCGGGCCGCCTCGATGGCGGCATTGAGGGCCAGCAGGTTGGTCTGTTGCGAGATGCTGGTGATCACTTCGAGAATCTGACCGATGTTCACCGTCTTGCTGTTGAGCGTCTCGATGTGCGCACTGGAGCTGACGATCAGGTCCGATAGTCGGTTCATCGCGGCGATGTTGCGCTCGACCACCTGCTGGCCTTCCTCAGCCAGCAGACGTGCGGAACTGGCGTGCTGCGAAGCCTGGGCGGCATTGCCGGCGATCTCCTGGGCAGCGGCGCCCAGTTCGTTGATGGCAGCGGCCACACTGTTGGTACGGTTGGACTGCTCGTCGGAATTGCTCATCGACGAGTTGGACGCGCTGATGACCCGCAGCGCCACCTCGTTGACCTGCTCGGTGGCTGACGACACTTCACGGATCGAGCCATGAATGCGTTCGACGAAGCGGTTGAAGGCCTTGCCGAGGATGCCGAATTCGTCGTTGCTGTGAATGGTCAGGCGCTTGGTCAAGTCGCCTTCGCCTTCGGCGATGTCTTCCATGGCCCGGGTCATGGTGTGCAGCGGTTGCATCAGCACGCGAATCAGCAGGCCGAGCAGGCCGATGATGATCACCACCGCCACCACGGTGGCGATCACCGCCGAGGTGCGGAAGGTGCTGAGCATGGCGAACGCCTTGCCCTTGTCCACCGACAGGCCGAGGTACCAGTTGGCCGAAGGCAAGCCCTTGATCGGCGTGAAGGTCACCAGCCGGGCCTGGCCATTGGCATCGACCTCGGTCAGCTCACCGGACAGCTTGGGGGTACCTTGCGGGAACAAGTCTGACAGCGACTTCATCACCAGGTTCTGCTCCGGGTGCACGAGGATCTTGCCCTGGTCGTTGACCAGGAAGGCATAGCCCATGCCGCCGAAGTTCAGCGAATTGATGATCTGCACCAGGCCGTCGAGCGCCAGGTCGCCACCGACCACGCCGACATTTGCGGCGACCTTGCTGAGGATGCCGATGACCATCTTGTTGGTGGTCAGGTCGATGTACGGCTCGGTGAGGATTGCGCCCTGAGCATTCATGCCATCCTTGTACCAGGGGCGGGTGCGCGGGTCGTAGCCTTCGGGCATCTTGGCATCCGGGCGCACGCTGAAGCCGCCGTCGACCTTGCCCAGGTAGACGGTGAGAAAGCTTGAAATCAGCGCATTCTGACCCATCAGGGTTTCGGCACTGGCGGGTTGCTGGGCGATGTTCTGCGCCAGGTTTTCCACCAGTTTGATCCGGCCGTCGAACAGGTTGCGGATGTTGGTTGAAGTCGATTCGCCCATCTCCGCCAGATAATTTTCCAGGTCTTCGCGGATGGCATTACGCTGAAGGTAGTCGTTGTACAGCGTGAACAGGCTAAAGGCGAGTATCACGATCAGAGACGCAGCCAACAGAATCTTGTGGCTGAAGCGCAGGTTTTTGTTCATGGCGTAATCGTTCCGCTAAGGTTTTTATCGGGCGTTCGCACGCGCGGGCACGCAACAGTGCAACTTGCCGAATATCCTTTTCGGTGGCTCCTGTCGGTTAAGGCGAATATCACCCACAGGTATCGGCCGAATTAAGCCAAAGCTTGAGCGGGGATTATCCAGATGGCTGAAACTTCCACCTTAGTTATAGGCGCCGATCCCAGCGGTCAGCCGGTACAGCAGGCGATGCGCCTGGCCAATCGCCATGGTTTGATCGCAGGGGCGACTGGCACGGGCAAGACCGTGACCTTGCAACACCTGGCCGAACAGTTCAGCGATGCCGGTGTGGCGGTGTTTGCCGCCGACATCAAGGGCGACCTGTGCGGCCTGGGTGCGCCCGGCGCACCCCAGGGTAAGGTCGCCGAGCGTATCGCCGGCATGCCCTGGCTGGGACACGCGCCGCGCGCTTATCCGCTGACCCTCTGGGACGTAGCCGGGCAATCGGGCCACCCATTGCGCACCACCTTGAGCGAAATGGGCCCGCTGCTGCTGGGCAATCTCCTGGAGTTGACCGACAGCCAGCAGGCCGCGTTGTATGCGGCGTTCAAGGTGGCCGACCGTGAAGGCCTGCTGCTGCTCGACTTGAAAGATCTCAAGGCGTTGCTGGCACACCTGAAGCAGCGTCCGCAATTGCTCGGTGAAGACAGTGCGCTGGTCACCACGGCGTCGACGCAGGCCTTGTGGCGCCGGCTGGCGACCTTGGAGCAGCAAGGCGCCGAGGCGCTGTTCGGCGAGCCAGCGCTACAGCTTGAAGACATGCTGCAGCCCGACCGCGACGGCCGCGGGCGCATTCACCTGCTCGATGCCAGCCGCCTGGTGCATGAGGCGCCCAAAGTCTACGCAACCTTCCTGTTGTGGCTGTTGGCCGAGCTGTTCGAGCAACTGCCTGAGCGCGGCGATGCCGACAAACCGGTATTGGCGCTGTTTTTCGATGAGGCGCACCTGTTGTTCAACGGCACGCCCAAGGCCTTGCAGGATCGGCTCGAGCAGGTGGTGCGACTGATCCGCTCGAAAGGGGTAGGGGTGTACTTCGTCACCCAGTCACCGGGCGACCTGCCTGATAGCGTGCTGGCGCAGCTGGGATTGCGCATCCAGCACGGCCTGCGCGCCTATACCGTGAAGGAGCAGAAAACGCTCAGGGCCGTGGCCGATGGCATGCGCGCCAACCCTGCATTCGATAGCTTGACGGTGCTGACTGAGCTAGGCATCGGTGAGGCGCTGGTCGGCACGCTGGAGGATAAAGGCACGCCGGCACAGGTGCAGCGCGTGCTGATCGCAGCGCCGCAGTCGCGCATCGGACCGTTGAGCGCCGCAGAGCGCGCGGCGTTGATTGCGAGCTCGCCGTTGCGCGGACGCTATGACCAGGCGGTCGACCGGGAGTCGGCGTATGAGCTGTTGACCCAGCGCAAAGGCGAGCCGGTCGAGCCTGCGCCAGTGCCCAAGGCAGAGGAAAGTTTTGCCGACAAGGCCGGAGAGTTTCTGCAGGGTGCAGCCGGTCACGCCATCAAGTCTGCCGTGCGCCAGGCTGCCAATCAGCTGGGGCGGCAGTTGGTGCGAGGGATGCTGGGGTCGTTGCTCGGCGGCAAGCGAAAATGAGCGCAAGGCCCTGGGGCTAGTGCTGCTCACTGTGGGGGTCGACCCAGCTGGGCGACTCCCACAGCGCACTTTTCAGCGCAGCGTCACCGCTCAGGCCAGGGCCTTGGAGGCCAGCCAGAACAGGCCTGCAGCCAAGCCCATGGAGGCGGGCAGGGTCAACACCCAGGCCAGCAGGATGGTCTTCACGGTGCCGCCTTGCAGGCCGCTTTTGTTGGCGACCATGGTGCCGGCCACGCCGGACGACAGTACATGCGTGGTCGACACCGGCAGGGCGAACACGTTGGCCATGCCGATAGCGCAGGCGGCGGTGATCTGTGCCGACATGCCCTGGGCATAGGTCATGCCCTGCTTGCCGATCTTCTCACCGACGGTCAGTACCACCCGCTTCCAGCCCACCATGGTGCCCAGGCCCAAGGCCAGGGCCACGGCCACGATGACCCAGAACGGCGCGTATTCGGTGGTCGCGGTCAAGTCCTTGCGCAGTTTCTCGAGGTCGGCTTTTTCGCGGGCGTCCAGGCCTGGCAGCTTGCCGACTTTCTTCGCGGTGTCGTCCAGGCACAGCAGGTAACGGCGTACTTCGACGCGCTTGTCAGTATCCAGTGCGTGGTAGTCGGTCACCCCTTGCAGCGAGGACTGCAGGGCCGCGATGGTCGGCTCGGTCTGCTGCGGGTTGCAGCTGAACTGCTCCGGCAGGTCGGTCGACTTGGCCTTGCCCAGGGCCAGGAACTCACCCAGGGTGGCAGCATTGCGCTCGTAGAACTGGCTCATGTGCAGAGTGGCGTCGCGGGTACGCTCGATCTGGTAGGTGGTGCTGTTGAGGTCGAGCACGAACTTGGCGGGCACGATACCGATCAGCACCAGCATGATCAGGCCGATACCTTTCTGGCCATCGTTGGAGCCATGCACGAAGCTCACGCCCATCGCCGAGATCACCAGCACCAGGCGGTTCCAGAACGGTGGATGTTTTTTGTCGTCGAGCTTGCGGCGCTGCTCCGGCGTCTTGTGCATCTTCGACAGGGGGCGCCACCACTTCAGGCCGATCAACACCAGTGCTGCAACGGCGAAGCCAGCCATGGGCGAGACCACCAGCGACATGGCGATGTCGATCGCCTTTTGCCAGTTGACGCCGTCACCGAGGGGGATGTCGTTGATCAGGGCATTGGCCAGACCTACACCGAGGATCGAGCCGATCAACGTGTGCGAGCTCGACGCCGGGATGCCGAAGTACCAGGTGCCCAGGTTCCAGGTGATGGCGGCGGCCAGCAACGAGAAGACCATGGCCAGGCCGTGACCGGTGTTGACATTGATCAGCAGCTCGACCGGCAGCAGGTGAACGATGGCGTAGGCCACCCCCACGCCGCCCAGCAGCACGCCGAGGAAGTTGAAGATCCCGGAGAAGAACACAGCCAGGTGTGGAGGCATGGCTTTGGTATAGATGACGGTGGCTACCGCGTTGGCGGTGTCATGAAAGCCATTGATGAACTCGAAGGCGAGCACGAAGGTCAAGGCGAGCAGCAAGCTCACCAACACCCAGGCATCCAGTCCGCTGAATAAATCGATCATGAAGGTTGTCTGGCGGTCATAGGGGGGCGGGATTATGCCAGAAAACCTTGGCAATCGATGCACCCGCCACTGACCGATGGCAGCCCTGCGTGCGCTGGATCAACCTTTTTCAAGCAGGTATCCGGGCGTGTAAATTCGTCGAAAAGACAGCAAAAATCGGAAACGGAAGCAATTTTTCTGGAAAAAGCGGCAGGCGAGTCCGTTCAAACGCTTGTATGAAATTTGTGTAATTCCATTTCATCAGCGCCGATTGGGTAAAGATCGCCACCTTCGCGTCGCCCAGCCTGATCGCATCAAGGTTGCAGCGGGCAGTTCAAGGGTGCTCGCTGCGCAGTTCCTTTTCCATTTTTTCCAGCTCCTGGCTGAAGGCCTGGTCCTGGACAGTGGCACGTTTGCGCCAAGGCTTGCGCTCGGGTTCCGTTTGCGCCGCATAGGTGGTGACTTCGCCACCGTAAACTTCCGTGTAACGTTCAGCCTGGCGCTCGAGTTCAGCGCGCAGTTCTTCTTTCGTCACAGTGTTACCTGAATAGTTGATAAACATGGGAGCCCGCGTGCAACTTCTGTTTGCCGAGCGGGTGCTGGCACTTCGTTTCCTTAGGAGTGGGGCGGCGTAGCGCCGATCCGGGCCAGCGAAACCGATTATAGCAAGCGGACATAGTTCAAACAGGCTTTTGTTCGCGGCCAACGACAAGTTGTCCATTTACAACTGCCTTGTAAATAAGAGCGAACAGGCGGCGCGAGAGTTCGATGCAATTGCAGCACGGTATAAATAAAACGGCCCCGCACGAGGCGAGGCCGTTGCCTGAGACTTCTACGGTGGGTACCTGACCAGTCTCTCCAAAGAAGCCACATGTGGCAGAGGAAAGGTATAAGCAAATTTGTCAGCGGTCAATTGCGATTATCGGCCGTTCGTTCGATAATCGCACGAGCCAGCGATTTATTTTGAGGTAAGCGATGAGCGACGACACCATGGCCGAGGACGCCACCCATCCCGAGGAAGCTCGCCTGAGCGCACCGGCATTGGCACCGCCCATCGTGGCATCGCCGGCCAAACGCATCCAGGCCTTCACCGGCGACCCTGACTTCATGACCTCGCTGGCGCGAGGCCTGGCAGTGATCCAGGCGTTCCAGGAACGTAAACGGCATCTGACCATCGCCCAGATCAGCCATCGCACGGAAATCCCCAGGGCTGCCGTGCGTCGCTGCCTGCATACCTTGATCAAGCTGGGCTACGCGACGACGGATGGGCGCACCTACTCGTTGCTGCCCAAGGTGCTGACCCTCGGGCATGCCTACTTGTCCTCCACGCCGCTTGCCGTGTCGGCGCAGCCTTATCTGGACCGCATCAGCGATCAGCTGCACGAGGCGGCCAACATGGCCACTCTCGAAGGTGACGACATCCTCTATATCGCCCGCTCGGCCACGGTCGAGCGCCTGATTTCGGTGGACCTTTCGGTGGGTGGGCGGCTGCCGGCTTATTGCACTTCCATGGGCCGCATTCTGCTGGCGGCGATGGATGACACCAGCCTGCGTGAATACCTTGCCCGCGCCGACCTCAAGGCGCGCACCAGTCGTACCCTGCACGATGCCGACTCGCTGTTCGCCTGTATTCAGCAGGTACGGGCGCAGGGTTGGTGCGTGGTCGACCAGGAACTGGAGCAAGGCTTGCGCTCGATTGCGGTACCCATCTACGACGCCTCCGGCCAGGTACTGGCCGCGCTGAACGTCAGTACCCACGTCGGCCGGGTCAGTCGCGGCGAACTGGAACAGCGTTTCCTGCCGATCTTGCTGGCGGCCAGTCGCGACCTGTGTCACCAGCTGTTCGGCTGAACGAGCGCCGATCGCCGGGGTGCTGCGCATTGCGTGCGATAAACGCACAGTGTCGTTTGAGCTCAATTGCGCAGCGCCTGCTTGCTGATTAATGTCTCTCGCACCGGTCGGCTCGCCGACCGAATACAAGAACAACATCAGAGGCGCATCCCATGACCACTGTCACTCCACTGTCGCGGCCCCATTCGTCCGCGCTGCCGTTATATCCAGGCTGATTCCGGCCGCACTGTCTTGCTGTCAAAGCCCTGTACGGTCGATACACGTGCAGTGGCCCAACCGTGCCTTCTTTCTGGATAACAACAATGAACCAAGCACATGCTGTCGGGAGCAATCTCGACGTTCAGGCATTGATCAACGAGCAACCTTTGTCGCGCTACCAGTGGCGCGTGGTGCTGCTCTGCTTTCTGATCGTCTTTCTTGATGGGCTCGACACTGCGGCAATGGGCTTCATCGCTCCGGCCTTGTCTCAGGAGTGGGGGATCGACCGCGCCAGTCTCGGTCCGGTGATGAGCGCGGCGCTGATCGGTATGGTGTTCGGTGCGCTGGGTTCCGGGCCGCTGGCCGACCGTTTCGGGCGCAAAGGCGTACTGGTGGGCGCGGTGCTGGTCTTTGGCGGCTTCAGCCTGGCTTCGGCGTACGCCAGCAATGTCGATCAACTGCTGGTGCTGCGTTTTCTGACCGGCTTGGGCCTGGGGGCGGGGATGCCCAATGCCACCACGTTGCTGTCGGAATACACCCCCGAGCGGCTCAAATCGCTGCTGGTCACCAGCATGTTCTGCGGCTTCAACCTCGGCATGGCCGGGGGCGGCTTCATTTCCGCCAAGCTGATTCCCGCCTACGGTTGGCACAGTTTGTTGGTCATTGGCGGCGTGCTGCCGCTGTTGCTGGCCGTGGTGCTGATGCGCTGGTTACCCGAGTCGGCGCGGTTTCTGGTGGTGCGTAACCGTGGCACGGACAAGGTACGCAGGACGTTGTCGCCAATTGCGCCAAGCCTGGTGGCACAGGCTGCCAGCTTCAGCGTGCCGGAACAGAAGGCCGTGGCTGCGCGCAATGTATTCGCGGTGATCTTCTCTGGCACCTTTGGACTGGGCACCGTGCTGTTGTGGCTGACCTATTTCATGGGCCTGGTGATCGTTTATCTGCTGACCAGCTGGCTGCCGACCTTGATGCGTGACGGTGGTGCCAGCATGGAACAGGCCGCGTTCATCGGCGCGCTGTTCCAGTTTGGCGGGGTGCTCAGCGCGGTGGCGGTCGGGTGGGCCATGGACCGCTTCAATCCACACAAGGTCATTGGCCTGTTCTACCTGCTGGCCGGAGTGTTCGCCTACGCCGTCGGCCAGAGCCTGGGCAACATCAGCGTGCTCGCCACACTGGTGCTGGTCGCCGGGATGTGCGTGAACGGTGCGCAGTCGGCGATGCCGTCGCTGGCAGCACGCTTCTACCCGACCCAGGCCCGCGCCACGGGGGTATCCTGGATGCTCGGCATCGGCCGATTCGGCGCCATCCTCGGTGCCTGGAGCGGCGCCACCCTGTTGGGCCTGGGCTGGAACTTCGAGCAGGTGCTGACGGCCTTGCTGGTCCCGGCAGCCTTGGCCACGCTTGGGGTGATCATCAAAGGCTTGGTCAGCCATGCCGACGCCACCTGAAGCCGCGGCCCTTTGGTGACCCAGGCGACGGCCTGCAGAATCGTTCGATAATCGCACGAATAGTCGATTATCGGATTGTACGGCGTCCCTCGTCTGCTTAATCTGAGCCCACTGTAGCGCCCTGACCAGGAGTCTCCCAATGGCTGCAATTATCTCGCTTCACGAGGCCGTGAAGCAGTTCATTCAGGACGGCGACAGCGTCGCCCTCGAAGGCTTCACCCACTTGATCCCCACGGCTGCCGGTCACGAGATCATCCGTCAGGGTAAACGCGACCTGACCTTGGTGCGCATGACCCCGGACCTGATCTACGACCAGTTGATCGGTGCCGGTTGCGCCCGCAAGCTGATCTTCTCCTGGGGCGGCAATCCGGGGGTCGGCTCGCTGCACCGCCTGCGCGATGCCGTGGAAAAGCAGTGGCCGCACCCGATCGAGATCGAAGAGCACAGCCACGCCGATCTGGCCAACGCCTATGTCGCCGGTGCCTCGGGCCTGCCGTTCGCAGTGCTGCGGGCCTACGCAGGCTCCGACCTGCCCAAGGTCAACCCGCTGATCAAGAGCGTAACCTGTCCCTTCACCGGCGAAGTGCTGGCAGCGGTGCCCTCGGTGCGCCCGGACGTGACGGTGATCCATGCGCAGAAAGCCGACCGCAAGGGCAATGTGCTGCTGTGGGGCATCCTGGGCGTGCAGAAAGAAGCGGCCCTGGCCGCCAAGCGCTGCATCGTCACCGTCGAGGAAATCGTCGACGACCTGCAGGCGCCGATGAATGCCTGCGTGTTGCCGACCTGGGCCCTGAGTGCGGTGTGCCTGGTCCCAGGTGGCGCACACCCCTCCTATGCGCATGGTTACTACGAGCGTGACAACCGCTTCTACCAGGCCTGGGACCCGATTGCGCGCAATCGCGAGACGTTCAGCGCCTGGATCGACACCTACATCCGTGGCACTGCCGATTTCAACGCGTTCCAGGCCAAGCTGAACAGCACCGCGGAGGCTGCACAATGAGCTACTCGACTTCCGAAATGATGACCGTTGCCGCTGCCCGCCGCCTGCGCAATGGCGCCGTCTGCTTCGTCGGCATCGGCTTGCCGTCGAAGGCGGCCAACCTGGCGCGCCTGACGTCCTCGCCGGATGTGGTACTGATCTACGAATCAGGCCCGATCGGCGCCAAGCCCAGCGTGCTGCCGCTGTCGATCGGCGACGGCGAGCTGGCCGAAACCGCCGACACCGTGGTGCCGACCGGGGAGATCTTCCGCTACTGGCTGCAAAGCGGGCGCATCGACGTCGGTTTTCTGGGCGCTGCCCAGGTCGACCGCTTCGGCAATATCAACACCACCGTGGTCGGCGATTATCATGCGCCGAAGACCCGTCTGCCGGGTGCCGGTGGGGCGCCGGAAATTGCCGGCTCCGCCAAGCAAGTGTTGATCATTCTCAAGCAGTCGCCGCGCGCCTTCGTGGAAAAACTCGACTTCATCACTTCGGTCGGCCACGGCGAGGGCGGTGATTCGCGCCAGCGCCTCGGGCTGCCGGGCGACGGGCCGGTCGGCATCATCACCGACCTGTGCATCATGGAGCCGGAAGCCGGCAGCCACGAATTCGTGGTGACCGCCATTCATCCAGGCGTGACCCGTGAGCAGATCATTGCCGCCACCGGCTGGTCGATCCGCTTCGCCGACGACGTGCAGACCACCGCCGAGCCCACTGCAACCGAGCTGGGCGCGCTGCGCGACCTTGAAGCCAGAACCGCCGCGGCCCATGGCCAGGTGGCAGGAGAAGCCTGATGCGCGACGTATTCATCTGTGACGCCATCCGCACCCCGATCGGCCGCTTCGGCGGTGCCTTGGCCGCGGTGCGCGCCGATGACCTGGCCGCGGTGCCGCTCAAGGCGTTGATCGAGCGCAACCCGTCGGTGCAGTGGGACCAGCTCGATGAAGTGTTCTTCGGCTGCGCCAACCAGGCTGGTGAGGACAACCGCAACGTCGCGCGCATGGCCCTGCTGCTGGCCGGCCTGCCCGAGACGATCCCGGGGGTGACCCTCAACCGCCTGTGCGCCTCGGGCATGGATGCGATCGGCACGGCGTTTCGCGCCATCGCCAGTGGCGAAATGGAGCTGGCGATCGCGGGCGGCGTGGAGTCGATGTCGCGTGCGCCGTTCGTCATGGGCAAGGCTGAAAGCGCCTACTCGCGCGGCATGCAGCTCGAAGACACGACTATCGGCTGGCGCTTCGTCAACCCGTTGATGAAAAGCCAGTACGGCGTCGATTCCATGCCCGAGACCGCCGATAACGTGGCTGACGATTTCCAGGTGTCGCGCGCCGACCAGGACGCCTTCGCCGTGCGCAGCCAGCAGAAAGCCGCAGCGGCGCAGGCTGCAGGGTTCTTCGCCGAAGAAATCGTGCCCGTGCGCATCGCCCACAAGAAAGGCGAAACCGTCGTCGAGCAGGATGAGCACCTGCGCCCGGACACCACCCTCGAAGCTCTGGCCCGGCTCAGGCCGGTCAATGGCCCGGACAAGACCGTTACCGCTGGTAATGCCTCGGGCGTCAATGACGGTGCTGCAGCGTTGATCCTGGCCTCGGCTGCAGCGGTGCAGCGCCACGGCCTGACCCCGCGGGCGCGGGTGTTGGGCATGGCCAGCGCCGGCGTTGCGCCGCGCGTGATGGGTATCGGGCCGGTGCCGGCGGTGCGCAAGTTGACCGAGCGCCTGGGCCTGGCAGTTAGCGATTTCGATGTCATCGAGCTCAACGAAGCCTTCGCCAGCCAGGGCCTGGCAGTTCTTCGCGAGCTAGGCGTGGCCGACGATGCGCCACAGGTGAATCCCAATGGCGGTGCCATCGCCCTCGGCCATCCATTGGGCATGAGCGGTGCGCGCCTGGTGCTGACGGCGCTGCACCAGCTGGAACGAAACGGGGGACGCAAGGGCCTGGCGACCATGTGCGTCGGTGTCGGCCAGGGGCTGGCATTGGCCATCGAGCGCGTCTGAGCTGTTCCGGTCTGCGCGTGGGCGGGCCGGGGCGCGGGGTTGTTCTGCTTCGGTTCGGCGCTGCCCACTGCACAGCGCCGGCCTGAGGGGCGGCAGCGCCGCGATCCGGCCCGCCCATGCGCGGGCCAACTTGTACGGCACTAGGCCAATTGCCAGTCCCGCCCGCTGAACGAGTGTGTTACTAGGTATGTCTAGACTTACCTTTGACCCCTCCTGGAGCACAACTGCCATGACCACAACGCATTACACCGGTGAAGAGCGTAGCAAGCGCATCTTCGCCATCGTCGGTGCCTCATCGGGCAATCTGGTGGAATGGTTCGACTTCTACGTCTACGCCTTCTGCGCCATCTACTTCGCCCCGGCGTTCTTCCCGTCCGACGACCCCACCGTGCAGTTGCTCAATACCGCCGGCGTGTTCGCTGCAGGCTTTCTCATGCGCCCGATCGGGGGGTGGATCTTCGGCCGCCTGGCCGACCGCCACGGGCGCAAGAATTCGTTGATGATCTCGGTGCTGATGATGTGCTTCGGCTCGCTGCTGATCGCCTGCCTGCCGACCTACGCCAGCCTCGGTGCCTGGGCACCGGCGCTGCTGTTGCTGGCACGCTTGATCCAGGGCCTGTCGGTCGGTGGCGAATACGGCACCACGGCGACCTACATGAGCGAGGTGGCGCTGCGCGGCCAGCGCGGCTTCTTCGCCTCGTTCCAGTATGTGACCTTGATTGGCGGCCAGTTGCTGGCGGTACTGGTGGTGGTGATCCTGCAACAGCTGCTCAGCGAAGACGAGCTGCGCGCCTGGGGCTGGCGCATTCCGTTCGTGGTCGGCGCCATCGCCGCCCTGATCTCGCTGATGCTGCGCCGCTCGCTGCATGAGACCAGCAGCGCCGAAACCCGCAAGGACAAGGACGCCGGCACCATCAAGGGGTTGTTCCGCAACCACACCGCAGCGTTCATCACCGTGCTGGGCTACACCGCTGGTGGCTCGCTGATCTTCTACACCTTCACCACCTACATGCAGAAATACCTGGTCAACACTGCCGGCATGAGCGCCAAGAGCGCCAGCTTCGTGATGACCGGCGCGCTGTTCCTGTTCATGGTCGTGCAGCCGTTGTTCGGCATGCTCTCCGACCGCATCGGCCGGCGCAACTCGATGCTGCTGTTCGGTGCGCTGGGCACGCTGTGCACGGTGCCGCTGCTGATGGCGCTGAAGACCGTGACCAGCCCGCTGATGGCCTTCGTGCTGATCAGCCTGGCGCTGTGCATCGTCAGCTTCTACACCTCGATCAGCGGCCTGGTCAAAGCCGAGATGTTCCCGCCGCAGGTGCGCGCCCTCGGCGTGGGCCTGGCTTACGCGGTGGCCAACGCGGCGTTCGGCGGTTCGGCTGAATACGTGGCCCTGGGCTTGAAGACCCTGGGCATGGAAAACACCTTCTACTGGTACGTGACGGCCATGATGGCGATCGCCTTCCTGTTCAGCCTGCGTCTGCCCAAACAGGCCGAGTACCTGCACCACGATCACTAAGGACGTTGCATGAGCAACCAACTGTTCGACGCTTACTTCACCGCGCCGGCCATGCGCGAAGTCTTCTGCGACCGCGGTCGCCTGCAGGGCATGCTGGACTTCGAAGCGGGGCTGGCGCGCGCCGAGGCCTCTGCCGGCCTGGTGCCCCCCAGCGCCGCGCTCGCCATCGAAGCCGCCTGCCAGGCCGAGCGCTACGATGTGCAGGCCTTGGCCAACGCCATCGCCACGGCTGGCAATTCCGCCATCCCGCTGGTCAAGGCGCTGGGCAAGGTCATCGCCAGCGGCGTGCCCGAGGCCGAGCGTTACGTGCACCTAGGCGCCACCAGCCAGGACGCCATGGACACCGGGCTGGTCCTGCAACTGCGCACGGCATTGGCGCTGATCGAGCAAGACCTGAGCCGGCTGGCCGATACCCTGGCGCGGCAGGCCTTGCGGCATGCCGATACGCCGCTGGTTGGACGCACCTGGCTGCAACATGCGACGCCGGTCACCCTGGGCATGAAGTTGGCCGGTGTGCTCGGGGCGCTGACGCGCCATCGGCAACGTCTGCAGGAGCTGCGTCCGCGTCTGTTGGTGCTGCAGTTCGGCGGTGCGTCGGGCAGCCTCGCGGCGCTGGGCAACAAGGCCTTGCCGGTGGCCGAAGCGCTGGCTGAACAACTGCAGCTGAGCCTGCCTGAACAGCCCTGGCATACCCAGCGCGACCGCCTGGTGGAGTTTGCTGCCGTGTTGGGCATGCTGGCTGGCAGCCTGGGTAAATTCGGTCGCGATGTCAGCCTGCTGATGCAGACCGAAGCGGGCGAGCTGTTCGAGCCCTCGGCGCCGGGCAAGGGTGGTTCGTCGACCATGCCGCACAAGCGCAACCCGGTGGGCGCGGCGGTGCTGATCGGCGCCGCCACGCGGGTCCCGGGGCTGGTCTCGACGTTATTGACCGCCATGCCCCAGGAGCACGAACGCAGCCTTGGCCTGTGGCATGCGGAATGGGAAACCTTGCCGGAAATCTGCTGCCTGGTATCCGGCGCCCTGCGCCAGGCCCAGCTGATTGCCGAAGGCATGGAGGTGGACGCCCTGCGCATGCGCCGCAACCTCGAGCTGACCCAGGGCCTGGTCCTGGCCGAAGCGGTCAGCAGCGTGCTGGCCCAGCGCCTTGGCCGCGACTGCGCCCACCACCTGCTCGAGCAGTGCTGCCAGCGCGCCGTCGCCGAACAGCGCCACCTGCGTGCGGTACTCGCTGACGAGCCGCAGGTCACTGCCGAACTCGGCGCCGACGAGCTCGACCGGCTGCTGGACCCTGCCCATTACCTTGGCCAGGCCCGCGTCTGGGTGGCGCGGGCGGTGGCCGAACATCAACATCTGACTGCTTGAAGGAGACCGCTGTGGCGACGTTGCAATTGGCCGATGGCGCGCTGAACTATCGACTCGACGGGCCGGCGGATGCGCCGGTGCTGGTGCTGTCCAACTCGCTGGGCACCGACCTTGGCATGTGGGACAGCCAGATCGCGCTGTGGAGCGAGCACCTGCGGGTGCTGCGCTATGACACGCGCGGGCACGGTGCCTCGCAGGTCACCCCAGGCCCGTACAGCATCGAACAATTGGGCCAGGATGTGCTGGCGCTGCTCGATGCCCTGGACATTCACCATGCGCATTTCGTTGGCCTGTCCATGGGCGGCTTGATTGGCCAATGGCTGGGAATCCATGCCGGCGAGCGCCTGCACAGCCTGACGCTGTGCAACACGGCGGGCAAAATCGCCAATGACGAGGTGTGGAACAGCCGTATCGACACGGTCCTCAAGGGCGGGCAGCAAGCCATGGCTGACCTGCGCGATGCTTCCATCGCGCGCTGGTTCACGCCGGCCTTCGCCACCGCGCAGCCGCAACAGGCACAGCGGATCTGCCAGATGCTGGCGCACACCAGCGCGCAGGGCTACGCGGCCAACTGCGCGGCGGTGCGCGATGCCGATTTTCGCGAGCAGCTCGGGCTTATCAAGGTGCCGACGCTGATCGTCGCCGGCAGCGCAGACGCGGTGACTACCCCCGAGCATGGGCGCTTTCTGCAACGTCACATCGTCGGTGCGACCTATGCCGAATTCCCGGCTGCGCACCTGTCCAATGTCGAGGTCGGCGAGCCATTCAGCCGCCGCGTGCTCGATTTCCTGCTGGCTCGCTGAGGTGATTGCTGATGGATGAGAAACAACGCTACGAAGCTGGCATGCAGGTACGCCGGGCAGTATTGGGCGATGCCCACGTGGACCGCAGCCTGGAGAAGCTCAACGGCTTCAACTGCGAATTTCAGGAAATGATCACTCGCCATGCCTGGGGTGATATCTGGACCCGTCCAGGCCTGCCACGGCATACCCGCAGCCTGATCACCATCGCCATGCTGATCGGCATGAACCGCAACGACGAACTCAAGCTGCACCTGCGGGCGGCGGCCAACAATGGCGTGACCCGTGACGAGATCAAGGAAGTGCTGATGCAGAGTGCGATCTATTGCGGCATTCCAGCGGCCAACGCCACCTTCCATCTGGCTGAGTCGGTGTGGGATGAGCTGGGGCTGGAATCGCGCGCTTAAGCCCCGCGCAAGGCCACCGGCCCGGCATTGGCTTCCACGGCCTGTTTCAAGGCCGGGCACAGCCCGAGCATGAACGCAGCTTCTGCCACCACGAACAGCGGGCCGATGATCAGCCCGCTGATATCGTCGACGAAGGCCGGCTTGCGCCCTTCGTAGTGATGGCCGACGAACTGAATGATCCAACCCACCACGAATGCGCCCAGCCCCGCGCCGAGCCACACGCTGGTCGACTGCACGGCCAGCACCTGGCCGATCCACAGGCACAGGCCGAGCAATGCGCCCATGACCAGACCCAGGCGCAGGTCCAGGCGCAGGTAGAACCACACCGACGCCGCCGCGGCGAGCAGGGCCGGCGAAAGCCAGATACCGGCCACGTTCCAGCCGGGACGTGACAGCAGCACGGTAACGGCCACCACGATCAACGGAATCCCGACAAAGTGCGTGGCGATGTTGCGAGGGTCGCGGTGATAGTTGGCGTACTGGCTCAGGTGTTCGACGAGGGTTTTCATTGTTGTTCTCCCTGGTTTGCCGGGTGGCGGGCCGGCGCAAGCATTGGATATAGCCAGCATAGCCGGCAACTGCCAGCATCATCAGCGCCGCGAATGGCGTTACAACAGATTCAGCGGGTAACTGACGATCAACCGGTTCTCGTCGAAGGCATTGCTGCTGAAATCCCGGCGCATGGTGGAGTTGCGCCATTTCAGCGACAGGTCCTTGAACGTGCCTGACTGCACCACGTACGCCAGTTCGCTTTCCCGCGCCCACTCCTTGCCATCGCTCACCCCGCCTGCGCTGACGTTGTCCCCCTTGATGTAGCGGTTCATCAAGGTCAGGCCGGGGATGCCGACGCTGACGAAGTTGAAGTCGTGGCGCAGTTGCCAGGAGCGTTCCCTGGCATTGTCGAAGCTGGCGTTGTAGCTGTCGTTGGCCAGGGTGCCGCCGCTGGTGCCGTTGACCCGCAGCCAGGCATCGTCACCACTGACTTTCTGCAGGCCGATATAGAATGTATTGCCCTTGTAGCGCGCCGACAGCATCGCCGAGGCGGTACGGTTATCCAGCGCGCCGGCACGTTGCGCGCCGTCTTCCTTGCCGGTGAAGTAACCCAGGTTGGCGCCCAGGGTCCAGTCGCCCAGTGCTTGGCTGTGCTGCAGGTTCAGGTACTGCTGGCGGTAGATGTCCTTGAGCTGCGCGTGCCACGCACCGACCAGTGTGCGCTTGTCATTGAAGGTGTATTCGCCGCCGGCAAAATTGAAGCGGTCGGAGCTGAAGGCTGGGCGGCCATTGAGCGACATGTCGTCCATGCTGGCGTCATTGCGCGGGCTGTTGCCCCGGAACTGGCCGGCGTAGAGGGTCAGCCCGTCGATCTCCCTGGAGGTGAGCTGGCCGCCTCGGAAGGTCTGCGGCAACGAGCGGCCGTCATCCGCGCGCAGTACAGGTAGCACTGGCATCCATTCGCCTACCTTCAACTCGGTGGCCGACAACCTGGCCTTCACGGCCACGCCCAGGCGGCCAAAGTCATCCGCTGGGCGGCCATCGTCATGCACCGGCAGCAGATGTGTGTTGCTGGTGCCTTTGCCACCGTCGAGCTTCAGCGCGTACAGCCCCAGCACATCGATGCCTAAGCCCACGGTGCCTTGGGTAAACCCGGAGCGAGCATCGAGGATGAAACTCTGTGTCCACTCTTCGCCCTTGGCCTGAGGGTGTGCGGGGTCGATGAAGTTTCGGTTGATGTAGAAGTTGCGCAGGTTGAGGTTGGCCTTGGCGTCTTCGATGAAGCCGCCTGGCTGTTCGGCCCAGGCGGGCAGGGCGCAGGCGACGGCCAACAGGCCGGGCAGCAGCGGGCGTGCGGGTTGCATAGTGCTCATCGATCATGGATCTCTTGTTTTTATGGGCGAGCCGCTGCGCTGCAGGGCCAGGCCTGCAGGCGCGGGTCTTTTGATGAACTGTGCAACGTTGCCCGGCGATGGTGCGCGGTAGCAGCGCGGCGAGGCAATTCGCCGCAAGCGGTATTGGGCGGTAACCGAACGCTATGTGCCCTCGGTATTTCGCCACTGAACAGCGCCCAATAAAAAGCCCACCGCCAGGGTGGGCTTGCTGCCAAGCAGGGGCTATCAGCCTTGCGGTGCCTGCACCGACGCCTGCTGGTTGGCCTGGCCGGTTCTTTCGTACCAACCGCCGCCGAGGGCCTTGTACAGGTTGACCTCGCTGGTCAGCTGCGACAGGCGATCGGTGATCAGCGCCTGTTGCGCGCTGAACAGGTTGCGCTGGGCGTCGAGGAAGGTCAGGTTGCTGTCGATGCCGATGCGGTAGCGACGTTCGGCCAGCCGGTAGTAGTCCTGGTTGGCCTGGACCAGGTCGCGTTGCGCCTGCAACTGCTCTTCGAAGGTCTTGCGTGCAGCCAAGCCATCGGAGACTTCCTGGAAGGCGGTCTGGATGGTCTTCTCGTACTTGGCGACGTTGATGTCCTTCTGGATCTTCGAGTAATCCAGGCTGGCACGCAGGCTGCCGGCATTGAAGATCGGCAGGTTGATCTGCGGCTGGAACAACCAGGTGCCCTGACCACCGCTGAACAGGTGGCCCAGGTCCGGGCTCAGGCTGCCGGCATTGGCGGTCAGGCTGATGCTGGGGAAGAACGCTGCGCGGGCGGCGCCGATGTTGGCGTTGGCGGCCTTGAGCAGGTGCTCGGCCTCCTGGATGTCCGGCCGGCGCTGCAGCACGTCGGAGGGCAGACCAGCCGGCACGTCGGCCAACTGGTCGGCGTCCAGGCCCAGCGGCTGTGCGAGGTTGGCCGGAATGCCGGTGCCCAGCAGCACGGTCAGGCTGTTGACGTCCTGGGCGACCAGGCGCTGGTACTGCGAGTACTTGACCCGCGCGCCTTCCACGGCGGTACGCGCCTGGCTCAGGTCGAGCGCCGAGGACACGCCTACTTCGTTGCTGCGACGGGTCAGGTTGTAGCTTTCCTGATAGTTCTTCAGCGTCTCTTCGGTCAGCTTGAACAGCGCCTGGTCGGCCTGCCAGGTGTAGTAGGCGTTGGCCACGCTGGCGACCAGGGCGATCTGCGTGGAACGGCGCGCCTGCTCGCTGGACAGGTAAGTTTCCAGCGCCTGTTCGCTGAGGCTGCGCACCCGGCCGAACAGGTCCAGCTCATAGGCACTTACGCCCACGGTCGCGGAATACTGGCTGGTGATGCTCGAATCGCCGGTCTGCGACAGGTTGCCGGGGACCCGCTGGCGGCTGCCGCTGGCGGTGGCGGACACCGCCGGGAACAGATCGGCGCGCTGGATGCGATATTGCGCGCGGTAGGCGTCGATGTTCAACGCGGCGATACGCAGGTCGCGGTTGTTGATCAGCGAGGTCTGGATCAGCTGCTGCAGCGCCGGATCGCGGAAGAACTGCCGCCAGCCCTGTTCGGCGGCGGCCACGTCGGCGGCCTGGGCCGGCGAATACGCAGGGCCTTGCGGCCACTGCGCAGGCACCGGCGCTTCCGGGGTCTGGTAGTCGGGAATCAGCGAGCAGCCGCCAAGAATGAAAGCGGTGACCGCCAGGGACAACAAAGACTTGGTCATTGCCCAGCCTCAATACGTGGAGTTTCAGGGGTATCGTCCTTGCTCGGCTCTTTACTGCCGAACAGTGACGACACAGCGACGAAGAATAGCGGTACCCAGAAGATTGCCAATACGGTCGCACTGATCATGCCGCCGATCACGCCGGTGCCGATCGCGTGCTGGCTGCCGGCACCCGCGCCGCTGGCGATGGTCAACGGTACCACGCCGAGGATGAACGCCAGCGAGGTCATGATGATCGGACGCAGACGCATGCGGCACGCCTCGATGGCCGCGTCATACAAGCTGCGGCCCTGTTCGTGCAGTTCCTTGGCAAATTCCACGATCAGAATGGCGTTCTTCGCTGCCAGGCCGATGGTGGTCAACAAGCCGACCAGGAAGTACACGTCGTTGGACAGGCCGCGCAGGCTGGTGGCGATCAACGCACCGATGATGCCCAGGGGCACGACCAGCACCACGGCGATCGGGATCGACCAGCTTTCGTACAGGGCTGCCAGGCAGAGGAACACGAATAGCAGCGAGAGGGCGAACAGTGCCGGCATCTGCGAGCCGGAGAGTTTTTCCTCGTACGACATTCCGGTCCAGGAGAAGCCGACACCGTCAGGCAACTCGCCGGCGATGCGCTCGACCTCGGCCATGGCCTCGCCGGTGCTGTAGCCAGGGGCCGGCGCACCGAGAATTTCCATGGCCTCGACACCGTTGTAGCGCGACAGCTTGGGCGAGCCGTAGGTCCACTCGCCCTTGGCGAAGGAGGAGAACGGCACCATCTCGCCTGCGCCGTTGCGCACGTACCACTTCTGCAGGTCTTCAGGGCTCATCCGCGCGTTGGCTTCGCCCTGGATGTAGACCTTCTTGACCCGGCCACGGTCGATGAAGTCGTTGACGTAGCTGGCACCCAGGGCAATCGACAGGGTGTTGTTGATGTCGGAGATGGTCACGCCCAAGGCGCTGGCACGCTCGTCATCGATGGTCAGCTGATACTGCGGTTCATCGTTCAGGCCGTTGGGGCGTACGCCACTGAGGATCTTGCTTTGCGAGGCCTTGGCCAGGAACTCGTTGCGCGCTTCCATCAGCTTGGCATGGCCGACACCGCCGCGGTCCTGCAGGAACACGTCGAAGCCGGTGGCGTTACCCAGCTCCAGCACCGCAGGCGGGGCGAAGGCGAACACCATCGCATCGCGGAAGCTGAAGAAGTGTTGCTGGGCCCGTTCGGCCAAGGCGAACACGCTGTTTTCCTTGGAGCGATCACCCCAGGGCTTGAGCATGATGAAGGCCATACCCGAGCTCTGCCCACGGCCGGCGAAGTTGAAGCCGTTGACGGTGAACACCGACGACACGGTATCGGCTTCGTCCTTGAGTAGGTATTCGCGCATCTGGTCGACCACCGCCTGGGTTCGCTCGGCACTGGAGCCAGCCGGCGTCTGCACCTGGGCGAACAGTACGCCTTGGTCTTCCTCAGGCAGGAACGCGGTGGGGATGCGGGTGAACAGCCAGATCATGCCGACCACGATCAGGGCATAGGCCAGCAGGAACGGCACCTTGTTGCGCAGGATGCTGCCCACGCTGCGCTCGTAGCCGTTGACGCTGCGGTCGAAGTTGCGGTTGAACCAGCCGAAGAAACCGCCTTTGGCGTTGTGATGCTCGCCCTTTTTCAGCGGTTTGAGCATGGTTGCGCACAGCGCCGGGGTGAACACCAGCGCCACCAGCACCGACAGGCCCATGGCCGAGACGATGGTGATGGAGAACTGGCGGTAGATCACCCCGGTGGAGCCGCCGAAGAAGGCCATGGGCAGCAGCACCGCCGACAGCACCAGGGCGATACCGACCAGGGCGCCCTGGATCTGCTCCATGGAGCGTTTGGTCGCCTCCTTGGGCGGCAGCCCTTCTTCGGACATCACCCGCTCGACGTTTTCCACCACGACGATGGCGTCGTCCACCAGCAAGCCGATGGCCAGGACCATGGCGAACATGGTCAGGGTGTTGATGCTGAAGCCCGCCGCGGCGAGGATGCCGAAGGTACCCAGCAGCACCACCGGTACGGTCATGGTGGTGATGATGGTGGCGCGGAAGTTCTGCAGGAACAGGTACATCACCAGGAACACCAGGACCACGGCCTCGATCAGGGTGTGGATCACCCCACTGATCGACTCGGTGACCACGGGCGTGGTGTCGTACGGGAACACCGCCTTGACCCCTGGCGGGAAGAACGGCTCAAGGTCAGAGATGGTCTGGCGCAGGGCCTTGGCAGTGTCCAGGGCGTTGGCGCCAGTGGCCAGCTTGACCGCCAGGCCCGAGGCCGGCTTGCCGTTGAACTGCGCGCTGACGGCGTAGTTTTCACCGCCCAGGCCGACTTCGGCGACATCACCCAGACGTACCTGGGAGCCGTCGTTGTTGACCTTGAGCAGAATCTTCTCGAACTGCTCGGCGGTCTGCAGGCGGGTCTTGCCGATGATGGTGGCGTTGAGCTGGGTGCCTGGCATGGCGGGCAGGCCGCCGAGCTGGCCGGAGGACACCTGCACGTTCTGCGCGGCGACGGCGGTCTTGACGTCGACCGGGGTCAGCTGGAACTTGTTGAGCTTGGCCGGATCGAGCCAGATACGCATGGCGTATTGGGCACCGAACACCTGGAAGTCGCCGACACCGGCAGTCCGCGAGATCGGGTCCTGCATGTTGGAGACGATGTAGTTGGCCAGGTCGTCCTTGGTCATGCTGCCGTCTTCGGACACCAGGCCGATCACCAGCAGGAAGTTCTTCACTGCCTTGGTGACGCGGATACCTTGCTGCTGCACTTCCTGCGGCAACAGCGGGGTAGCCAGGTTCAGTTTGTTCTGCACCTGGACCTGGGCGGTATCGGGGTTGGTCCCCTGCTCGAAGGTGGCGGTAATGGTCATGCTGCCGTCGGAGTTACTCTCTGAGGACACATAACGCAGGTTGTCGATGCCGTTGAGCTGCTGCTCGATGACCTGCACCACGGTGTCCTGCACGGTTTGCGCCGAGGCGCCTGGGTAGGTCACAGCGATGGCGATGGCCGGTGGCGCGATGCTCGGGTACTGGTTGATCGGCAACTTCAGGATCGACAGGGCGCCGACCAGCATGATCACCAAGGCGATCACCCAGGCGAAGATCGGGCGATCGATAAAGAACTTCGACATGGTTTACTCCGCTTTGGCGTCTGCTTTGGCCGCGTCGGCCTGATCAGGGCTGCCGGCCTTCTTGACGTTGCTGGCCTCGCCAACCTTGACCTCGACGCCTGGGCGTACGTACTGCAGGCCTTCGGTGATCAGGCGGTCGCCCGGGTTCAAGCCTTCCTCGATCAGCCACTCGCTGCCGACCGTGCGGCTGGCCTTGAGCTGGCGCAGTTCTACCTTGTTGTCCTGGTTGACCACCATCGCCGTCGGCGCACCCTTGAGGTCGCGGGTCACGCCCTGCTGTGGGGCGAGGATGGCATTGGCGTTGACCCCGGCCTTGAGCCGCGCATGCACGAACATGCCCGGCAGCAGGGTGTGATCGGGGTTGGGGAAGATCGCGCGCAAGGTGACCGAGCCGGTGGTTTCGTCCACTGCGACTTCCGAGAATTCCAGGCGGCCCTGCTGCTTGAACACGCTGCCGTCCTCCAGCACCAGTTGCACCGAGGCGGCGTTGTCGCCGGCCTTCTGCAACTGGCCGCTTTCCAGGTCACGGCGCAGCTTGAGCAGCTCGGCGGTGGACTGGGTGACATCGACGTAGATCGGGTCGAGCTGCTGGATGGTGGCCATGGCGTTGGTCTGGCCACTGTTGACCAGCGCGCCTTCGGTGACCGCCGAACGGCCGATGCGGCCACTGATCGGCGCCAGGACCTTGGTGTAGCGCAGGTCGATCTGGGCGCTCTTGAGCGAGGCTTCGGCTTGCAATCGTTTGGCATTGGCATCGTCGAATTCCTGCTTCGACACCGCCTGCTCATTGACCAGCTGCTTGTAGCGCTCGGCCAGCGAGCGAGTCGCTTGCAGGTTGGCCTGGGCGTTGCCCAGGTTGGCTTCGTAGACGGCCGGGTCGATCTGATACAGCTGCTGCCCTTCCTTGACTTCGCTGCCTTCCTTGAACAGGCGCTTGAGGATGATGCCATTGACCTGCGGGCGCACTTCGGCCACCCGGAACGCGGTGGTGCGGCCCGGCAGTTCGGAGGTCAGGGTGAAGGGCTGCGCTTGCAGGGTGACGACGCCGACCAGAGGAGCCTGCGCCGCGGGCGGGGCTTCTTCTTTCTTACAGCCACCTAGCAGCGTTGCCAGGGCGACGGCGGAAACCAGAGCGGTAACGGCTGGCTTGAATTGCATGAGGATCCTCGGGTCGCAAGAGCAGGGAGACGCTCAAGAATAATGGAACAGTCTTGTCAGAAGAAAACTATCCGGTGGATAAGTAGCTTACTAACGAATATACTTACATTCATGGTTGTTTGTAAATACCGCCAGGTGGTACATGTTTACCGCCTCAGCCATTGATTAGCCCAATCGGGAGGCGCCCTGCAGAGGTGGCCCCGGCGATTTTCCCCGTTTGCGCAGCGCAGCGGGCTCAGATGAGGTTGCACTGCCATGGTCCGTCGAACCAAAGAAGAAGCCCAGGAAACCCGCGCCCAGATCATCGAGGCGGCGGAAAGGGCGTTCTACAAGCGCGGCGTTGCGCGAACCACCCTGGCCGACATCGCCGAACTGGCGGGCGTCACCCGCGGTGCCATCTACTGGCATTTCAATAACAAGGCCGAACTGGTGCAGGCACTGCTCGACAGCCTGCACGAAACCCATGACCACCTGGCGCGTGCCAGCGAGAGCGAAGACGAACTGGACCCGCTCGGTTGCATGCGCACGCTCTTGCTGCAGGTGTTCAACCAGCTGGTGCTCGATGCTCGCACCCGGCGCATCAATGAAATCCTGCATCATAAATGCGAGTTCACCGACGACATGTGTGAGATTCGCCAGCAACGCCAGGGCGCGGTGCTCGATTGCCACGAGGGCATTACCCTGGCCTTGGCCAACGCCGTGCGTCGCGGACAATTGCCCGAGCAGCTGGATATAGAGCGCGCGGCCATCACAATGTTCGCTTATGTCGATGGAGTAATCGGACGCTGGCTGCTCCTGCCCGAGAGCTTCAATCTGTTGCACGACGCCGAAAAATGGGTCGATGCAGGGCTGGATATGCTGCGCTTGAGCCCTGCGCTGCGCAAATGACACTTTGTTAAGGATTGTGAGGAAGTGTTGCCCAAGTAACGTTAACAACCGATTGAACCGACCTCAGCCTAACGCCCGCGCAATTGCCGATCGGGCAGCAGCAGGGCAGCAGCCAGGCCAAGCACGGCGATGGCGGCGCTGCCGAGCAGAAGATGGCGGAAGGTCTCCAGCAGCCCCTGTTGTACCGCAGGGTCCGGGGCTGCGGCCTTGAGGCTGCCCAGCAAAGGGTTGCCCACCAGCTCGAAGCCACCTTGTTGCAGCAGCGCCAGCAACAGGCTCGACATGCAGGCCACGCCCATCGCGCCGCCCAGGGAGCGAAACAGATTCGTGGTACTGGTGGCTACGCCTATGTCCTTGCCCTCGACCGCGCTTTGGGTGCCAACCAAGGTCGTGGGAAATTGCAGGCCGCAGGCGACGCCAGTCAGCAGCATGAACATGCCGCTGAGCCAGGCCGATTGCGGTGGGGTCAGGGCCATGGCGACAATGGCCATCGGCATCAGCACGGCGCCGGCCAGAATCTGTGGTTTGTAGCGACCGGTGCGACTGGTCAGACGCCCCCCGCTAAAGGCCCCCAGCGGCAAGCCCATGGCCAGCGGCAACAGGTGCAACGCCGCGCTGTCGGCCCCGGCACCGGTGATCCCCTGATAACGTAACGGCATCAGCATGGTCAGCGAGATCGACTGGAAGCTGGCGAAGAAAATCACGGCCCAGCACAGCACTGCCACCCGATTGCCGAACAGGCTCATGGGCAGCAGCGGTTCGGCGCAACGGCGCTCATGGGCGATGAACATGGTCAAGCCGAACAGTGCACAGCCAAGCAGCGTCAGCACTGGCGTTGCATTCCACTGCTGGCCTTGACCGACCAGGGTGATGCCCAGCAGCAGACTGCCAAGCCCTGCGATCAACAACACGGCGCCCAGGTAATCGACCCGCGCCTGGCGACGTTGCACCGGCAGGCCCGCCAAGGCGCGGCGAATCGCCCACAGCGCAAGGATGCCCAGGGGCAGGTTGATCCAGAACACCCAGCGCCACGACAGGTACTCGGTCAGCCAACCGCCCAGCACCGGCCCGGCGACGCTGGCCACGGCGTACATGCTGCTGAAATAGCCCTGGTAGCGGCCGCGCTCGCGCGGTGGCACGAAGTCGCCGATGATCGCCTGGCTCACTGACACCATGCCGCCGGCACCGATGCCCTGGATGACCCGCGCAACCACCAACTGCTGCATGTCCTGGGCCAGCGCGCAGGCGATCGATGCAAGGGTGAACACAGCGATGCCGGTGAGGATCATGCGCCTGCGCCCGTACAGGTCACCGAGCTTGCCGTAGACAGGCACCGCTACCGTCATCGCCACCATATAGCCGGAAATCACCCACGCCAGCTGACCAACGTCGTTGAATTGCGCCGAGATGGCCGGCAGCGATACCGCGACGATGGTCTGGTCGAGCGCGCCCAGGAAAATCGCCAGCATCAGGGCGGTCAGGACGCTGCGCAGGGCAGGTGGGGGAAGGGCGGCTGTCACGAACGATACCTTGTAGAGAGCACTGCGTCGGCGCAAAGCCAATCGCGCGAAGTACGCGAAGTGTAACCCGAGTTAGGTAGCTTCCTATGTACTATCTGCATCCCCTATGCAAGATCGGCATTGGCGCATTCATCCATGGCAACATGGCCGCGTGATATCGTTGGTATGCCACAGCGGTTGTAAATCGCGGCCTGCACCATGCTGGTGCAGCAAATTGCCGCAGGTTTTTCGCAGCGCTGTCTCCCACACCTTTTATTCCTCTGCCTGCATGTCGAGCATGACCGCCCAGATGGCGACGGTTGGAACAGGTCAGGTAGACCCGATTCAGGGGTCGGTAGCAACCGTTCAATTTCTACATTTCATAAGCGGAGTGATCATGCCCAAGGCTTCCCACCAAGATCTGCGTTTTGCCTTCCGCGAGCTGCTCGCTTCTGGTTCCTGTTATCACACAGCGTCGGTGTTCGACCCCATGTCGGCGCGGATCGCAGCCGACCTCGGCTTCGAAGTCGGCATCCTCGGCGGCTCGGTGGCGTCCTTGCAGGTGCTGGCCGCGCCGGACTTTGCGCTCATTACCCTGAGCGAGTTCGTCGAACAGGCCACCCGCATTGGCCGCGTGGCGCAGTTGCCGGTGCTGGCCGACGCCGACCACGGCTATGGCAACGCGCTCAACGTCATGCGTACAGTCATCGAGCTCGAACGCGCGGGCGTCGCTGCCCTGACCATCGAAGACACACTGCTGCCGGCGCAATTCGGGCGTAAGTCCACCGACCTGATTTCGGTCGAGGAGGGCGTGGGCAAGATTCGCGCAGCCTTGGAAGCACGCGTCGACTCGTCGCTGTCGATCATCGCTCGCACCAATGCGGGCGTGCTCAGCACCGAAGAGATCATCGTGCGCACCCAGAGCTACCAGAAAGCCGGTGCCGACGGTATCTGCATGGTCGGGGTCAAGGATTTCGAGCACCTCGAGCAGATCGCCGAACACCTGAGCGTGCCACTGATGCTGGTGACCTACGCCAACCCCAATCTGCGTGATGATGAGCGACTGGCACGCTTGGGCGTGCGCATCGTGGTCGATGGTCACGCCGCCTATTTCGCCGCGATCAAGGCCACCTACGACTGCCTGCGCCTGCAACGCGGTCAGCAGAACAAGTCGGAAAACCTCAGCGCCACTGAACTGTCGCACACCTACACCCAGCCCGAGGATTACATTCGCTGGGCCAAGGAATACATGAGCGTCGAAGAGTGACCAGCCACCTGTCGGGCTAACGCACGGCGCTCAAGGTGGCGGTATGTGGCACGCAGTGCGCCTGCAGGCAACTGTGCGCCGCGCTGGGTTGACTGCGCAGCAGCTCGGCGCGCCAGCACGCCGAGCCATACAGCGCAGCGACTGCGATCAATGCCATGGCCAGGGTGATTCGTCTGGATCGGATGCCCATGCTGCCCACCTCCCTCTACCGCGCCAGGTGACACCCTTGAGCATAGTCCTGGCGGACGATCATTGCTCAGCGGTTGCGCACTGCTGCAGCCAGTCAAGCAGTTCAAGCAGTGCCGGCGCTGGGCCTTTGCTCGGGTTCACCAGGTAATAGCCTTTGCCGGTCGGCACCTTCAACGGGAATGGCATGCACAGCCGCCCGGCTTGCAAATCGTCACCGATCAACGCCCAGTCGCCGATCGCCACGCCAGTGCCCTGGGAGGCCATGGCCATCGCCATGTCCAGGGTTTCGAAGTGCTGCTTGGGCCCTTGCGCTGCCAGCGCCCCACCGGCGGCCCGCAGCCACGACTGCCAGTCATGCTCGTCGCGCGAGGGGTGCAGCAGCATGTGTCCGGCCAGGTCGTGCACGTGGCGCAGCGGGTTCGGCCCATCGCGTAGCGAGGGGGCGCAGACCGGCGTCAGTTGTTCAGCGAACAGCTCGCGCACTTCCAGCCCGGGAGCGGGTTTGTCAGCGTAGATCACCGCGGCGTCGAACCCCTCACGACGAAAATCCACGCCGTGTTGGACCGTGGTCGTCAGCTCCACCGGCACGTCGGGGCGCAGCGCTTGCCACTCCATCAGCCGTGGCAGCAACCAACGCATGACACAGGTCGGTGCCTTGAGCTGCAAGGTCGTTTTACCCGCGCCGACTTCACGCACGCCTTGCTCGACCAGTGCGAAGATCTGCTGTACCCGTGGCAGCCAGTCCTGACCTTCGCGGGTCAGGCTCAGGCCGCGGGCCTGGCGCTGAAACAGCGGGTAGCCCAGGTGTTGCTCGAGCGCTGCAATCTGCCGGCTCACTGCGCCCTGGGTGATATGCAGTTGCCGCCCGGCGCGGGTGAAATTGCAGTGCTGGGCGGTGACCAGAAAGGTATGCAGAGCGGGCAGGGGCGGGAGGCGTTTCATCGCTGGCAGCCATGAGCTGAAGACATGGCAAGTATGTGTTTATTTGCATTGTGACGATACCCCTGTGGCGGATCCAATAGCGGCTGATCCCCACGAAGAATGACGGTGACAGCGATGGCAACTTGCGGTGAGGTACTGGTCAAACTCCTTGAAGGCTATGGTGTGGACCATGTCTTTGGCATCCCCGGCGTGCACACGGTGGAGCTGTACCGGGGCCTGGCGGACTCGTCCATTCGGCATATCACGCCGCGCCATGAGCAAGGCGCAGGCTTCATGGCTGACGGTTATGCGCGCACCCGCGGCAAGCCTGGCGTGTGCTTCATCATCACCGGCCCTGGCATGACCAACATCACCACGGCGATGGGGCAGGCGTACGCCGACTCGATCCCGATGCTGGTGATATCGAGTGTGCAATCGCGTGATCAACTGGGCGGTGGCCGTGGCAAGCTGCACGAGTTGCCTAATCAGGCAGCATTGGTAGCGGGAGTGGCAGCGTTTTCCCAGACCTTGATGAGCGCGGATGACTTGCCACAACTGCTGGCGCGGGCATTTGCGGTATTCGACGGCGCGCGGCCGCGCCCGGTACACCTCGAGATCCCGCTGGATGTGCTGGTTGAACCCGCCGATCACCTGCTGCCCGGCCGCCCAGTGCGCAGCAGCCGCGCCGGCGCTGCGCCGGATGCCATTGCCGGCATGGCCGAGCGCTTGGCCACGGCACGCCGGCCCCTGATCCTGGCAGGCGGTGGAGCGCTGGGCGCCGCTGCTGCACTGACGCAGCTGGCCGAGCACCTGCAGGCACCGGTGGCGCTGACCATCAATGGCAAAGGGCTGCTGCCGGCCGGGCATCCGCTGCTGATCGGCTCGACCCAGTCGCTGGCGGCGACCCGTGAGCTGGTCGAAGAAGCCGACCTGGTCCTGGCCATCGGCACCGAACTGGCTGAAACCGACTACGACGTAACGTTCAAAGGCGGCTTCAAGATCCCCGGCAGCTTGTTGCGCATCGACATCGACCCGGACCAGACCGTACGCAACTACCTGCCGCAGCTGGCCCTGGTCGCCGACGCCAGGCTGGGCACCGAGGCATTGCTCGAGGCGCTGGGCAAGCGGGCGCAGCCGCGCCACCAAGCAGGCTGGGGCAGCGCCCGCGTGCAGCGCTTGCGCGCCACCCTCGCGGCAAGCTGGGACCCCCAGATGCTGAGCCAGACCCGCTTGCTGCAAGCCTTGCTGCAACGCCTGCCCAATGCCGTGCTGGTGGGCGATTCGACGCAGCCTGTATACACCGGCAACCTCACCCTGGACATGCCGGCGCCGCGTCGCTGGTTCAATGCCTCGACCGGCTACGGCACTCTGGGCTATGCCTTGCCGGCCGCCATGGGGGCGTGGTTGGGCAGCGCCGAACGGGCCAGTGAACGTGTACCCTGCGTGTGCCTGATCGGCGACGGCGGCTTGCAGTTCACCCTGCCAGAACTGGCCAGCGCGGTGGAGGCGCAGGTGCCGCTGATCGTACTGTTGTGGAACAACCAAGGGTATGAGGAGATCAAGCGCTACATGGTCAACCGCGCCGTTACGCCAATCGGCGTGGATATCCATACGCCCGACTTCATCGGCGTGGCCCGCGCCCTTGGCGCTGCAGCCCAGGCTGTGGCAGACGTTGCGCAGTTGCAGGCAGCCTTGGGCCAGGCGCTGGAGCGCCACGGGCCGACCTTGATCCAGATCGATCAGCAGCAATGGAACGCCGGCACTAGCCCGCAGTAGCGCGCAACCTGGCGACGTCGCGGATCGGCGGTGCGCCGTACAGCCGGCTGTATTCGCGGCTGAACTGTGAAGGGCTTTCATAACCGACCCGATAGGCCGCCACCGCTGCCTCCAGGCCATCGTTGAGCATCAGGCGTCGGGCTTCCTGCAGGCGCAACTGCTTCTGGTACTGCAACGGGCTCATCGACGTCACGGCCTTGAAGCGGTGATGCAGGGTCGAGGCGCTGAGGTTGACCTCCCGCGCCAGGTCCTCGATGCGCAGCGGCTGCTGATAGTGGGTGTTAAGCCAAGTGATGGCCTGGCAGACGCGATGGGTCTGACTATTGGCCAGGGCGATCTCGTACAGCCGATGGCCCTGTGGCCCGCGCAGCATACGGTAGAGGATTTCACGGCGAAACAACGGCGCAAGCATGGCGATGTCGCGCGGGGTGTCCAGCAGGCGCAGCAAGCGCAACAGGGCGTCGAGCAACGCCGCATCGGTCCGGTCGACATACAGGCCACGACCCGATGGCCGATTGGGTACCAGCATCGGCCCGCTCTCGGCGATCAACTGGCTGATCTCGGCAGGGTCGAGGTCCATGCGCAGGCCAAGACTGGGATTCTGCGGGCTGGCATCCAGGCGCACGCCGCTCAGCGGCAGGGTCACCGACACCACCATATAGTGCAGAGGATCGTAGGCATATTGCTCGTCACCCAGAAACAGACTCTTGCTGCCCTGGGCCAGGATGCACAGCGCCGGTTGCGCCAGTGTCGGCACCGAACGCACGTTTTCGGTGTAGCGCACCAAGTACAGATCCGCGATGGCCGAGGCCGGGCCATGCGGCTCGCCGGCGTGCCGGGCAATCAACTCGGCAAGCTCCAGGCGCTGCTGCTCCAGGGTCGGATCGATGGACGGGGCGGTGGTCATGATGGCTTTCCTCTGCTGACCGACGCAGCATAGGTTTGGGCAATGCGCGGCGCTAGTCGAATACTGCTCGGCGGAACTCGGGGCACGCCTGCGGGATCTGCTGGAACCCTCGTTGCGCACCCCCGGGTGCCTGGGCTTCACCGTCCAACGCTCCCAGGCTGACGCCGACCTGTGGCTGCTCAGCGGCAGCTGGCAGGACCAGCAGGCGATGCGTGGTTATTTCGCCTCGCCGACGCTGGAGGTATTCGGCGAGCTGGTCCAGGCCAGGGTCGTCAGCAGTCTCGACTTGCATACCTTCGATTGATCACGGTTAGAATGCCGCCCTTCGCTCCTGTCTCGGAAAGCAACATGGCACGTAGAGAATTCCCCCACCACGAAGCGGTATCGGCAATGGTCCCGGCAGCGGGCGGCGGCTACAGCGCGGCGATCGCAGTCAAGGCCCTTGGCATGGGCGGCGCGCCGCGCTTTCACAAGGTCCTCGACGGGCAGGTCTTCAAGGGCGCCGGGGGGGGGGAAGGGGGGGGAAAGGAAAAAAAGACAAAAACGGGTCCT